>CAZURK010000212.1:0-27566 GCA_964623055.1 uncultured Pirellulaceae bacterium
GTTCAATCCATAGGTCCAAGAGCGGCGGATTCATTGCGTCGAGGATTTGCCTAGCGCCGAAAGGTACGCGCGGCCGGTAGCCAGCATAGTCCGCTGGTGGTTCGTCAGCGCGGATTTCGGCTCGCGGGCCAGCGACACACAGTAGTGAACTAGGGCGGTCAATTCCTCGTCGGACACGTTGGGGCAGCCCGGGTGGGCGCTGCCCGGCATTCCCAGGCGAATGCGCAGATAGATCGAATCTGGCTCCTGGCCGCCTTTGAACGGTTCGTGGACCAGGTCGCGCGCTCGCGATGGTCGACCCTTGTCGTCGAACAAGTCCATGTCCACGGCTCCGATCCCATCGTCTCCGTGGCACTTCTCACAACCCAACTCTGAGTATAGGTTCTTGCCCTTTGCGATTATCTGGGCGTCGGCAGGGCCTATTTGTGGGACAGGAACAATTTCTCCGGAGGTAGTGCAGAGTTCGACGACCTCGCGCACCTCGTCTTCGTCTATTTCTTCTCCTTCGTCCTTCAACGTGTCGATGAATCGCTCTCGAACACCTTCACGATTGATTCGCTGCACTTCCTGCGCCAGTAGTCGTAGCTGGTCTTCGCTCAGGTCTTCAAAGGGTTGCATCGATGTGCCCGGCATTCCCTGTTTGAGGACAGATTCCAGTTCTGCCAGTCTTGGAATCCCGTTCAGTGTACCAACCAGCCGCGATCTGCCCGTGCGGAGATCTCGCGGCCTGGGGTACAGTTGCCGCGCGGCGCGACCGTTGCCGTCGCCGTTGGCTCCGTGACACGCAGCACAATGCAGCGAATACAACTCGGCGGCCGACATCAGGGAGCTTGCCGCCTGTTCCTTCTTCGCGTGTGCCGTTGCGGCCGCGCCTTGCTTCTCGCCGGGTCCGATTGATTGCGAGAGCAGACGGCTCAACTGGTCAGCGGCCTGTGTGTCCAAGGGATTGACGGAAACCCGTGCTTCCAGGTCGGTCGCATGCTGCGTTGCGCTGACCTTGGCGTCATACCGAGCGATCAGTTGCTCGGCGCGGGTGGTATCTCCTGTGAGTGTCGATGCGATTGCCGCTGGAAGAAGCATATCGTCATGCCCATCCAGTTCTGCTTCGGCAAACAGGCGATCAGCCTCTTGGTAGTTGCCGGATTCGAGTTCGACTTGTGCCATCTCCAAAATGGCGATTGCGGGTGGCTCCGGTTGCACGGTCAACGGCTTCAGCAGGGCCCGCGCTTCGCCGTTGCGACTCAATCTGCGCAGGACTCTTGCTAGACCTACACTCGCGATCGTACTTTCCGGAAAGAGGGTCACCGACTCGATGTATTGTTCCAGGGCCAGATCAAGCCGGTTTTGGTTCTCGCATTGCTCGGCAATCACCTCACGCGCTAGTTCGTGCCGAGGCTGTCGTTCGAGCGCGACCTGAAACTGAGTTCTGGCCAACTCGAACTCCTCCAATCTCAGCCAGTACATGCCCCAGAGATACGCGGCATGCGCATCGTCTACATACTCCGAACGCCAGGCCTCCAGAAAGACACGGGCCTTGTAGTATTGCCTTTGAGCCAGGTAGCAGCGAAGAAGAGCTGTGCCAACGTCCCCAGGCGACACGCCAGCTTCGAGCAACTCGCTCAACAGAGCCTCGGCTTCCGAGTACAATTGGCCTGATCCCAAGGCCGCCAGTTGTTTCTCGTGCTGAAGTCGACTGATCGGCACGCCCTTCTGTTCCGCCGATAGCATGGCCCTGTGCCATCGGTCCGGATCGTTGCGACGGCGATAGCAGGCCGCCCGCATCAATTCCACTTCGCCATCACCGGGATCCAGCCAAGCGGCCCGCTCAAGCCACTGTTGTGCTGCACTGATGGCCCACATATCCATCTGGCGTGCAGCCATCCGTCGAGCCAAAGCGGCCAGGACCTCACGCCCAAAGACCAACAGCAGGACGAACGCCACAATGCCGACCACGATGAGTATCAAGCGTCGCCTGCGACGCACAGGACCGGACGGCGTTCTTTGGGAAGGCCGCTTTCGCCGCCGCATATCCGAGAGCCCTTTCAACGACTCGTCTAACTGAAGAGTCCACACAAGAATTCGTCTAACGGCAAGACCGATGAGTGTATCACACCCACCCATGTGCAACAACGGCGCGAACTGTATGATAGTCATGGATCGAATTCTGTTGGGACGACCACTTCGGCTTTGCCGCGACAGAGCCAATCAACTCATATCCGATCACGGCTGAGGTCCTGTTGAGAATGGACGGCGAGCGAACACGGCGACCGCCTCGGGTGCGAATACTTGTCACCGCCGTAGTGCTCGTTTGTCTGGTGGTCGTGCTGATCGGCTGGCGTGCTCTATCGCGTCGCGAGGAACGGAAAGCACGCTTCGCGCGTTTGCGCGAGACGGTGTCCCCGGTTCACGTCGAGCAGGGGGCGGAGTCGCGAATCGTGGCATTCTGTAGCGATTGTCACGGAATGCCGAGCCCCGAGAACTACCCTCGGTACGCATGGCGAAAGGAGGTGCAACGGGGATACGAGTTCTACGCCAGATCGGGGCGTCAGGACTTGGACCCGCCACCGGTCGATTTGGCAATCGCATACTATGAATCTCGGGCACTCCCAGAGCCGGTCTTTCCCGAGCCAGAGGAAGCAGACGCTGAATGGAGTGTTCGCTATACCGTGGAGACGCTGGCGGCGGACCCGAGTCCCAATCTGTCGCCGGCCGTGTCCTGCTTGCGCTGGACTCGTCTCGATCAAGGTGCCACCCCTGTCCTTTTGGCTTGCGACATGCGACAAGGCATCGTGGTTGCGATCGATCCAGCCGATCGGGCGTCCGGTGCTCGGGTCCTGGCGCGACTGAACCATCCATGTCACATCGAGCCTTGTGATCTTAACGGGGACGGTGCCATTGATCTCGTGGTGTCGGATCTGGGTAGTCTCTACGGCGTCGATGATCACGACCGGGGCCAAATCGTGTGGCTGCGACGCAGAAAAGACGCGGACGATTACGAACAGGTGGTGCTCGCCTCGGAGTTAGGGCGCGTGTGCGATGTGCGGCCGGCGGACGTGGACGCCGACGGCGACCCGGACCTGATCGTGGCGGATTTCGGCGCGTACCGGCCGGGGAGCATTTTTCTTCTCCGGAACGTCTCGGCGAACGGTGACCAGATCCACTTCGAGCCGGAGGAAATCGACCCGCGTCCCGGCACCGTCCACGTGCCCGTGCATGACTTGAACCACGACGGTCGACCGGATTTCGTGGCGTCGGTAAGCCAAGACCATGAATGCGTTGATGCGTTCATCAATCAAGGAGGCGGGCAGTTTCGCCTCCAGACGCTGTGGTGGGGGCCGGATCCGGCGTTTGGACTCAGCGGCATGGAATTGGCCGACATGGATCAGGATGGCGACATGGATATTCTCTTCACCAATGGCGATAGCTTTGACGACGGTTACGTGAAGCCGTGTCATGGAGTGCACTGGCTCGAGAATCAAGGCGGGTTAGAGTTTGCTCACCATCGCCTGACGGACCTTCCCGGGGCCTACCGCGCATTAGCCGGAGACATCGACCTGGATGGAGATATAGATGTGGTTGCTTCGGTGTGGATCGAGCCAAAGATACGGTTCGTCAATACAGCGGTGAAACGCTGGGTCTCGCTCGTGTGTCTCGAACAGACGTCACCGGGGCGGTTCGTCCGTCACACGCTGGAGACCAATTCTCCGTGGCATCCCGCCATCGAAATGGCCGACTTCGACGGCGATGGCGACCTCGATCTGGCCGTCGGATCACACGCAAGGAAGCCAACGCTTCGTTTACCGAATTGGCTTTCTATCTGGTGGAATCAAGGGACCTCGAAGCCGAAGTGAGGCCAAGGGGCCGGTCGTGAGACCGGCCCACAACTGGTGCCCGAATCAGTCGTCGGTCAATTCCAACTTGAAGTTGTTATCGCCGTCGGCTTTGACTTCCTCTTCAAGGTCGGTGGAATCGGCATACTTGTACTTCTCGGGCAAGTGCTCGGTGATCTTGGCCGCTTCCTCCGTCCCCTCGTCGGCCATCATGTCCGCTTCTTCGTCCTCGGCGTCCACTTCCACGGCTTCTCCGACCCCGTCCCCGGTCTTGGAAACGGTGACCTTGTAGCTGCCGGGCACGGCTCCATCCGCCCCCCAGGAGGTCTTCAGCGTGAAGACGCCCTGCGCATCCGTAGTGCCGTACGCTGCATCGTCGCCCGAGGCGGGCGAGAAAACAACCGAGGCGTCCTCCACCAGGCTGCCGTTATAGGTCACCGTACCCTTGGCAGCCACGGTATCGGGGTAGTCCCCACCGCCGCCGCCAGAGCAACCAACGAAACACGCCGCCAAAGCGAGGCAAGCACTACCTACGAAGACCCTTCGAAACATTGCGATCCCCCCGATAAAGATGAACTCTTGTTTTCCGGCAATGCCTGACCTAGAACTGTTCCGGCGGCTCGGTGCCGTCTTTCGAACCCAACGCACCCCAAACTCCGTACGGGCTCTCGGCCCGGCTGGTCCTTTCTGCCTCCTGGGCAGACAGGTTGCCCGTGTCGATGTCTTCGCTTATGAACCGGGTCGAGCCGTCGGCCAGCACTCCCATAACGCCACCGGGATGATTGCTGTTGGGCGGGAAAACGCCCCAATAGCACCATCGGCTCTCGCCACACGCGCATGCCGGGCCGTTCGGCGGTAGAACCGTCGTAACCCCAGCCACATGGCCATGCGCCGCGGCCCAATACCGACCTCTATAGCCCCAGACGCTGCCGGTCAGGCTCTTCGGATCGTTAGGATTGACCCTGGTATAGCATCGCATGGGACTGATGTGCAACCCGGTCACGCCGGCGACGTTGTTCCCGCCCGCAGCCATGCCGCCTTTGACCCGTCTCGCGCGACCGGCGACGGCGCCGACCAGAGATTCGGAACAGGCGAGTGTATTGCTGGTGCCATCGAGGATGTCCTGAGTGCCCATGTGCTTTATGCGACCGAACACCCCGCGCGGGCTCTGGTCATAGAAGTTGCCATTTATCTTGTCGCCGAAGCTGAAGTGATAGTTGGTGTATCCCTCCGTAGATTTCGGCTTGGTGTGCGCAGGGCCATCGGACGGGCAAAGCAAGCCTGGGACTTGTGCCGACAACGGGGTGAACCCACGAGTGCCGCCGTACGAGTACGGCCCGAAGTTCTGGTAGGTGTAGCCGTTGAACGTGCCCCCAGACGCAAACTGCTCCCAAAGGGGCACTTGGTCCATGAACGGTAAGAGCCCAACCCAACCGCTCAAGTAGCTGTAGTTGCACGCACGGTGACTGTCTGTACCCCAGGGGCATGTCGTCCCAGTGCAATGTGCGACGAACACTCCGTGCGTGTCGTGATAGTTGTGAAGTGCGATCCCAATCTGCTTGAAATTGTTGGTGCACTCAGCCCGCCGCGCGGCCTCCCGGGCTGCCTGAATCGCCGGAAGCAGCAACGCGACGAGTATCCCAATGATTGCGATGACCACAAGCAATTCGACAAGGGTGAAACCGAACCGTTTCCTCTTCATAGCGTCCTCCTAGATGGATATGGATGACAGCGTGGAAAATACAAGTAAGGTTCAAATCTCAATCACAGGGCAACGAACGATCAGGGGAAGACGCCCCCTTACCCTGACTTTAGAGGGGTTGATTATATCTGGCTATCTTACCAGTTGCAAGTAAATCGGCAAAAAACGCAGGCGAATGGACAGTTTTCCTCAACGATCTGATTCTACGTGTTCTCTTACGCAGACCATACATGAAGTGTTCACTTTCTCCTCAGTTTCTTGCCCATTGGTTCACAAACGCGGCTCATTCGGGGCCGGCTACTTCTCGATTCCGGTGCGAGCCAAGACGCCTTGGTGGTAGTAGTGCTTCACCTCAAGCACCTCTGTCACAAGGTCGGCGCGGTCGATTACATACGCGGTGAGCCCAGCGAACTGGGCGATCAGAGCAAGCACGCACGCGTTCACATCTGCACAACGTTCGTCGCGGATCAAGATGTGGTGTCACGCTAACAAGCCATGCGCGAGACGGGTATAGTTCTGGTGCATCTGGTCGAGTAGTCTAACGGAGGGTGTGAATCGGAAGCGGGGCTTGTGTCGTGAAACGATATCTTCGCTATGGGCTGCGTAGCCTACTGATCGTAATGACCCTTCTGTGCGTTTCGTGCGCGTGGTTGGTCCGCGTTCTGCACCGAGCCGAGGAACAGCGCGAGGCGGTGGCTTGGGTATCGAAGCACGGAGGATGGGTCAAGTACGGATGGCAACTGGGTAAAGGACCAGGACCGTCGGGCCCAAGGTGGTTGCGAGACATTCTCGGCGAAGACTGCTTTCAAACGGTCGAAAAGGTGGGCATCGGCGGAAAGGAAATCAACGATCTCACTCCACTTGAAAAGCTGCCGAAGCTGCAGGGTGTCTACCTCTACCATACGCAGGTTAGAGACCTGACGCCCGTATCGAAATTGCAGCACTTACGTTGGCTTGCTGTGGAACATGCACCGGTTCACGACCTGACGCCTCTTGCAAATCTTGAGAACCTGGAGTCTCTGGAGTGTACGTTGACTTTCGTGGACGACTTGAAACCCCTTGCGCGCCTGCATAATCTAGGCCGATTACGGATTAAGGGCAGCGATGTTCAGGATCTCACACCGTTGGCCAATCTCCGGAAGTTGACCCTCTTGAATGTGTCCGCCAACCCGGTCCGTGATGTGTCTCCCGTGGCAAATCTGACGAGGTTAGAGGTCCTGAATCTGCAGATGACCCACGTCAAGGATCTTGTGCCGCTTCGTTCGCTGACTCGACTCGAACGTCTTGCGCTGGCGCAGACCGAAGTGACAGATATCAAGCCGCTGGCTGCCATGACCAATCTTCGTTGGCTGCACATCAGCTATACTGATGTGCGCGATTTCTCGCCGTTGGAGAAGTTGACGAAGATGGAAGAGATTGTGGCAGGCAAATCACAACTCGCCAACGCGAAGGCATTGGCGGAAAAGACAGGGATCAAGGTACGGCTATCTGGCAACTGACGTGGCGTCGCCGCCATGTCTGATCATGTTGAAGACGAGGTAAACCATCATGATTCTCATCCGTTGCTCGACGTGTTTAGGCCGAGCGTTTCGGGTCTCGTTGATACTCGGCCTGTTGGCGTCCGCTTCGACCCGCGCGTCGGAGGAGCCTTTTTGGCCGCAGTTTCACGGCCCCAACCGCGACAACATCTCGACCGAAACAGGGCTGCTCGAAAGCTGGCCGGTCGATGGTCCCCCGCTACTGTGGACGGCTCGCGGAATCGGCCACGGTTATTCCAGCATGTCGTTCGCCCACGGCCTGATCTTCACCGCAGGCAACATCGGCGAGAACACCGTCGTAACCGCGCTTGACTTGGCCGGCAAGATTGAATGGCGGTACGAAAACGGTCGTGCATGGAGTGGCTCGAAGCCGGGTTCGCGCTCGACGCCGACCATCGACGGCGACCGGCTGTATCATAAGAGCCCGCTCGGCGAAGTGGTGTGTCTGGATGCGCAAACGGGCAGGAGACTCTGGGGACTGAACATCCTGGAGAAATTCGGAAGCAAAAACATCACGTGGGCCCTTTCCGAGTCGCTTCTGATCGACGGCGACCGAGTCGTTTGCAGCCCTGGTGGACCACAGGCCGCCGTGGTGGCGTTGGACAAGATGACTGGCAAAGTTGCATGGAAGTCAGAAAGCGCCGGCGAACTGGCAGGCTACGCATCGCCAAGCTTATGCGAATACGGCGGCATGCGAATCCTTGCGACGATGACTGCCAAAGCAAGCATCGGGTTGAACGCCGATACCGGCGAACTGCTTTGGCACGTTCAACACATCACTCCGTGGGACGAAAACATATTCATGTCGATTCTGCACGAAGGGTGTGTCTTCTACAGCACGGGGCACAAGGTAGGCAGCAGGAAGCTGAAGCTGCAAATCGTTGACGGCAAAGTGACGACTGAGCCACTCTGGCAATCAATCGAACTGGACAACCATCACGGTGGCGTGATTCTGCTGGACGGTTATCTCTACGGCTCCGGCCACCGCCGCGGCTGGATCTGCGTTGACTGGAAGACGGGCAAGACGATGTATAACGAGCCGGGTGTCGGCAAAGGCTCACTGACTTATGCGGACGGAATGTTCTACACGCTGGGCGAGCGATCCCGGATGGGTTTGGTCAAGGCAACACCCGAACGACACGAGCTAATCAGCGAATTCCCTCTTCTCAAAGGAGGCGAAGGCCCTTCGTGGGCGCATCCGGTCGTCTGCGCCGGCCGGCTGTATATTCGACATGATGATTTCCTGTACGCCTACGATATCAAGGCGAACGACCAAGAACCGGAGAATTGATGATCAACATTCGGCACATCTGCACGGTGTGGGTGCTCGCAACAGCATTCGCTGGCTTCTGGCGTCGATGATCCTCAGACTCCAGGAAGATTGGGCGATTTCTTGTGAACCTTTGACGCGCCTCCGCCGTCTTAGATGGAATAGACGGAGAAGCGATTCACGCCGCTGATCGAAGCAGCACATCCGAGGAAACCGGGACAATGATGTCGTTGTGGTCGAATCTCACCCGCGAACCCACATGCAAAGGGCGACTTGCCGATCTGACTGCGAATGGTTGCCCCGCGCATACTCCGCGCTTGTGACACTCGGCTCATCCTTCCTGCAACTTTCAAGACCCGGTGTCACAAGCGACATCGGGTCTTTTTGTTGGGCTGTGTGGCTTCTCCCTTGGTCATTGGTCATTCGGATTTGGTCATTTATGTACGTTGACCGTAGCTTAATGGCAAAGCGCTTGGTTGTGGGCCAAGTACATGCCGGTTCAAGTCCGGTCGGTCAACCTGGACGGATGATTGGAGGTAGGCGATGGTTGCCAAGATACTGAACCGACCGGCGTTGGTCTTGAACCGCAACTGGCAGGCAGTCAACGTTGCCACCGTGGCGCGGGCGCTGGTGCTGTTGTGGAACGAGTCGGCTCGTGTCGTGGACCCAGCCGACTACCAGACCTACACGTGGGAGGACTGGGCGAAGCTGCAGCCGCGCGACGGCGAGCGGTTCATCCAGGCGGTCCGCTTTCGGCTGCGTGTGCCCGAGGTGATCACGCTGACCGACTACGACCGGCTGCCTGCGGCGGCCGTGACGTTCAGCCGGCGAAACATCTTCAAGCGTGACCACTACACGTGCCAGTACTGCGGCAAGCAGCCTGGTATGGACGAGTTAACGCTGGACCACGTCATCCCTCGCGCCCAGGGCGGCGAGTCGCGCTGGGACAACTGCGTGCTGGCCTGCTTGGACTGCAACAAGCGAAAGGCGGACCGCACGCCGGAGCAGGCGAAGATGCGGTTGAAGCACAAGCCGGTCCAGCCGATGTGGAACCCGCTTTACGCGGCCCACGACATGCGGATCGAGAGCTGGTCGAAGTTCCTCAGCGAGGCGTACTGGAACGTCGAGCTGAAGAAATAGATCTGAACCACCCGGCACAGCCACTTTGCGCTGTGCCGGGGTTTACTTGCGAGTCAAACAACTATGACAAGGAGAATCAGGTACAGCTTCACACACCCATGCGAGCTGCGCAAGCACTACCTGAATGAATACGACGTCGAGGTCTTGCTCGACCGCCTGCCGTCCGAGGTTTGGTCTCGACTACGAGCCGTTCATTTCAACGACTGGAGCTTCGGAGTTCGACGCCTGGGCTATGTGAATCAAGGTCGTCGAGAGATCGCGATCTGCGCTCTGCCGCCCAACGTCAGCTTGACGCGGTACATGGTCCGGCACTCCCCACGGCGGTTCGGTGCCGTTCGCGGGTCGCAATGGCCTGAAAGGGCGGTGCGGCGTTTCCTGCTTTACGACGTGTTCCTGCACGAGTTGGGGCACTTGCAGATCGTCGATCCCAAAGCAAGCAGCGTGCGGCGGAAGTTTGCTGGTCAAACCAGAGCACAGCAGTTTGCCAACCGTTGGCGTCGTCGGCTGTGGTCGCAACCGTTCGAGCACTCCGACAAGATACACAACCCGCCATCGGAATTGGAGTTGGATCGTGCCGAACCTTAAGACCTCATTTGCCGTCACTTTGATTGTGGCAGAAACGACAGGGGACTAGCGCGTCAATACAGTTAGCTCAATTGGTTAGAGCGCCAGGATTTGAAATCTGGAAGTTAACGGTTCGATTCCGTTACTGAAGAAACTTGACCCGCACCTTACCCCAGTCTTTTTGTGACTGACCAGGGACTCGCACGTCAATCCAGAGCAACGGCTGTTTAACCGTTGGAGGTCCAAAATCTCCACCACGAAGAATTGACCTGCAAACTACCCTGGCTTTGAAATCCAAATCGGCTGCTGGGTAACGAGCGATGCGGCCGGTCTGGCAATACAACCGGGAACTGACGCGTCGATCCAGCGTCCCCGCGATTAGCGGTTGGGAGTTCGATTCTCCCCTCGCCCGCTCAAAAGGTGATCGTTCGGGCGAGTGGTGTAACTGGCAAACACACGACGACTTTCTTCGACCCGCACACTTTCCCGGACCTTTCTTGCGGGGCCGGCGTCCGCGCCGGTCCCGCTTTATATTGAGGCGTGTTGAGGTGTTTTGTGCACGTGGCTGCCGTGAAGGGAGCGAAGCATGAAGGAATTGATTCGCAGCACAACGACGATGCCCACGGTGCGTATGACGCACTTGGCGAGCGAGCAGCGCGAACTGCTGCCGTTGGCTTTCGGCGAGTTCCTTGACACGGCAGCCACGGCCACCGCACGCGCGACGTTCTACAACACGCGTGCCGAGCAGGAAGCGGCTGTCGAGACAGTACACCGTGACTTGTTCGAGCTGGATCGCGGCATCTACACCGCTGCGCTGCTGCTGCCGGGTGTTACCGATTTCAGCCGGCAGATCGGTGCCGTGCGATTGCTGCGCACTGCTCGGACCGACAACGGACTGCTTTCGCCCGAGCAGGAAGGCGCTGCATTGCGCGGATTGCTGGGACTGCTCCCGCCGCAGCGGATGCTCAAGCTGTTTGTCTGGCTTCGCACTCAGCGTGTCAACAACGCCCGTGCGCGACGGCTGATCCTGTCGACTTTGCTCGGAGCTGGCAACTTGGAGTTCTGGGCAGTCAAGTACCGGCGCAAGCTGGCGACGGCGCTAACCCACGCTTGGGGACGCCGAACGGCGAGCATTTTGCGCGCTGTGTTGGCGAAGCCGGCTATCGGACGTAGCGACAAGGAATGCCAGATCGTACGTCGGCACCTGCACCGATTTGTCGACGGCGAAGACTGTGACCGCGCCGAGCAGTGTGTGCGGTTCGTCCTTGGCGATGAGGACGGTCTGACGCTGCGCCGCCTGACGGCTTATCGGGACGCAAAGTGCGATTTCGCGCGTGGCCGGGCGCTGCCGTACGAGACGTTGGAGGGTTTGCGCAGCCGGTTCCACCGCGACAAGACCAGCGCGGACGTGCTGGAACTGACAAAGTCGCAGTTGACCGCCGGTCAGAAGATCGGCTTGCAGCGCAAGGCCGCCGAGGCTGATGTGGAAGTCGAGTTCGATCCGGCCCGGTACGACGCGGTCCGGCTGTACGTCTACGCCTACGAGATGGGCTTGAGCGACGCGATTCGCGCCGAGCTGCATCGCAAGGCACAGGCTACGGCTCGGCGTCTGCCGATCCAGTTCGAGCATGCCGGCGTCCTGCTGGACGTCTCGGCGTCGATGCTGGGTCACCAGACGCAGCAGCGGCGGCCGATCTCGGTCGCCCTGGCGTTGCGGGACCTGCTGGCCGAGACGGCCGAACGAGCCACGATCGTCACCAGCGACGGTCGTGTGGCGCCGGCTTGTGAGCTGATCGAACCGGCGGGCGACACGTCGCTGGCCGCCGGTCTTGTCACGCTGCTGAAGCGCGAGCCGGACGTCGTGTTCGTGCTGACCGATGGTTACGAGAACGCGCCGGCCGGGTGCTTCGCGGAAGTGGTCCGGGCCGTGCGGCGGATGGGCGTCCAGACGCCGATCCACCAGTTCTCGCCCGTGTTCGCAGCCGAGGCCCGCGGTATCCGTTCGCTGTGCGAGGCGGTGCCGGGTCTGCCGGTGAGCAAGCCGGACGCGATCGGACTGGGACTGCTCAAGGTCCTGTTCGAGTCGGACATCGAGCGCGGGGTAGCGGCCTTGTTGGGCATGGTCAGTGGCGCAGGCATCCTGCCTGCGATTGAGAATGACAAGTTGGAAGCTTACCCCACGGAACCGGAGGTGAAGCATGGTATTTCGTAAGCGACAGAAGACGACTCGCGTGGCCGACGTGCTGCACGGCTGCACGCCGGGTCGCATCCAGAGCGTCGGCTACATGCAGGTTATTCCGCTGCTGAGCGAGCTTTCGGATGATCGTTTCGTCTCGCCCGCCGAGGGCCAGGCCGAAGTGTTCACGACCAACTACGGTACGCTGGGATTCCGCAACCCGAGCGACTGCGTGCTGATCGTGCCCTGCCACGCTGGCTACGTCGTGAAGCAGGCCGCACAGGACCACGCCATGGCGCACGCCGGCGTCGTTCGACCGTGCGCCGAGCAGCGCTTCGACACGGCAATGTGCATCCAGCAGTCGCAGGGCGGGCTGATCCAGCGTGACGCTTACCGGATGCTGATCCTCCCGTACGCACTGCGCGAGCGGGCCTTGGAGGTGCGCAAGGAGAAGAGCTACAACAAGCTCTGGGATGCTATCGCGGCGTTCAACCACGAGTTGGGCGTCCAGGGCGGAAGTCATCTGGAGTTCTTCCTCAAGCACTTCCGCAAGGAGCTGGATGAGTTCGTGGCCGAGTTCGAGTGCGTGCCGAACCAGATCGGCGCGATCATTTTGGTCGACGATCAAGTGGTCGGCGTCGAGCGGGCGCCGTCGTACGCCTACTGGCAGAGCGTATGGCCGTGTCTGATCCGTGAGTGCTACGGTTCGTTGGCGATCCGCATCGCTCAGCTCAAGAGTGAGCAGACCGAAACGCCCGCGTCGCGTACGCCGCTGCCGGACGGCATCGGTTCGCTCGACGAACTGGAAACGGTGATCGCCGAGATCGCCAGCCAGGAAGACGAGCGAGCCAAGGGCACAGTGCGCGAGCTGCTCGACGAGCCGTTGACGCTCGCGCCGGACGAGACCGTCAGCGGCCTGCGTGTCGAGACGGTCGAGCCTGGACGGTTTACCGGTCAGGTGATCCGCGACGGCCGCCGGATCGTCTACGCCTCGCTGCCGGCCGCCAAGAAGTGGCTGGCCGACGAGAAGTGGCAGACGGCCAAGCCGTTTGCGATTTGATGCCACGCGAAACGCCTCTGATCCGGGCAGACCGATCAGAGGCGTTTTCTTTTCTACATGAGATGCACCCTTTTCGTGATCGCGGTATCCTTGATCTCGTTGGAAGCAGTTTCAAAATCCGATTTGGATGGCCGGGGCTGGACCGAAGGGAAGCCCCGGTCCTGAGGTTGCCGGGGTTTTGCACAGCTCCAACCCCGGCCACCCCGCTGCACCAACAGCCTTGAAACTGTGTCCACTAAATTGACATCCTTTCCAACCGAAAACATGCTCGCCTGCGTTGACGTTTGCTACAAAGACGATTCCGCAAGAGCTGCCTGCGTGACGATTCAGGAGTGGGAAGATGCTGCGCCCATTGGCGAGTACGTCTTGGACATCGACAAAGTTGAACCGTATGTGCCGGGCCAGTTCTACCGCCGCGAGCTTCCATGTGTGCTGGCAATCCTGGTCAAGGTTGGTGCCGGGTCTGAAATCGTAGTCATTGACGGATATGTATGGTTGGACGCTAATCAGAAGAAGGGCCTGGGCGGATACTTGTATGAAGCTCTCGGGCAAACCGTTCCCGTGATCGGTGTCGCCAAGACGCGTTTCGCAACAGCCACGAGTGCCGTGAGGATTCTCAGAGGATCTAGCGATCGTCCACTGTTCATCACCTCGGCCGGCATTGACCAAACAACCGCGGCAGACTGCATCCGGCGCATGCACGGCCACAACCGTATTCCAACGCTTCTGAAACGAGTTGATCGCTTGAGTCGCTCGTTGTGAGGCTTTTGCCGATGCCCGAAACGACTCTAAGGTCGCTGAGCGAGAACCTGCCACTTGACCCCATCGTATCGCAAGCCTTCCCTTTCCCATCGATGAGGCACTCGGTTGCAGGAGAGCAAACGCAATCCGCTCAGTGACTTCTCAAGATCGCTGCGGCTGGGGTGGTAATGGACGTGTCCTGGCTCCACCTCCAAAGTACGCGAGGCTATCTCTCTCCATTGCTCGCTTCTGTCGTGATCCGTGAGAACCGGAGATGTAAACAGGAAGAGCCCGCCATGCTTCAGCCAGCGACATACGTTGGCGATGGAGCGAAAGAAAGCGGCACGGTCTCCGTGGTGAATGGCGTCAATGCTCACCACGAGGTCAAATGATTCATCGGGAAACAAGTCATCTGCGAAATCGCACAGAACGAACTTGATGGTCACGCCCGCTTCCTTCGCCCGCGTCTGCAACGCGCCGCCCGCAACCGAGGAAGCATCTGCCGCTGTTACACGATATCCTGCCTGAGCGAAGGCAATGGCGTTGCGTCCTAAACCGCATCCGAGATCCAAAACATCAGGACGTCGGCCCGGTGTTTCGCGTTCTATCAGATCGACTACCTCGGGGGCCACCTCTCGCCAGCGAGGATTGGCCCCTGCATCGCGCCAATATCCATCCCAGTATTCGAGTGAAGCAGCCCTATTGGTGGACAGATCGTTCGTGTTCACAGCGAGCGACGCCCCAAAGCGTCCTAAGTCATACTTGCCCAAGAAACGCAACTCTATTCCGCAATGCTGCGCTACCAGTCAGGCAGCGGTTGCCCATCGCGGTTATCCAAATGATAGTCGACCCGATTATGTCGGACGTGAATTCTCCTACTATGATCTCGACCAACCATTCGACCTATCCGCTTTCCGCCGTTCCGTTTGTCTTCCACTCGCATCTTCTTCCCATCCCAAGCCGCATTGAACGGACCCCCCCCACTTAACGGCCAACGCGTGGCGATTCTGGACCCGCAACTCGTAGATGGCACGCTCCAAGTCTTTCTTTCAATACGGAATTGACTCACTCACGATGTGTTTGACTTCCTCCTCCAACAGAGCATAGAGCGCGTCCTGATTGGACTTCTCCAGTTTGATGAGATATGACTCTGCCCCGATTTTGTGGGTCAAATACGATCCAAAGTAGATTGTGTCGTCAGCCTTCAGTATGAAGTGTCGCGGTATCACATTTGGTTTGTACGTACGAATCCTGATCCCACCAAGCCGCTTCCGCAGCCAAGGCCGGATTACTGCTCTGAAGTGCTGAACCTTGGATGGGAGCTGGGCCCTGCCCAACCCATGGCGATGCAGGTGGTTCGCCCGCCTGAGTGCCACGACCGTCATGCTTGGTGGATGGGGCTGATGAAGCACTTCGGTCAGCGATGCAACGACATCTGGATCCTTGAGGACAAACTCGACTGTCGTCAACCCAGTGCCGACGATCAACAACTCCGACGTGCAGTTCAGTAGTGCGCTATGAATGTCACGGTGAGCTGCGGGCCGGTATCCCCAGTAGATCGGCACATCTGACTGCGTTGGCATCAAGAAATCCTGTACAGGGAGGTCCAACGCCCGAGCGATGCGTCCAGCCGTTATCGAACTGATGGGTTCGCCCTTTTCAGCTTTCGCCATCGTATTTCGCGAGGGCCCGCCTCTCTTGTGCACTGCCTCATACGTCAAACGTAGCTCGATACGCCGAAATCTGATCTTAGGGCCGTCGGGGAGCAACAAGTTCTTGGCCATGTCAAAACCTCACTCACGATAGAAGGTGGGGCGGGCGGACTCTGCGATGATATCAAACGCGCCGTCAGCTCTCAACGCAACAGCCTCTCAAGCGGCCTGATGGCGCTCAAGAATGCCCAATCATGCCAGATATTGCTGCGTTTGGGCGTGTTGATATTGAGAGCAAGTTTCGCACTGGTAGAGTGCGGTGTAGTCCGAGCGAGCGGGCGCACAGGCCGCAGTCCATTCCAAACTGACCGCTCCAGACGCCCGCTCGCTTCAAGAACGACAATTCGACATCCACCGGAATCTACCCAACACGATCAGAAGGAGTCGGACATGATTGAAGAACAAGATCTGACAAAGTTAACCGACCAGCAACTGAGGAATCTCGACGAGCAAGACAAGAACCGACTGTATTCCCTTCTTTTCGACAGAAACTACGGCGTCTACTCCAAACGTGACATGGACAAGATCAGAGATGGGCGAGTGTTGGTCGTTGGCCAGGGGTGCGTCGGTCAGATATCGACGCATGGCCTGACAAGAACCGGATTCGGCCTGGTAACGGTCGCAGATTTTGATGCGCTGGACATCACGAACCTGAACCGACTGGTCACTGAGATATATGAAGATATCGGCAAGCCAAAGGTGGCCAACATTACGAGGTTCATCAAAAAGGCGCTTCCCGTCTACCGGGATGACATGAACTTCCTGCGTCTAATTGGACTTCACTGCATGCTCGACGAAAAAAACATCGAATCTGTTTTTCGCGGAGACGAGGTACGCACGAAATATGGGATTAGCCCAAGAGAGAATAGGCAGAGCATCTACGATGTGATCATAGGTGCGATCGATAGAATGGACTCGCGGATCCTCTCGGCTCGGGCGGCAAGGGAACTGGGGATACCTTACGTCGCCATCTCCGGCAGCCCGCCACTGCGCGCCTACGTAACGGTCTTCCGTTCCGATGGCATCGATTATGAGACGGCCTTGGGTTTCAAGGAAATGACGGACGGAAAGCTCAGTGACCATCCGCGACGGAAAGAACTCGCCCAACAGTACAAGGATGAAAGAGCTGCATATGCGGGAACGCACGGGGCGGACCGCGGATGGCACGAAGACTGGCGGCGCGGGAGGAGGAGATGGGGGGTGACATTTCAGCGACCCTACATCGAGGCAATCCTTGCTGTGAACGAAGCCATCAAAATCGTTTTGGGAAGGAAGGAAGTTGTTTTTGCCCCCGACGTAATCGATATCGATCTTTACGGGCTGAATCCAAGTTCCGCGACGTCGGTTCCGTTGATCGAGATTAGAAGGAATAAGTTGGACGGTAGCCGAAAGCTCTATAGGGAGTACTAATATGCTCGCTGAACAGTTGATTCTGAGAGTCGAAGAGAGATCCGCGACCGAACTGAAGTATCACGATATCGGCCCAGGCAAACGATACGTGTTCAGCGACCATAGGAACAACCCGTCTGGCAAGATATACGCGATAGTCAGAACGGTTGAAGATGTTTCAAACGAACAGCCTCACGTCGAACCCCACGTACACGATGACGACAGTCTGTTTCTTTTCATCGGCGACCGTGCGGACCTGACGGGTTTGACAGTCGAGGTGAATACTGAGAATGACGCGTATCCACTGAGCAGTCCTGCATCTGTCTACATTCCAGCCGGCGTACCGCACGCATACAGGTTTGTAGAAGGCTCCGGGAAGTTTGTGAACATCGTTCTCGCTGAAAACTGTAATTACAACGAGGTGACCAAGATGAAACGAAACAAAAGAAAGAGACTAATCGAGTTGCTCGACACCACACTCAGGGAGGGAGAACAGACTCCCGGCGTCAGTTTCTCTAAGGATCAGAAGCTCGAAATAGCCAGGAGGCTGGACCAATTCGGCATCGACTACATCGAGGCCGGGCACCCGTTCGTGAGCCACGAGGTATTCAGCGCTGTCTCGGCCATCGCACATCTTTCTCTCAGAGCGGAGGTCCTGGGGCATGCGCGGGCAAGAGAGGAGGACATTCGCACGGTCGAGAAGACCGGGTGCAAGTGGGTGGGGATATTCTTGGGCGTCAATGAATACAGCCTCAAATATAGACTAAAGAACATGAGCCTTGCCGGCGCGCTGTCACGCATCGAATCGAGTGTGAAATATGCGAAGGACAGGGGACTACGAGTAAGGTATACGATTGAGGATGCGACGAGAACAGAGTTCGCCCATCTGAGCAAGGCGGCCAACGTAGCAGAGAAGGCAGGTGCCGACAGAATTGGGATTGCAGACACCGTCGGTATCATGACGCCAGAGCGGACGGGGCCTTTCATCGAACGAGTGATGCAGGAGACGTCGTTGGATCTACATGTGCACTGTCATAATGACCTTGGGCTGGCGCTGGCAAACTCCCTGGCAGCATATCTTGCCGGAGCAAGAGTCATCGATGTGACAGTCAATGGACTTGGCGAGAGGGCCGGCATTACCGACCTGAGTTCTTTGGTGGTCACGCTTAACCAACTGTACGGTGAGAAGGGAAAGGGCAACTGGGACCTCAAAACAATTCCTGGCATTTCTCAACTGATTCAGAGGTGCACAGGATACTTCCTCTATCCCACCACGCCCGTCACAGGGCCAAACGTGACCTTGCACAAATGCGGAGTTCACACGGCTTCGATGCAAGAGACGGCGGCATGTTACCAACCGTACGACCCTGAGATACTGGGAATGGAACCCAGAGTTCTTTGTGAACCTAAGATGATCGGGAAATCAACGCTGACGTACTTTCTCGGCTCTCTGGGCCTGGACTTCGGCGAAGACGATGTCGAAGAACTCCTGAAGTCCCTGAAAAGTGAGGAGCATTTTGTAGTCTACGATCGCTACAATGAACGAGCGTCAGGAGTTGCGCCGCGCAGCGTCGTACATGAGAACCCAAGGCTTGTGCATCGAGGGGTCTACGTTCTGCTCTTGAACGGCGACGGGGAGATACTTCTACAGAGGAGGGGCGAGAAGGATTTGTATCCAAACCGTTGGACGGCGTCAGCGGCCGGTCACGTCGGTATAGGTGAGACATATGAAATTGCGGCGTTCAGGGAGTCCTTGGAGGAGATCGGGGTGAACCCGCATGGTTTGGAGGAGCTTGGAGAAATACGGGTGTCCAACGAACGTGAGACTGAAATCAAACGAGTGTTCGTCTTACATCACGACAGTGTGGGGAAGCTTGGCACGATTGATGGCGTAAAGGGGTGCGTGTTCTTTAGCAGGCAAGAGATCGAGAACATGATAAAGGAGGAGCGAGATCAGTTCACACCAGGATTTCTCCAAACCTACGAGGAGTTGTTCTCGCGGAATGGTGTGGCAAATGGAGCTACGCAACTGTCACGGGCATCTCCGGCCTGAGGTATCAAGCTAGGAACGTCCTCCGTTCTTTTGGGGCTGAGCGCGAACCTTTGCTTGGCTTCCGTGTCTCACAACAACAACCGACATGACGGTGTGTGGTGACGGTTCATCGCACAACTCCATCATCTTGCCCACCAAGGAGGCCAACGATGCGATCTTCACGTCGCCTTTCTGAGTCGTTGAGCCTGCGCTCTCGCCTGGGCTAGTCTCGCTGCTGGCCTGGTCGCGCCAGGCTCCTTCCCCGCGTACTCTTCGCCTCAATGTCCCGTTTCGGCATTAGCCAAAGGGTTGTATGGCACTGCGTACTTGTTGGCAGTGTTTGTCGCGATCGGGAAAGACACGGCTAACAAGAAAACCGTGCCACACCTGATTCGAGACGAATGGGCCCTATGTGTACTGCTGAAACGGCCCACTTTGTCAATCTCGGCGTTCTGCGCCGATCTCCTATTTTGGTTGGGAGCAACCATGACATCCAACAAACGTACGCGCGAGCAATCCCTCGCGTCTATTGGGAAGTTCTGCTCTGAAGGCGTGGATTTCGGCACCGGCTACACTGGAAGAACCAGAAACCACAAAGAAGACCGCAAGGCAAAACAACTGTGCCGACAAGTGGCGGACACATTGGACTTGGTCCTGTCAGGCGACTGCCGCGATGAACTGCTTCAGTCCCTGCACGTGGTCTCCGTCGTGCCCGCACCCAATTCGTCACGGCTGCTGGTAACCGTCTCCGCCGACCTGCCGATCGAGGAGTTCGACCGGCGGCAGGTTCTCGAGCGGTTGGCGGATCAAACAGGACGACTTCGGTCCGAGGTGGCTGCCTCGATCAACCGAAAGCGAGTCCCGTCGCTGGTCTTCCATGTCGTTGGCCCTTTGTTGGAGTCCAGCCTTTAGGCTGCCGCATCGGGCAGAGGAAGCCCGTCGCGAAGACACGCTGAAGCGTGAACTCCAACGGGCGCATCGTCAAGCGTATTCCCGGCGCTCGCACACTGATCCGCTGCCTGGCAAGCCGCGGTCCAATGTCGAGCGAGTGTCCGGTGGTTTGTTTTTCAGTCTCCGTTTCATGTCCTAGTTTAACCGCGACCCAACGGGGAGCGCGGGAGTTGACGTCGCCCGAAGCGCTCCCCGTTGGGTCGCGGTTAAACGACAGAAGAAGGAGGAAAGAATGGCCAAGGAGACTTTCGTTCGTCAGAAACTGAACGTCAATGTCGGAACCATCGGTCATATCGACCATGGCAAAACTACGCTGACCGCAGCGATCCTGCGGGTGCAGTCCGAGAAGGGGCTGGCCGAGTACAAGCCCTATCAGGAAATCGCCAAGGGCGGCATCGTGCGTGACAAGAGCAAGACCGTGACCATCGTAGCGGCGCACGTCAAGTACGAGACCGAGCAGCGGATGTACGCTCACATCGACTGCCCCGGGCACGCCGACTACATCAAGAACATGATCACCGGCGCAGCCCAGATGGACGGTGCGGTGTTGCTGGTCTCAGCCGCGGACGGCCCGATGCCGCAGACCCGCGAGCACGTGTTGCTGGCTCGTCAGGTAGGTGTGCCTCACCTGGTCGTGTTCCTGAACAAGTGCGACCTAGTGGACGATCCCGAATTGATCGAGTTGGTCGAGATGGACCTGCGCGAGCTGCTGACGCAGTACGGCTTCCCTGGCGAAGAAGTGCCGTTCGTCCGGGGTTCGGCGAAGCTGGCGCACGACAACCCCACCGATCCGCGGGCTACCCGGTGCATCGACAAGTTGCTGTCGGCGCTGGACACGTACATCCCCGATCCGGTCCGAGCGGTCGACAGGCCGCTGCTGATGCCGGTCGAGAACGTGTTCACGATCGAGGGTCGCGGGACGGTTGTCACCGGCAAGATCGAGCGGGGCATGGTACGCGCTGGCGACACGGTGGAAATCGTGGGACTGGCCGACCAGCCGCGCAAGGTCGTGGTGACGCAGGTCGAGACGTTCAAGCAGTTGCTGGACTTTGGTCAGGCGGGCGACAACGTCGGCTGCTTGCTGCGCGGCGTCGCTCGTGACGAAGTGCAGCGAGGCCAGGTGCTGGCCAGTGCCGGCTCGATTACGCCTCACACCGAATTCGAGGCTGAGGTCTACGTGCTGACGAAGGAGGAAGGCGGCAGACACACGCCGTTTTTCGATGGCTACACGCCGCAGTTCTTCTTCCGCACAACCGACGTCACCGGCACCACCGAGGTGCTGGGCGACGTGGACATGGCCATGCCCGGCGACGGTGTGAAGCTCGGCATCCGTTTGGGGCGGCCAATCGCCCTGGATGACGGTGCCCACTTCGCGATCCGCGAAGGCGGTAAGACCGTTGGTTCGGGCGTTGTCACCAAAGTCGTGGCATAGCCCGCGAACGAAGCTCCTGGTCCGAGCAATCGGACCAGGGGCGTATTTTCAACGAAGCCCGTAGGACTCTCCTCGACAACGGACACGGTGAGAGGGACAATCAGGTTCGTGATTCGCAGCACTGACGACAATCCATCGAATACGGCGTGTTGCGGCTGCGGTCTACGGTATGAAGACGACCTGTCTAGGTAGATCGCTCGCGCAATAGCGGCGTGGAAAGTGAAAGCGAGGATGAGATGCCGGTTTCATGGTTGCAGAGACGACTTTGGTGGTGCCTGGTGTGCTTGCCGTTCGTTGCAGGCGCGGCACTCACGCCGCCGACGGCAGTCGCCGAGAGGGCCGACTGGTTCCACCAGGCTCGCTGGGGTGTGATGACGCATTACCTGGGCGCGCCGCCCAGTTCTTCCGGCGGAGCCGAGTTGACCGCCGAGATGTGGAACCGCCAAGTCGATGCGTTTGACGTGGAAGGACTGGCTGAACAGATTGCGTCGACGGGAGCCAAGTACCTGCTGTTCACCATTGGCCAGAACTCGGGCCATTACTGCGCGCCGAACGCGACTTATGACAAGATCGTGGGGATGTCGCCGAGCAAGTGCTCCCGCAGGGACCTCATAGCAGATTTGGCCGCAGCGCTCAATAAGCGGGGGATCCGGTTAATGGTCTATCTGCCCAGTGGTGCTCCAGCAGCCGATCACGCGGCGCGAAAGAAGCTTGGCTGGCGATGGGGGCGGCCCGGCGGCTGGCAACTACCGGATGAGCCGGTCGGCGGTCGTCTGGTCGAGTTCCAGCGGAATTGGGAATCTGTGATTCGCGAGTGGTCGCTCCGTTGGGGCAAAGACGTAGCGGGTTGGTGGATTGACGGCTGCTACTTCGCTGACGACATGTACCACTTCGAAGACGAGCCGAACTTCGCCAGCTTTGCCGCCGCGCTGCGAGCGGGCGACTCTAACGCCATCGTGGCTTTCAACCCGGGCGTCCGCGTCCCGGTGATCGCTCACACGGAGCACGAGGACTACACGGCGGGCGAAGTCACCCTGAAACGGCTTTCCGAGGCGGTGGAAGCCTGCCCTGGCCGTTGGATCGAGCGGGGCGGTGCCAAGATTCAGTTCCACATTCTGACGTACCTTGGGCAATCGTGGTGTCGCGGCGACCATCCCCAGTGGGCGAATGAAAAGGTCATCGACGTGACGCAGCAAATCGTGGACAAGAACGGCGTGGTGACCTTCGACGTGCCCATCCAGAACAGCGGACGGATCCCTCAGCCGTTCATCGAGCAACTGCGGGCGTTGGGCAAGGCGATCAAGTGACTTATCAGCAGGCCGGAAGCCGGTTGTATCGAGCCTACACAGTTGGAATCCGATTTCTATGCTAATCTGTGGACTGCGAGGTGCTCGATTTGCCCCAGCCCCTTCGCGACCATCTTCGGCTTGTGTGTTTGCAGTTTTCGGTCGCGTCAATTAAGATTCGCGGTAGCTGCCTCTTGAATTACCTACCTTTTTGGGAACGGAACCATGCAAAGAAAGTCCAACCTTCATCGACGTGATTTCTTGAAGATGTCCGGCGCAGGCGCCACGGTACTGGCCAGCGGCGTGTGGAGTGAGCTTGTCGCTGCCGAATCTACCGCGGCCAACGAGAAGCTGAACATGGGCTGCGTGGGCACGGCCAATCGAGCTGCTGCCGATATCAATGGCGTGGTCAGCGAGAACATCGTTGCCTTGTGCGACGTGGACAAGAACTACTTGGACCGGTCGAAAGCTCGGTTTCCCGATGCTCGCACCTACGCCGATTATCGCGAGATGATCGACAAAGAAGGCGACAAGATCGACGCGGTCACCGTCGGCACCGCAGACCACAATCACGCTCCGGCCACAATCCGGGCCATCCGCGCCGGCAAACACGTCTATTGCGAAAAGCCGCTTACGCACACCGTGCAAGAATCCAGGATCGTGGCCGAAGCCGCTAAGAAGCACGGCGTGGCAACGCAATTGGGCACGCAGATTCATGCGGGCGCCAACTACCGTCGCGTTGTCGAGGTCATCCAGTCCGGTGCGATCGGCGACGTGACCGAAGTCCACGTGTGGGTCGGCAAGGCATGGGGCGGGGGCGAGCGTCCGGAAGGTGGCCAGGAGCCGCCTGCGACGCTCGATTGGGACCTCTGGTTGGGCCCCGCACCGTATCGGCCTTACTTTCCAGGCAGATACCACCCGGCCCAATGGCGCCGCTGGTGGGACTTTGGCCAAGGCACGCTGGGCGATATGGCATGTCACTACATGGACCTGCCGTTCTGGGCCCTGAAACTGCGGCACCCGATCAGTTGCGAAGCCGAAGGTCCGGAAGTGCATCCCGAAACGTGCCCGTTGGGCCTGACTGTCCGTTACGAGTTTCCCGAACGCGGCGGCCTTCCGCCAGTCCGCTTCACATGGTCCGACGGCAACCGAATCCCCCGCGAAGTCGCCGGCGAACGCGTACCCGGCAGCGGCGTGATGTTCATGGGTAGCGAAGGCAATATGTTCGCCAACTACGGCAGCTACCGGCTGTTCCCGGCGGAGAAGTTCGCCGACTTCAAACCGCCCGAACCCAGCATTCCGCCGTCGATTGGCCACCACGCCGAATGGATCAAGGCGTGCAAGGACGGCTCGCCCACAACCTGTAACTTCGATTACTCCGGCGCGCTGACCGAGGCCGTGCTGCTGGGTAACGTTGCCTACCGCACAGGCGAGAAACTCGAATGGGACGCCAAGAATCTGAAAGCCACCAACTGCGCGGCGGCGGACAAATACATCAGCAAAGAGTACCGCGCTGGCTGGGAAGTAGCATAGGATCTGGCGGATGTCGGAAACAAGGCTGTAGGATGGACTTCCAAGTCCGTCCGCGGCCTTGGGAGAGACGGACTTGGAGGTCCGTCCTACGCAGGCTTCAAAATCGCCCTGGGACACCTGAGCCAAACGGATTCTTGCCCGATCCCTATTGGTCCGAAATGTACTCCTGTTGGATCTTGGTCTCGGGCAGTTTCTTCTGCAACTCTTCCGCGCCGGCGACCGTTACGCCGCTCTGGCTGACCTTCAGCTCCTTCAGTGT
Source organism: uncultured Pirellulaceae bacterium (assembly GCA_964623055.1). Lineage (GTDB taxonomy): Bacteria > Planctomycetota > Planctomycetia > Pirellulales > Pirellulaceae > JADHUC01. The sequence goes on from CAZURK010000212.1 coordinate 24,616, forward strand.
CACCAGGTGTTCCAAGTGCGCAAGGCCCGCATCAGAAACGCCCGTCGACCCGAGATGCAGGAACGTCAATTCGCTCATTCCTTTCAGGTGTACCAAACCTGCATCGGTCAGGTGTGTGTTGGCTAGATTGAGCCACTGCATCTTTGTCAAGCCTGCCAGGTGAGCCACGCCGGTGTCGGTGATCGGCACACGCCAGAGATTCAGACGAACAAGTTGCGTCAATCCTGCCAAGTGGGACAGGCCATCGTCGGACAACGAGGTACACTCGCTGATGTCCAGTTCGGCAAGTTGGGGAAGCTCTGCTAAGTGGGCGAGCCCATCGTTGGTAACGTGCGTTTGGGAGAGGCGGAGCTTCTTCAGTCGTGGGAACTGCTGGAGCTTGGCCAGTGCCTCGTCACCCACAAGCGTTCCCTTGAGATAAAGCTCCTCGAGCTTCTTCAATCCACCGAGTTGGGCCAGTCCGTCTTCGCTGACCCACAGGAAGTCCAAAGGCAGCGCTTTCAAATTCGTCAGTTTCGCCATGTGGGCCAATCCCTGGTCATCGACGGTCGTTTTGCCCTCCTCGTTGGAGAGCCGTAGAGCCCGCAACTTGGTCAAGCTGGCCAGATGCTCGATCCCCGCGTTGCCAACCGCGCATTCGCGCAAATCCAGGTTTTCCAACGTGGCAATCTTTCCCAGCACGGCCAGTCCCGCATCCGTGATGGCCGTATTGTTCAGCAGCACCGACCGCACACGCCGCAGGCCAACCAGATGTTCAAGGGCCGAATCGTCGATCGCGGTGTCGCGGAGATTCACCTCGGTTACATAACCCTCGCCGTCTCGCTTCAGTTCCGATGCCAGTGATTCAAGTGCTTGAACGGCATCCGGATCGTCGGGCTCGGCGGTCTCTGCCTCCTTGACCTTCTTCTCCTCGCCGTCTCGCTTCGGTTCGGTTGCGGCCGACTCAGGTGCTTGCTCGGCAGTCGCATCATCCGACTCGTTGACAGATACGTCTTTGTCCTCAACCGAAACGTCGTTGTTGCTGCCATTCGTGCTCGTATTACTGCCGTTGCAGCCGGGCAACAGCAGGAATCCCAGCAAGATCACGAGCATCGTTTGCGACCGCTTCATGTGTTCTTCTCCTCTTCTGCACTGCAGACCATCAGAATTCGCGCACCATGCGCCAACTCGTTTGACGGCAAGCCGAAGGCGACTGTGTTTCCGGCCATCGCCGACGCCTTGCCGTTAAACGACTTCGGTTGCGGCTTGGCCGCGCCAAGAGTTTCATGCTCAACGCCACGATCGTTATAGCAGTTGCGCTTCGGGTCTGCCACGGGGAACCCCTGCTGCTGCAAAGTACTTATGGTGCGCATCTGTGGACAGTACAATGGTCGGCGTTCCGCTTTCTCTGTTGAGACTAGGATGATGAGACCCTCGACGGCATCCATCTCTCGCTGTCTTCTGATCTCGGTCCCATGTCTTGCAGTGCTGCTGTCACCCGAGACGACATCGGCGCGCGGCGAAGATGCCTCTGGGGCGGTTGTCGACATCCGTTGGAGCCTGGGGCAAGACCTGCCCGAGTACCGCAAAGGCGGATGTCTGACCGTCTTGGACGGGAGAATCACCAGTGTCTTCGGCATGCGCTTTCCGTGGGGCGAGATGGCAACCATGTACGTCTTTGATCCGCGAGAGGGCCAATGGCGTCGCGAGGCCGACGCGCCGGTTGGCCAATGCTACGTCGAGGGAACCGAATGCGGCTCGACATTCTACTCCGTCGGCGGTCGAGGGGCGTTGGAGCGTGGAAAGGTACACAACGCTTGTTTTCGCCTCGATGCGATCGACGGCCGATACGCTTGGCGACGCATCGCCGATTTGAAGGAATCCCGCGGCTGGGCACCTTCAGCCGCGATCGGGACCAAGCTTTTTGTGTTCGGCGGCAGCCAAGGCGGCCATGGCCCAACTCTTTCCAGTGTCGAGATGCTGGACACGGCTACCGAGCAGCCTGCCTGGTCCAAGGTGGCCGACATCCCGGGAGATTCACGAGGGTGGTGCGGTGCGGCTTCCGTTGGTGAAAAACTGTACGTCTTGGGCGGGAGTCATTTTTTCTCCCCGCGGCCCCAATCGGGACCGGACCGGAAACGCACGAATGAGGTCTGGCAACTTGACCCCGAGGCGCACCAATGGACACGGCGTCAGCCATTGCCCGTTCGTTTGTCGGGCTTCGACTGCTGCACTCTCGCCGACCGTTACATAATCGTGGTCGGCGGCGCTTATGAAGCTGCGGATCTAACACCCGAAATGCGAGCCGCCCAGCAAGAGAGTCCCTTGCACGCGTCCTACTACTGCCCCTTCGTCTTCCTGTACGACGCGCATCGCGACAAGTGGCAGCATCTGCCAAGTCTAGTGCCGATGCCGACGAACGACATCCGCGCCGTCGTTCATCAAGGCCGAATCTACGCCGTGGGCGGAGAAAACGTCGACCCCGCGACGAGCAACACGACGCGTTGGTTTCGCATCGGCAAGATCATCACGAACTAAAACTCGTTTTGACATTCACTGATCGTTTCTCCCCACGCACACGACGGAACCGTCCGTTAACGTGACGAGGACTCTGCCGTCACGGTCGATGGAGAGACCGCCAAGTCTCGGCTCGGTCGGTAGATCCACTTTCCAGAGGGCCTTGCCGTTGGCTTTCGAATGCGCAGCGACAAAACAAGGCCCCGCCGTGTTCTTGCCTCGGCCGGTAATAACCACAACGTTCCTGGCCAAAGCGATTGCATAGACTTTGTCCTGGATGACGGGCCATTGGCTTGATGAACGGAGCGCACGTTCGACGGCGCTGAAGACCTTGCCGATCAAGTTGTATTGCCCCCACTTCTCAGGAGAATCGCCGGGTATCTCCTTGTCCATCTTTGCCATCAAAGCGACAGCGTCTATTAGTCGCTTCTCGACATCCGAGGCTTTCCATGCCA
>CAZURK010000213.1:0-27480 GCA_964623055.1 uncultured Pirellulaceae bacterium
CGGCAAGGTTCGGCAGGATCTCGGGGTACACCGCAGCGACTTGCAGACCGCGAAATTCGACCTTCAGATCCCGCGCGGTCGGACCAGTGATTTCGGCCAAGAGTTCGCCAGCGAGCGCCGCCGGACCGGACGTTCCCGAGATCTGGCGCACCGACCCGCCACCCAGCAAAGCGATTTCCCGCAACACGGTCGGCTCAAAGCTGCTGGAGACGGCCACCGCGTGGCAAGCGGCCGTCTTGCCTTGCCAGAGACGCCGCAAGCGGTTGCCGAAGGCCACCGGGTCGCTGTCCTTGCCGCTGACGATCCCGTCGCCGACGTAGATCACCTGGGCATTAGGCCCCGCCTGGGCCAGCGCGGAGGCAAACGCCGCGTCGAGATTGGACCAGCCGAGCGACCGGCACCCGGCAAGGAACTCCCTCGCGGCGGCGACGTTCTCCGGGCTGACGGCTACCGGCCTCTCGAAGGCCCAAGAGCATTCCACGTCGCAAGTGGCCAGATTGACGCGATCGCCCGGAGTCAGCGAGCCGAGTACCGCCGCAATGAACTCGGCCTGGTTGCGTCGGCTGTCTCTGTCCATCGACGCCGACGTATCGGCCAAGATCAGCAGCTCCATGGGCTCGCCGTCGGGCAACACGTCCCGGTGACCCGTCGTGTCGCCGACCGGCGGAGTCAACTGGAGCATAAAATAGCCGTCCTCCCCGCGGCGATGCGGGAGCACAACCACGTTGGGACGTTTCTCAGCCAATTCAACCACCACCTCGAAGTCGCTCGTCGGCGTGTACTCCTGGGCGCTGAATTCCACCTGAGCCGATTGTTTGCTCTTCGCGATCCGCGTGGTGTGCGTGGGCGACTGGACATCGGCCAGCGGCGTGGCTGAATGGATCGTCACCGCCATAGCCAGCTCTCTGAGCGGATGTTGCCGCAGCAACTCGCTTTGCAGCGCGTAGCTGTATCGGAACTGGTTTCCCCGCAAAGGGAGCACCTGGGTGTAAGTGATCTTGATCCGTTTCTCGCTGTTGGGCGGTATTGGGTAGACGCGGGCCTGGAAAATGTTCCCGCCCATCCATTCCAGCAGCCCCGGATCTCGCTTCTCGTGCCTGAGCACTTCGAATATCTCCCGAGCCCGCTGCTTCTCGACCACGTCGGCCTCGACCAGCTCGTTGCCTACCCACATAGCAAACCCGGATATCGACGCATCCTGAGGAAGCGGGAAATAAAAGATCCCTTCCAGCGGCTCGGTGTTGCTGGTTCGATTGACAAACGACTCCTCGATCACAGTTCGGGCGATCTGGTCGCGGATGTCGACGGTCACCTTGTGGTACCCGACCGTTAGCGGCACGTTGCGGCCGTCGACCTTAGCAATCAACGAGCCGAGAGATTCCTGGGTCGTTGCACCTTCGAAGCCCTGCAGCCAGAGCGGCGGGCTTTCCACGGCAAGGAGCTTTCCGTCTGCAAGCCGAAAGTGGCCTGCTGCCTTGACGACGACCTTCGCATCGCCCGGTCCCATCAGTTCGACGGGCGTCTTCTCGGAGGCTGTAACCTTGATCTCGCCCGACGCGATCCGTAGCCGGTCCGGCTGGATCAGTTCGACCAGCGACCCGGGGCCGAGAACAACGTCGGTCTCCGGGGCCAATCGGCACCGCACGGCATTGGCCCCACGCACGTCGGTCCGCAGCCAGTCGCCAAGCCTCAGCAACACGCGACCGGCGACCGGCGTCCAACGCGAATGCATCGCCGGTCGTAACGAAGCGATGCCCTGGTGGTCGGTCACCTTGCCGATGCGGCCGTCTCGGGTGAGCATGTCTCCGATGACAAATAACTCCTCCGGCACCTCCTTGTTGGTTGCCACGACCTTGATCCGGCCAAGTGGCTCACGCTTGCCGTCGCGAAGGGCCACCGCGGAAAGCGAGCGGAGCTTTTGCGTCTTCTTCTCGACGAATGCCTCCAGCTCGATCTTCTCTGCCGAATCGGCCAGATCCATGCGGTAACACTGTACGTCCTGCTGTCCCTCCACCTCTATCGGCCGCGCCGTGCGGTACGTCTTCTCCGCCGTACCCGGCTTGTAGTCCGGCAACTCGAGCAGACAGAACAGATCGAGCCCCGCCGCGAAGACCCGCGCCATAGCAAAGGGGCTGGGCGTGGCCCTGTTCTCCCGTTCGTCGACCTTCCAGAGTTGTTTCCCGGCGGCAATGTCATAGCGGCCATCGCCGTAGTCCCATCGAATACGCTCGGTACCGCGGGTCCGGACCGTGGCCGTCGAGTCGCCGAGAGTCACATCGAGCTGGACCGTGTTTGCCTGTGTGACTTGTCGAATGGCTGCGTCAAGCGCCGCAGGCGTCTCGTCGGGCGACAGGGCCCAAAAAGAAACGGCTGCCACGGCGATCGTGGCTGCCGTGGCCAGTGCGCGAATCAAAAAGATCGCCATCGGACTTCTCCGTCGACAGAGCTTGGGGGTTGGTTCTTGTTCTTGCCCTTGGGGCGACGTGGCGGGCTTCGACGCGGCGAATTGCGCAAGGAACTCGCGGCCCGACTCCTCGCGGAGCCGTTCGTAGAAACCATCGTCCAGCTCGACGGGCCTCGAATTCGCGAGCTTCAACAGCTCCGCGTATCGTTCGTCGGTCTTATTCTCGCCTTCAGGATTCATGATTGTCCCTCCACTTCGGAGGTGATGTCTTCCGCGCCGGTGCGGCCAAACGCCGCTCGAAATGCTTGACGTGCCCGGGCCAGCCGCGAACGGATCGCCGTCGCCGAGCATCCTCGCCGGTGGGCAATCTCGACGACCGGCGTCCCGTGACAGTACTTTTCCGTCAGCAGCGTCCCATAGTCGCTGGAAAGCTCCGCCAGAGTCTGGCGGACCATGGCCGCCGTTTCCGCCGAAGCCAAGGCATCTCGGGGGTCTTCGCCGCCGTCGAGCCAACGGGCAATCTCGTGCGCAATGTGGCGACCCACTTGTGCGAGCGGGTCGCCACGCCGCTTCTGCCGATAGTGGTCGCCCAGGCGATTCCGGGCGATCCCACTCAGCCAATGCCAAAGCGATCCACGCGCAGGATCGAAGTTCTTAGCGGAACGGGCTGCGGCAAGGAAAGTCTCTTGGACCACGTCGGCCACCTCGGTCGAATTGGGTTCCATCAGCGGCGCAATGTAGGCGCACACACGCCTGGCATAGGCATCGTAGAGCGAATTCCACGCTTCCACGCTGCCCTGTCTGAGGCCTTGAGCGATCTGTAGCTCTTGCTGTTTGTCCATCAACGAGTCAGACATCAATGCCGGAAGCTTGCCAGGGAATCACCTGGCTTCCCACCTAACCGGCAGCCAATAGTTCTTCGTACTTCGGACCCGAAATGTGTCGGTCTGATTCCCCAGAAGCCAGGAAAAGTCCATGCTGTCGGTGGCCAACCTGGATTATTCAAGCCCGACGCGCAAGCGAGGAAGACGCCGTGACTCCTTCGCTTGCGCATCAGGCTTCAATGCGCGGCGCTTTGGGCAATATGGCCGGAAGTAGTCGTAGGTCATGCTGTGCATGACGATACCAGACATTGCGTCAGGCAGAGCCTGACCTACTGGTGTATCTGTCGATCAATGTCAGGTTGGGTGGCCGGGGCTGGACTGAGCGTTAGCGAGGGAAGCCCCGGGGTTTCGGGCTTGCGCCCTCCAACCCCGGCCACCCTGGCCTCAGTCTACCTGACAAAAATCGATAGCCGCACCACTACGATCTCTCTTGCAGTCACGGAGCGTCGGAGCCCGAGGACCGCGTTGGATCCTGGAACAACTCCGCTGGCAACGTCACCTCCAGCTTTTTCCCGTCGCGCATCAGCGACAAACGCAACCCCTTGTCGAAGTTCAACTGGTTCCAAATGCCCAGCACGTCCTCCATCCGCTTGATGGGCCGGCCGTTCAGGGCGATGATTCGGTCGCCGGAGCGGACGCCGGCCTTGTCGGCGGCGTTGCCGGGAAGAACCTGCACCTTGGGTGGTCGATCCTTTCCAAGCTCGGAGAGATCGGGCACTATCCCGATTCGCCCGGCGAGCAGGAGCAACATCTGTACGTTGCCCGACGGCTTCGACCTCGGCTGTCCAACCGTCAACCGGCCCAGGTCGCGGCGTTCGCCCGGCGCGAGCGGCTGGAGGGAGATGACCGACCCGTTCGCTTCCCATACTAGCCGACCCTCTTTTTTCAGTTCTCCCAGCGCCAGTCCAATCGGAACCCCAGGCATCACGTTCTTGACCGTGAATCTACCGTCGGGGTTGGCGTGGAGGTTCTCATGCTCGCCGCCCACGCAGAAGCCTGCGAGCCTCACACGATCCGGAAATTCGGGTTTCTGGGTGAACTGAGAGACCTCCGGGGCAAAGCTCGTGAACAATTCCACGTAGCCAGCACTTGGCTTTCCGCCAGGCGTGATCAACTCGCCCACAATGGTCGCGGTCGGCTGGAGGCGCACTTCGACGGGACCCTCCTTCGTCTCGGGCGTCAAGTTGAACACGGCTGCCAGACGAGCGGGCTGGCGGACCAGAAACACGCGGGTCGCGCCGTCGGGATCAAGGCCGTTAACCACAACCTTGCCGCGCGGAGACTTCCGGGGCCTGTTGCTGGCCAGGTCGTGAGCCGAGTAATTCCCTTGCCATTCGGCTTCGACCCACGGCAGTGCTTCCCCTTTCGGGCCAACCGCCTGAAGAGTCACCGTCCGACCTCGCTTCAGGCGAATCACCACTTCCTTTTCCATCGGGCCGTTTGCTGGCACGTTGATCTCGGTCAGCCCACTGGGCTTCGGCCGCGCGGACCGGGAAGAAAGCATCTGACCTACGTTTGCTGACCGCAGGTACGCGCGATCCGCGGTCTCCGCGAGCAGGTACCCCGGTCCGCTCAAGCCGGTCATCGCGAATCGGCCCTCGGTGTCCGTCAGGACCGGATGTTGATACAGGTAATGCTGCTTATGAGAGGAGTTTGCCCGCGACGGTCGGTAGACGACGCTCGCGCCTGGAATGGGCGCTTCCGTTTCTCCATCCAGGACCCGACCGCGAATGATCACGCCTCGGTCCAACCGAATGTCCTTCACAGGGCCCTTCGGCCCGTCTTCGATTCTCGTGTTCATGGCCAAGTAACCGGAGTCCGGCGGAGGATAGAGACTTGGGGAGTAGTCCTTCCACTCGTGGCAATTCAAGCGGTATCGCCCTTGCCGGTCGGTGCGGACGAACACGCAGCCTGACCCGTGCCAAAAAGCGTTGGTAGACACCGAGAATTCCCAGAGCAGGACGCCGGAAAGCGGTTTGCCCGTGTCGGCTGCCCTGACCACGCCCCGCGGCGGACGAGCCGGCTTGAGCGTGTGGGTGAACGTGGACGGAACGGGAAGACACGCATACTTCCGATGCTCCGCCAGCTCTTTCGAGTTCGTGTGCACGACAAGTGCCTGTTGAGCGAACTCAGGGTGCGCCAGAGTCAGATGCACGGGCCAGCCCAGCGGCATCCCGTCCAGCCGAAACCGACCGTCTGCGTCCGTAAGGACCGCCGACGGCCAGAACTCGGGAGCGTGCCGGTTCGCCAGTTGCAGTTGCTGACGCGGCTCCAGCTCGGCCGACGCTCCAGGAGAGCCTGCCACAGATCGTCCGAACAGGTCGAGGCGACATTGACAAAGAACCAAGTCCTGATCCTCTCCCAGTTGCCTGACGCTGACGAGTACGCCTTGCGCCGGCAGGCCGTCCGGCGTCAAGAGCCGCCCGCGGATGGGCATCATCTCAGGCAGGCGGATGCGAACGTCCTGCATGTTCTCGCGCAGGCCCGGATCAAAGGCGTCGCGAAGGCGCACGTCAAAGAGGTCATAGGCAAAGAGACGTTCGTATCCAAATCCCAATCCTTCTGCGAAGACCAGCAGTCGCGGGCCTGCGCGTCGCAGCGTCCTCCAGCGAGGCTTCCGCAGCCGGTATTCCATCTGCCGCTCGACAGTCCAGGCGTCCTTTGGGAGCCTCTTGGGCCAGTCCTTGGGGAAAACGCCGAACGACCAGTCCTTGCCGGCAAACAGGTAGACCTGGGCCCCGGCCACCGGCTTTCCGTCCGGCCCGACGACTAGGCCGGTGACCGGTCGTATTGTCGAAGACTGGTGAATAGGGGAGTTTTCGGTCTGTTGGGCGACGGTCGACCACGGTAGCGCTGCGGACGCAGCCAGGAAGGCCGCCACGGCGGGAACAAGACAACGGCATCCGACACGGCGCCATATGGCTCGACTCTGACTGAACATGGTTCGTCTCCTTGAGACCATTGTCGGTTATATGGCACCTTCTGTGGATAGGCTGGAGGGCGAGCTACGTACTGAAACGACGCAGCTCCACGGCTGGCACGCAATTTCCAGAGATGCCGTTGACGGTCCTGGTCCCAATGCCATGAAGACGCCTATCGCGCGGTGGAACGTCACTATGTCCGCCACAACGGAACTCTGTTCAAGGGCTGGTGCGTCTCTACGTCTGGATCGCAATGAAGAGTAACGTCAACGAGGATGTTTCAAAAACAGCCTGGAGATCGACCCACGAAACGCGTTCTCGTTTTCGTAGTCGCCAACCGGCTTGATCAAATCGGCTCCGATCTGGACGGAATCGCCGGGCTCGGCCTGCAAGGCGTTTGGGGCGTGGCCCTTGGCGACGAGTTTCCCGTCTACCTTCAGGTGCATCGCACCGTCTGTCTGCCAGAAGGCTTCGAACTGATGCGGTCCTTCGCCCAGCGGTTCGTCGGCCGTGATGACGGTCCGCTTCCAGCGGACGCAGGTTGCGAAGGCGAGCTTTCCATCTTTGAGGTAAACGCAATAGCCTGATTTGTCGCCTCCGTGAGCCAGGATGACGCCATTGGCGGCGGTCGGCGTTATCGTGGCACCGATTCGAATCCACTTGCCGCCACTTACCTTTGGAGCCATGTGCCTGGGCAGATCCAACCACGCCTTCCCATCGAACCGCCAGGCTCCGTCTTCGCCGACCTCCACGCCGTGGTTTCTGAATCGCAAGAGTTGATTGTTCACAAGAGCGTCAATGGTCGGCGCCGGCTTGACAGGTTTTGCGTCTCCGTCGAAATCAAAACCGATTTCCCTGGCCCAGACTTCGAGTCCTCCAAACAACGCGGCAACCCGTTCCGGCTCCTGTTCCAGCAGGTTGGTCTGTTCCCCGGGATCCTCGGCCAGATTGAACAGACGCGCTTCGGAGCCGTCCGGGTTGACCAGGAACTTCCACGTCCCATCTCTTACCGCAAAACTCGGACTCTGGTATTCGGCTTTGCCAGGTTTGAGCACCGCGTGTGGTGCGCCATATTGCCAGAACAACGGCTGGGGACGTGTCGACGGCGTTCCCAGCAGCACGCCGCTGCAGTCGATTCCGTCCAGATTCTCCACTTCGGGAACATTGACACCCGCGAGACTGCAGATAGTGGGCGAGAGGTCGATGCCACTCATTACGCTCTCTTCGTCGGTCACTCCAGCCGGGATTGTGCCTTTCCAGCGAGCGATAAACGGCATGCGAATGCCGCCTTCGAATAGCGACCATTTCCGCCCGAAGAACGGCCTGGTGAATCCGGGCGGAGTGAGAGCTTCCTCGCGGTAATACTTGGGCCAGTCCGTCGGGCCGTTGTCGCTGGTGAAAACAATCAACGTCTTTTCGCTCAGGCCAAGCGCATCGATCTCGCCCACCAATCGTCCAATCTGCCTGTCCATCTCCTCCAGCACGGCGAAGAACGTCTGCTCCCAGGGGTTGTCGGTCACGCTTTTCCATTTCTCTTCGGCTCCAGGCCATGGAACATGAGGGTCGTGGACGTCGTTGGGAAAAAGACGCACGTAGAACGGCTGGTCTTTATGCCGACGGATGAAATCGATCGCACGGTCGGCGTACTTCTGCGTCTTTTCCCATCGCTGGCAAAACTCGATCTTACCGTGGCCCAACTTGACGCTAGAGTTCTTCGGATTCGTCAACAGACGATCGCCCAAGCCTTCAAAGGCGACCAATGATTCATCGAACCCGTACGCAGTCGGCAGTGGCGCGTCGTCCACGTCGCGGCCGCCGCCCATATGCCATTTGCCGAAGTGGGCCGTTGCGTATCCGGCTGCTTTCAGTTTCTTCGCGGTTGTGGGTGCAGAGCCATCCAGGTAGTCGCGCATACCGCGACTTCTGTTTCCGGCTCGCGTGTTCAGGTAGGAGTGGATTTTCCACCGCGCCGGATACTGGCCGGTAGTGACGGCAACGCGAGACGGTGAGCAGATGGGCGAGTTGACGTAGAAGTTGGTCAGTTTGATACCCTCACCCGCCAAACGGTCGATATTCGGCGTCTTGACGTGCGGGTTGCCGAAACAGCTCGGATCGGCGTAGCCCATATCGTCGATGAACAGAAAGACAACGTTCGGCTGCGCAGGCCGGTCACCATTGGCTGGCGACGCACATATCATCACAACGATGATTGCCAGGAGGACCATTCGCGATCGGTTGATCCATGTCATTTGTAGGTTCCTACATTTGCCAACCCACCAGCCAGAACATGGCCCCGGCGGCGGCGCCGCCCAGCACCAGCCACACAGCGCCCACTCGCCACCGTAGCAGCGCAACGCTTGCTAGTGCCGCGATAGTGATTGCCTGCCAGCCTGGCCACAACGAGTCGCTTTCCGGGAGAAAGACCAACCACGCCAACTTGATCGTCACGGCGGCCATCAGGCCCATCGACGCAGCGTTCACGGCATCCAGAAATGCCGCCGTCCAGCGGTATTTCCTCAGCCTGGGGATGATGGGATTTGTGATCGCGACCAGTACAAACGACGGTAGAAAAATACCGACCGTGGCCACCGCAGCACCGGCTAGTCCCAGCATGAGTTGGTTGCCGTCGCCGGCCATCAGGATGTACCCGATGAATGTGGCCGTGGATACGATCGGACCAGGGGTGAATTGGCCGATGGCGATGGCATCCAGCAGCTTACTTTCGGTCAACCCCAGGTCCGCCAATCCGCCGTGCAGATAGGCGAACAACACATAGCCGGTGCCGTACAGGACGACGCCGACTTTCAGGAAAAACAGTCCAATCTTCAACAGCGATGCTGTACCGCCGACCGTTGCGGTCGCCGTAGCCAACGGGGCGAGCGGAGCGGCGTAAGCAACGCGTGCCGCGCCGGCTACGCTGCCGCCCGCGGCTGCTGCAACCAGAATTCGCCCTGTGGATTCCCCACCGCCGGTACCCGGTCGTCGGGCCAGCAGCAGCCAGACGGTGCCAATCAAACTGGCGCACAGCAGCGACGGCACCGCGGGGGCGCCGCACGTCGAAGCAACGCCCACAGCCGCCGCCACGAAACCTACGATCCACCCGTTGATCGCTTTCTTTCCCAAACGCCAGCCGGCCGAGAAGATGATGGCCAACACGGCGGGCTTAATGCCGGCGATCACAGGTCCGATTTTCGGCCCTTGGCCGTATTGCACGTACAGCCACGCGAAAGCCGTCGTAACCAGCGCCGCCGGCAAGATAAAGCCGAGCCCCGCGACAATCAGCCCTCTTGCTCCGCCGCGCACGTAGCCGATGTGCATCGCCATTTCGGCCGCATTTGGCCCAGGGATCAGATTCGTGGCGCCGAGCAAATCGACGAAATGTTGACGGGTAAGCCAACCACGCCGCTGGACCGTTTCGTCCTCCATCATCGCATAGAACGCCGCGGGCCCGCCGAAACCGATGGTTCCGATCTTCAGAAAGAGCCGGCCGATTTCTATAAGTCGAGAACGCATGATGGTGTGTGTGTAGGATGGATTGCCAATCCGTCCGTGAGAAACTGACGCAGAAGCTAATAGGTTGATTGTGGCTGAATCTCACGATCAGTGATGTCTAGCCACGTTGCTTCGATCTACAATTGCCTCCGCGATGGACGGATTGGCAATCCGCCCTACGAAAAACCTACCACAACGTCGGGGTGTACACAGATCGTTATCTTACCAGACGAAGCGCACTGCTAGCACCGGTCGTATGGCTTTGATGTCCGAGAGAGTGATGGGAGAAGAGAGAACGGGAATCGCTGTGAATTTGTTGGCGGGTTATTCGCGAGGGGCGGTTGGTTGCGATTCCATCTTGGGTATTCCCAGAAGTGGTCACGGCACAGGCATCCTGCCCGTGCATGAACGTGACTCGTTGGTCACTCCGGCATCCAGCCGGCTACGGAGAAAGGCGAGCTAGCACGTGACACTTAGTCGCTCCTGCAGTTTCGACATGGCGGTCATCAACTGGTTCCATTCAGCGAACAGTTGGGCCGTATCATGCACTTCGGCATCTTTGCGGCCGAATCCCTTTTCGCTGGTTCGGATCGTTTCGCCAAGCACGTAACACCCGCGCTGGCGAAGCTGTTCTTCCTTTTGCTCGGGGGATAGGGGATCGTCGGGGCAGATGGGCAGCACCTGCTCCATACACCGATGGACGCCCCACAATGCGGCCCCTTGCGCGTCGTCAGCCTCAGTGACGACTTCGAGGGTGCCCGATTCGACATAGAACTTTGCCATTCTACTTACTCCTTTCTATCGAGTTAGTAATTGTCACTTCCGTGTTTGTTCTCGGCTCTGTTAGATGTCTTCGCCGAACGCGTGACACGTGCGGTCACTGGGCGACGGTTTCTGCAGAAATGGCTCGTGCCGCCTCAAGTTGGCAAGTCCCGTCGGGCGACAAGTGGGAGGGCGAGGCTCCCGAGCAACCACCACTCGGCGTCATGCATTGTTTCCGACCTGCACGCCGGGGCAAGCCGAAGACGCCGATTTCGCGATGGACGACGGGGCTGGCTAGCAGCGTCTACGGGGGGGGGCGGGATAGTGTAATTGCACGCCTCTCGGCGGCTGAAAACATCTGGCTTTTGGGGTTTTCGCGTCTGGACAGTCGCGGCTTCTGGGTGTTAAACTTATCTTGTATTGTTTTGTAACATGGTATAGTTGTCTACCCTGGAGATGTTTGGGAGCGTGATTTCATGGCAAGATCATCTTTCTGGTCCGTTTCGTTTGCAGTGTGCGCTGCGTTGGGTACCCTCACGTTGGTCGGCTGTGGTTCGTCCGGCCCGGATACCCATCCCGTAACCGGGAAGGTTACGATCGATGGTGTGGCGGCCAAAGGTTGCACGATCGACTTCCACCCGCTTGAAACTGGCAATCAGATGGCCAGCGGCGTGATTGCCGATGATGGCAGCTACACGCTGTTGACTGGCGTCTCGGGGACGCCGGGGGCTATGGTCGGCAAGTACAAGGTTGTGGTGAAGGCCGTCAGCGAAGACACGGGGACGGGGGAAGAGGGTTCCGAACCTGCGTACATGGCGTCCGGTGAGGACCCCACAGAGGCCCCTGCATCCCAGGAATCGGATGTAGTGCCCAAGGAATACACGGACGTGTCGACAACGCCGCTAGAAAAAGAAGTGACATCGGGAAGCAATACGATTGACATACCGATCACGTCCGGCGCCTCGGCGGATTCTGCTGGCGCTTCGACAGATTCCGAGTGAGTTTATTTCGTTCTTTTCCTTGGTTGTTGTCTTATCTTGCATGGGAGTAGCGCTATGTCGAAAAGACTAATTGCGTCGCCATCACGGCATCGCGGCTTCACGCTTGTGGAGTTGCTGGTTGTGATCGCCATCATTGGCATTTTGGTTGCCCTTCTGCTGCCGGCCATCCAGGCGGCTCGGGAGGCCGCCCGGCGTTCGGAGTGTTCGAACAATTTGAAACAACTCGCTTTGGCGTGTCACAACTACGCCGACAAATACAACGAGCGTTATCCCTGGAATTACGATTCCGGCAACGGAAGGTACCCAGGGCAACCACGGGGACAATGGCATCAGCTTTCGTGGATTGTCAAAGCCTTGCCGTACATGGAAGAACAGGCGATGTACGACCGGATTGATCCACATATGACTTGCCCTATGACCAACCAAGCAGTCAACGTCGCTCGCCGCAACAGGGATATTGCCCTGAGTCCGTTAGACACGGTGATGTGTCCCTCCTGCCCACACGAAACAATCCTAGGCGGTCAGCGTCCCGGCTACCGATGGGGCCCGTGCCGGAATGCTGCTCGTACCGACTACGTCGGTAACATGGGGCACCATTGGGGTGGCTGGAAGGACTGCAATGCCCTGCCCGACTTTAATAGCGAAGCTCCGGCAGATTTTCCAAACATGTTTTGGAAGGGCAGGAATCCTGGTACCCCATGGGTGAATGGCGAGAGCTTGGGTGAGCAGGTCAGACTCAATGGTATCTTCAAGTACATGGGATCCGTGCGCATGGCGGACGTCGTGGACGGCACCAATTGCACGATCGCCATATTTGAAGACATGCACTTTCGTGGCGGCAATGGGATGGTGTTCGACGAGCGTCCAACTGATGATGCTGCGTGGTTCAGCCCGCTGGGTGCCATCAACACCGTTCGTAACCCGATAAACAACAGGAATCGAAATTGGCTGCAAGGTGCCGGTGATCGCCGTTGCCACGGTTGGAGCAGTTACCACCCGGGTGGCGCTCAGGCGGCGATGTGTGACGGGACGGTACATTTCTTCAGCCAGGACATCAGCCATCCGCTCCGGTATAAGTTGGGCGTGCGCAACGACAAACTGCCCATGGAGCCGTTTTAGGAGTCCTTGTCTTGTGTGAACGTGGCGTAGCCATCAGCGGCAAGCTGACATTTCGTTGCCTTGTCTGAAATGCTAACGGATTCACATGTGGCTGGCGGACGATCGATGGTCGTCGCCAGCCACTTGTTTTTGGTACGCTGGGTCAAGCACGTGAACGTTCTGCGCTGGCAATTGCTCTGTTGGACGGTAATGCTGGTGGCTCCCGGGTGCCGCGAGGCTGACGACACGGGTCGAGCGGACTCTACGAACGCCGCGCCGTCGCCGTTCAGCACCACCCTGCAGACCGACGGAGATAACCCTCGGAATACTCAACCAGGCAGCGTCTTCTGTCGTACCCGGTTCCGAGATGTGCACGAGCAGGCCGGATTGCACCACGTTTACGTCAACGGTGAACGTGGTCGGTGCCTGTTGATGGAGACGACCGGCGCTGGGGCTGGGTGGCTGGACTTCGACGCCGACGGGAACTGGGACCTGTACCTTAACCAAGGGGGCGATTGCACGGTCGACCCCGACGAGCCCCAACCGCACGACGGATTGTACCGCAGCTTGGGCGACGGCACGTTCCAGGATGTCACCGCGCAGGCCAGGATCGTCGAGCCCCGCTACAGCCAGGCGGTGGCCATTGGGGACTATGACAATGATGGCTTCGACGACATCTACGTGACCAACATGCGTCGCAACACGCTGTTTCGCAACCTCGGGGACGGTACGTTTCTGGACGTCACCGAGCAGGCGGGAGTAGGCGACGACCGGTGGAGCGCATCGGCTGCATGGGCAGACCTGGATCTGGACGGGGATTTGGATCTGTACGTCAGCAACTATTGCATCTACGACCCCATGGACCCGATCCTGGCCGAGAACGAAAAGGGCGAGCCTCGCGTCCCTCACCCGCGCGATGTCCCCGCATGGCCGGACGAATGCTACATCAACCGCGGCGATGGGACGTTTTCTGCCGAGGCGCAGAAACGGGGCCTCGTCGACAACGGCGGCCGCGGGCTGGGCGTGGCTGTGGCCGATTTCAACAATGACGGATGGCCGGACGTATTCGTAACGAACGACGTGTGGGCGAACTTCTTGTTTGTGAACCAAGGCGACGGGATGTTCGAAGAGATGGCCACGCTGTTGGGGTGTGCTACGGACGCCAATGGAAACACTATGGCGAACATGGGCATCGCGGCGTACGATTTTGACCGCAATGGCTACCTGGACCTCTACATCACGCACTTTCGCAAAGAGACCGACACGCAGTACCGAAACTATGGCGAGGGAGGCTTCCAGGACGAGAGCTCGCTGCTGGGGTTGGTCCCCCTGACGATGGACCAACTTGCCTTCGGCGTCGTCATGGCGGATTTTGACCAGGACGGATTGCCCGAGGTGTTCACCGCTTGCGGCCATATCGAAAACGGCCCCGGATACCAGTTCTACCGCATGGCTCCCCAGTTGTTCGCCTTCGACGGCCATCGGTGGTGTCAGTACAGCCACGAAGCGGGCGAGTTCTTCCGAGGAAAACGCGTGGCGCGGGCCGTCGCGGCCGGTGACTACGACGAGGATGGGGATCTGGATCTGGTCGTGGCGCACGAGAATTCGCCGACGGCCCTGTTGCGCAACGAATCCGAGCGAGGACATTGGTTGAAGCTCCTGTTTCGCGGCCGCCAGAGCAATCGGCGCGGGATTGGTTGTCGAGTCACAGTTACGGCCGGCGAGTCGTCTTACATGCAAGAGTTGTGCGGCGGCACAAGCTACGCTGCTACACACCAACCGGCACTGGTGTTTGGGTTGGGAGACTGGCACGAGCCGTGTCCCGTCACGATTCGCTGGCCGAACGGGTCGATCCAGAATCTGGATAACGTGGAAGTGGACCAGACTCTGATGATCGAAGAACCACGTGTGAAATCCGAAATTCGAAGCACGAAATCCGAAACAAATCCAAAATCCAAAAAGACGATATCCAAAACGGAGACCCGTGACCGGACTATGTCACCGCCGGATTGAAATGTCGGCACATCTTCGTTTAACGGCAAGCCGAAGGCGTCGGGGATGGCCGGAAACGCAGTCGCCTTCGGCTTGCGTTAAACGAGGAAGCTGTAGATCGACGACGCTGTACTGAACACCCTTGTCACGGTCCTACGAAAGAGCGAATGATCTCGATGTTTTGAACATTACCAAAGTGCACTCCGGCCTTGTCTTGCTCGACCGGTTGGTTCGACCTGTTCAGCGAAGGCCCCATCGACGCGTTCGAGGCGTTGCAGCACACCGGCAGAGTCTACCTGCGAATCTCTCCGGGCGGCCACGGCGCGATGGGCGGGCTGAAGTTCCCAAGCGCTCGCGCCCCCAGCGGATTGAAGATCAGATCCTTCGAGCAGTGGATGACGGATCCCGACACCAACGTGAAGACCGAGTCCACTCTGCTCTACTACCTGATGGGCGACGTCAAGGACGAGTCCGCCCCTGGCAACGTCTACAAGGTCGCTACGAAGTGGCCGGTGGATCACACGCCGACCTCTTACTACTTGCCGCCGACGGTTCGCTGCAGGAGGCCAAACCGCGGACAAGACCGGATCGCTCAGCTACACCTACGACCCGCGCGACCCGGTCAAGTCACTCGGTGGCAACTGGGCCATCGGCGACGAGAGCGGAACTCACGACCAGCGTCCACTCGATGATCGTAAGGATATCCTCCGTTTCGTCACCGAGCCGCTGGCCGAGCCGGTCGGCATCACCGGCGAGGTCTGGCTGGAGTTGCACGTCAGCTCCGACGCACCTGACACGATGTTCACGGCAAAGCTGGTGGATGTCTACCCCGACGGCTACCAAGCGGTCATTCGCGAGTTGGCCATGCTGGCCCGCTACCATCAGGGGCTCGACACACCCGCTCCGTTGGAAAAGGGCAAGGTCTATGCGCTCAAGATGGATATGTGGAGCACGGCCATCGTGTTCAACACAGGCCATCGCATCGGGCTGCACGTCAGTTCGAGCAGCGATCCAGCCTACGAAGTGCACCCCAACACGTACGAGCCCGCCAAGTCCATGGAAGAGGCACGCGCCGCAAAGAACACCGTGCACACGTCGGCTGCGTCCGCCTCCCGGCTCATCCTCCCAGTGATTTCCAACGAGAGCTACGCAAAATAGACAGACGCCATGCGCGAACGCGTCGCCGAGCCTGCTGGTCAACCGCCACAAGAGGTGTTACGTTTGAAGCTAGGGTTTCCGCGGCGAATCGGGCTCATGGCAACAGATCGGTCTGTATCCGACAGTTGCAATATGATTTTGCCCTAAGATGATTTTGCGTTCTCCTCTTCGAGCAAAATGATTGTCGGGCAAGATCATTGGGACTGGGCCTGCTGATTACTTCAAGCGACATTGGAGGGCACTCATGACCGCAACTGCTGGACCGCGACTCTCTGTTCTTCCGCGTTGTCGAGTCGTTGGCTTGGCCGTGGTGTTGGGATCGTTTGCGTTTTCGTGGGCACAATTGGCCGATACGCAGCCAGGCGGCGTTTCAGTCGCTGCGGCCGCCTCCGATTCGACCGCAGCCAGCAGGCCGTTACGGTTCAATCAACGTCCGATTCCCGTCACGTTCGTTCCTCTGCCGGTGACCGATGTGGACGTGTCGCCGGACGGGAAGCTGTTGGCGACGGCCGCTGGTTTCTATGACACTTCCGGCGAACTGTCGGTGTGGGACCTGACGACCCGCGAACGGCAATATGCCTTGAAACGACCGTTCGGGATTCGATCCGTTGCGTTTTCGCCGGACGGCAAACTGATTGCGACGGGCGACTTCGACAGCAAAGCTCGCTTGCACGATGCGGCAACCGGCGAGGTACTGGCCGAACTGGCCGGCCATTCCGGCGCCGTCAATTCTGTTGCCTTTTCGGCCGATGGCAAACGGCTGGTCACCGGCAGCCTGGATAAGACCGTCAAGATTTGGGACGTCGCTGCCCACAAAGCAGTGGCTACCCTATTCGGCCACGAACGAGACGTGTACTCGGCGGCGATCTCGCCCGACGGCCGGACGGTCGCGTCCGGCAGCCGCGACCTGACCGTGCGTTTGTGGGACGCCGAGTCTGGCGAGGTGCGCGAAACGCTCGCGGGCCATGAAAGCGCGGTCGAAATGGTGACGTTCTCGCCCGACGGGAACACCCTGGCGTCGGCCAGTTGGGATGACACGGTAAAGACATGGGACGTTGCCACCGGTGCAGAGAAGCAGACGTTGGAAGACGCAGCCGACAGGGTCATCAGTGTCGTCTTTTCGCCGGACGGAAAATCCTTGGTCGGCGGAACCTCGGGCGGTGACGTGCATATCTGGGACGCCACCACGGGAGCAGAACAAACCGCCTTTCAAGTCGCTTCCGACGAAGGACGCGGAGCCGGCGTTTACGGCCTGACATTCACTTCTGATGGCAAGACGCTCGTAACCGGCACGTTCGATGCGGCGGCACGACTGTGGGATATGGCGACCGAACGCGAAGTGTCCGTGTTTCGACAGGAGTCGGACGAACGCGATGACCCGAGCCTCATATTGTCCATGGCCTATGCGCCGGACGGGCGGCTGATCGCGTCAGCCCACGGCGACGCAACCGTACGTCTACGAGACGCGAGTTCGGGCAAACTCTTGCATGTACTGAGCGAGCACGACGCCGAAGTCTCCTGCGTGGCGTTCTCGCCAGGTAGCAACTTGTTGGCCACGGCGAGCCGCGACAAGACGATCAAACTGTGGGAGGTCAACTACGAGCCTGCCGCAGACGCACAGAACGGTGCCCCACAAACCACAGTCACGAACCGCTCGACTCTGGAAGGTCACACAAGTTCGGTCTTCTCAGTCGCGTTCTCCCCAGACGGCAAATCGTTGGCCTCCGGCAGCCATGACCGGACGGCTCGACTATGGAACGTGTCGGATGGCGAATCGCGGGCTACCCTGGAAGGCCACGCGGCGACCGTGCGCGCCGTCGCTTTTTCGCCCGACGGCCAGTTGCTGGCAACCGGCGGCAGCGACGGCGGCGTGGAACTATGGGACGTGTCAGGTGGCAAAGACATCGCCGCGTTCGACGATCACACCAAGGCGATCACCGCGGTAGCCTTTTCGCCGGACAGCGCCACCCTGGCCACTGCCAGTCAAGACAACACGATCAAACTGTGGGACGTTCCGCCAGAACAGGCGGAGGGGGCGTCTCCGCGCGCAACACTGGAGGAGCACACCGCCGCTGTTTGGTGTCTGGCGTTCGCACCGCAGGGGCAAATGCTGGCCAGCGGCGGCTTGGACAACATCGTTCGTCTGTGGAACCCACAGGACGGCCGCCGACTGGCGACGCTCAATACGCACAGCCAGGCGGTGACGGCGATCGCTTTCGCACCGGATGCCAGCTCGCTGGTTGGCGGAACCTACGATGGAACCATCGGTAGGTGGCAGCCCAGGGAACCGTCGGCGGCGATCATCCAACCTCTGGCCACGTTTGTAGACACCGCCGACGGCGTCTTGACCACTGCCGTCTCGCCCGACGGCAGCTTGCTGGCATCGGCGGGAAAGGACAAGGCCGTCACAATTCGCAGCGTCGAGACCCGGGAAGTCGTCCGCAAACTCGAAGGTCATGGAAGTGCTATTGCCAATATTGCATTCTCGCCCGACGGCGAGATTCTGGCCGTGGCAATGTACGGCGGCGGCATCCAACTCTGGAACGTGAAGACCGGACAGAAAGACAGATACTTAAAAGGGCACGGCAAGGCCACGCGCCGCGTGAAGTTCTCGCCCGACGGCAAGCGTCTGGCTTCGGCCAGCGAGGACAAGACGGCCAAACTCTGGGAGATCGCCAGTCGCAAACTGCTCTTCACCACGCCGGAACAGGCCATGCAGTTGACCGACGTGGCGTTCTCGCCGGATGGAACCCGGCTGGTGACGTCGACCGGCTACTGGCGAGAGTGGCGGACGCCGGGCGAGTTGAGGTTGTGGGATGCTGAGACGGGGTTCGAAGTGGCGTTTGTTGGTGCTCATGAGGCGGAAATCAAGGGCGTGCTGTTCGACCAAAGTGGCGAACGTCTGTTTTCCTTTGGAGCGCACGGACTTCGTATGTGGGATGTTGCGTCGCGCAAACAACTGGCCACCCTTGTCGGTCGCACCACGGTCATTGCCGCGGTATTGCTCCCGGATGGGAACCACCTGGCGACCGGACACAACGACGGCCGTATCATCCTATGGAACCTGGAGACGAGCGAACCGGTGCGCGAGTGTGCAGGCCACAGCGACATGGTCTTCTGGCTGTCCTGCTCGTCAGACGGATCGCTGCTGGCCAGCGTCGCCCGAGACGGAACCGTCAAACTCTGGCCGTTGAATCTCACCACGGATCGCGATTCGACTTCGAAGGATGCTGACACCAGCGAACCGTGAACTAGTGCCGTTTGCGGTCAGTGACTCGCGTCAAGCGAAGCACGGGAGGGCGAGGCTCCTGCTGAGCCGGCCTTCAGGTGCCAGCACGCGGCCCGGCAGGAGCTTCGCCCTCCCGACTCCTAGACGGCCTCATCGACCTGTTCCGTTGCCCTGCTTTTCCTGCGACAATGTGCAACTGTGTGAGGACTCCATTTGGCAATCGCAATCGTGACTTCGAAGGCGAACCGACATGCATGTCCGTTGCCCTCACTGCCAGAACCCGATCGATATTGTCGATGACGACCCGCTGAGCGACATCCAGTGTTCGTCGTGCGGCAGCAGTTTCCACCTGGTCAGCGGTCAGTCTACGGCTTCTCTCGCGCACGAGGCCAGGAGAATCGCTCACTTTGAGCTTCTCGAGCAGGTTGGCGCCGGAAAATTCGGTAGTGTCTGGAAAGCGCGCGACACGGAACTCGACCGAACCGTTGCCGTCAAGATTCCCCGATCCGGCCAGCTTAGCGAGCTAGAAACCGAGCAGTTTCTTCGCGAGGCGCGGGCTGCAGCGCAGGTGAGTCACCCGCACATCGTGAGTGTCCACGAGATCGGCCGCGATAACAACAATGTGTACATCGTCAGTGATTTCGTCCAAGGTGCCAACCTTGCGGACTGGCTGGGCGGCCAGCGGCCCAGCTTCCGCGAGGCGGCAGCGTTGTGTGTGACGATTGCCGACGCGTTACACGTGGCTCACGAAGCCGGTGTGGTCCATCGTGACCTGAAGCCGGGCAACATCATGATGGACCTCGACGGCAGGCCTTACGTCACCGATTTCGGGCTGGCGAAACGCGAGGCGGGCGAGATCACGATGACCGTCGAGGGAAAGATACTCGGCACGCCCGCATACATGCCGCCCGAGCAGGCCAGTGGCAAGGCGCATGAAGCGGACCGGCGGGCTGACGTCTACTCGCTGGGCGTCATTCTGTACGAGCTTATCGCGGGCGAGTTGCCGTTTCGCGGTCAGCGGCAAATGCTGATCGTCCAGATACTGCGCGAGGAGCCGACGCCGCCACGAAAGCTGAACCATCGCATTCCCCGCGATTTGGAGACGATCTGTCTGAAATGTCTCGAAAAGGCTCCCGCGCGACGTTATCAGTCGACGGCGGAGTTGAAAGAGGAACTGGGCCGATACCTGAATGGAGAAGCCATCCAAGCTCGCCCGGTCAGTCGACCGGAACGTGCCATTCGCTGGTGCCGCCGCAACCCGGCAATCGCAGCGATGACTACGGCGATCGTCTTGTTGTTTCTCCTCGGCTTTGCTGGCGTTACGTGGCAGTGGCTTCAGGCTGAGACCGCTCGTCGCGAAACAGCCGATGCACTGGAGAAGGAGTCTCGAGCGAAGGAAGAGGCTGACGAAGCTCGGGCCGACGCGGAAAGGGAAGAGTTGCGGGCGTATCACGCGTTGCTGGAGAACTACCACGCCACGGCCGAATCGAAGCTGGCTCAAGCGCGCCATGTTCACACCAGGAAAGATTCTCCCGGAGCACGCGACGATGCACTCGCAATGCTGTCCGAAGCAGGGACCGTCTGGGAACGGGCGACATCCGTACTTCAGAAGCTGGGGCCGGAGGGTCAAGATATCGAGGACAAAGAACGCCGCGCGTGGTCCGACCGACTGATCGAATTGCGTTACGAGGCCGTTCGGTGGCTTTCAGAGCCACGTTTGGATCACGTCCGTGCCATGCGTTTGCCGGTGGAAACGTCACCTCACGTTTCGGTCAGCCGCGACGGAGAGCTAATCGCTGTTACCCAGGGTCCTGGGCAGATTCTCCTGCTGGACAAAGACGGAGTTGTCCAAAAACGCATCGACGTGCCTCGGCCATCGCCCAATGCCGACCCTTCACGTTCGGCCATGGCACCGAGAGTCGCGCTGAGCCCGGCCGCGGACAGAATGGCGGTTGCATGCCTGGTTGATGATGAAGTGACCGAGGTGCTGATATTGAGCAACCAGGGAGAGGTCGTGAAACGCATGAAGTTGCCAGAGCCTGTGCAGTATGCCCTTTCTGGTACGTGGACTCACGTACAGTTGGCATTTCCCGAGACAAACGTCATCCGGTTCGACGGCTATATCCTGAACGTGGACACCGGCGAGGTTCAAGGCGAACCGGTAGATACGACCGCAAGAAGGCACTCCACGGTTCCGGCGGCTACCGCAGAATTCGAGGCTGCCTTCGGCGGCGACCGGAGCATCAACGTTCGGCGGCTGGCCGACGGGGCATCTGTTCTCGTGAAGATCCCGGATACTGAATCCAAATCGTCCGTGGGGCAGCCTTCGACTTCGAGCGAAAACAAGTGGCTGATGCAGTTTGGCAACGACAATCGTTCGTTGTTCGTCTCGAACAAAAGCACGCTGGCCTTGATAGACGTCCGGACGGGAACCAAGTCGGTCCGCACGTGGGTGCCGTCTAGTTCGGAGCGCCCTACCGAAACACTTACGTCGACAAGCTCGGCGCGTCCTAGTCGAACAGTTACGCTCGAGCGGCTGATACCAACCGTGACGACGATCGAGCGATTGATGCCCCTCCGCGAAGGTGTAGCGGTGGTCGCGCAATTGACTGATGCCCAGCGAAAATCGAGTTGGGAATTGTCGTTCTGGCGAACGGCGTTGCCGGCCAGTCACCTTGCCTGTTTGCCTCATCCGCAATCTCCGAACGCCTTGGTGTCCGAGGGTGCTATGATCGTGTCCGGCGGAAACGACCATACGTTGCGCGCGTTTCGAGACGAGAATCTGTTGTGGGCCTGCGGTACATCTATGGCGAATTCGCGATGGTCTCATCGCTGGTGGGACTTCATGGCTGCGGGAGAACAGTACTTGCAGGTCGAACGACTCGATATCGCCCCGAACAGAGAAACCCGTCATGTCACAGAGTTGTATGCGCCCGACGGCCAACTCGTTCACTCCTTCCTTGTCCATTCGTACCTGCGGGATGGGCGTTATCGGACGAAAGTTCCCAGTGCAAAGAGAGGAACCATTGTAGCCACAAACGCAAATCGCCAACTTGCCGTCGTGATTGACGACGCAACCGACGAAAAGCACGCACTGCAATTATGGTCTCTGTCCGAAAACAAACGGATCGGGGACCTCGGGGATCACTCATCGAGCACAACAGTCGTGAAGTTCTCGCCGGACAGCCAGTGGCTGGTAATTCGCTCGTCCGATGCAACCGAGGCTCAGGTTTGGCAACTCCCTGGTCCAACGCTAGTCGGAACGTTCGCGGTCCCTCGCAGGAAGGGAAGCGACTTCGACATCGAATTCCTGCCTGACCGTCCGTGGATACTGGTAATAGAAAACGAGTTTTTCGGCTCGGCGGAATTGGCTCAACTCGTCGATCTGCAGTCTGCCGCAAAGATCTGCGATCTGGAGGATGTGGCTGGCGAATATCGCACTTGGTCGGTCATCCCGGCCACCGACGAACTCATCGGAATCTCCGGGGCAAGCCATTCCTCGAAACAGTATCGCGTGACCATCTGGGATACGAAGACCGGCAAATCCAGACGAATGAGGTTCCCTACCGTTTGGTCTTCCTTTTCCATCAGCCCATCGCTGATGCTGCTCAGCCCCGATAGGACCCGGTTGCTTTTAGCCGACCTGAAGGAAGGAGACCGATTTGCCAGCAGGCTGCCACACGTCGAACTCTGGGATCTGCAGAACGAAACGATGCTCCGCTCGTTCACCATGAAGCAGGGACAACGTGGAATTCACCGAGTTCCCCTTGTTGCTCATGACTGCAAATGGTCCGAGAGCCATAATGACGAAGTGGTTACCTTAATTCTGACTCCGCGTCACGGAGCTAATGCCGGGTCGGTCGCGGAGCGATTGCATTGGAAATGGTCTGATGGCAAGGAGCCCGAGACGCAAGATGAGTTAGATGAACGCAACCAATCAACTGTGGCTAGGGGCGAGAATGGTGATTTGTGGTTGATCAGGAATACGGACGAGGGGCTTATTTTTGAGCCCGCCCCCGGCGAGTCAGCAATCGTGTTGGCCCAGGCCGGTGGACTGGTCTTCCCTGGTCCCAAGACCCGTAAGGAGACTGGCCCGCAAGGTATTCGCACGGTGACTACAATGCCGACGAAACAAGTTGACGTGTTCCCAAGCTCCGATGAGGCGACGCTTGCGGTCTCCGTCAGTACGGGACATGCCAACGCCGTACAGCATCTGTCTGGTATCTGGAACGCCTGCACCGGCGAGCGTCTAACCGCATTCCCAGATGGCGTCAAGTTGAGGGGATTTGACCCGACGGGGCGTTGGTTCGCAACGACCAGCACCGCTGGACAGGTTGCCATTTGGGACGCGCATTCCGGGAAGGCTGCCCGTACCTTCCAAGTTCCGAAAGTGATGGGCGAGTTTGCGGTCAAGATCCATCCGTCCGGGCAACATGCGGCTGTGCTAAGCAAGGGCATTCTGACGCTCTGGGATGCCGAACAGGGCCGGCAGCTTGCGACCATCGAAAGGCCCGGCCACTTCACTGCGGTCAAGTGCGTTTCGCAGCACGAGCAGTCGGGGCTGGTGGCCTCGGGCGGCGACGAGGGCGTCATTCTGCTGTGGGATCGAGAGACGGGAGAGTTGCGCCGCAGTCTGCTGCTGGAAGCGGCTTCCGTGACGGGCCTGCAGTTCAATCCGGCTGGCGATCGCCTGGCGTTTGTTACCCCGGACCGATTGGAACTGATAGATCTCGAAGGCCGCCAATTGTGGATGCTGGATGGCGAGAGCCGGGGCTGGCGTTTTCCCGTCTTTGCGTATCACCCAAGTGGCGATTTCCTGGCCGCGGGCACTGAGAATGGTCAGGTCGTATTCGTGGACGCCGGGTCCGGAAAGTTGCTGGGCGCCCACCAGGCCGACACAACGTCAATCACGGCGCTCGGTTTCTCGCAGGACGGCAAACACATGGCAACCGGCAGCGAAGGAAAACGCATCCATCTGTGGGACGACAGTGGCAAAGGGCCATGCGCTGCATGGGACACCGACTTGCCAATAACCAGCGTGTTCTTCGCCGACAACAAGACGTTGGCGAGCGCGGGTGAAGATGTTCAGGTGTGGGACGTGCCGACCGGGCGCGAGATACTGCGACTGCCCGTGCCCGTACCTCCGGCGCGTTTGGTGTCCTTTAGTGACGGTGCTTACGAAACGCTGGTTTCGGACCAGGACGGCGTGATAAAACTTGACCTCGAACAACTAGAGAGCCAGTTCGAGCAATTACACCTGGGGCGCGGGGAAGATGCTCCAGCGCTATTCATCCACGCGGACTCGACGGTGACGCATAACTGGGACAAAGCGCTGGATCTGTACCGCGACGAGTCTGCGGACGAATGACTTCAACGCAATTAAACGGTTGAAGCACGACGTTGGTTCGAAAACGCCGTGCACGTAATCGTTTAACGCCGAGTCGGCAGGCGACGGCACATGGTGTGGTTTTGGCGATGGCCGGAAACACAGTCGCCTTCGGCTTGCCGTTAAACGCGATTTTTCTTCGGCATTGTACCGTCTAACGAACCGCTTCTTTGCAGCGGTCCATAAGCTTGTTGATCAGTCCCACTACTCGGTCCTCCATGCCCGGTTTGAACGGGCCATGCCATCCGAAATAGACCATTGCGCTGGCCCCTTCGTATCCTCCCTCAGCAAGTATGCGCTCGGAAGGCAGGTAGGCGAAGACTTCGTTACAGTAGCCCGCGACCCAGATGCGCCGGCCTTCATATTCCTTGCGCAGCCGTAGTGAATAGTCGACAACCACCTCGCCGGCCAAGACGACCATCGAAAGGTCATCCCCAAAACGGACGACTTGAACTGGATACGGGTACGAGTTGTCAATCTTGCCATGATCATCGAACCGTTTGAGCAGAAGTTCCGTCAACCTTTGTTGGTACACGTTGCCCTCGCCGCGGCGTTTTTCGAGTTCTTCTTTGGTGGGCGGATCGACAAACGGCAAATCGACTCGCTCGAAGGCAACCGCCAGCGCACCCTTCACCGGATGCAACTCGCCAGATAGCGCACCGTCGACGGCAGTCGCGAGTGATTTGCCGTGTTGTTCGGCAAGTTCGAGTTTGCCGCGAGGCTGAGGATTAGCGTCCGCGCCGCAGCCGGTGATGAACATCGCCGTCACGCCGGGATGTTTCGATTCGAATTCGATCTGAGCAAAACCGGCGTAATCGCCATTGTATGAATAGAAATTGCCGCCCAGCGTGGTATTGTGGCAGGCGTAACCAAACAGGACAGCCAACGGTCGATCGTTCTCGTCGGACACTTGCAACACGGGAACTGTATGGTCGACGGGCCCCGGCGAATTCGCGTACTCCTGGGTCTGGATCCCCCGACGATTCTTGGCAAACGTGGCATGTCCTTCACCGTAGGCCAGCTTGGCCGGTTGGATCGCCTTGCACGCTTGTGAAATCACGTCGACCACCTTGTCTTCAAGCTTCTTGCGGTAAGCGGCCGCTGCGGCCACGTCCTCCTCTGCCATGTGGTGAGCGATGTCGGCACAACCAAGGATCACTGGGCCGCAATGGGTATGCGAGACGCTCATCACGATCCGATCACGCTCGATCCCGGTTTGCTGCCGGACACGATCTCCGATTCTGTCAGCCAGATCCCGCACGAAGCCGATCAGATCGCTCGTGACAATCACCACGCGTTCGCCCCGGTGGTCCTCGATCACCAACGCCTTGGCCCACAGCGAATGGACGTTCCCTTCAGCCGGATGTTTCCGCGCAGCATACCCGGCCATCCAAACGGGCTTCTCGGGAGTGATGTCCGTCCGAGCAATGCCGACCTTCCACTCGGCCGCGCTGACGGATAGACCGCAGAACCAGGCCAACGCAACGACGGTCACAGTTCGATATGCTTTCATGGGGCACCTCCAACAATTAGAGTTTCGGGTTGCGATACAGAAGCCGAACGAATTCCTCGTGAGCACAGCCGGCCTACTTGTGCTCGACTCGCTGCAGGGCACGCGGGCCGCGTATTTCACGCCAAGATAACCGCCGCTGTTCACCGAAGAAAGCCAACTCTCGGCGATTCAACGCAAACGTCGCATAGCGACATTACCGAGCGTATTGTTGTCGGTGATTCGTTGGCGCTGGGTGCCTGGCCGTTGCACCCAGATATCAAGCTCGGCCGGCCCTGCGGGCAGGCGGAATACTGCGGAATTGGTTCCCTCCGTCAGCCGCTGGCTACTCGTGTTCCCGTCGATGCTGACGTGCATCACGGTGGGCGCAGTTTCCTCACCGCGATCAATCGTCAATTCGTACTCTCCGGCTTGCTCGACAACGACCGACCATGTCGTTGGCTGGCCATCAATGTAGGCCGAATCCTGATAGCGGCAAAGGAGCGTGGGGTTCTCACGATCCGAGCCGATGTGGATGACCCCGGGTGTGAAGTTCCTCGTGCTCTTGACGTCGTCAAACCAAGCGTCGTATCGCTTGCGAAAGCCGGCGACCAGTTCGGGATGCTCGTCGGCGATGTCTTCCTGCTCGCCAGGGTCGGCGTTCAGATCGTACAGTTCGGCTGGTGGGTCTGCCGGCAAGTCGATTTGCTCTTTGCCGAATGTGGTTGGGGAAAAGAGCAGTTTGTACCGAGGTGTTCGTACGGCTGCGTTGTGATAGCGCTGCGGCGCGAGGCCGCGGTGCACTTGGAAGAACAACATTCGGTCGGGCCAGTTCTCGCTTTCGCCACGTAAGAGTGGCATCAGATTCACGCCGTCGAGTGCGGTGCCATCAGGCGGCTTGACTTCACAGGCGGCCAGGACCGTAGGAGCGATGTCGATGTGCGCCGCAATGTGGTCGATTCGCGCGGCTCCACGAAACGTGGCCGGCCATTGAACAAAGCAAGGAACGCGGATGCCGCCTTCGTAGACGCTGGCTTTTCTACCCTTCAATCCCGCGTTGTACCTTCGCTGTTGCGGGCCGTTGTCAGTGAGGAAGATCAACAGCGTATTTCGGCGCAGGCGTAGCCGATCCAGTGTCTTGAGCAAGCGTCCGAAGTTCTCGTCGATGTTTTGCACCATGCCGTAGACCCGCGCTGTCGTATCGTTCAAGCCCATCGCTCGGTAAGGCTCGACGTATCGTTCGTCGACGGTCAGCGGCGTGTGCGGGGCGTTGGTCGGGAGATAAACGAAGAAGGGTTGATGTTGGTTGGCTTCGATGAACTCGACTGCTGCTCTGAAGAACACGTCGGTACAGTAGCCCCTGGCGCGAAACTCGCGGCCGTTGTGCCACAAGAGCGGATCGAAATAGTCGTTGAGGCGGTCCGGCGTTTGGCCGATCCCGCCGGACCTGTGGATCAGCGACTCGTCGAAGCCCTGATCCATGGGGCGCATAGGATAGTTGTCGCCCAGATGCCATTTGCCGAAGATGCCGGTCGCGTATCCGGCTTCTTTGAACATTTCGGCCAGAGTGACCTCGTCGCCGTGCATCTTGGCACCGCCGCGCGACGTGTGGATAACGCCGGTGCGATAGAAGTAGCGGCCAGTCAGCAAACTGGCTCGCGTCG
>CAZURK010000214.1:0-27229 GCA_964623055.1 uncultured Pirellulaceae bacterium
CGTCAAGACGCTGCCCTCCTTTGCCTTTTCTGAGATGTGTCGGCCTGCCTTCATACAAGCATAGGACACACTTTGGCTTCGGTCGGAGCCAGATTACCAGAGAGCCGGTTGAGAAAAGTCGCTCAATCGCACGCCTTCGGCTTGCGGTCAAACGATGCGACGATAGGGAGCTGTGAAAAATTCGCCCCCGTCGCAAGACGTGACAGACCTTGCCATCGCTACGATCACCAGAATCCGTTCACCTGTGAACGCTATTCAAACAGACGAATGATTTCGTCGCGTGGAAACTCTGGCAGCCGTTGAGTTGTTCCATCCCTCGAACGTAACCGGCAGCCCTGCTCGGTCGGCACGACCTCGCCGATCAACGTTGCGTCGATGCCGGCGTCGGCGAGCCGTTCGACGATCGCTTGGGCCCGGTCCGCCGCAGCGGATATCAATAGAGAACCTGATGCGATCACGCCGAGCGGATCCAAACCGAAATGGCGACACAGGGTTTGGCATTCCGCAACCACAGGCAACTGTTGCTCGTCAATCGCAAGGCCGACGTTGGACGCCTGCGCCAATTCCCACAGCCCGGTCGCGACGCCGCCTTCCGTCGGATCGTGCAATGCGTGAACACCGCCGACTTCCAAGGCCAGTTGTGCCTCGCGCACGACGCTGATTCCCGGCTCGTGCAGGAAGTTCGCATAGCGCTCAAGTTCCCTCTCGGACAGCGCGTTACGAAGCGCGTCACGCTTTTCTTTGGCGATGACGGCCGTTCCCTCGATGGCAATACCTTTGGTCAGCAGAAGTGCGTCGCCAACCTTGGCGCCGGTCGCCATCACGTAGCGATCCGGGGCGACTTCTCCAAGCATCTGGCCGACAACGATCGGCCGATTCAGATCGAAGGTGATCTCTGTGTGCCCTCCGCACAGCGAAACCTCTAGCTGGTCACAGGCCGTGGCAATCTGCTCGAAAATGGCCTCGACCACTTCAGGCGTGGTTCCGTCCTCGGGCAGCAGCAGCGTCGCCAGGAACCAGCGCGGGACCGCACCACAACACGCGATATCATTGGCGTTCACGTGAACCGCGTACCAGCCGATTTCGTCGGTGGCGAAAGTGATCGGGTCGGTCTTCGCCACCAGGTACCGGTCGCCCATGTCGATCACAGCCGCGTCCTTGCCAACGCCCGGTCCCTCGATAACTCGCTGGTCCGTCACTTGGTAGCGATCAAGTAGTCCTTCGAGCAAGCGCGGCGGTAGTTTGCCCACGGGAATGTCATTCATTTGCGTACACCAACTTGGCGGAACCGTCCTTGACTGTTTCATCCATCATTTTACCCTCATAAGGAAGCTGTCCATACCATGCTGCGGCATCGAACACATAGGCATGGGCGAATCGCACACGAGGTCCTTCATGACATCAAACACGGACACAGTACGTGGGGCACGATTCCATCGTGCCACGGCACGTTGGAAACGTGCCCCACAAAGCGCACACGAGGAATCAAGAAATCGACGGATATTTCGATGTAGTAAGACCGCTGCGCTGGTTATGCTTTTCGTTCTCCCTGTCCTTTCAGCCAGAGGTAACGACCGTTATTGGGCGATGCTCCGTGACGGAACGCAACACGCGGGCAGCGAGATCGGCGACTTGAACGATCCGAATCAGAAGCCGACCCTCCAGAACAATCCACTGTTCGATTCGAACAACCCGGTCCGCGTAGTGCGAGACATGACCACCGAATCGGTGTTGCGAGGGCCTTATGTCGAATTTGCCAACGGCGACGTGTTGCCGGGAAAAGTCTTGCGAACAGGCGACCTCGCGTCGAACGAACAGGTCCATCCGCATCTGGTCGTCCTTCCCGAAGGGACACTGCTCGTCACGGGCCGGGAATCAAAGGAAGTCCGCGTGCGACAGTCGTTTGTCAGGCGGATCGTCACGGAACCCGGCCGGCAACAAGCTTACCGTCCGGGATTGATCGTCTACCGCAACGGAAGCGAGATGGTCGCTAGAAGCATACGTTGGCTGCACGGCAGCATTCGGGCGTTGACCGAATCCGGCATCCTCGAACTCGGACTATACGAAGTGGCTGAACTCCACCTGCCACAGCGCGACGGAATCGACGCCCTGTTGGACGACGCAACGTGGCCGGGCGTTGGGCCGGACGATCTAATCGTGGGCATCAGCACAACAAGCGGCGGTCGATTCACCTACCCGCGTTCTATGGCCCAGACGAAATTCAGCGATGGACTAAGAACCAGGAATCTTGCCATCCAGCCCGTGTGGGCGTTGGACGCGATACGGCTGGACGACGAGGCAGTCGTCTTTCGTACCTACCGACGTCGCGATGAGATCCCGCTCTCGCTACTTCCCGTCTCTAGCGTCGAGTATCGCACCGCATTGCACCGCTGGCCCTGGCAGCGCAACCGAAACGTGCTGGGCACGACGCTACGTGCCGGACAAATCTCGGCCGACTTGGGCATCGGAACGCACTCGCATACCGAAATCACGTTCGATCTGCCGCCCCATGCGAGGCAGTTCTATGTTCAGTTGGGACTGGATAGCTCCGTCGGCGATGGAGGCTGTGTCCGAGGTCGCATCCATCGCGATGCGGCCGGCGGCCCACAACTATTCCACAGCGGCTATTTGACTGGATCGCAAGAACCGACAAAGGTTGGCCCGCTGAACATCCAAGGCGCCCAGCGTTTGGTTTTGGTCACCGAGTTCGGTCACAAAGGCCGTCCTGCAGGCAGCGATCCGTTGGACATCCGCGACCACGTCGACTGGCTGATGCCGTGGGTCAGCGTCGATCTATCCGCGATCGAAAAGCCGGCCTTCGACTTTGCCCGCTGGTTTGCACCTCTGTCCGGATGGGCGGCGGACGATGCGACACGGCAACGGATGAGTGGCCGTACCTGGTGGAACGCGCGCGAGGGCCGTTGGTTGATCGCGCTGACTCCCGATGTAGCCAAGAACATCGCAGACGCAGAACCGATCACGTTGACGCGTCGTGTGCCTATTGCGTTATCCAATGCATACATCTATGCCGCCGCGGGGCGCGACACGACGGACTCGACGCACCATAATGTCCAGCTACTGATTGACGGCGAGCCCCATGAGACGACACTGAACGGAGACCTGCGCACCAACGCTGGGCCGGGCACTCTGCAGGATCGCGTTTGGGTGCTGGGCAAGTACATTGACAAGGAAGTAACGCTTTCACTCGTTGTCACACCCCAAGGCAACGGTACTGCGAAACCGGCGGGCATCGTCTGGGGATCGGTGGCGATGCGGCCTTTGATCGAGGGCCTTGCCCGGAACGGGCAGCCGATCAAACCGCACGTGCCACTGGCATCACTGAAACCCACTAGCGCAGTATACCGCGACAAACCCGTGGAACTGCTTCCGGGCAAGCTGGCCGATGATTCGCCGCTGGAAATACTCGGTTATCCGTTCGCCACCGGTTTCGGTGTTCGAGTGGGCACGTCGATCACGTATGAACTTGACCCGTCGTATAGTCGGTTCGTTGCAGTCCTCGGCCTGGCAAACGGCTGGCAAGAAGTCGGTCCGTACGAAATCCTGCTGGACGACGAGGTGTACTGGACGTCGAGCGAACCGCGCGCGTTCGGTCGCAACACACCAGGCTGCCAGATCGACATTCCGATCCCACCCGATCACAAAACGATCCAGCTTCGGCTTCAGGGCCGTGGCGACTCCAGCGGCGCCTGGGCCGCGGCTGGTTTCACGTTGAATTGAACCGGAAGAAGACCTACTTGGCACTCGCAAGGGAACAACTCCCAGACTTCAGTCATTCTGAGCGCAGCGGAGAATTCGTCTTCCAGGTGAGATCCTTCGCTTTGCTCAGGATGACATATCGCAAGAACGGAATTCGTTTCCTCACGGATCCTTGCCTGGGGGCGGCCATCTTCTCCGGGCTCGTTTCATGATCCAGAAAGCGGCAACGATTGCCGTTGCAATCCATCCAGCTATGCTAACGATCGCTCCCGCGTAGACCGTCGTGGGGCGATACGAGAAGACGATACGCTGCTTGCCTGGCTGCAGATAGACGCCCCGCATAACGCGATTCGTGCGAAGAATGGGAACGCGCGTTGGCCGTCCCTCTGATTCGTTCGTAACTTCAGCGACCCATCCCGGGTAATACAGATCGCTCAACACCAGCACCCCGGGCCGTTTCACGTCGGCCACGACTTCAACGCGATGCGGCTCGTCGACAGCCATCACGCATGGCTCCTCCGCCATATCCTGATTGGTCATCCCGACGTTCGCGTCTGCGATTGGCGTACTGGTTTCGACAACACATGTCTCTCGTAAGTCGCGTGGCCGCCCACCGGGAAACAGCACTTCTCTTGTTCGTCGCCCGATTGTCGCCGGATCCTTCTGTCGCAAAGGCGGTAGAACCTGGACTTCGTGAACGATCCAAGCACGTGGCGAGCAGTCCTCATTCAGCCATAGAGCAGCATTCGTCGGCGCGACTTGTCGGTCGATCTGTCGCGTTCCCGGATATTGAAAGCCCTCTGGAGAGAGTATGTACCTCGCTGCCAGGGCGTCCATTACCGACGGGTGCGGCTCGGCCACTCCGTCCGGGCGTTTCGGCCCGCGGCGCCGAGCAACGTTCAGCAGCGCCTGGTACTCGTGGGACGAGAGCGTTCCGCTTGATTCGACGAGCGACAGGCCGGTGCGAAGATGATACTTGGGAAACAAGGTATCGACGTCCCGCTCTATTCCTTCTCGCTGTCGATTTGTCGAGCCGCTCTTCACCCAGGTCGAGGGAAACCAATTGTGTGCTGCCCCACGAAAGACTCGAAACGCTCCGGCGTCGCTGTTCCCAGCCTCGCGTTCCAGTATCTGATTCGCGAAGTGCGAGCTGTTCTGCCAATGTCGAATAGGCGCCGTGGGGATCATCCATCCGTTGGCGATGGCAAGGTCGATCGCTGTCAAGGCGATGAGAAGAGGAGCAGTTCCGTTCTTTCTTGACTGCCGGCGGCTGGAAAGCAGGCAACATATGACAGCGCAAAACAAGGTCGTGTGCAGGAATGCGATCCTCAGATCGGATAGAGAACCCGTGGCATCGATCGGCCCAAACAAGGGGGCAGGGGGAGCCGCCCCGATCCAGCGGCTCCATAGAGGGCCGATCGCGAGAGTCGCCAACATCGCCGCAAGGCTGACGCATGACAAGGCAAGGAGTACGCGGCGCAATCCTCCGGGACCGGTTGTGAACAGTCGGTCAAATCCGCGGCCTGCCAGCACGCTGAGCCCCAGCGATGCGATCACCAAGAGCTTTGCGGGGTATCGGAAATAGGCATATCCTGGTAACGCCGTCACCAGTAGCCAATAGAGTCCACCTACCGGTTGTCCGATCAGTGCGTCGTTGGCTTCCGCACCCATCAGCGAATAGCGGAATTCATGAATCAACCAGCCGACTCCGTACCAGCCAAGACCGGCCAATGCCGCCAACAGCGTCATCCAGGAGATCAGGCGGACGTGGGCCGCACCACCCCGCAATCGCCAACACCAGAGTGCCAGAACCAGCGGCAACAAGCCCATGTACAACGAGGGCGTCCAAACGCGGCCTTCGGCGGGAATCGCATTCGCCCAGCGCCGGTTGGTAGGAAACAGACGGCCGGAGAAGTTGGGCCATACAAGTTCCGGCAGTCGCCAAGGCGCAACGCTAAAATGGTAGATGTGCTCGTGATGGGTGCCTCGCGCCGGGGGACCAAAGAGGCCACCTGCAATCGACGCGTGGTTCTCTCGGGCATTGTCTCGGGCCAAGTGCGTTGGGATCTCGTAAACGCTTCGCGGGGAACGGAACGCCGCGCGTCCGCTATGCTGTGTCCATTCGATCGACGGCAAGATCTGGACCGCCGACAGCATCGCCGCGCTGACTGCCGCCGCGGCGAGCAATACAAAGCGGTTTCTTGTCCATGCCCGGCCGGGACTGTACGCGTTAATTTGAGACACCGTGACATTTCGGCCCTCACCGATCGCATCTTCACCTCGCGTGCCACGTCGCTGCGCTCGCCACAAGATTACGGCGTATAACGCGGCAAGTAGTCCTGCTTGGTAAGCCATTTGCGGATCGCCACCTAAGGCCATCAGCGCCAGGACCACTGCCAGGGCCAGCGACCAGCGGAGACTGCGGGCGACGAGCATCCGGTGAGCGGCCGCCAACGCCAGCGGCAACCACGCAGCTCCGACCAGGAAGACGACGTTGCAGTACTGAAAGAGGACGTTGCCGCCGAAGGCATATGAAACGGCGCACAGCCCCGCCCCGAACCGAGATGTGCGCCATTGCCGCGCCAGACAGTAGGCCGCCGCGGCCGCCAGCAGCACGTGTCCCGCAACGTACAGCTTGTACTTGGATGCGAAGTCCAACGGCAAAAGGAACAGCAGTTTTCCGGGATAGAAAACGCTGGACGTAGCCTCGGCGGCCACGGGGACACCGCAGTTTTCCTGCGGATTCCATAACGGGACCCGCCCGCGCGACCATTCGCGACTGGACCATTCAAACAGCGGGTAGTAGTAATGAGCCGCATCGCGAAACACGAACGATCGCGACGTGAACAACGCCTTGCCGAAGAAACATAGAAAAAGCCCCAGGACGACAATCACGAGCGCGAGGACCGTGAGAGCTGTTCTTCGGGTATTTCTATCCGGGCTTCGAATCATGGAACGTCATTCACGCACGCGCATAGGTTCCTTGGAAGAACCGGAAATGTAGGATGGACATTCCTGTCCGTCGATTCACCCATGACGGAAAGGAATGTCCATCCTACATTGTGGTCGGAAACTTGCGAACGGCCACCTAATTCAGCAGCATGACGGTGATGGGCTCGCCGGCTTCGAATCGCATCCTGTCCGCTGGAAACAGCGCAAGACCGTCTGCACGAGCGAGCGTGGGCAAGTCGGCCGAGCCGTGCCAGTCCAGCGGTTCGACTAGCGTTGTGCCCGATTCGGTGCGGAGAACGGCCGGAAAATACGTTGGCCGGTCGCCCCGCTGCTGGTGAGGGCACGTCAAGCGAGCCTCGACGGTCGGAAGGGCATCTTCCCGTCTGCCGGCCAAAACTCCCAATGCCGGCCTCACGAACAGTTCGAAGCAGACCAAGGTGCCCACCGGGTTGCCGGGCAGTCCGAAGACCAGCGTACTGCCGGCGGTGCCCGGAGCCACACCGAACCACATCGGCTTACCGGGTTTCACACGCACCTTGTGAAAGACGGGTTGAACGCCCGCGTCTCCCAGCGCCTTCGGCACGAGATCCAGGACGCCGGCCGAAACGCCGCCGGAAAGCACCAAGACGTCTTCCTTAAGGCCCCGTTGAACCAGGCGTGACAGTTCCGCCTCGTCATCTCTCCCAATGCCCAAATCCACAGCCACACCTCCCGCCTTGTCCGCCAACGCACACAGCATGGGGCCGTTGCTGTTACGGATCTGCCCCGCTCCCGGCACTTGATCAGCCGGAACCAGCTCGTTGCCGGTTGCCAACACCGCGACGGTGGGTTGCGGGTGAACCAACGCTTCGTGTCGGCCGACCTCGGACATGATCCCCACGTCGACCGCGGCAAGCCGACGTCCTGCGTGCAGAACCACGTCTCCCTTGTGCAGAGACGTAGCCTGCCGCATGATGTTCTGACCTGGTTCGACAGCATCGTCAGAAATTCGTACGATCGACGATTGGGCCGACTCGACCAACTCGGTGTGTTCGATCATCACCACTGCATCCGCGCCGTCCGGCATCGGCGCGCCGGTCATGATGCGGGTTGCGGTGCCCGAAACGACTACCCCGCGCGGCATGTCGCCGGCAACGATCTCTTCCAGCACCCGTAGTTCGGCAGTGCCGCTGTGCAAGTCCGCAGCGACAACAGCGTAACCGTCCATCAACGCTTTGTCGTAGGGTGGCGAGTCGATATCGCTGGCGACATCTTCGGCCAAGACAAGTCCCAGTGCCTGACCGACCGGTATGCTGACGGGCGGTCGCGGTTTCGCTTGCTCCAGAATCAGCGATAGTGCGTCGGCGACGTCGATCATGGCGTTCCTTGCTGCAAGAAACGTCGGAGCAGTTCGTGACCACATTCGGTCAGGAAGCTTTCCGGATGGAACTGCCACCCCTCCAGCAAGTACTCTTTGTGGCGGATCGCCATGATTTCCCGCTCGCCGCCCGGTGCATCGGCCCACGCAGCTACTTCGAATTCGTCACCTAGCGTCTCCGGCCGGATCACCAAGCTATGATACCGCGTGGCTGTAAAGGGATTCTCGATGCCTTCGAACAGACCTCTGTTGTCGTGGTAGATGCTGTCGGTCTTGCCGTGCATCAACTGCTTGGCTCGATCGATCGTCGCGCCGGTGGCCTGCCCTATGGATTGATGCCCCAGACAGACGCCCAGAATCGGCAGCTTGCCGGCGGCGCGGCGAACGCATTCGACCGAGATACCGGCTTCGTTGGGAGTACACGGCCCGGGCGAGATGATCAGATGTGTCGGCTGTTTCGCCAGGATTTCGTCCACAGAGATCTTGTCGTTGCGATGGACCTCGATCACCAAGGACGAGTCGATCTCGCCTAGTCGCTGAACGAGGTTGTAGGTGAACGAATCGTAGTTATCCAAAACAAGGATCATATTGCTACTCTTGCAGTGACGATTCGGAAGACGCGTCAAACGACCATCATAGCCTGATTTGCGGCGGAGTTTTACCCGACTTACACGGACCGGGAAGATTGGGGTTTCCATATCCAGCAAATACACGTAATCTGCCGCGATAATTCCCCCAGTAGGTCCCGTGGTATGCGCTGGATTTGAACTCATGAGCTTCGAGTCACGTTGGTTTAGACCTCTGGTCTGCGTCTTTGGCTTGGTTCTTCCCAGCATGGGGGCTTTGTGTCAGCAAGGGCCGCCCGCTGATGCGCCACAACTTTTTGGCTTACCGCAACCCGTCGAGAAACCAGCCGACGCCGGTGAATCGGCGCAACGGTTCGAGCAACTAATCACGCGCATCGCCTTGGAGAACATTCCGCACAAATACAAGAACGACAAGGACTGGGGGAAGACGAAGGAAGTCTGGGCCGGCGTGAGGGTCTGGCGGGACGGGCTTCGCATCAAGACGAAACGGCGAAAGAAGCACGTGAACCACGGGACCTGGAAGCGATATCAAATCAGCCTCGCGGATCCCGAACGACGCTTCCATGTGCATTTGTCGAACCTCCGCGAGGCGTCCAACGGCCGCGTCGAGTTTGACGCCTGGATAGACGCAGCGTTGAAGGTGTTCGGTCGCGTTTCCCAATGGGAGCACGGCGTGCAGTTGATCAGTGTCGGCGCGGACGCGGACGCCAGGGTACGCTTACGTGTGCACTGCAACGTGGGAATCGAATTCGATCCGACGAAGCTGCCACCGGATGTGTTTTTGGATCCCGTCGTTACCGACGCGAACTTGCAGATCGTCGATTTCCGCCTTCGCCGTGTAAGCGACTTGGGCAGTTCGATCGTGAGACCGCTGAGCCATCAAGTCCGTGAAGTGCTGGAAGACCAGATCGCCAAACGGCGTCCTGCCCTGGTGAACAGAATCAATCGTCAGATTGAGAAAGAAAGAGACGATTTACGTTTGTCTCTGCAGGACGCGTTCGTTCAAACGTTGCGGAGCAAAATGTAGGACGGATCGGCACCGCACAATCGTTGCGTTTACTCGTCCGGCCATTTCACGTCGATGCGTGTGTGCAGGCGTGAGGCCAATTCGGCGTATTCGCGTCGACCGCCGATCAGAGACGCGGCGATATTGTCGAGCGGGACGCGTTCCATTTCGCAGCAGAGCAGCGTATCGCTTCCCGGACACGCCAGCGCCGTCACGCTGTCGCCGGTGGCCTGTTCTATGCCACGTTTCATTGACGCGAGGTCGGACTGGTCCCCGGCCACCATCAGCATGCGTTTCGCACCACCACAGTCCAGCAGTTTCGGCGTCGATCCGTCGAT
Source organism: uncultured Pirellulaceae bacterium (assembly GCA_964623055.1). Classification (GTDB taxonomy): domain Bacteria; phylum Planctomycetota; class Planctomycetia; order Pirellulales; family Pirellulaceae; genus JADHUC01. The sequence goes on from CAZURK010000214.1 coordinate 9,958, forward strand.
CAAGGCTTGGGTATCGCCACGGATCTGTTCGTTGCTCGTCGCGCGTTCCGAGGGCTTCCTGTCCCCTTCGGCGAATCTTGTGCGAAGGATGACTCGTCCTGTTTCACGCAACGATTTGTACAGCAGGTTTGGATCGCGCATCCTTCCAGTCAGCACACCGTGAAGTGAATGGCCCGCGCCTGCGAATCTGTTGCGCATCTGCCGGTCCATCAACTCCAGCAATCGGGGCGTTGGGCCAGCCGAGTTTTCTTGGTCCGGGGTTCCTCCGTCGGCGTCCGGTACTTGCTCGTCTTCATTTGCCGCGCACTGTGACTCGAACTCGGCCGCAACGCCGATCAACATACCCCGGAGCTTCTGAAAATCCTCGGCGATCGCCGTCATTTCAAGACGCATAGCCCGTACGCCGTCGCGGACACAGCGGTGGGCCATCTCGTAGACGCGAAGCCTTCCATACTGCAGAAGCAGTCTGTCCGGTTGGCTCTCGGCCGCTTGTGTTTTTAAACCCGCCACTTCGTCGCCCAACCGCTGGAGCACTTGGCTGGCCGACGATTCAAGTTTTCCGAGTTGCCTGGCGAAGCATGTTGCCGCTTGCCAAGCTCGGTCGAGCCGCGCGTCCGGAATTTCCAGCAGTCCGGTCAGCCACTGACGAGCGGCTTTTGTCTTATGGGCAAGGAACCTTGCCATCTGGCCAGTGAGAACGCCGCGAAGTCCGTTGGCCTGCGAAGCACGCTGACGGTCGACACTGGGCCTCGCCAGCATCCGTTCGATCAGTTCGATGGGCTCTGCGGCCACGGCCTGCGCCGACGCGTTGCCCTCTGCCTGCTGGCGACTTGACTTGACACTCTCGATCATGCGGCCGAGATGGCCGTCTACATCGCCACCGAACTCGGACTGCACAATCCCGATTGCGTGTTCGACCAAAGAGGCCAGCTTCAGATCCAACGAGCTGGCCCGTCTCGCGACGATGCCCTGTACATGGGCCGCAGACCGCTGATCCTCCACGCAAGATGCGTCGCCACCCTCCTGCTGATCGCCTTGATTTGCGTCTGCGTTGTCACAAGACGCGCCGATGCCCAACCAATGTTGGATAGTGGACCGGCACAGCAGGGCAAGCTCGCTGTCCACTAGATCGTCATCGCGCCGCTGCGTCTTGCCGATCGCGAAGGTTCGCATGTTTGTCTGATCCGGCTTGTCCTCACCGGTTGCCTGCTCGCGCGAGCGGTCAAAGAACGCGCAGGCGGGCGTCGCGCAGTTCAGATATAGATACTCCGCCAGGCCGTCGACGGCCGAGTTGTACTGTGCGTCGTTCAATTCGTCGCCCAAATGAACCAGATACGAATGCCGGAACACCGCATCGCGCTGGTACGAGGCCAATAGCCGAAAGGCCGCATCGCCGGGGTAGTGCCCACCGACGCGGGTCAAGTGCTTCAACTCCATAAGAAACGCATACGTGTTCGCGACGGCCAAGTCTCGTATGTCGGCTTTATGCGTCGTGGAATGGGCCAGGATGCCGTAGACGGCGTCGTCAGAAAGTCCTTGTTCCACCAGCAGTTCGCGTACTAGGTAGGCCAGATCCAAAACCGCGCCACTGCCCGTTCCGCCAGCGGTCGAGGCGACAATGAACACCCGCGGCGGTTCTTTCTGGAACGCGATGCCCGCGTTTCGTGTGGACATGGCCAGGGATTCGGGATCCGTGACTATCGCGATGGCGTTGCGCAGTCGTTCGATCAGTTTGTCGCAGTTGTCGATCAGCGCCAACCGCCCCAACGGCCGGAAACCCTCGGTCGACAAGGAACGTGGGATGTTGTAGAGCCACCGCCGGCTCAGCCACTGGAGCAATTGCTCGGACTTCGCCCGATATTCATTTGGCCGGCGAAGCGGCATAACCAGCGTGTCGTGCCCCCGTACCCCGGCAGCGGTTTTTGCCTCGGTGGCCTGGCCAAGCGATTGCTCGTCGGTATCAATCAGCAGCATCTGCAAACAGGGAATGTGATCGAGTTCGCCATAGTTCTCCTCCAACCGCTGATGTAGCCTCGCCAACGCTTGGACGCCCGTATGTCCCAGGCCAACGAAGATGGCGGGCCGATACTCCGTGGTCTGTTTCGAGATATCGATCGCCGGAAGTTTTTCAACCGCCGAGTTTTCCAGCGAAAATGGAGTGGTCTTGGCAACGGCCAGATCTTCGCGGACACCGTTGCTGCCCGTGTCGTTCGAAGCCTGCGAGTTTGACGGGGTTCGCCTGGATGTCTTCGTTCGCCGACTGCCGGATCCATGGATGCCGGCGCGCTGCAGGTTTTCGATCAACACGCGACAACCAGGAAATCGTTTTACCGGTTCTTTGACGAGGGCTCTCGCAACGACGACCTGATCCGGCTGCGGCAAAGGCGTCAGCACGGGTTTGCAGTGATGATGTTGAGCAGCAAGCTGAGCGGACGTGCGCCCCGCGAACGGCGGCTCGCCGGTCAACATCTGCTGGTAGACAATCGCCAGGCTGTACTGATCGCTGGTCCGGCTCGGCTTGCCGCGAAGAACTTCGGGTGCCGAATACAGTGGCGTCAGTCCGCCGCCGAGCGAATCACCCAGTTCACGCAAGTTGCGCACAAGCCCAAAATCCGCGATCTTAATTCGATTTCCCACAAACAGCAGGTTCTCGGGCTTGATGTCCAGGTGCTGCAGCGAGTGTTCTTCATACAGGTAGTCCAGCGCTTCTGCCGCATCGCTCAGGCAGCGCAACAGCTCGTCCCGCGGAATTCCGTCTAATCCCGATTCCCTTCGCGTGTCAAACCGGTCTTTCAGGCTTGATTCGGCCAGCTCCGAGACGATTACCAGGCGACCGTCAACGATCTCGATTCTTTCCAGCGACAGCAACAACGGGTGGCGAACCGTCTTGATCCGTTCCATCGCCTCCAGTTCGCGCGAAGCGGCCGTGTCGTCGAGTGTTCCGTGGACAAGCTTCACAGCCTTCGGCAATCCACCGGGCGTTTCGGCCCGCCATACCTCGCCGTAGCCGCCCTTGCCGATACGCTCTTTCAGGACGTAGCCTGGGATCGGCTCCCTCTGGTTGCCGGTCCGTTCCGCGGGGGGAGAGTCAAACGTATTGTCCCTTGCCTGTTCAGTTGGCGTTGTCATTTGCTTTTCAGTACCGTTGCGAAGTAGCTTCTTGCGGCGCGGTCGAAGTACTCTGGACGCATCTCCACCGGCAAGTCGTTGTAGGTGCAGTAGCTGCGAATCTGGCTCAGCAGATCCCGAGGATGGCAGCGTCGGAGCGGCCGGTTGGCGACTTCGTAGTGCTGCTTCAGCAGGTGGTCGACGACGTCCTTTCGGTACTCGCATCGAAACTGGTCGGCGTACAGTTCGAATAGGCTGTGAAACTCCTCCGCATCGGGATCCGTGATTTCGATCTTGTACGGAATTCGCCTCAGGAACGCTTCGTCGACGAGATCTTCCGGTTCCAAGTTTGTCGAAAAGATAATCAACTGCTCGAACGGCACCTGGATCTTCTTGCCTGTGGACAGCGTCAGGAAATCATATCGGCTCTCCAGCGGCACGATCCAGCGATTCAACAGATCTGCAGGGGCGATACGCTGTCGCCCGAAATCGTCGATCAACAAACAGCCGCAATTGCTTTTCATTTGGATCGGCGCTTCGCTCACGTTGCTGCGAGCGTCGTGCCGGATTTCCAGGTTCTCCATGGTCAACTCGCCGCCGACAACCACGGTAGGACGCCGGATCTTGATCCAACGCCGATCGTGCTCGCGCATTTTGATCAGACCGCTGGAGTGCCCCTTCACTTCATGATGGTACGAGGCGTCGAACAGCTTGATCACGTTCGTGTCTTCCAGGATCGCGTGGGGAATCCACACCTGCTGGCCGAAGCACAACGTGATCCGTTTGGCGAGCGTCGACTTGCCGTTGCCGGGCGATCCGTACAGGAACATCCCGGCGCCGGAATTGACGGCCGGACCGAGCAGTTCAAAGATATCGTAGTTGATGGTGATATCGCCAAACGCCTCCTCCAATTGACCTCGGCGAGGGGATTCGGCACTGACTGCCTGGGCCTCGACGGCGATCACGTAATCCATCAGCGGCACCGGCGCCGGCCCGACATACGCGCACGCCTCGCCATACGCACGCGCACGGCGGCGTCCTTGCTCGCTGAGCGTGTAGTAGTAGTCGTTAAACGCAGCCGAGCCTGCGTGTACTACTACCTGCCTGGTTCGGAGTGCGGCAAGCAGCCCCTCGATGACCCCAAACGGAAGGCATAACGCGTCGGCGATGTTGCGTCCGCTTGCGGTGCCCGTGTGTCCGAGGTACTTGCAGACAAGCGATTCGACGAAAGCCTCGCTCAAGCCCGTGTCCTTCATCGAACTTGGCTCCGCCGGCCAGAAGGTGTCGTCCGACAACAAGGTCGACAACAGTTCTTTGCTGATCTCTTGCGTGTTCGTCGCCGACATGATTGCTATGACCTCTATAAGCAGTACCCTGCGATCGGAGCGCGCGACACCAAGGGGAGCGCGATCCTCGCAAGTTTAGGTCAGAAACAGAGCCAGCGGGGGTTGGCGATTCGGTCTTTGTGGCCCGACTGCTATGCGTAAACTAAGCTTCTCATGAGCACTCGATGTGCCACGGTCGCCTTGGGAAACCTCGCCAAGCGAGCGGCTCGGCCATGTGGGGATGCAGGGATTTGGATATCATGCAGACTGAGATCGACCGATCAACAGAATCCGTTTGGTTTCTTGCGGGACAACTTGCCGGGTCCGAGCCGGTCCGTCTGGTCCCGATTCACTCCACTCCGTTCCACGTCGGCCGGCGACCGGGGCTCGCCTTGTGCATCCCGCGTCGAACGGTGTCGGGGCTGCACGCCGAGATCGTCGCGGACAGCGATTCGCTGCGGTTACGAGATCTGGGAAGTACGAATGGCACGTTCGTGAACGGTCGCCGAATCTCCGAGACGCTGGTACAGGAGGAAGACTTGGTACAGTTTGCCGACGTACCGTTTCGCGTTCGTCGGCAGGATGCCACCGGAGCAAATCGGACCGTGCAAGAGGAAGTGCACGACCAGGCTTTCGCCCTCGTGCAATTGGACCGAATCATCAGCGAACGAGCCGTGGTCCCCCACTATCAGCCGATCGTCGAGTTGGCAAACGAGGATATCATCGGATACGAAGTGCTGGCCCGCAGCAATCTGGTCGGCATGCACGAGGCGCGGGACATATTTCGGGCCGCTGTGTGCTTGGACGTCGAGGTCGAATTGAGCCGCATGTTCCGCTGGGAGGGCATCCGGGCGACCGCCTCGCTTGGCAATCCACCACACCTCTTTGTCAATACGCACCCAAAAGAACTCATCGAACCGGGGCTTCCGCAATCAATAAGAGCGGTACGGGAAGTCAGTCCTGCTCAGCCGATCACGTTGGAGATCCACGAGGCAGCGGTAACCGATCCCGCTTCGATGAGGGACCTGCGTTCGGTGCTCCGCGACGTTGACGTTCGCCTGGCGTTCGACGATTTCGGCGCGGGTCAGACGCGGTTGGTCGAGTTGATCGAAGTGCGACCAGACTACTTGAAGTTCGATATGTCCTTGATCCGCGACATTCACTTGGCGCCTACCGAGCGTCAGGAGATGCTGGCCACGCTCGTACGCATGGTGAATAACCTGGGCGTCATACCGCTGGCCGAAGGCATCGAGTGTGCCGACGAACACACCACCTGCCTGCAGCTCGGTTTCCAGTTGGGCCAAGGATTCCACTACGGCAGGCCCGCTCCAGCGTTCTCCTGCGGCTGATGCCGGCGGCCATTTCAGTAGTTCCAAGCTTCCCGTAGCCGAAGTCGCAAGACTTCGGAGAGTTGCGAAAGAGGGCCCGAATTCTTGCGAATCCGGCTACCAAGGATGGTGGCCTCCTTCGGAACTTGGAACTACTGAACTTCGAACGTTGCACGTCTGGGCCCTCCACACCCGGTCTCCCCTTCATTTCTCTGCGCGCCTTCGCCGGTCCAACACTTGACGGCCCGCCGTCCAACGAATACAAGACTGCTTGGAAGACCTGAACTACCAGAGAAGTCCAAGCGTTTCAACACATTGCCGCGGAGACATTCGTTATGGTCATGAAGAAGTTTATCAACGATCCCGCCAACCTGACTGCCGAGTTGCTCGAAGGGTTTGCCAGTGCCTATCGCGACAAAATCGCATTGGTCGGCGAAAAGCTGGTCGTGCGAGCCAACCCTAAGCCAAAGGACAAGGTCGCCATCGTGACTTTGGGTGGGGCGGGGCACGAACCGGCGCTCAGCGGCTTTGTCGGCGAAGGAATGCTGGATATCTCGGTGGTCGGCGACATTTTTGCCGCTCCCGGCCCTCCTAAGGTGTTCGAGGCGTTGAAAATGGCCGACCGCGAGGCCGGGGTGCTGTTCGTCGTCTTGAACCATGAAGGCGATGTCATGAGTTCCAACGTGGCCATGGAAATGGCCGAGGAAGAAGGCCTGAATATCAAGACGATCCTCACACACGAGGACATCGCTCCGGGGATGGATGCGCCGGCCAAAGACCGCCGTGGTTTGGTCGGCTGCATCCCGCTGTACAAGGTCGCCGGGGCCGCAGCCGAAGCCGGCGCGACTCTGGACGAAGTGTACGCGGTAGCCGACAAGTACAATCAGAGCATGGCGACGCTGGCCGTAGCCCTGAAGACCGCCACGCATCCGGCATCAGGACAGGCGATTTTCGAGTTGGCCGACGACGAAATGGAAATCGGCATGGGCCAGCACGGCGAGGCGGGCACAGGCCGCTCGAAGATCATGACTGCCGACCAGACGGCTGCCACTATGGCCGAACAACTGGTCAAGGCCATCGGTGCCGGCGATGGAGACAAGATCTTGGCTCTGATCAACGGCGCGGGCGCAACCACGCTGATGGAGATGTTCATCATATATCGCGGCCTGGAGAAGTTCCTGGCCGATAAGGGCATCGAGATCGCTCGCGGCCGGTGTGGCGAATTGTTGACCGTCCAGGAAATGGCTGGCTTCCAGATGCACTTGGCCAAACTGGACGACCAACTGATCGAATTGTGGGACGCCCCGTGCGATACTCCGTACCTGACGGTAAGATGACGCGGTGAGACCCGAAACAGATTCCAGGAAGACGAATACCAAATGCCAGAGCGAATCGGTATCGAAGAACTCCGCGGAATGATCTTGACCGCGGTCGACTTGATCAAGGCTCAACAAGACGAGCTTTCTCGTCTGGACGCGGCCATTGGCGATGGCGACCACGGGATGGCGATTTGCCGCGCCATGGATGCTGCGGCGAAGGCGTTGGACGAGAACGCAGGGCAGAATATCGACACGACGTTGAAAGCGATCGGATGGGCCGTGATGGGCATCGACGGCGGATCGACCGGTCCGCTGTTCGGGTCGCTGTTCAACGGGATGGCCAAAGCGGCGAAAGACACAGACTCGCTGGACTGCCCGGCGCTGGTGGCCGTGTTCGAGCAAGGGCTGGCCGGAATCCGGAAGCACAGCCAAGCCGCGGTAGGCGACAAGACGTTGATCGATGCAATCGAACCGGCCGTCCAGGCCATGCGCTCAGCAGCGGGCAGCGGGGACGCCGCAGCAATCCTGGATGTCGGGGCAAAAGCCGCGGACGAAGGTGCCAAGTCCACGGCGGATATGCAAGCCAGATTCGGCCGCGCAAAAAATCTGGGCGAACGGTCAATCGGCCACATCGACCCCGGTGCGGCCAGTGCCGCCCTTTTGTTTGCCGGCTTCGCGAAGGCCATGACGTAATCTGAGAACAACTCCACTACCCTATACTTCCAACAGAGGAAACCTCTCAATGCCCGAAGAATCAGGCAATATCGAAGCACAACGATTTGGCGTCGGCGTCCCCATACAGGAAGAGCCGTTTTACGTCAAAGGCTCGAACCATCTAGACTGGGGAATGCAGGATCGATTGAGCCGCATGTTCAATCCGAAAAGCGGCAGGACGGTCATGTTGGCTTTCGACCACGGTTACATCATGGGCCCGACGTCTGGCCTGGAACGAATGGACCTGACAATGCGTCCATTGGTTCCGCACAGCGACGTTATCATGTGTACTCGCGGCGCGCTCCGAGCGAACATACCTCCCATATTCAACAAGCCCGTGTCGCTGCGTGTGACCGCTGGGTCGACTGTGCTGGTCGGCGACGATCTGTTTAACGAATGCATCGGCGTGGACATCGAAGAAGCCATTCGGCTGAACGCAACGATCATGGCCGTCCAAGTGTGCATCGGTGGCAAACACGAGCACGCGACGATTCGCGATTTGGTCCAAGTTGTGGATGCTGGGAACAAGTATGGTATTCCAACGCTAGGCGTCACGGCAGTCGGCCGCGAGATGGCGCGCGACGCGCGTTACCTGGGAATGGCTTCGCGCGTGCTCGCCGAATTGGGCGCTCACGTCATCAAGACGTATTTTTGCGAAGAAGGGTTCGATCGTGTCACCGCCGGATGCCCAGTGCCCGTCGTGATCGCCGGTGGCAAGAAGCTCCCGGAGCTTGAAGCAATGACGATGTGCTACAAGGCCATCGATCAAGGCGCCGACGGCGTCGACATGGGCCGAAACATCTTCCAGGCCGACGATCCCGTGGCCATGATTCGGGCAATACGCGCAATCGTGCACGAAGGGGAAAAGCCCGAGAAGGCATTGGAACTGTACGAAACGCTGAAAAGCGAAAACCAGCAGTAAGTACGGCCTTTTGAATACCCTGTACCAGGTATTGAGATATGTAGTGGTATATCTGTCGATTAATGCCGGGTTGGGTGACCGGGGCTGGACTGAGCGTCAGCGAGGGAAGCCCCGGGGTTTCGGGCTTGCGCCCTCCAACCCTGGCCACAATCTACCTGACAAGTATCGATAGCCGCACACGTAGGTCATGTGTGCATGACGCCGTAGAATGCTATGGTTTCGGGCTCCGCCGCAGGTTAAACTTGGAACCCTGTAGTCCTACCGCCCCCCAACGAAACTACCTCCCCAGGAAGCGAACCATGACACGAGGCACAAGCGGTCTAACCGTGCTTTCTTGTTTGATCCCCGTCTGGATGCTGACGATCCTGGGCTCTGCCGCTGTGGCCGATGACGGCAAACAATACGTGAAAAAGGCCACTTGGCCCGAGACCATGCTGGCGACGCGGGCCAACTTCGCCAAGCCCAAAGAGCAGGCAGCCGAACCGCAGCCGATCGAATTGGGGCCGTGGTTCACCACGGGGCAGATGAAGGCCGACCGCTTTGCGGACGCCCTGTTTCCCGAAGAGGAGGTCGACTTGGAGGCGAAAGGGCCCGACGGGAAGCTGCGGTGGCAGCAGCACTCGGGTTGGGTGGACGGTCGTGTGCACCATCTACCCTCCGACGGTGGCCGAGGGCCAACGTATTTGTTCCGAACCATCACCTCGCAGAAGGCAGTCTCGACGCCGGCCGGATTCGGCAGCGACGATGGGCTGGTCGTGTGGCTGGACGGCAAGCAAGTCATCTCTCACGACGTTCCGCGAGGCCCTGGAGCAAACCAGGATCGCGCCGAGCTCAATTTCAAGGCAGGTGAAAATCGCCTGTTGATGAAGATCTACAACAATGGCGGAGGGCACGGTTTCTTCTTCACGCTGAATCCGTCCGCGCTTCCTTCGGATCCGTTGCTCGATGCGTGGAAACAACTCGAAGCCGATTATCCGCTGGAAGCCGGCTGGATGAAGCGTTATTTGTCGGGCAATCGGCACCTGGAATGGTTCGCTTCGACCGACGGCCTTCAACTGACCGAAGTGATGGTCGAATCGGCGATTCGGGATTGCGGCCGGGAGGGGGAAAGCTTGCGTGGCCAGCTACAGTCGCTTAAGGAAGCCGATACGAACGCGGACGACCCGGCCTGGCTCGAATTGTTCACAAAGGTTTGCCTGTTCCGGCATCGTACAGCCGAGATGAAGCAGATCAGTTTCGACGCCCTCCGGTTAGCCATCCACGATCTGAGCGACAGTTACCCTGGTCGGTACACGAAAGCGACCAAGTTCCTGAAACAGGTTGATGACCTGGAACGTCAAGCGACCGACATTGAAAAGGCCCTGGCAAGTGGCGACGGCAGTCTCACGGAACGGATTCCTGCGTTGGTGGAACGATTTCACAAGCTGCAAAGCGACGCTCTGCTGAGTAATCCGCTGCTTGACTTCGATCGTCTTCTGTTGGTCAAGCGCAACGCGAACGCGCCGAATCTCGGCTTGCCACAGAACTGGCAAGGCAACTGTGCCTTGTCTCGCTCGGGGTTCAACAACGAAATCGCCGTTCTCTCGCCGATACGTTCGGACGGGAAACTCACGACACTATTCAAACCGGAGAGAGATATCTTCGTCGGCGATGTCGATTTGCATTTCGATGCAGACCGAATGCTGTTTTCCATGATCGGCGACCACAATCGATTTCAGATATGGGAAATCGGCTCCGACGGACGGGGACTGCGTCAAGTGACGCCGGGCGACTTCCCGGACGTGGACAACTACGACGCCTGTTACCTGCCCGACGGGCGGGTCATTTTCGATTCGACTCGCTGCTTCCAAGGCGTGCCGTGTGTGGGCGGCGGGAACGCCGTGGCCAACCTTTTCATCATGGACGCCGACGGCTCGAACACTCGCCAGCTCTGCTTCGACCAGGATCACAACTGGTGCCCCACGGTGCTGAACGACGGGCGCGTTCTGTACACGCGTTGGGAGTATTCCGATTCGCCTCACTACTTTACGCGTCTGCTGTTCTCGATGAACCCGGACGGCTCGAACCAGATGCAGTACTACGGCAGCAATTCGCCGTGGCCGAATTCGACCTTCTACGCACGGCCCATACCGGAACATCCGACGAAGGTCGTCGCGGTGATCTCGGGCCACCACGGTGTCCCGCGCATGGGCGAGCTGCTGGTCTTCGATCCGGCCCTGGGGCGCCATCAGGCCGATGGCGCCGTCCAGCGGATCCCGGGCTACGGCGTAGAAGTCAAGGCGAACATTGGCGATGCGATTGTCAACAGCTCGTGGCCAAAATTCCTCCATCCGTACCCCCTGAGTGACAAGTACTTCCTGGTGAGCATGCAGCCGACCGCTCAATCGCTGTGGGGCATCTATCTTGTCGATATCTTCGACAACATGGTGCTGATCAAGGAGCAGCCCGGCAACGTGCTTTTCGAACCCGTGCCGTTGCGACAAACACCTGCACCGCCGATTCTCAAGGATCGCATCGATCCGAGCCAGCCGGATGCCACGATTTACTTGTCCGACATCTATTCGGGCAACGGACTGCGAGGCGTTCCCCGAGGTACCGTGAAATCATTGCGAATCTACGAATTCCATTACGCCTACAACGGCATGGGCGGCCACATCCACATTGGCATCGACGGTCCCTGGGATGCGCGCCGTATCCTGGGCACAGTGCCGGTGGAAAAGGATGGATCGGCCAGCTTCAAAGTGCCGGCGAACGTGCCCATCGCCGTACAACCGCTCGACGAAAACGGCCGTGCGCTGCAAATCATGCGAAGCTGGTACACGGCCATGCCCGGCGAGGTTCTTTCGTGTACGGGCTGCCACGAAAGCCAGAATACCACGCCGCCAGCGAAGCCGACCCTGGCCATGGAGCGATCACCGTCCGCGATCACGCCCTGGTACGGTCCCGCGCGACCGTTCAGTTTCAAGCGGGAGGTGCAGCCCGTTTTGGATAAGCACTGTGTCGGTTGCCATGACGGCAAACACAACGATCGGCCGAATCTGGACAGCGACCGGCCTAGTACATACCGTAATTTCACGCCGTCGTATTGCGATCTACACCCTTACGTGCGCCGTCCGGGGCCCGAAAGCGATTACTTCCTGCAGAAGCCGCTGGAATACCACGCCAGCGTCAGCGAACTGGTGCAGATGCTGTCCAAGGGCCATCACGGCGTCCAGCTTGATGACGAGGGCTGGGATCGTTTGGTCACCTGGATCGACTTGAACGTGCCGGACCACGGCACTTGGCACGAGCATCGCGGCGGTAACCACTCGGACCGCGAGGCGCGGCGGCTGGAGATGCGAACTATGTTCGCCAACCGCCCGGAGAACCCCGAGGAATACCCCACGCCACCACCGGAACGTCCTGACTTCGTCAAGCCAACACCGGTGCCGGAGCAGAAGCCACGGAAACTGAGTGTCCGCAACTGGCCATTCGACGCAGCCGAGGCTGAGCGACGCCGGACAGCGGTTGGGCTTGAGACGGAAGTGCAGATCGAGCTTGCCGAAGGTATCACCTTGGACCTGGTGCTGGTGCCGGCCGGCGAGTTCGTCATGGGTTCGTTCGACGGCTATGTGGACGAGTATCCACAAACGTCTGTGCGAATCGACAAGCCGTTCTACATGGGCAAGTTTGAAGTGACAAACGAACAGTTTGCCGCATTCGATCCGTCACACGACGTCGGCTATATCAGCATATTCAACAAGGACCACAGCAGCCGCGGCGTGGCCGTCGATCACGCGCGTCAGCCGGCCATTCGGCTGTCCTGGGAACGAGCTTTGGAATTCTGCAACTGGCTGTCACAGAAGACGGGCCAACAGTTCTCGTTGCCGACCGAGGCCCAATGGGAATACGCCTGTCGCGCCGGCACGGATTCGCCGATGCACTACGGCGATTGCGATGCGGACTTTGGCAAATTCGCCAACCTGGCCGACCAGCAATTGAACAATCTGACTCGACGCGACTCGCCCAAGTGGCTTCCCACGATCGACGGCGCAAACGACAACGCCGTCGTTACGGGCCACGTCGGTCGATATGCGCCCAACCCGTGGGGACTGTACGACATGCACGGCAACGTCGCAGAATGGACGCGAACGGCCTACCAGCCCTATCCCTACAATTCCCGCGATGGCCGCGACGATCCCAACGCCGCCGGCGCAAAAGTTGTTCGTGGCGGCTCGTTCTACGATCGGCCCAAGCGAGCCCGTTCCGCCTTTCGCCAAAACTATCCATCGTGGCAGAAGGTCTTCAACGTGGGTCTTCGCGTAGTGATGGAAGCCAAGTAGCACCTGATGGTGTTTGGCTACGGGCGTGTGAAGGTTGAGATGTCACGGTTTGGGATGCCGGTGACATCAACGGGAGAGGCAGTCTGCCGGGATAAGAATGAATGGTTATAGATTAGAGGTTATAAATGAAGATGTTGGCGGGCCGAGTTCCTCTCTTCATATATAACCCCCCATCTATAACCCGCGTCTTCTACCAAACCACGCCATGTCAAGGCGACCGCCATTCGATGCGGACACCGTTTGGTGCGAGCGGCAGGCAACGCGCTCGGCTGCCGCCCAGCTAGATTGACGCAGAAGACTATTCCGGCCCAATCACAATCTTCCAGGACGCCGCGATCTTCCCGTAGAGGTCGGGCGTTTCGTAGGCCAGCGTTGCGGTAAACGTCTCTTTCTCGCCGGACAACTTCAGATTCCGTGGTACTCGCCACGAGTACCCGCAGGTGCCGCCTCACCCAAAGGGCATCGTGCCGTTGGCTACCCGTTTTCCCGACGAGTTGGTGATGGTCACCGTCGGGTCGAGCGAAGCGTACATGGTGACCTTTATGGGGTTGCCTTGGTCGTCGTGGTACGTCAGGTCCCTTTCCTTCTTCGTCGTGTCCTTAATGTCGCGGATCATGAGGTCAAGCTTCTGATCGACCAACATGGCCGAGATGTCGACCTCGTCGCCCGGTTTGAAAGTCTCTTTGGGACGCGGGCTGATGAACGTGACCTTGGGCTTGTTGGAGAAGTCCAGAACGTAAGGCTCGTCTTTGCGGATCGCGATCGAAAACGCCGGCTTGACGTCTGTCCGTTCCGTCCCGTCCTCCGCATAGTAGTTGGGCATCAGCGAGACCTCCAACCGGCCGAAATCGACGGTCAACATCATGGGCTGATAGTTGCCCACCGGGAGTCGCTGGCGCGGTTTTTTCTCGGCTGCAAACCGCGAGGTGTATTCGCCCATAGTGAACAGGGATTCCGCTTCGGAGAGCAAAAAGCCGCTCGCCCCGAGCTTGTCGATGTTTCGCCCTCCTGGTCGCACCTCCAGAAACCCGAAGTCCCCGAGATACGGTTCCACGATCAGCTTGTCACCAGTGGGACTTGCTTTGACGGTGTACAGCCGGCCGTTGGCTTTCCGCATCACAGACAGAAAGTTCATTCCCCAATCAGAAGGAGGTTTCGCCTTGCCGTCCTTTGGCGTCAGATAGAGACCGGTGGCGGGCCGATCGAAGCGTCCCGTGATCATATTCGCCTGTGCGAGAAGGGCCGTGTACTCTCGATTGCCGATGCGGATATCGCCTTTGCGCGCCACCGGCAGCAAGAACTTCACGTAGGCCATACCGCCATACATACTCCCCTCGAGCACCGGTAAGACGCGCAACGGCCGGGTCCCGACTTTTGGACCGTGGTCAAACTTCACCGTCAGGTATTCGAAAACCTTCAGTTGATCTTCCACATCTGTACTTGCGTCGCCAGAAGGCAGCAGGCCCGCGGGCGGCTTCTCCATTAACGTCAGCACTGGATCGTTTGTCAGATCGAGATCGTGGTTTGCGTCGAAGTACAATCGGTCGTATTTCGCGACCGGCTTCTGTTCGCTCGAACCGACACCGATACTCTTGGCAAGCGTATCCAGCAAAGACGGGGATTCCTCCTTGTCAGCCTTTTCGGTTACAGACGCATCGATCACGAAATGGAATTCGAGCCCGGCGTTCGGGGCGAAGAAGCTTGCGTCGAATGATACGCTTCCGTACTGAGCCTGCGACGAATTCAGTTTCGGATACTTCTTGACTTCATCGCTGGGCTCGGCTTGGCAAAAGGCGTACTGGCCCTGCAACAGTTCCTGTTTGACTTCTTCGTTGTTCTGGGCTTCCTCGAAAGCCGACACCTCCTTCAGTTCGAAAACGGCCGCCTCTTCGGCAGCGTCCGTCACGTCTTGCCCCGCCATGATGAAGCTAAGGGACAATCCGCCTAAAACGATCCCCCATGTCTTGCTCATTGTTGTTCTCCTTCCCCGGACAACTGTGATGGATCCGGCTCGGTTTCGCCCTCGGATTGCTCACGGTCCGTTTGCAGTCGGACGATCAGGTCTCTGGTGGGCTTTGTGATTTCGGCAGCCAGTTTCGATGTCTGGTGGTTCGTGTACTTCTCCGGCACGAGCCACGGTGGGGCATCCTCGTCCAGCGTTTCGGTCAGCACGACTTCCATCCGATGCATGCCCAGCACGGCGCCGTCGTCGCCGTCATAGCAAGTAAGCGTGAAATGACCGGTCTTGTCGATCGTTCCGATGGATGAGTGGACCCCGTCTTCAGGAATGAAGATGATCGTCCCGGCGGTGAGCGGCTCGTCATCGATCAGAACACGGCCTGATACGGGAACGCGTTCCGGTCGGTCGTCCGAATCACCGAACGTCGTCAGCAGACAGATCAGAAGGACGGCGACGGTGACGGCGAGCGATGCGTAACGATGCCGGTGGAGCAAGTCACCAGCGGACTTCCAGGGCGACTTTCTGTCTTCGGTCTCGACTTCCTGTTCGTCCTCCAGTACGTCTTCCGTCTCGGCGTTCACCTCGATCTCAGGCGCATCTTCCTTCTTGGCCTTCTTCTTGCCCTGTGTCTTGCGTCCCGGAGGCTCGCCCTTCCGCTTCTCGCGAGCGGCCTGCTCGGCTACCATCTGCTTCCAGTGACTCTCCATATGTTTGCGTTTCATTCTGTTTCACCTTGCCAGTCAAACACGCAAAACACAAATGTCCATCGTAACCCGAAGCGTAAGCGAGGAAGCCTCTCGCGTGGATTTCCTCGCTCACGCTTCGGGTTACCATATTCAAGAGTCTACGGCTCCGAAGTGGCGCAGTCCTCTAGTATTGCGTAACGACTTCGTGTCCGTTTCGAGAGCCAAGCGCTCTCCAAACGTTGATATCGACCTCCTCGGTGACGAAGCGTGTCGATCCATCCACAAGAGTCATGTTGCAGCCGCCGGGATGGTAACTGCTGAACGAAAGCTCAACCACCGCGGCGGGTTGTCGACGGTTGGGGGGGTAGAAGCAGGATCCCAGACACTGGGAAAAATCGTTACCCCCTCACGAATCGAACTCAGGATGGTACAAATAGAAGCGATGACAGAAGTCGCACCCTTTCGACGCGTCCGCCAGATACTTGGCCTCGCCCAGCAGAAAGGTCGTCGATGTCCCGTCGACGATATCGGCGATACGAATCGATGGCGGCGACGACCAACACTTGGCGACCAGCAGCACGCCGTTCGAGCGGCTCATGTCGATTCTGGGCGGACTGCTGTAGTCGAAATTGTCCGTCGTGACGTTGCTGCCCGCATTGCCCAAGTAGTTAGTGGCGTATCGATCTCGGATGATCCAATTCTCCGTCTTCGGTCCAACTTCCGACGGGCATCGAAAGATGGGAAGCTGCGTACGACTCAGATCCTGCAAAGCCAGGCTGACGGGGTCCGTATCGTACCAGTTGCCGTCTTCGCCCCAGGGTATCGATTCAAACAGAGCGCGCTGCTCCAACTCGGCCAGGATGTGAGCTCCCCAAGAATGGCCCCAAGGTGCATTGACGCCGTATGGAAACGACCTGTGGCCGCCGTGGTAGTTCATCAACGCGAGCGCAAGCTGGTGTTCGTTGTTCGAACAACTCATGCGCCGAGCCGCTTCACGCGCCGACTGGACCGCCGGCAAGAGCAACGAGACCAGAATCCCGATGATGGCAATCACAACCAGAAGCTCGACCAGCGTGAAGCCCCGGTTGTGACGCCGTGCCAGCGTGTTGCATTTGGACACGACATCCCCTCCTGATCAAAGGCTCGCCAATTCAGCGCAAGAACGGTCCGTTCCTGCAGCACCTACCTGCGGAAATCCGCCGGAAGTTTGCCTTCCTCCTTCAGACCTGGAGTTTGGTCTCCCGACCGACGTTCCTCGACGATAGGTTTCGATTCCACTGACCCGCCGACACCACCGTCATCTCCGCCGCACCCTGCGAGGCCAAGCGACAGCATAGCGAAAAAGGCACAAGACAAGACGGATCGCAGGCAACAACTCACGAGATGCGTCCTATGTCGGCAACAAGGGCCTCTTCTTCAAGCATACAAAGTTGGCTTCATATCAACAAGCAAACACGAGCGGCACGATACTGCCGAACACAATCTCTTCCGAATCCCGCCACATCGTTGGCGAGCAGCGAGAAGGGGTCGGGTGCTTCAAACTTCCTGACCCCACCTTTTTCTATGTGTGGTCAAAAACGCGAAATCC
>CAZURK010000215.1:0-27103 GCA_964623055.1 uncultured Pirellulaceae bacterium
GCTTCGCACAAATTGGACCTGACCCCTTTTTCGCGGCGCTCCTATTCGCGTCCGCCGTCAACCGTTCTCGGCGGCGCTCCGACTCGTAGGCCAGCTCGACCAACTTCCGTAGACGCCGGTGCCGCTCCTGCAGTGTCACAATACGGTCCGGTCGGCGCAATACCTCGAAGGCCGACCGCACCAGGGCGGTTTGTTCCAACTCCAATCCGAACAACTCGGCGTCCACGTCGGTGTGTTGCTGGTGTCCAGCGGCGGTCCAGGCATAGACCGAACTTTGCCCCACCTGCGTGTCGACGACTCGATCGGAAGCCACGCCTCGTCGAGCAATCATCTCATGGCGATCCAGGATGGCCGCGCCGTCCGGAAGGGTCGCACCGGCTTCCACGCTGCCAACAACGCCGCTGGCCAACCGCACGATCACGTTGGCAGCTCGACCGTCCACCATACTCGCGTACATCCCGACAATCGGCGCTCCCGAAAGCCACTCGACCAGATCGAACTCGCGATAGAGGATCGCCGACAACGGCATCTGCTGACCATCGGTCAGGCAGGCAAAGCGGCACATCAGCAGCGGCGCGACCGTTCCTTCATCGATCAGGCGCTTTAATTCCACAAAGCGACGCTGATGCCGCCACGCGAGCAGCGGGACCGTCAGTTCGGGCAGTTCCGGCTCGGTCAGCAACTCGCCGGGCGACAGCGTCAGCACGTCATCGGCATCGCCCGGAGGTTTGAGGCCGTCTGTGATCTGCCACGGTCCGGGCAACTCGACCGCGTACTTGTCCAGCAAACCGGTCAGAGCATCGTTCATATCGACGTGTGTCGTTGTCTGTGTCATCCCTTGGCGTAGCCTCAAAGCATCTTCACACGCGGCAGGTACTTCTCGACGAAGGCCGCATTGAATTCGTCGCCGCCGGGGGCATTAGCACTGCGCCACACCGGCGGTTCGATGCCACGATCGACACATTGCCGGACCGTCTCGATTTCTAGACGGTGAGCGATGTAGAAATCGACGAGGTTCGAATTCGGCGCGATGGGCGTTTCAAACCCCGGTACCTCCACGGCGCAGTCGCCCACTTCGTTGTAGTCGTCAATGCAAACGTCGGCCAAGTCGAACAGGTTTTTGCCGTTGGGATGCCGGATGAAGTGGTCCGGCGGCATCTCTTCTTGCCAGCGCGACGAACTGACAGCGATCAGCTTTACGCCCGCCTCCTTGGCCTCCATGGCGGCGTCGATCGTGGCCGGGTTGATGCCGATGTTGTGGAAGATGATCAGCACGTCGTCCGGTTGCAGCCGGAAGTACTTGACGATGCTACGGCCATAATTGACGCACCGCTCCAGTTCCAGATACTTCAACGCGTGATTGAACACCGACAGTCCGGTTTCCATGATCGGGTTGATATTGGCCAGGCCACCGGCGCGAAAGAACATCTCGCCCATCACCAACGTCGTATGGCCCCCACCGCCGTAAACGTGGATCAGGCGGTCCTGTTCGATGGCGTCCGCCATCAGTGTGGCCGCCTTTTCGATGTTCTCTTGCTGCTCGCGCTCGATCTTGCGCATCAACTCGACCGTCTTGTCGAGATAGCCAAAATCGGGTTTCTGATTGTCCATTTGGTTTGTCTCCTTGCGAGGTCTCCGATCAACGGCCCAAGACTTGGCCGTAGGCTTGGCCGATTGTGTCCCATACTTCTCGTGCCCTGGGGGCGGCCAGCACGGTGCCGTGGCCGCCGCGGTAAGTCCACGCGAAAAGGCTCTCCACGCCCATGCCGGCGTACATTTGCACGGTGTCTTTGATCTCGTCCAGGTTCTCCGGCTCTTGGTAGTATCCCATGATCCAACGCTGATTGCCGACGCCGTGTTTGCGGGCGACATCGACGGTGCGCTGGGTGATCGAACGGAAGAAGCTGCGCGGCAACTGGTACGAGAGGATCGTCGTGCTCAGTACGTCGCAGGCATCCGCGGCCGCCACCTTGTCCCAGTTGTCGTAGCCGCGGTTCTCGGTCACGTAGTAGGTGCCAAGCGTGGCATGCACACAGCAGATGATCTTGGAATCGGGTCGGATGGCCTTGATCCGGCGCGAAGCCGTTTCGAGAATGTCCAACGCCCGGTCCTGGCGAAACCGTTTGACTTCCATGGTCAACTGTCGCGGCATCTCGTAGCCGTAGTGCTCCTCGAACGTTCGGCGACAGTACGAACATCGGCAACTCCAATCATCGCCCGCACCGCCGGTGATCGAGGCGTAGCTCTTCGGAAGCGCATAGTGCGGCTCGTCCCAGAAGAACCCGTCTGCATCCACATCCTCGGCCAGCCGCTCGCACAGTTCGAAGAAGTACTCGCGGAAGGCCGGAGTGTTGAAACAGGCCGCCGGAAGCGGTTCGTCGCTCAGTGCCGAGACCTGCCGGTTGCCCGAGTTGTTCGTCAAAAACAGGCTGGGCGGCTCGCCGCCGAACCACTTGCCGATTCCCCAGGTGTCCAGGTAGACGGTCAGCCCCATCTCTTTGCCGGCTTGGGTAATCTCCTTGATATTTGGCCGCCAGAAATCGATGTCGAACTCCGATAGGGCCAACAGCACGGCCGTGCAATTGTGGTCGATCATCTCCTGGAAGTCGCGCTGCGCGTGCTCCACATAACTCAGCCCATAGTAGCTGACGCCGGTCTCTTGAACAGCCATCGTTGTCTTGCCTCCAGCTTAGTGCAAACAGCTTGCTAGACGCTTTCGGTTGTTTCTTCTTCCGAGGCCACGGATGAGCGGACGGCCTTGGCCTGGGGATCAGTACTCTGACGCTCCACAAGGTGCGGTTCCAACAGGATACGGTGAGGCGGGTGTTCCCCTGCCCCTTCGATCCGGTCAACTAGGTTTTGCACGGCCAGCCGGGCGATCGATTGCACCGGATAGGCCACGCTGGTCAGCGGCGGGCTGGTGACGCGGCACTGCGGCAGATTGTCGAACCCCGCGATGGCCACGTCACCCGGCACGGCAATGTCCTGATCCTGGCAGTGCTGCAACGCGCCGATCGCCAGCAGATCGTTGAATGCAAAGACGGCTCGTGGTCGGCTGTCGCGCTCGAATAGGCGCTGCATGGCGCGATGCCCGTGGATGATATCGCGACCGTCGCCGTCGGCGATTCGATCCGCTGCAAGTTCGACACCTTCTTCCTCGAGCGCCGAGCGAAACCCCTGGAGACGCGCGTCGCGCTTCAGACGCGGCCCGAAGCCGATATAGCCGAACGATTCGTAACCGAGACTCAGCAGATGGCCGGCCACCGCCGCACCGCCAACGAAGTTGTGGGCTACGACGAAGTCCGCACTGATGTCTTCTACGCGGCGACTGACGAACCCAAGCGGCACGCCGCCTTCCAACAACTCCCGGTACATCCGCGCGCACGCATCGTCTAACCCTGGGCAGATCAACAGCCCTTCGACGCCGATGTCCAGGAAACCGCGGATGGCCCGCTGTTCGCGGGCGAAATCCGCCTCGCTACTGGCTACCAAGACTTGGTAGTCCTGGTCTGCGGCGGCATGTTGGATGTACCGGCATAGCCGGCCGAAGAACGGGTTGGTGATGTCGGTGACCACCAGCCCAAGCCGACGGGGCGAGCCTTCTTTGCTGGAACCATCGACCGTCGGCCGAAAGGCCAAGTCGCTGATTCTCGCCGGGCTGGTCATGGAATCAGCGACCAGCAGACCATCCTGTTTGAGACACTTGACGACCTTCTGCGCAGTCGTCAGAGAGACGCCAAACCGCTTGGCAAGCTCCCGGACTGTGATGAACCGGTCGCCGACGGCACCGTACACTCCGGTTGCGATCTCACCTCTGATTTGGCCCCGAACCTGTCTGAATTTCGTCACAGGAACTTACCCATCAAACAATAGTCGCGACACCCGGACGCGGCTCCTGTACTGCCGTGTTTCATCATTAATATAACAATAAGCAGAACAAATGCAAGAATACATAGAACAATCTGGCAGAATGCAGTAACTCCTTGACCTGTTGGTCGTCTTGCCAAGGCAATCGCCGATTGGTATCCCGTAACGAAGCGAGAGACGCAAAACGTTGTGAAGCCGAGGAGCAAACAGTCATGCAACGGCGCGAGATGATTTCGATTGCTTTGGCGTTGTCCGTGTTCGTCGCGGTGGCTCTAGGCGGCACCGCGCGGGGTGGTGAGGCCCCTAAACCGATGACGGCATCGGCCGGGCTCGCGGCCAAGGCCCTGCAGGCGATGGACGGGGCCGAGGAGATCGTCTTCGCTGTCCGCGAGCTTTGTTCGGCCACGCAATGCTACGCAACTTTTGGTGTGTATTCCAACGAACCGAAGTTCGTGCATGCGCCGGACGGCTCGCGGCTATGCAAGCTCAACCTGCGCACCGGACAAGTTACCGTCTTGTTGGAAGATCCCAATGGCGGAGTCCGCGACCCGCGCGTGCATTACGATGGCAGAAAGATCCTTTTCTCTTACCGTAAAGGCGACGAACATCATTATCATCTCTGTGAAATCAACACCGACGGTAGTGGGTTAAGGCAATTGACCTTTGGAGACTGGGATGACGTCGATCCGGCGTACCTGCCTGACGGGGGCATTGTTTTCTCATCAAGCCGGGGCGGCCGGTTCGTGCCGTGCAACCGCGTGCAGGTGGCGATCCTCTATCGGATGGACGCGGACGGAAGCAACATGCAGTGCCTTTCCGCGAGCACTCTGCTGGACGACCGCCCGGCGGTGCTGCCGGACGGACGAGTAATCTACACGCGGTGGGAATACCTGGACCGCGCCGCCGAAAAATTCCGTGATCTATGGGTCATGAATTCCGACGGCACCGGACAAATGGTTCTCTTCGGCGGCATGGGGCGGCCCTATCCGGAATTCTTCGCCAAGTGTGATGCCCTGCCGATTCCCGGCACGGGCAAAGTCGTGTCGGTTTTCTCGCCGGCGCTCGGTCAGCGCGAAAACGCGGGGAACGTGATGGTCGTTGATCTCAAAGCCGGGCCGGGCGATTGGTCCGCAGCCAAGCAGATTAGCCCCACGGTATCGGGCTTGGTGTGGACCATTGGCTTGGGGCATGGGAGAGAAGGGTACCGAGACCCGTACCCGCTGTCTGAGGAGTGTTTTCTCGTCGCGAGTGATAAGAGCCTGTTGATCCTGGGCGGGAATGGAGAGACCCAGGAGATCTACCAAGCAGAGAAGATGGTTCACGATCCGCGGGTGATCTGCCCGCGACCGCGCGAACCGGTAATCACGCCGCGCTCCGATCTACGGAAAACCACTG
The DNA here is from genome assembly GCA_964623055.1 of uncultured Pirellulaceae bacterium. GTDB lineage: Bacteria > Planctomycetota > Planctomycetia > Pirellulales > Pirellulaceae > JADHUC01. The sequence continues at coordinate 5,263 of CAZURK010000215.1, forward strand.
GGCAACTCGTTCTGACCAACGTCTACCACGGTCGCAACATGAAAGGGGTCAAACCGGGCGACATCAAGAGTCTTCTGGTGCTTGAAGATCTGCCCAAGCCAGCCAGCTTACACGGCCTTCCCGGTGCGTTCAGCATGGGAGGGACGTTTACGCTCCGCCGGATTCTGGGCAGCATTCCGGTGGAGCCCGACGGATCGGCCTCGTTTGAGGTTCCGTCCTTGCGAGCCATCTATTTCGTGGCGCTCGACGAAAAGGGCCTGGCGGTAAAACGGATGCAAAGCTTTACCATGCTGATGCCTGGCGAGACCCAGGGGTGCGTGGGCTGCCACGAACCCCGCACGGGAACCGCCAGCCGTCCGGTAGGCAGCGGCGCGTTGATGGCGCTCGAACGTCCACCGAGCCGGATTGAACCGATTCCCGGCGTGCCCGAGGTGATCGACTATGTGCGCGACATCCAGCCGGTGTTGGACCGACACTGCGTCACCTGCCACAGCGCGGAGAAGCCGGAAGGACACGTGGTGCTCACGGGCGATTTCAACGAGTGGTTCACGCAGAGTTATTACGCGCTGTTTGCGCATGAGCAAATCAGCGACGGTCGGAACTGGGGAGAAGACGGTAATAATCCGCCATGGGGGTTCGGCACCGGCGCCAGCCCGCTGATGAAAAAAATCGACGGCAGCCATTACGACGCGAAACTGACGGAGCGGGAATACGACCTGGTGCGCCTGTGGGTTGAATCGAGCGCGGTATTTGCGGGGACGTACGCGATGTACAACCGCGTGGAGAACGCCGTAGCAGAAGCTGTGAACACCACGATGGTCACACTGGGAAAACCCGTCGGCCCGATCGTCGAAAAGCGATGCCTGACGTGCCACGGTTCGGTCGCCCATTTGGGACGACGGGTCACCAAGGAAGAAGAAGCGCCCGGAAACGGCCGGTTCGCAAACGGCAAGCCACCTGAGATGCTCAACCTGCCCCGGTACTGCTGGAACTTGTACAACCTCTCCTATCCAGTGAAATCCATGATCCTTCTGGCCCCGTTGGCCAAGCAGGCCGGTGGGTACGGATGGTGCAAGGCCGAGGACGGTCAGCCGGTGGCCGTCTTTCGCGATGCCGAAGATCCCGACTACCAGAGCATCCTCCAGGCCATTCGGGCCGCCAAGACGAAACAGGAGAAGACCAAACGGTATGGCATGCCGGGATTCCGCCCCAACGAGCACTATGTCCGGTGGATGAAGCGTTTCGGCATCCTGCCCGAGAACTTCGATCTCGCCAAAGCCCCCATCGACCCGTACGAGACGGACAGAGCTTACTGGCGTTCGTTGTGGCACCGGCCGGCCAGCGGTGGGGTCGCCCTGAAGGTCGGTCATGCGGCCGAAAGATAAGGTGGATGACAAGCGGTGGTTTCTACCGCGCGCAACTGGAGAACCCACGATGCGACAGAGAAACTGGCTGGCCTTTGCGATGGTGGCGGCCTCGATCGGTTTCACCCCGTCTTTCGTTTGGGCTGCCTCGCCTCCGAACATCGTCCTGATCATCTCCGACGACCAGGCGTGGACCGATTTCGGCTTTATGGGCCATGCTCACATCGAAACGCCGAACCTGGACCGCCTGGCGGCCGATGGCGTAACCTTTCGGCGCGGCTACGTTCCCACGGCGCTCTGTCGACCGTCGCTGATGACGCTTGTGACCGGGCATTATGCACACCGGCACGGAATCACTGGCAACAGCCCTTCACGCAATCGCGCGGAGTTCGGCGGCAAGTTGTATACCGAGCGTCGTGCGGCCCTGATCTCGTACATCAAGCGGTTCGACACCCTGCCGGCACTGTTGGCCGAGCGTGGCTACCTCAGCCATCAAAGCGGCAAGTGGTGGGAAGGAAGCTACAAGCAGGGAGATTTCACACACGGCATGACTCGCGGGTTCCCCAACCCGGGCTGTCGAGGCGGCGACGATGGATGGAAGATCGGGCGCGAAGGCATGGAGCCGGTCGAGAAGTTTGTCGACATGGCGATCAACAAGCAGAAGCCCTTCTTCCTTTGGTACGCCCCGATGATGCCCCACGTCCCGCACACGCCGCCCAAACGACTGCTCGAAAAGTATTCCCGTGTCGCCGGGCTGACTCGGCAGACGGCCGGATACTACGCGATGTGCGAGTGGTTCGACGAAACGTGCGGCCGGTTGATCGCCTATCTGGAAAAAAAGGGCGTGCGCGGCAACACGCTCATCGTGTACGTGACCGACAACGGGTGGATTCAGCATCCGCACGCCGGACATCACATGACGCGATCCAAGGCGTCGCCGTATGAAGGCGGCATCCGCACGCCGATCATGTTCTCCTGGCCCGACAAACTCAAGCCCGCGGATCGCGATGAGATCGTCAGCAGCATCGACATCATGCCCACGATCCTTGCCGCCGCAGGCGCCAATGTGCCCGCTGATCTGCCGGGACTCAACCTGCTCAAGAACCTGGAGGCCGGCACGCCGATCCAGCGCGAGATGATCTTCGGTGAAAACTTCGCGCACAACATCGCCGACATCGAAGACCCAGAAGCGTCGCTTACGTTTCGATGGGTTATTGCCGGAAAGTGGAAGCTGCTTCTTAGGTACGACGGTGAAGTGGTTCGCACCAGCGAGGAGTGGGACTCACGAACCGAAACGGGGCCGCAATTGTTCGATTTGCTGGCCGATCCGCACGAGAAGCGCAACCTGGCGGCGTCGCATGCCGATGTGGTGGCCCGTCTCGCGCGGGAAATCGCCAATTGGTATCCCGTGACGAAACGAAAGACTGAGGAGACCGTCATTCGCTCGGCAAAGGCTGATTCGCCAGTTCCAAGTTCTGAGTCGGGGGTGGCTGGGGTCGGACGAAGTCCGCCCCCAGAGCCTCGAATTACTGGGGGCTCGCTGCGCTCGACCCCAGCCACACATCTTTCAGAAAGACGCTGTCATTCGCCAATCGGAGCCGAACTGGTTGCGAACGGTGATTTCGAAAAGAGCGAGAAAGGGGCGTTCGATGCATGGGCGTCTAGCCCCAAGCCGGGCGTGGTTTCCGCGCCGGCGGCACCGACCGTGATTGGCGGGAACTTCAGCGCCAAGTTGGCGGCTGGCGGCGGTTTCTTGTTGCAGACAGTCAGTACGCACGGCGTCCGTGACTTCGCCTTGGAACTGGATTTTGCCGTGCTGGACACCGCGTCGACGGGCGTCAGATCGTTCGGGGTTCTTACCTATTCGACGGAGGGTGTCGCGCACAGCGGTTCCGACAACATCGACAGCGTTCGTGTCTTTACGACCGCTGCCAACAGGCACGAAATCCAGGTTTTCGACAACGGCAATTTTCAGCACACCGGGTTGTTGGCCAAGGCAACTCCGGACCTCCGGGGCGATCTCCGATTTGATGACGGGGAGACTCCCGTCGTCAATCACCTGAAAATCGTCGGCACGGGATACGGTACGGCGAACCAGACCGTGACGATTACGCTCACCGACGGGCAGAAGTCGGGAACCTATACGCGTCGTCTTTGCTATGTGGGTACAAACGCGGCGGTGAAGCGGATCGGTCTTTACTCCGGAAGGTCTGCCGCCGACTATCTCGTCGACAACCTATCCTTCAAGCCCCAGCCTGCACCACCTCCCCCGCCCGATCTATCGGAGAAGGCGCTTGAGTTGATGGACGGCGCGGAAGAAATTGTCTTCGCGGTCCGCGGTCTGTATCCCGATGGTCATTACTACGCCAACTTCGGGCACTGGTCCTCCGATCCCAGCAAGATGATGTACGCCGAGGGTGGATCACGGCTGTGTAAGCTCAACCTGCGCACCCGGCAAGTCACTGTGTTGCTGGAGGATCCCGCTGGCGGAGTGCGCGACCCGCGTGTCCACTACGACGGCGGGAAGCTCCTCTTCTCGTATCGAAAGGGCGGCACGAAGTACCACCACCTCTACGAGATCAACCCGGACGGTACCGGCCTCAAGCAGCTAACTTCCGGTCCTCGGGACGACCTCGAACCGGCTTATCTTCCCGACGGCGGGATCATGTTCGTTTCGACGCGATGCAACCGGTTCGTACCCTGCTATCATACGCAGGTGGGCTTGCTGTACCGGATGGATGCCGACGGCGGCAACATCCGCTTGCTTTCGGCGAACAACGTGGATGATCACAGGCCGGCGGTGCTGCCGGATGGTCGGGTGATCTACACGCGATGGGATTACGTCGACCGCGCCCCGCAGAAATTCCATAGCTTGTGGGCCATGAACCCCGACGGCACCGACCAGATGGTCTTGTTCGGAAACACCGTGTCGCCGTCCGGGAATTTCTTCGTGATGATCGACGCCCTGCCGATCCCCGGTAGCGAAAAAGTCGCGACGGTTTTCTCGCCGGGGCATGGGTTCCGCGAGAACGCTGGCCATGTGATGATTGTCGATCCCAGAGCCGGGCCGGACGACTGGGCCGCAGCCACGCAGATCAGCCCTGAGAGGAACCTGGGAGTGACCGGCTGGGCGCGAGGCGAAGAAGGCTTCCGCGACCCGTACCCGCTGTCCGAAGACTGTTTCCTTGTCGCCGAGGACAAGAGCCTCTTCATCCTCGATAGCCAAAGGCGTCTCCAAGAGGTCTACCGCGCGGACGAGATGATCCACGACCCGCGCGTGATCCGTCCACGGCCGCGCGAACCGGTCTTGCCGCCGCGCAGCGATCCGGGCAAGTCCACCGGGAGATTCGTCTTGGCCAACGTCTACCACGGACGCAACATGGAGGGGGTCACGCGCGGCGAAATCAAGAAGCTCCTCATCCTGGAGGACCTTCCCAAGCCGGTCAGCTACTACTCCTTGGCCGGCGCCATCAGCATGGATGGTACGCACACGCTCCATCGCATCCTGGGCACCGTTCCGGTGGAACCTGATGGGTCGGCCTCGTTTGAGGTACCGCCCCTCAGAGGGCTGTTCTTCGTTGCGCTGGACGAGCATGGCTTGGCGGTGAAGCGGATGCAGAGTTATACGATGGTGATGCCCGGTGAGACGCAAGGGTGCGCCGGCTGCCACGAGCCCCGCACGGGAACCCCCAGCCCGATAGGCAGCGGCGATTTGATGGCGTTGATGCGTCCCCCCAGCCCGATTGAGCATGTTCCCGGCGTACCCGACGTGATCGACTACCCTCGCGACATCCAGCCGGTCTGGGACAGGCACTGCGTCGAATGCCACAGCGCGGAGAAACCGGAAGGCCGCGTGGTGCTGACCGGCGATTACAACGAGTGGTTCACGCAGAGCTACTATGCCTTGTTTGCTTACAATCAGATCAGCGACACGAGACGCTATGACGAAGATGGAAACCACCCGCCCCGAACCTTCGGCACCGCAGCCAGTCCGTTGATGAAGAAAATCGACGGCAGCCACTACGAAACAGAGCTGACGGCCCAGGAACGCGACCTCGTACGCCTTTGGATCGAGTCCGGTGCGACCTTTGCGGGGACGTACGCGGCCTACAACCGCACGGACAGCGCGGTCGCTGGCGCGCTGTGCAACAGCACCAAGGTCGCAATCGGCAGCCCCGTCGGCCCGATCGTCGAAAGACGCTGCCTCTCGTGCCACGGTTCGGTGGCCGATTTGGGGCAGCGCGTCGACAAGATACGGGTCAATCCTCTTTACACTACCTCATCAGGGAACGCGTGGCGGGGACGCGTCAACTTACCCAAACACTGCTGGAACTTGTACAACCTCTCCCACCCCGAGAAGTCCATGATCCTACTGGCTCCGCTGGCGGAGGAGGCGGGCGGTTACGGTTGGTGCCGGCCCCAGGACGGCCAGCCCGTCGCAGTCTTCTGCAACGACCAGGATCCCGATTATCAGGCCCTCCTTCAGGCCATCAGGGCGGCCAAGGCGCGCCAAGAGAAGGTCGGGCGGTTCGACATGCCCGGCTTCCGTCCCAACGAGCACTACGTCCGCTGGATGAAGCGATTTGGCGTTCTGCCGGACGACTTCAACCTGGTCGGAGATCCCATCGACGTGTACGAACTGGACCAAGCCTATTGGCGCTCGCTGTGGTACCAGCCGGCCAGCGGCGGGGTGGTGTCCGCAACCGCACGCTGCCAATTCACTCCACCACCAAAGAGGCCGCGATGAGTCTTCGGCGGGGGTGGCTGTGGTCGAGCATAGCGAGCCCACAGATTGTCAGCGTTCCGCGGGCTCGCTACGCTCGACCCCGGCCACACTTCCCCTGCTTTTTCCCTGAATCACGCAACATTCAGCAAAGAGGACATGATGAGTCTTCTGATCAGTCGACGCACTGCGGCAAAGGCGTTCCTCACAACAGCCGCGAGCGGGATGATGCCGGGCGCAACGTCACAGTCATTCGCAGCGGATCGCCATAACGCCTCCGATGAGAGAATCCGAACGGACGTCTGTGTGATAGGTGGTGGAAGTGGCGGAACCGGTGCCGCTCTGGCCGCAGCTCGCGCCGGTGCCAAGGTTGTTCTAGTGGAGCGCGAATCCACACTCGGCGGCGCCGCTACGAATGCGTTCGTCAACATTTGGCGGCCCGTTGCGGGAGCCAACGGCATCGCCCGCGATCTCTTAATGGCGATGGTCAAAGACCCGATGGGTGTCACCTTGCCGCCGGATTGCGACCTCAACGCCCACTATGCACGAAGCCAACTCGGACCAAGGTTCATCAACGGGAAAAACGTCAAACGAGGCGTCAGTTTGGCGTTCGAACCTCGCGCGATGGACTATGCCGTTCGCAGCTTGCTTGATGCTACCGGCTGCTGCCAGACGGTACTGGGCACGACGTTCTGCCGTGCCCACGTGGAAAACACCACCATCAAGGCTGTGGAAGCGTGGTTTCCCGGCAAGCGGATCTTGATCGAGGCTGACGTCTTCATCGACTGCACGGCTGACGGTGATGTCTGCGTCGACGCCGGGTGCGAATATCACATGGGCGAAGACCCACGGTCGCGCTACGGCGAGCCGCACGCGCCCGAACGAACTCGAATGATACTCAACGGGCTGACGCTCTGTTACCGAATCACGGACACGGGCGTCAAGCAGAAGCCTTATCTTCCTGAGGGCGTAGGAGAAAAGAGCTGCTCCATCAAACAGATGACAGCAGCGGCAGGCGTCTTCCGATCGTTGTGCGCTGAGGTCGATGTGACCTATGTCAGTTAGCAGAGTGCGGTTCTCGACAAAGGCGGGGGCGACCGGTGCGCGTTACGAACATTTGTGCGGCCATCTCGGATGATGGGTACCAACGCGAAACAACTCGCTCTGAGAGCACGGAATTACCGGAGGATTGCTCAAACTGCCAGTCAAACTGGTCTCGCTCGTGAGGTCTTCTCGCCGAATGTTTCACGCCGCATGGGCTTTTGAGACAATAGCCACCGCGGCCCAATGCTTGGGCGGCGGTGGTCAGTTTTGCCTGGTCCACTCGCTACGGGGCGCGCTGGTCCAGCTCTTCCTGCTCGGTGAACCTTCTGATCTGGATCGCCGTCTTTTCCAGGGCGTTATTGCTCAAATCGCCGAAGGCATGGCACCCCTTACTCGTAGGCCCGGTTCCCGTCCTGAGCTCCCATGCACCGAAATGCAGAGTTACAGTTTCGCCCTTAGCCACATCCAGAAGATTCCAGCCGGGAACAGGAGCGATCGGGACTCCGGCGGAATCCGTCACGAGATACACCTCAACGAGCAGGTTGTAGTATTTGCTGCGTCCGCTCTTGGATAGGCCGTGGAGATTCATCTGGATGGTGATCGTGCCGTCCGCGTCGGTGTAGATAAGATGGGCACCCGAGTAAGGCTCGATCGAAGGGAAGCAGGCCAGCACATCGGCCATCTCGGAATCGTCGACGTCATCATCCGCCGTCAGGGCGAAAGGGAACACCGCCGGTTGGATATCCGAGAAATTGGTCTGAGCTGGGGTAATCGTCAATTGTGCGGTGTTCGGATTGTCAATACAGCCACCAGCAACGGTGTCATACGGCGTTGAGAAATCGGGGTCGTCGGGCGGCGGACAGGGGCCGTTGGGTGTGAACGCTCCGAGTGAATCCGGAGAGTACCAAACGAAATAGTGAACGCGTTGGGACGTGTTGTCACCGCCGCCTTTGCCACCACCTTTGCCGCCGCCTTTCTTGGCCAGGACGGCGCCCGGTCCCGCCAGGAGGATGCCCAGAACGACCAATCCGAAAATCGCCGAACTCCAAGTCAGTCCGATACCAAGTTTCTTTCTCATGATTCTCTCCTTGTTTTGAAACGAGTTGAATCTTTGGAACCACACGCCAACACCTCTTCCCTCCCATCACGTGCCGCCGAGTCACGGCAATGGTCGTATCTCCTTTACCTCAAGGTCGGTCCGCGTTACAGTAGACGAGCCAACTGCTGAGGCGCGCAGACCAAGCGCCCGGGAGTGGCTGGGCCGGTGAGTGGGTAGCTTGGCGGCTTGAAGCTCACCGGCCGCTTTTGTTCGCAGTTCGGTCTATGGACGTTTACACTGGCCCGACGCTACCCGGTGGTTTTGGTGCCCACGCCGTCTCCTGGTCAGCACCTAACCGTCTGGCGCCGGGGTCTTGTCTTCGGCTGCAGCCGGACCAAGAAGTCGCTGCAGTACTGCTTCAAATTCGGGGCCGCGGAATCTAGCCGAGGCGACCTCGCCCGCCTTGTCGACCAGGATGGCTACGGGTCCGTTGCTTTCCATGTAGAATCTCGTCAACGGAAAAGACGAATTGAATTGGCTTGCGGGCAAAGCGATCCATGGCACTGGATTTGCCGCTTCATGCTGTTCCATACCCCTCAGATCGTCGTCCCCGCGAACTCCAACAACAACGAACCCTCGCTCGTGATACGACTCATGCTTTCTCAGAACGTGGGCGATATCGTATTGCTGGGAGTCTGGCGATCCAGCCCAGAACACGACCCACACAACGCTCCCTCGATAGGCTTCCAGATCGAAGGGAGTTCCGTCGGTCGTTGTTCCGGTCAACTCGATCTTCGTGCCAGCCAGCCCTTCCGATAGCTTGCGACACCAGCAGCCGATCCGTACCCGGAGCGAAGAGGTGTTGCCAGCGACCTGGATGGCTTCCGCGAAGGCGGCGGCAGCCTCGCCCCAACGGCCTTCTTCACCGAGGCCCCAACCGCGCAGTGCCACGTCCATGGCGCGAGTGAAGTCTGTCTCAAGCCGTGGTGCCACCGGCAGACTCGCTGTCGCCGGTGGCCCGCCCCGCCTCTGTAACTCCCGATGACGGTCCAGCCAGACGGAACCAGCCAACGCCACGCACCGCCCGGTAGCGTCCAACTCCAAACCAGTGACCAACTGTGTCCAAAGCACGATCTGTTCCTTCTCTCCTTCCCAGGGACCTGGCGGCGCGTCAAGTAGTTGGCCACCTCTGGTTGGATTAGAGAGGAGGAGTTGGGACCCATCGGGGCTGAAACACCCACGAGCCCACGGATCGCTTAGCTGTAGACGTGGGCCAATGGGTCTCAGTGTGCTGGCGTCCCAAATCTGGCCGGTTTGATCCCGCGACCGGGTCAGCAGACGCGAGCCGTCAGGGCTCAACGCCACCGCCGTAATGACGTCCTGGTGTTCCAGAAGTGGGCCGATCGGCCTTCGCTTGGCCAGATCCCAAAGCCGGACCGTATCGGCGCAGCCCACGAACAACTGGTCATCGTTGGCGCCGTAGACCAACGCCTTGATCCCGCTCTGGTGTTGGATGGGTTCACCGATCGCTTCCAGAGTGGCCGTTTCCCAGAGCTGAGTCATTCCGTTAGCGCTTCCCGTCACAAATCGTGCGCCGTCCGTGCGGAACGCCACTTTGTTGAGCTCTCCCTGGTTCGTCTCACATCTGGCGATCTCATCCCCTGAACTGGCATCCCAAAGTACTACCGAGCCGTTCTTGAGACCCGTTAGAACACGTGAGCCGTCCGGACTGTAGGCGGCGTCACGAACCGGATCGCCTGCCTGCAGCAACAGACACTCGCCACTGACCAGATCAATGAGGTGTCTAAACCACCTGCCCCGAAGCATCTGTGAGTTATCGCGACTGAAGAACATCAATGCTCCCGACGATGGGCCCTGGAGGTCGTAGGGCCCGCCCAAGGGCTTACCAGTAACACCATCCCGAAACAGTGAGATCCCATCGCGAACGGTGGTCATTCGCAAGCCGTCGCGAGAAAAAGCCACTCCCGTGACCGTGTCCTCGTGTTGTACGACCTGACCTTCGGGGTGTCGTGAGCCCAACTCCCACACACAGACGGCACCGTCTTCGCTGGCCGTCAGCATTTGGGTCCCATCTGGACTGAAGGCCACGGCACGGACGGTGCTGCGTTGTCGCAGTGGGGCGCCAACGGGTTTCCTGGTGGCCACGTCCCAGATCCTCGCCGCCGGGTTGTTGCCTCCGCTGATAAGCTGTGAACTGTCGGGGCTGAAAGCCACCGCGTAGGTCGACCCCCGGTGCATGATCGTTTGCAGAGCCCGGCTGACCAAGATTGGGGTCGTGGGGGTGGACCCTGCCGGCAGACCAGTCGCAGTGTCCCACAGGCGGATGCGTGCGGATCCCGCGGTGGCGAACCATGAACCGTCCGGGCTGATCGCCGCTCCGAACACGAAAGTCTCACACTTGACGAGCGGGCCAACCTGCTTTCCGGTTTCTCCATCGACTAGCCACCAGCGTTTTGTGGGCTTGACGCCTTCTTTCGTGCCTCCCCTCCAGTTTTTCGTCTGAGCCACTACCGCTGCTCGCAGGCCTTGGGGAGTGAACCTGACGGCGACGACCTCATAGACCTCTTCGCTGTCTTCGTTCCGGATCGGGGCCCGAGTCGGTTTTCCGGTCGTCGGGTCCCAATACCCGATGGTTCCCCCGTTGCCGCCGGTGATCAATTGCGAGCCGTCCGGGTTGAAGGCCGCGGCAATAACACTGCCGGGATGCTCAAGCAGTTGGCCAATCGGCTCCAGCGTCGCGGCGTTCCAGAGACGAGCCCCTCCCTCGCCGCCAACAACGAAACGAGACCCTACCGGATCGAAAACCACGGTCTGGATCGGGCCTTCCTGCCACGCCGACTTGCCGGTCGGCTGGCCGGTAGCTGCGTCCCAGAGCCGAATGGTTCCCTCGACGCCGCCCGTCACGATGCGCGTGCCATCTGGACTCATCGCCAACGCCCCGACTTGCTCCGGAGCCTGAATGACCATTCGAAGTCGGTGAAGATGAGCGTTCCAGGCGGCCAGGTTCGCTCGAGCAGCCCGCTGCAGGTCGCCTGCATCGTCCGGCGCGACGTGCAGGCCACGGGCCAGCCACGTCATCCCGCGACCGATCTCTCCTTGCTCGCACAAAGAGTGGCCACGGTCCAGGCAAATGCTGGCGAGTTGATGCGAGATTTCCTTGTTCTTTTTCTCAATCTCACGGTTCGCCTCCTCCACGCGACCTTTGGCTTCCACAGCCTCGTCGCGCCGCTCGTTTGCCTCCTGATGAGCGAGCCGTTCTCTAGTGGCAGACCGCGAAGCGCGGATCGCCTGTGAAGTGCTGACTACCGCCCCTAGCAGGAGCGTGACCGCGACCATCGTGACGGTCGTCAACAGGGCCTTGTTTCGCCGAGCGAACTTCTTGAAACGATAGAGTGCCGAAGGCGGGCACGCCACCACTGGCTCGTCGTTGAGATATCGCTCGATATCCTCGGCAAAGCCGATAGCCGTTTCGTACCTCCGGCTACGGTCTTTCTCGATCGCTTTCATCACGATCCAGTCGAGTTCGCCTCGCAACATCGTGCTTAGCTTGTGCGCCTCGACATGCCGGTTGGCGGCAACCGAAGGAAGCGTTTCGATCGTGCTCAGCCGCGTACTCGGTCGCGGTGGTTCCTCCTCGCGGATGATCCGCAGCATTTCGTCGAAAGCGGCAGATCGAAGCCGCTGACGGTCAAAAGGCGTCGCGCCGGTCAACAGCTCGTACAACAGCACCCCGAGCGAATAGACATCGCTGCGAGTGTCGATATCCAGTTCATTCACTTGAGCCTGTTCCGGGCTCATGTATTCCAGCGTGCCAACGATCTGGCCAAACTCCGTAAACATGGTCTTCTCGGTGAGACGCTGAGCAGTGGCCTTGGCCACTCCAAAGTCGATCACCTTGGGCACGGCCTGGTCGTCGTAACGGGCGACCAGAATGTTACTCGGCTTCAAGTCGCGATGAATGATCCCCTTCTGATGCGCGTGTTGCACGGCATGGCAGACGGGCATGAACAACTCCAGCCGCTCTTTGGGGGTCAGCTGATGCTGGTCGCAGTACTTGGTGATTGAGATGCCCTTGACCAACTCCATCACGAAGTAGGGCCTGCCGCTCCCAGTCGTTCCGCCATCTAACACTTTGGCGATATTTGGATGGTCCATCATCGCCAGGGCTTGCCGTTCGGCCTCGAACCGCGCAATGACCTGCCGGCTGTCCATGCCGGGTTTGATGATTTTCAGGGCCACCCGTCGCTCGACCGGTTCGATCTGTTCGGCCATGTAGACCACGCCCATCCCCCCTTCACCAAGCTCCTGTAACAGCTTAAAGAGGCCGATCTGTGCGCCAGCCTTTTCCGGGATCGGCTGGTCGAGCGTGCGGGCAATATCACCGTCGTCGGCGGGCGATTCGAGAAAGCTGCCCAAATCCTGTTGTTCCCGCAGGAGAGCCTCGATGCTACGCCGCATTTCCGTGTCACCAGCACACGCTTCATCCAAGTAAGCAGATCGCTCGGCGTCTGTCTCCATCTGTAAAGCGTTGGCAAAGATCTCTCGCTCGTTCATCGCTTCGACCTCATGGGCATGACTGTCCTCCGCCTTCACTGACAATGCGTATTCTGGCAGCCGATACTGCAAAGAATTCTCAGAATTTCTCTAAAACAGCAAACGGACGCCGTTTCTCCATCAGTCCTCTCGCAACCGACGGTGCAACCACGACCGCGCATAAGCCCAGGCGTAGTATGCGGATCGGGATGACATCCCGAGGGCTTCCGCGGCTTGGTCGGTAGTAAGCCCCGCAAAAAAGCGGAGCTTGACGAGTTGGGCGGCAATGGCGTCCACCCCCGTCAGTTGGTTCAACGCTTCATCCAAGGCCAACAATTCTTCAGCATCGTTCGGAACTGCGATCTTTGCCCCATCGAGGACGTGGCGGTCCAGCTCGCCACCACGCTTGGCACTGGCTTTCTTGCGAGCATTGTCAACCAGAATGCGCCGCATGGCCTCGGCAGCAGCCGAGAAGAAGTGGCCACGAGAATCCCAATGCTGAGCCTTCTCCACATCCACCAGCCGGATGTACGCCTCATGCACCAGCGCCGTCGCCTGAAGCGTCTGCCCCGGATCTTCCTGTGCCATCTTGGCAGCGGCCAGCTTGCGCAGCTCGTCATAGACCAAGGGTAGCAGCTTCTCCGCCGCTTGCCTGTTGCCGTCTTCGATCTGCCCCAGGATTTGCGTTACGTCGCTCACGGGAACGGCCCCTGCTATATGGGGTTCAGCGGCCTGCATTATACCCCACGACAGCAGCAAGCAGGAGCCTCTCGCTAAACGGTCGCCAAGACGCCGCACACCTATAGATTGGAGCGCACTTCGGGCGAGTTCTAACGTGCGTAGTGGCGCACACGTCTGAAGTTCTTGATTGCGCAAAAACTACAGAGGTCCGACACGCCTCAGCGCGTTGAGGTTTGGCGCTAATCGGACTGGCGAGGCCCGCTGAATCTCATTGCGACGCGCCGTCCACACGATGACAAACTTCGATCCCAGATGACTTATCGTGACGGTTACGTGATATATTTGGACACAGCTCTTTCACGATCAGATCACCAGTGATAAACACGAAACTCGTTGACGTTGTTTGACCATTTTGTGAGTCAGGATCACAGGGCATGCTGAAGGAAAACGAACAGGCCGTTCGCAGCGCGCACGGTACGGGATGGACGCTGCTTGCACTTGGGCTTACTGCCAACCTTCTCACTGGTAGTCCTCTTATCGGTGCGGACTACGGCCGTGAATTGGCTTGTGTTCAGACGATTGACAAACCGGGAATTATGGATACCGTTGTGTCGGGCGACCATCTGTTCTTCATCGGTAGCGGCCGCTTGTATGTCGCGGACATCACCGATCCGCCCTCGCCGCAATTGATCGCCGATTGCCCGTTCCGGGGCCAGGGGCGGCAATTGGCCGTCGCCGATGGCGTTGCCTACGTAACGGCGAGGGCCAGCGGAGTTTACATCATCGACGTCCATGATCCGCGGAAGCCTGAGATGCTGTGCCACTACGACTGCATCGAACTCGCTACTGGCGTCGAAGTACACGGCGATCTGCTGTTCATCGCGCAGCGGCAATACGGAGTGGAGATCGTCAACCCCAACGTTGCATATTTCTTTGGTACGATGACCTTACAAGTCGAGTAGTCGAGTAGGGCCGGTTCCTACCGGCCGGACGTTGGGTCGTCATTTGTCGGCCGGTGGGAACCGGCCCTACGCCTATTCTGCATGTGCGCCAGAATCTGGTAGTTTATCCGCTTTTCTGCGTCGTGTTGAATATGTTTCGCAAGGAAAGGCATCAAGCCATGAGAAATACGATTTCACACGCGGTATCTGCGTGGCTGCTTACGTTGCTCGTCGCCGGAGGCGGGTCGGCAACGTGGGGCGATGCAACGGAGACCGGCGCGGCGTCGGTTTCATCGACGGAGGTGTTGTCGACCGACAAGTGCGACTACATTTCGTGGGTTGACCCGCGCATCGAATCGGCTCGCGGTCGATGGTTTTTCTCCACACCGGCGGCGCGGCCTTTCGGCATGGCCAAATTGACGCCGCATACCGTCAATCGCGGCCAGGGCGGGGGCGGTTACAACTGTACGGTCCATACGGCACTGGGGTTCTGCCATCTGCACGGTTGGATGACGACCGGTCTGGAGGTGATGCCGACCACTGGCGGCGACTTTTCGGTCACCGAGGGGGAAGCCGGGTGGAAATCGGCGTTCAACCCGAAAACCGAGATCGTCAAGCCAGGTTATCACAAACTGTTTCTGGAGAAATACGCGACATGGGTCGAACTGACGACCACCGAGCGCATCGGCATGCACCGCTATACCTACACGAAGGACGGCCAAGCCGACATCGTGATCAACCTGGGCGGTCCGGCCGGCCCGATGAAGATGAAGAACGGCCGCATCACCAAGGTGAGCGACACGCAGTTGGAAGGCTATTACGACCGAACGAACGGCACCTGGGGCGGTCCGGCGGCCGTTCGAATCTTCTTCGTGATTCAGTTCGACAAGGCGTTCTCGGATTTCACCACCTACGACGACCCGCAACACAACAGCACGTCGGCCTATGTGACCTACGACAACCTCTCGGCCGGTGACGTCGTGCAAATGAAGGCCGGCCTCTCCTTCACGAGCATCGCCGGTGCCCGGGCCAACCTGGCCGCGGAACTGGACCATTGGGATTTCGATGCCGTTCGCGACGAATCGTTCCGGATCTGGAACTCCTGGCTGGGCAGGATCGACGTTGAAGGTGGAACCGACGCGCAACGCACCAAGTTCTATACCGACCTGTGGCACGTCTTGCTGGGCCGGCATGTATTGAACGACGTCTACGGTGCCTATCCCGACTACACCAACGGCACGGGAGGCAACGGCCCGTTGAAGGTCAAGCGTCTTCCGCTCGACGCGGGCGGAAAGCCCAAGTTCAACATGTACAACTCAGATGCCTATTGGCTGACCCAGTGGAACATCAACTTGGTGTGGGGATTGGCCTGGCCGCGCATGTTGGACGAATTCTGCAACGCCAGTCTGCAAATGGCCCGAGACGGCGGCAAGCTGCCGCGAGGGCCCTGCGGCGGCGGGTATACCCATATCATGACGGCGTGTCCCGCGACGACGAAAATCGTGGGGGCCTACATGAAGGGATGCTACACGTTCGATCCCGAGGAGGCGTTTGCGATCATCAAGGACAACCACTCGGTCGGCGGCTCGAATATGTTGGGGGCCGATCCGTTCTACGAGAAGAACGGTTGGAGGCCGGGCAGCGCCGGTTGGACGGTCGAAATGTGTTTCCAGGACTGGTGCGCGGCGCAGATGGCCAAGAAGCTGGGCAAGACCGATGACTACGAAGAATTCATGCGGCGCTCGGCCGGGTGGAAGAACCTGTTCCATCCGCCTACGGGCCTGCTGCTGCCCAAGAACGCCGACGGCCGTTTTTCGCACACCGATCCCTTGAGCGGGCGCGGATGGGTCGAGGCCAACGCCTGGCAGGCCAGTTGGTTCACTTCGCACGACGTCCAGGGGCTGGCCAACCTGATGGGTGGCCGCGACGAGTATTGCCGCAAGCTGAACTTCGCGTTCGAGAAGGAAGTCGAGCACGACTTCGTGCACGGCTACGGAGCCGGCTACGTCAGTTACGCGAATCAACCCGGCTGTCAGAACGCCCATCTTTTCAACTTCGCCGGCAAACCGTGGCTGACCCAGTATTGGGTGCGACGGGTCAACCAGCAGGCCTACGGCGGTACCACACCGCAACTCGGATACGGCGGGCACGACGAAGACCAAGGCCAGATGGGCGGCGTCAGTGCGCTGATGTCGATGGGGCTGTTCTCGGTCCGAGGCACCTGCGCCGTCGACCCCATCTACGAGATCACCACACCCGTGTTCGACAAAATCACGATCGCCTTGGACGACAAGTACTATTCGGGCAAGCAGTTCATGATTACGACCAAGAACAATTCGGCGGAGAACACCTACATCCAATCGGCCAGGTTAGACGGCCAGCCGTTGAACAACGCCTGGTTCTATCACCGCGACTTGGCCGACGGCGGCACGTTGGAGTTGGTCCTTGGCCCAGAGCCCAATTTCAATTGGGGCGTTGCCAACCTGCCGCCATCCGAATCGCCGCCTGCGTTACCGGTTCGCGTGGAGCCGTTGGATACGACCCTTCAACTGCCGGTTAACAGCATCCGGCTTCGAGCGACGGTCAAGCGAGAGGCGAAAGGGAATTCGCCCGTAGCGAAACTCGCCAAGAGTTTCGGTGGTGGTCTGCCGAAAGTCTCGGCGACTTCCGCTACAGACTGCACCGTGCAATGGGAATTACTCGAGGGCGACGGACAGGTGGAGTTCACCGAACCCGACAAGCTCGAAACATGGGCGACTTTCGACCGCCGCGGCACCTATACGCTCCAAGCGATCGTGACCGGCCGCGACCGAATGGGACTGGCCAGTACAGTCGTCGAGGTTCTAGGATCGACGGACGAAAAGGGAAAAACGTTTGACGATTGGATTGCCGATTACGATTCGATTGATACCGACCAACGAGGCCCGACCCACGATCCCGATGGTGATGGGGTTGCCAATCTGGTCGAGAGGTTCTTTGGCGGCAATCCGGCCCATGCCGACGCCGAGTTGGCGCCCAGGCGTCCACAGTCCCCTCTCCCTCTGGGAGAGGGCAGGGTGAGGGGAGGTCGCCGGATCCAATTTCGCCAGAGCAAGAAGCTCTCGGCCGGAGCCTTCTACGTTCTCGAATATCGCGAGCCGTCCGGCCAAGGCGACTGGCGGCTTCTGCCGGGGATCACGTTTCACCAAACGACGGAACCAGCCGACTCGATTCAGATGGAGGCCAAATTGCCTGAACGCCTCGACAACATCCACCCCATCGAGCTCCGTTTCCGCGTCATCGAACAACCGATGAACTATGCTCCTCAAGCGAAGGTTTCGGTCTCTTCCGAATTCAACCGCGACTACGCCGGGACGCTGGCCATCGACGGCATCAAGGGGATCCACATGGGCCACGAGTGGTCTTCCAAAGGCGAAGCCACACCCTGGATCCAACTGGATTGGCCCACCCCCGTGACGATCAGGACCGTGCGTCTGTTCGACCGACCGAACCGAGATGACCATACGCAGGCCGGCACGCTAACCTTCAGCGACGGCAGCAGCATCGACGTGGCGGATATTGCTGATGACGGCAGCATGAAGACGATTGCATTCGACGCAAAGACCGTCACGTGGGTCAGATTCCAAGTCACCGGCGGACGCGGCAGCAACCGAGGCCTTTCCGAGATCGAAGCCCTCTCGAACATCGCCCCAACGACCCACACTCTCGGACTCTGATCAATCTGATGAAAGAAGCGAAAAGCGGGGTGCTGATTCCGGAACCGGAGCGAAGATGCAAATTTGACGGCGGTCAATCATTACGCATAGAATACACGCATGCGCGTTGTAGAGTTTCGCCGCTACCTGGACGATAATAACGCTTTACGCGTTCGGTTTGAATTGGAGCATGGGCAGGTGCTCGGATTTGTTGTGCAGTTGGAGTGCCGATTCCGGGAGAACGACGAATGGGCTCCCGTTGTGCGATATGACACGGCGCATGGTTTCGCCCATTGTGATCGGTTGCATCCTTACGAGCCTACGGCCAAGTTCGAGATGAAGACGAGGGACTACAACGAAGCTCTGACGGTTGCCATGCGTGACTTGGCGGACAATTGGGCTTCCTATCGAAGGAGTTATGAGGAGTGGCAAAGCCAACGATAAACGCGCCCGCGGACGTGGTAGTACGGAACGTGGGATTGACCGAGAAGATCATGCAATTCTTGCTGGACAAACCCCATGTCTTCAGTTCACTGCCTGACGAATTCGAGTTGGTGGTCTTGCCCGACGACGACCCCGAAATCCGCTCGTACAACCTGGAACTCCTGGACCGTTATGGTAGCGAAGGCAAGCCCATTGTATTTGCCCGTATCAAAGCCCACGCGGACGACCCCGCTCAGTCCTCGGTACCAAGTATCTTCGTTCCCATCCCAGTGCCCGCGTGACCCCGAGGCTCCAACACTGCGCGGCATGCCACGATGTCGGCGTGGCCTAGGCGTGGCGCCCGACGACATCAGACTCGTCCGGCACACGGTGACGGCGTCGTAATAGTGGGATTAAAAGACAGACGCATTCAATAGCCTGGTTACCCGGCGAATCATGCTCTGCGAGGGAGACTGTCGGTCTCTTCTGCGTTCAACCGCGACTATGCCGGCGCGCTGGCCGTTGACGGCATCCAGGGAATCCATATGGGCCACGAGTGGTCTTCCAAAGGCGAAGCCACACCGTGGATTCAACTGGATTGGCCCGCCCCCGTGACGATCAGGGCCGTGCGTCTGTTCGACCGACCGAACCGAGATGACCATACGCAGGCCGGCACGCTAACCTTCAGCGACGGCAGCAGCATCGACGTGGCGGATATTGCTGATGACGGCAGCATGAAGACGATTGCATTCGATGCGAAGACCGTCACGTGGATCAGATTCGAGGTTACTGGCGGACGCGGGAGCAACCGAGGCCTTTCCGAGATCGAAGCCCTCTCGAACATCGGCCCAACGACCCACACTTTCGGACTGCGATAGAGAAGTAGGGCCGGTTCCTACCGGCCGCGCGCTTGATCGTCATTTGATCGGCCGGTGGGAACCGGCCCTACGCAGACTTGGACACGCAATCGCAGGTTTATCAACCTGGCCTCCATCGGACGTCGTCACTTGGTCTCGCGCGACTGTTTGATATCATAAGGGCACGATTTCAATCTGGAGTGGTGCCGTGCAGAAGTCGGGCAGACTAGGGCTTGTGCTACAGGGTGGCGGCGCGAAAGGCGCTTATGCTCTGGGATGGCTTCTCGAATGTCGAGCACGCGGCGTCGAATTTGACGCAGTAAGCGGCACGTCTGTGGGCGGACTCAACGCGATTCTCTGGACAACGGACAACCTGGAAGAAGGGCAAGAACTTTGGACGACGATTTCGCAGCCCAAAGTGTACCCCTTCCGCTCGCTGCCCTACTGGCTCGCATTGCCCGTCCGAGCCGTCAGTCGCTACCTCTATGAAAAAATGGAGAAAGTCGGTCTTGCCCCACGCGTGCAACAGTTTCTGATCCTGTTGATCTTTGTACAACTGGGTTTCGTCATTCTAGAGCGATGGTCCTATTTGTGGACGTTTTCAACAATCGTGGGAGCGAGCGTTGTGGCGATCTGGTTGCTGCTGCGGTTCGCGCTTGGCTTCACAAGTTTTCAGTCAACCCGAAAGATTGCCGGTCTGTTTCTGATAGCCCTACAGGTGCTGTTTGTATTGGACAACTGGGACTCCGTATCAACCCCAAAGTACAGGCCAGAGAACGAAGTGATCTCATCGCCGGACTCGATTCTAGCGGGTGAGGCGAAACCGGAGGTAGCCAACGATGGCTCTGCCGATGTGCCAGACGAGGTTAGGTTCCGTCCAGGGCGTTCGGAAACGGTGGATTATGATCGGCGTGGCAACCGAGGTGTGATTGATCGCGTCCACCCGAAGGGAAAGTCATTCAAGATCACCATCCCGCCTCCTGTTTCCTATTCTCTCGCACTCTTTTTCACGATCGCGTTCATCTCGATACTTGCGATGGTTGTGGTCTATCTAGTATTCCTGGGGTGCGAATTACTGAATATTTCCACGCTGTCGTCCAAACCGCTGAGTCGTCTCGTCGGCCAATACTTGAAAAGGGATTTGTCTATTCCGACATTTGTCACCGTTGCGCGGGAACAAGACCTGTGGGACCCAGTGGATCTGGTCGAGGAGCCGAAACCACCAACCGAGGGTGGCAAGACGTATGTTGCCAAGAGGGGATACGTTCCCGTCCATGTCTGTCTGAATACAGAACCATGCGAGGCCAAGCGGATGAAGTATGCACTGGCGAGTGCAGCGTTGCCGTATGGGATCGTGCCGAGTATTGAAGTGGATGGAGTTATGTACGTTGACGGCGGTATGTCAGACAATGAGCCGGTCCATCCGCTAATTTGCCGCGAACCGTGTGACATTGTCGTCGCAGTTCTCCTAACACCATGCAAAGATAAAGAATATGTTCGATCGAAGTGGTTTGACGTTGCTCGAGCCGTTCGAATCGGCAGTCTGAAATCAACGGATGTCCTGAGGCGACGACGTGGGGCGGACGACCAGGTGATCGATCCTGGTGTCAGCGTCGATGTCCCCGAACCATTTCCAGCGATTATCACCGTAGCGCCCAATCAGGACCTCGGCAATCTCATTACGGGGACGCTGAACTTCAACCTTCATCTCCCATCATGGCTCAGCACGATGGGAAGCCGCGTCCTGCCGGCTTCCCTGCGACACATCATCGACCGTCAATTGACGAATTGGAATCTCAAAGGTGATTATACCGATTCGCTCATAAAACTCGGCCAGCAGGATGCAGCAGGTCGATCAGACGAGTTTTGGAGGATGCTGAGGGATAAGGACGTTCGGGCCGCCAAGGCTTTTGTCCAATCGGCCGTGGAGTCAGATTAGTCGGCCGAAATCCAAAGTACGACGGCAGCAATGGTTGTGGATGATCACCGTGTGCCGTTTTCGGTTGAAGGCGACAACCGCATCATTTGCCTAAGCGCTGCAGACGGACGGCGCCCATGCCAACCGCGCAGCCACCGCTCCCACATTCGTTGACGCGCGGACCATCGAGCACGAGGGTGAAGGACAGCAGCAAGAGCGAAGAAGACAGGCGCATCTATTAACGCGATACTTGGTTTCGCGTAGCATGTCTTGATGCCCAGAACTTCACGTGTTGCTTCCGGTGGAATGGTTTTCCACGTGCTGAATCGTGGGGTCGGCCGAATGCGTTTGTTCGATGACGACGATGATTACGCGGCCTTCGAACGTGTGTTGACGGAAACGCGCGAAATCCAGCCGATGCGTGTCTGTGCCTATTGCGTGATGCGCATGGCTGTCACACTTGGCCTTGGCTAAACACTCCGGCCACGCGGCCGTTCGAATAAGCAGTGATCAGGAATTGAATGGTAGTCAATCCACGGGCTCTGCCGGTGAGAATTGACAAGGCTCTGCCGTTTCCTGCGTTACCGCGAAGCGGTTAAACA
>CAZURK010000216.1:0-15052 GCA_964623055.1 uncultured Pirellulaceae bacterium
TTCTTTTTTGGGATTATCCCGCGTTGAGGATTCGCGTCGAATCGAATCCGCCGTTAACCAACGCAGCCTCGCTTTGCTCGGCCGCAACCAAAATGCGCGCAAGAAAACAACAATCTGCGAAGTAGTAGAACGATGCGGAAGCCGTAGCAACGCTTACACACTACCGGTGCCAATCGGGAGCAGAGAAGCTGATCGCTTCCGCGAACGTGGGCTTGCGCCGGAAATCGGCTGGTTTGTAGGTGGGCTTTGCGGGGTCTGGGTTCAGCCAATGCGGGTGGTGCCGGCCGAAGTAGCTGCCGTAGAATTGATAGTTGGTATCCACCCAGCGGCTTAGAATCATCAATTCTGTTTCCGTCAGCATGCGAGAATGGTCATCTTCGGCGTTCTTTGGATGAGCGGGATTGGTCAGGACATCCACCATCGCGCTTTTGGCGCAGCCCAGGTTTCTTGGGGGAAGATACGCGCCGTTGTAGTTGCCTCGATCCCCCTGCAGGAATGACGTGAATTCTGGGATGATCGGACCGGCCAACTGCTTTCGGGCAAGCTCCTCGTAAGAGGTGTTGTAGAACTGCGTGACTTCCCCGGTCAGCCGCAACCCTCCCGCCGGATCAGTCTCGCCGTGGCACGAAACACACTTTGCCTCGAAGACCGGCTGGATATCGGTGGGGTAGTGAATCACTTGGCCCGCACGCCCGTCGCCACCGTTTTCGACAAGATCACAGGGTTGGGGCTGCGGCGTGCTCGGCGGCCGTGTTAGCGCGAGCGGCGTTGGGGAATCGCCGGGAAATGCGGTGCGGTTGGATTGACCGTGGCAGCCAGTGCAGGAACGGACCTCCCCGGGTATATAGTTCACGTACGTCCTTTCTCGCTGGAGTTCCCTGAAATCCTCGTCCAGGGCCTGGAAGAAGATGCTGCGGTTGGCCGGTACGACAAAATGGGCTGAACCGTCTTCTTCCACGGGCACGACTCCCCACTGCACCCGCGGCCACAGGGCAGCCTTCCAGCTTGAACTGCTTAGCGACGATCCCCACCGCCTGCCGGTGGACCAGTAACGCGGCAGCGCCTCGTTGATCCGCAGCCATTTGACTTCTCCTGGCTCAACCCCCTCCATACCGTGGTAGACGTTACTAAGGACGCAGAGTGCCTGATTGCTGGCGGCGTATTGCGGATCTCGCGATGGCTCGACTGCCGGCGGGACGCGCCGCGCGACCAGCGGCGTGGGATGCCAACAGGAGAGTTGGTCGTCGGCGTGAACAGAATGATGGTTACCTTCCGCGTCGATCAGATACAGAGCATAGGCATCGGCAACGTTCTTGTAGTGATGCGAGGGATCAACCTTGTAGGAGACCAGAAACTCGCGATCGCTAACGGGGTAAGGGTGAGTGTAGAGATGCCCCTTCTGGCCGTTCCGATCGTGTACGTACCCACCTTGTTCGGTCAAGAAATGCCATCCAGGCTCTGTGCGGCGTTCGATGAACACATGCGGCGTGATATTCGTTACCGAATACCTGTCATCCCAGCGGACGTATTCCGCTTCGTCTGGATCCGGACCACGCGCCCGGACACCCTTGCCGAAGTCGACCAGCATGATCGCTCCCAGGCACCCCCCTTGTGGAAAGTGACAAGTCCCCACACACACGAAGCGATGATCGCTGCCAGGAATCGGCTGAGGGTACATGTAGACGGTCGTCGTGTCGTCGGCCACTCCGTAGAGTCCCAGGGGCCTGGACCCATCGGGATTCATGGTCCAGATGGTCTTGCCGACACGAGCGCCCTTGTCGACGTATTCCCATCGGTGGTACATGACACGGCCGTCATCGAGAACCACGGGGCAGAATTCGCTGACCGGGCTGCGGGTGATCTGTTCGACGTGTGTGCCGTCCGCATCCATCCGATGCAGACCTGGAGCCACGAGGGCGGCCGATCCACCGCACAGAACGGTATGCTCGCAACGGGTCGAGGAAAAGATGATCTTGCCGTCCGGGAGATAGCACGGGTGGATATCGTCGGTGTGCCAGCCATTCCTCCACCGCGCCGCCTTCTCCGCCTCGTCCTCCGCCGGGAACGATACCTGACGCAGCCCCGTGCCGTCCGTGTTCACCTCCCAAATGCGAAATCCGGAGCCGGGATCCTGGCGAAAATCAAAGATGACTTTTTTGGCGTCAAAGGACAGACTGATCTTGCCAATGAAGCCTTTGCCACCGGGCATTCCAGCGGCCGTTACGACCGGTCGCTCGACCTGCGTACGAAGGTTGTAGATGTAGATGCCGTTGTCGGGCAGAAAACGGTCCGGACTGGTACCGTTGTTGATATCGGTGTAGTAGTGATCCGATGAGTAGGGCTTGCGTTTGACAAAGATGATCTCGTCAAAGCCCAGTTCGTCCGGATCAATCGCCGCACGGGACGAATCAGGGACAATCGTGGGCAGTCCAACGACCTCGCCCGCATTAGCGGCATCTGTCAGCCATGGGATGCCGCCAATTGTCACGATGGGTGCCAAAAGAAGTACTGCCATTGTCCAAACGACGACCACAGCTCTCAAAGAATTTCGCATCAGATTCTCCATTCCACAGACAACGCGTAGCGTAATCGACCGCCTTCACCAATCTAGCGGGAGGCTCTCGGCATGTCAAAAGCAGTCGTCCATCACATGAGTTCCCCCAGACAGCTTAATTACTGGCTTAGTAGCCAATGGCCCTGGGGGTTCACAAAGGCAAGCCAGTTACGAACACCCCGGACCACGCCGGCTGCGTCCGTGCCGAGAATTGCTACGATACTCCGATCCTCCAGCCGCTCGATCCGATAGTCCCCTTTGCCTGGATAACGTGCATCGAGTTGGAGGCCGGTTTCTTCGATCAAATCGGCGACGAGCCGGTCTTTGGCTTCACCGACGAGTATCACCGGCTGCCGAGCCGATGTCAGGACGTCCATCTCGGCAACGGGAAAAACGATGCCGGTATCGCCGGCCACGCATCTTGAGATCGCTACCGCGGACTCCTTGACGGCAGACGAGGCCGAAGGGGAAACGACCACGGTCGCCCTCGGTTGGCCGTTCTTGACCAACGACCAGTCGTGCCACCAAACCTGGACATCGTCGCGTTGGACGTACGACGCCATCTCCCGCAGCAGCCCGATCATGTAGCGCTTACCGGCTTCGATGTCGCGCGTCGATTCTGCCGCTACGGTCTGTATATGGTATTCGAGCCTCTCGCCATCCTTTGGCTGGTGGAGGTAGTCCAGCGTCTTCTGGCCGATGGGGAACGGGCTCTTATCAGTGAACCAGAGCTTTCGCTCTGTCTCGATTTCGGCCAGTCGCTCCTTCCATGCGCCGGTGGCCCGTTCCTTGAGACGCGGCAAGTACCACTCGACCATACGGCCCAGGTTGGCATCGTCGACACCGTCCCGCGCACCCTCCCAATCGCTGCATGTCAGCAGTTCCACAGACGTGTCGTCCGGATCGGTCGAGCCGTACGCCAACAGCCGCTCGCCCTGGACGCCGCCCAGACGGAACCACTGATTGTGTGTGAAGTCGATGTAGTAGAGCCAGCCTTTCCAGATCGGCCCTGTCCGCCAAAAATGGACCGGCGGGCCTTGGTGGACGATAGACCACGGGCCGACGCGGCTGCCCACGTGAGGGTTGCGGATCGCCAAGCCCGTGCCGCCTCGCGTAAATCCGATGATCGTGCCCTCACCCAGTTCGACCGATCCATCACGCAGGAACCGTTGAAGGTTCGGATAGCCGTATTGGTACATCGATAGATCCCGTACCCAGGCGATGAACCGGTTCGTCATCGTCGGGTGCATCCAGCCGGCTGTGGTCCAGTGTGAACCCGGGCCCATGCCTGCTTCGGTGTAGGCTTTCGCCAACGGCAGGTAGTTCTGCTCGATCGAAGACATGCTCGGCTCGTCAGTCCAGATCGGGTACGCCATCCCGAATCCGCGCTCGTGCAGGTATTCTTGAAGCTGGCGGTAGTAGTCGACGCAGGCGTGGCGCCAGTCCACGGGCCACTCCTCGTACGCCGTCCGGATCGTACACGTCTTGCCCGTGATCGCAGTTGCCCAGAACGTTCCGGTCCGTGAATCCTTAAGCCCCAGGTTCGTCACACCGTGCGCGAGGTAATCGTCGAGCCATTCGTCCCAAAGTTCTCCGAAATCCAAACGCGGGATGTGGCTCTTGCCTTCGAGGTGCGTCTGCGGAGCGCGAATCGCGGCCTGAAGCGAAGTTCCGGTGTTTCGGAGCTTCACTTTGCTCGTATCGGGATAGCTGATAATGGCCCAATCACTTTCCTGTCGCTGCACTTCGCGCAGCAGTCGCGGATCGTTCGTGATGCCGCCGCCCCACGTGCGCAGTTGGACGATGCGCGGGCTGGGCATCAGGATTGGCGCAACTTCAATCTTCACCGGCAGTTCGGCCAGCGTTTCGCTATCGTCCGACGAAAACGTGATCCGGCTCTTGTACGAACCCGCGGCAAGCCCCCGTGTGTCTATCTGGACCCAGATCGTGCGAGGTTCCAACGGCTGGAGTTCGACGGAGGGCTTTCCCAGCGGTGGCAACTTGTCGGGTGGAACGAGGTAAAACGGCCCTCGCCTTGCGCGGGCGATTTCGCCATATCTTCCCGGCGGTTGGAGCGGCACCTCGGGTGCTTGCCCCATTACCAGCGTGGTGATGGCACCAGCCGTCGCCACATCTCCGTCCGACCGGCGAAGTGGATCTGTCCGGATTTCGACCCTGCCCAGATCCATTGTGGGCTGAATGCAGAAGAACGCAGTGTCGATCTCGTTACAAACGCACGAGAACTCCAGCGACGTCAGCATGTCCGCGGGCCGCGGTCCGGATGGTTCCCACAGCAAGCGGAATTCCGTCGATCCCGCCCAATCGCGATGCCACAGGGTCAGCTTCTTCCCTGGTGCACTCGCGGCGAGCAGCGTCTTGGCTTCCTCGTACTCGGTCAGCGGTTTCGCCGCAAGCACGATGTTGCGGTAGATTTGCATAATCCCGGCTTTGGCGATGTCGTCGCGAGCATCGTACGGGCCATACGACGAGAAGATCAGTCGCCCCTTGCCGACCTCCGTGGTGGAAAGCACACTCGCGTTGCCGTGGCCGAGGATACGTATGCCCTGATGGTCGATCATGCCGTGGTACGTCTTCAGCCAATCGGCGCCCTCGGTGACAACGCCTTTCAGATAGGGATGGCCTTTTGCCAAGACCTCTACCGGCCAGCGTTTCCCGTTGTACGTCCAAGCCCGCGCCCCGACCCACGCCATGTCCTTGAACGAACGGCCGAGCGCGCCGTAGATGGCCCCGTTGGTCATCAGGACTTGGCCGCCGTCTTCCAGGTAGCGTTTCATGGCGGCGATCTGAACGGGCGTGAATTCCCGGTCGCAGCCGCGAAGCCAGGCAACCAGACTGTACTTCGCGAACTCAGACGGATCGAGGAACTCGCCACGGTCTCGCGCTACAACCTTCAGCCGTGCCGTCACATAGTATTGAAAAAACTTCCTGTCGCCGGCTGAAGCATTGCCCGACGCGATCACCGCAACCGGCTTGCCCGCAGCCCAGACGCTCGCGGGCAGCAAGAGAACAGACAACCAGAACACAAGAGATCGCTGTAGAATCACGTTCAGTCCTTTCTCATCTGAGTTTCGTGGCGTTATGATCAGTGTAACAATCTGGATAGCATGAAGAGGCATCATCCCGGCCCTTGCCCGTTTTTCTGATTTGGGATTGGGCCAAAACGCTTTGTGGGTCTACAACGTCTTAGTTCTTGGTTTGCTTGATCAAGGCAGCGCTGCCGTACCAATCGGAGATGGAAGAATGGCACCAACCAATCACGTCTGTCACCCGCTACTCATCGCAGCCCCGCACGAAAATGCCCCGCGGCTGCCGTGCTTCCCGAGGCTACTGGTCTCGCTACTGGCTTGGTGCGTTACGGCCACTGCCGCGCAGTCTGCGGAAGGCGTCCCCCCAACCAGCGTGACAACTGGGGCCGAACGGCAGTCATCTGACAGCAAGGAAGAAAGGGCCGCCAAACCGCCGGGGAATGCCTTTTTCACCGCCCGCGTCATAGACTCTGCAACTGGCGATCCGATTCCCGAGTTCCTAGCCCTGGCCGGCACTAGCCACATGGACGATATCGGTTGGCAGTGGCAATCGCACACGATCCATGCGTTCGGCGATGGCAGACTGCACTGGCCGCCACCCGGTCGTCGCGGGTACCGCGAGCAGGTACTGCGTGTGGAAGCAAAGGGGTACAAACCGTTTCTTACACCGCCCATCAAACAACTGCGCGGAGAAGAGGCGCCGCGACTTGGCGGAGACCCCGGCGCCGCGAAGGACCTGCCAGGTCCGTACGTTATCTACGGTCGTCCTGGCGAGCCTGGGGCGCTGGACATCCGTCTTGAGCGCGATCCAGGCCTAGCGGGTCGCGTCATGACTCCCGCTGGCGATCCTGCCGCAGGCGCGCAAATCGCCTTGGCCACGGCTGCTCGCACCGTGCGCGTCAAAGACGGGGGAATCTCCCTTCGGTCGCTCGCGGCCGACGCCAGTCGGCGTGACCGCTGGAGCCGACCAATATCGGTCACCGCCGATCAGCAGGGACGATTCAAACTACCAGCGGAGATATCGCCTGCCGCGGTAGCAATTGCCCATCCCGCGGGATTCGTGGCGATGTCGTTCGAGGATTTGCTTGACGCTGACAAAGTGATGTTAGAGCCTTGGGGCGAGATCGATGGACGCGTGATGTGGGGCGACGTTCCCGGCGCGGGAGAAACGATCACTATCGGGGCACGCACTCGTGTTGGCAGGCAGTTTCACTTGATTCTGTCCATGTACGAATCGGTTGAAACCGACGAGCAGGGTCGTTTCCACGTGCGGAAAGTGCCACCCGGTTTGGCACAAGTGTCTCGCGTCATGCGGCCGCCCGGGACAGAAGGCGCCTCGCTGCGTCCGATTCAGTTTGTCGAGGTGACCGCGGGTAAACCGACACCCCTGATCTTCGGCGGCAAGGGCCGGCCGGTGATTGGCAAGCTCAGCGGCCGTGACAACTGGAACCAGGTCAGGATCCGCCTCGCCCCGAACGCACCACGACCGGGTTTCATGATGAACGCGAAGGATCCCACTTGGCCGGCGTACAGCCAGTTCCTCGCATCACAGGCAGGCAAGAACTACGTGAAAAGCGACATTGCGGTAATGGGGGACGGGAGTTTCCGAATCTCCGATGTCCCGCCTGAAACGTACCAGTTGTTCGTTCGAGAAATCCGGGAAGACGGCAAGACATTGAACATTGGTTACAGCAGATTCACCATCGAGACCATTCCAGGTGGCGAGAGCGACGAGCCATTCGACCTGGAGACAATCGAGGTAAAACGCCCTGCGAAGGCCGGCCCGTGACGGATCTGACGACAGGCTGGCGTCAGGGCGCAGGCGAGACATGGAGTGCGATGGCTCGGCATCGCTTTGGATTTCGTTGGACGCTATTGGCGGATTCCACGTTCATTTCCTGAGGAACGCCCACCGAAAAAGAAAGCTACGGCAAGTCGCAGCACTCCAAAATGCCCTCTGAGCCTGTCCGTGGCATCAGTTGGACTGCACCTCCCGCTTTCGCTACACTGAGCACGTGAGGGATGAGGATCGAAACCTCGTTCCGTGTTGTCGGCAATTCACGAGGAACCATCCCCTCAGCGTTTGCGGGAGGGTCAGGGAGGTGATTATGCGATGCCTGTTCGTTCTGATTTCCGTCATGGCTGTGGCGGTAGACGTCTGCGCGGAAAACAGCAAAGGGCTGGGGCGGCCCATCGAGATCGACGATGAAAGCGGTGCCGAAGTCTACCTGTTGGGCGCCGATGAGCGGCCTGCGGACAACATCTATGGCGAGCAACCTTACGGCGATGCCACGGGCCGCCGTATTGCCATCCGCTACTATCCGCTGCCCAATAAGCCCGGCGGCATCAATATCCTGGATTTGCAGGATGGCTCGAATCACGAGATCCTGTCGGGCAAAACACCGTTCCCGGCGTTCCACGCCTGGGGCGAGTGCCTGTATTACGCCCAGACGGTCGACGGCAAGAAGATGCTGCGCCGCTGCAACTATCTCACTTTGCAGGTCGAGAACGTCGCCGAACTGCCGCCGGAACGCGGCAGTTACAGCTATGGCACGGTGTCGCCCGACCATCGTTTCTATGCCGTAAGCGTCCGAGGTCCGGAGGGCGGTCCGTCCAAGGTGCATCTGCTGGACATCCGAACAAACCAGTGGTGCGTGCTCTTGGACAAACCGGGCTATCACGCCAAGCACGAACAGTTTTCGCGCGACGGCCGCAACCGGGTGTTGATTCAATTGAACCAAATGCCGGACGTGAAGGTGGTGCTGCTGAGCGAGTTGGAGATCGGCGGCACCGAAAACCCGTTCCCGGCGGACCAGCCCTACACGCTCCGCCCGACCGGCCATGAGGCATGGATTGGCGACACCAGTAGCATCTTCTTCTCTACGGGCTCCAACGCAACGACGAAGGGAAACATTTGGAGCGCGAAGGTCGGCGATGAAAAGCCTCGGCTCGTGCACGAGGGCAAACGCTTTGGGCATGTCAGCGTGTCGCGCGATGGGAAATACTGGATCGGCGACAGTGGCGAAAAGGGTATTCCCATCTACATCGGCAGCTTCGAAACGGGGCGCTGCAAGCGGGCCTGCTTCAGCCGCACGGAGTACGACGGAAAGCAATGGAGCCACGCGCACCCGTACATGACAGCGGACAACAAGTGGCTGATCTTCGGCGCACGGCGAAACGGCCACCCGCAGGCACACGGGGCGAAGCTGAAGGACGGGTGGCTGGAGACCCTATAGAAGCAGTTGCAGGATTACTCCCAGCTACGAAGTGATCGGGGTTGGAGTTGTGCGAAAGGCCGGTAGCACCAGCACCGTTGCTTCCCGGAGTCCCGCCCCGGCGTGGCACAACGCTACGGGCGATAGACTGGTCGAAGCCGCTTGATGCCTAGTTGGTCCGCGACTTTCAACATTTCGCCAACTCGATCTGCCAACGGAAACTCAACACCAGCGTCAAATAGCTTCCGAGTTTTTTCGGCTTCGTTTGTTCCGTAATAGTTGATACGGATACCTCGTTCTTGCAGCCGTCTGGTATGGGCGGGATCGACAGACTTGCCGCCCAGCAACTGAATGAAGTCGGCCTTCATTTCGATCGTCTCGTTGACGTACGCCAGCGTGTTAGCTTGACGCTCCATGTTGCAGATCTTGATGCGCGAATCGACCTGTTTCGCGGCGCGGGCGGCTTTGGACCCGCTTGCCAGAAATGCCTGGTGCAGCCGCTGGTGGGCGACGATTCGCCGAGTGGCCTTTTCGGCCAACTCGGCACGGCCTTTCAAATGCACGTTCAGCCAGATGTTTTCCGGCATCATCGCGAGGGTTTCGTCCAATGTCGGGATCCGCTCGTCCTTGAACTCTTGCCCCTTCCACGAACCGGCATCCAACGCTTTCAACTCGGCCAACGTCAGATCCGACACCGGTCCGCTGCCGTCCGTCGTACGGTCTACAGTCGCGTCATGCATCAGCACCAATTTGCCGTCCTTGGTCAACGCTACGTCGAATTCGATCATGTGTGCGCCCAATTGGATCGCCTCTCGAAAGGCCGCAAGCGTGTTCTCCGGGTGCGTGTCACTGGCTCCGCGGTGGGCACAGATTCCTCGCGCCGGCATTCGCACATCGCGCTCGCTCGCGTGAGCGGTGCCCAACAAGAAAAAGTGAATCGCGAGCGTGACGATTGTGATGCGAGACGTTTTCATTGGAAGTCCTTCCGTAACTTGTTGACCGAAGCGACTGCTTCCGTGACGCAGTTCTCGGTAAAACCGTCAAGCGTCCTACTTGCTTCTGCAGTCTTTCCTGACCTAATCTGAACGATCGCCCGTTGTTCTACTTGTTCGCACTGGTCCATCCATTCCCTTTCCAGTCGATCGAAGGCAGCTCGCGCCAGGGGTTGACGTTCGCTGAACTCCGCTCCTGTCTCGTCGCCTCTTACCTTGTCCAGCAGATCTCGGAATAGCCACCAATAGGATTCTCTCGAGAACTCGTCGCGTTTTGCCTGCGGTGGCGCGGTCACGGTCTTGCCCATTTGCCCAGCGGCGGAGAGCATTTTGGGCAGCCGGTTGGCCGTGGCGAAAACCGGAACGTAGAGACCGGTACAGGGAGTGACCGGTGTCCACCACATGTGTGCAAGGCGGTCCGAATCGTCCGGCAGGACAAAAACGGCGGAGCTGGCGGTGTTGCCCCAGGTGAATTCGGCCGGTGAACTGTGCATGCAAAGCGTCAGGAAATCGGGCAGTGCCGCATTGAAATACGGACCGTTTAGAAAAGTGTCTTCGTAATGGTCCCGCAAGATGCGCATGACCCACTGAGGTGACACTTCCCCTTTCTTCTTCTGTCGCAGGAGTTGGCGAGACCGCTGGACTCGCAGGTGCGAGAGTTGAAGCGGCGTTTTCAAGTCGATATAGGCACGAGCGAAATCGAACTCGTTCTTCTTGTTCTCGGGCCACCAGCCTTTCTCGATGGCGTAATCGACAAGGTCCTCGCTGGCCAGGTCCCATTGGTTGCGAATCGACGGTTGGTTGGAGATTGCGGCCACGCCGCGAGTCACTAGCCGGGCCACCCAACGCTTGCCCACGGTTTCCAGTATCCAGGCTTCTTTGCTGTCGGCAATGATGTACGAGTTGTCATACCCGCCGGTTTCGTGGTCCATCGTGGGCACGCCTGAACCCCATTGCCCATAACGCTCGACCAGACTCGTAATCACGTCCATTGCCTCGCGAGCCGTCTTGCCGCGTTCCAGGCCAAGCCGCAACAAGTCCATTCCCAACAGCCCGAGTTCCGGCGGCATGCCCGCTCTGCTCGCAGCGACGGCGTCGGCGAACGTCTTGGTGAAGATCGCTTCGTTCCCGATTGCCACACCGAATTCACTCATTCCTTCTTCATAGCCCCAACACCAATAGGGGCTCGATCCGATGGTGGCGTATGTCTGAGGAAGTTGAGGAATCGAGCGATATTCCAGCTCGATCGATGCATCGGGCGAATGTTCTTGACGGGGATGGTGGACGAGCACTTGGCAGTCAAAGACGGGCCGATCGCTGTTCTTCCCCAGAATCGTCGTCCCGGTCGTCGTCGCATCGGGCAGTGCGACCATGGTATCGCAAGATAGCGGAGGCACGCGGCGACTCGCATCGCCAATCGGTTTCGTGCGAGACTTCCCCTCAGCCAGGACGGACAAACCGTCGGAATTGAGCAACGCCAGCAATCCCCCCGCGACGGTGGCACCGTTCTTGAGAAACTCCCGCCGATCGAGAGCGTTGGCAGTCCAAGATTGGGGCCGTCGGTCGTGTCGAAATGCTGCCATTGTACTCCTCCACGGGCGACGGAAGCCGATCGGGGCAGGGACCTTCGTGCCAGACAGTACAATGATAGTGTAATGCGGCAGGCTGAAATAGAAGTCCATACAGCATGGCTCGACGAAGCCAACCGGATTCTCTGTCGCCCAACTCCTGAGTACATTTGACGTTTCAAATGTTGTACATGCCGCCCTGATGGTACAATGCGCCGCGTCAATGTGCACGTCGAGGTGCGTAGGCTGGATCTGCTTGTGAATTCGAGCGAGGGATGTCTTCTGGAGTAATCATGATTGGCGAATACCTTCCATACGCACGCTTCGTCGTGCCTTGGGCTCTCGGTTTGATTTGCGTGCCGGTATCGCTTGCTGAGATCGTTGACGACTTCAGCGAAGGTGGTTGGCACGCGGGGAACCCAAAGGCGCCGGCTCGGGTTGAAGCTTCCAAGGGGCGGTTGGTGATTACCGACCTGCCGGGCGGCGAAGTGACGTGGGGCACGTGTGCTGCCAAACGATACGACAAGGTGAGCATCGAGGCCACGCCGTTTCTTGTTATTGATGTGGCAGGGGTGTCCGGCGGTTTTGGCGCGAAGCTCAGCGGGGGAAAGCCGTGGCCGAAGAGGACCGTTTGCAGCGTGGATAATCCGGGCTTGTTCGTGATTGACATCGCGAACGCGACGGGGTGGGAGGCGAAAGAGGGGAGACTGTTGGTGATGCTGTACGCGCACGGGGACGGCAGTCAGGTGGAGATTCGTTCGCTTCGGATTACTGGTGAGCTGAACGACAAGGAGAAAACTGCCCTGCAAAACACCTCTGTCACCCCGCCGCGCCCCAAGACGGTGCCGCATGCGGGGCTGATCCGACAAGCGGCCCGGCAGGGCGACAAACCGTCATGCGCCGATCCGGAAGCGGGCGAGCGGACGGTGTACACGGATCCCGTGACAGGCCGTGAGGTCTGGCGCATGACCGACCATCCCGCCGTCGAACGCCATGTGTACTACGATATCCTCGCCTGGAACGCCAACGGCAGCACGATCATGTGGACTTCGCGCCGGCCGGGTGGCCGGTATTTGTTGATGGACGCGGATGGGACGCACATCCGGCCTCTGCCGCCACCCGCGGATCGCGGCTCTTGTCGTGGGCCTCACTGGAGCCCCAACCAGCCGCACATCATGTACTTCGCACGCTCCGACGCAGAGCGTACGACGGTCATGACGTTGGACGTGCGCGACGGCAAGGTCGCGGAGATTGCGTCGGTACCGTTTCCAATGACAATCGAGAGTCGTCGTTTTTCGGAGCTGACGCCGCCACATCCGGACGAGCGGCATTTCTTGCTGCGATGGGGAGGACAGGATCGGCACGCGACAATGCTGGTTGTTGTCGACTCCGAAACCGGGAAACACTGGAAGCTGGAGCCTGGAATCCCCACTCACCGTGTGCGTTTCACCAAGAAGAACGACCAAAGCGTGTTCATCAACAGCAACACTGATCCCGACAAACCGGGCGAGCGGGCTCGGACCGAGTGGATCGTGACGCTCGATGGCCACGTGCGGCGGCTACCTCCAGGCGGTGGGCATCCGGACTGGACGCCGGACGGCTCGTGGTTGGGCGTGTTCCGCGATGGCGGCATTTGGTTGATCTCACACGACGGGCAGACCCGAAAGGAACTGGTCAACACGATGGCAGGTGGGCACGGCGGGTTCAGTATTACCACCGGCAAGTATCATGTGGCGGATGCGCCCGCGCGCGGTCCGTATGGCAACCTGGTCTATGTGACCGAACTGGCAACGGGCAAAGTCACACCCATCGCGTACCACGGATCGTCCTACTCGGGCTGGAGTTCCGATGTGCCCGACCCCGAAGCCACACACCCAGCTCCGATTTGTAGCCCGGACGAAACGAAGATCATCTACGACTCGGACGTGATCGGCCAGCCGGACGTATGGGTGGCCGTGTGGAAACGCCCCGCGATCTCCAAGAATGTTCGGTTCGAGGCGGGCACGCTGGCGTGGCTGCCGCCGGAGTTGCATCGAGAAATTGCCGGATACAACATCTATCGCAAGGAAGACGGCCAGTGGTTCGTCGTCAAGAGTCTAGTAGCCGATACACAACTCGCCGGTTTGGCCGAAGCGCAGTATGCGGTGGCCGCGCAAGAGTGGTCCGGTCTGGAAAGCAAGTATGTTGTAGCGAACACGGGTGAAGTCACCGGCGACACGTTTCCGCCGAGTGCGCCGACCCAGCCGCGTGTGTTGGAGACCGCTTCGACCCACATAGTGATTGAGTGGGAGGCGCCGCCCGACGAAGACCATGACCATTACAGCGTCTACGCTTCACCCGAGCCGAACGTACAGCCGTGCCGTGCGGACCTGGTCGGATCGCCAAAGATCGCTCGGTTCGTGGATTGGGGCATCGAGGGCGGTACGACACTCTACTACCGAGTCACGGCAGTCGATCGGCAAGGCAACGAGTCGAAACCCAGCGCCGCCGTCAAAGCGGTTACAGGGCGCGTTCCTGAATAGATAACGGTTGGGACTGTGCAGACTCAGTGAATAGCGGATCAATGACATGTCAGGCGCTCGCGGAGCAAACAGGGTCCGCTTCGGTACACGAACGCTTTTCGTCTTGATTGCGTTCTTCGCCGTTGTTGCGGAGATCGCACGACACTTCATTGCCGGTCACCACAGTGCCATCGTCGTTTTTTGGTGCTTTGTCTACTTTGGCGTGTTGGGAATGGTCCTGCTTTCGGCACTTGGCTTTGCGATCGCTCAACGAGTCGGGGCCGTCGTCGCGACGCTCGCGGGCGGAACCACATGGCTGATCGCTCTTTGGCTGCTGGAGTTCATACTGCTTGGCTACACGTCGGGCTCAGGGCCTATGTCGGGTTCGGGCCCGCGCATCATGCCGATGCTCGGTCTGTACTCGTGCTTCATCGTCTCGGTGGTTTCGTTGCTGATCTGGTTCGCATGCCGACGCGAGAACGACGAGTCCAATGACTCAGACGAATCCGACGTCACAACACGCCTACTCGAAGTGAAACGAGATTTGCAGCCTTCGTCGGACACATCGGACGAGACGCTCGAGGATTGAACGCTGACCCAGCCGTCAGGTTTTCGATTCGATCGGAAGCTGATCGATCTTCGCGGCCAGGATGAAGTCGTTTTCGCTCAGGCCGCCGATTGCATGCGTCCACAACTCGATCCACACGTTACGGTAGCCCTCGATGTGCAGGTCGGGGTGATGACCGTCCTGCTCGGCAACCTCGGCAACACGGTTGAAGAACGTTAGGCCAGCCAGGAAATGTCTGACGGTCCAATCCTTGCGGATCCGTTGGCCGTCGTGTGTGAGGTACCATCCGGACAGACTTGCGAGTTGGTCTCTTGCCTCGTCCAGTGTACAAACGTCTACACCGCCTTCGCACGGCTTGCACTTTCCTGCAACGAGTTGGTTCACAGTTTGAATATCCACGTGTCTCTCCTTTATGGTGCCGCCATACAACCAATGACCGTTACAGATGTATCAAAGGCAACCGGAACGCAAGGAATTCAGGACGCCGCATGTGGCGGAAGGTGCGGACGAAAGCCGCACCATGTTGGCATCATTGCTAGCGAAACGATCTCTAGAAACTGCTATAGGCCAGTATGCCCTAAACGGGTCTAATCTCTGTAAATCTTAC
>CAZURK010000216.1:15152-27094 GCA_964623055.1 uncultured Pirellulaceae bacterium
AGAAACTGCTATAGGCCAGTATGCCCTAAACGGGTCTAATCTCTGTAAATCTTACAATGGAGATTTGTGGCGATCCCCCTGGCTCGCATCGACGACCCTGCCCAACATCGGAAAACGACACACGTTTACGTCGATCTGGCTTCGACAGAAAGAAATCAAAATCGCCTTTGGCTCGCCGTTTGCTTTCCCGACAAAACCGAGCCATCTGACGCGGCTGCAGGACGCAGTCGCCTGCGAAACAACCATTAGGAAATGGAGTGAACCAGGAGCATGGAAGCTCGCATCTTGTCCGCCACAATGATTGTGGCATCGACCCTGTCGTTGGGCGCCAGTTATCGGACCCAGAACTTCATCGTAACCGCACCCACCTCGCAACTGGCCTGCGAAATTGGCGATCGCGCCGAGGTCTACCGCCGCAGCCTCGCGCTGGAATGGTTGGGACGCGAACTTCGGCCATGGCGGGATCCATGTCCAATCGCCGCGCAAGTGGGCCCTCACCTGGGCGCAGGCGGCCGGACCAGTTTCATGTTTGACCGGGGCCGGCCTTTCGGTTGGAGCATGATCATCCAGGGGTCCCGCGAACGCCTGCTGGACAGTGTGCTGCCACACGAGGTGACGCATACCATCTTCGCTACGCATTTCGGCGGCCCCTTGCCGCGGTGGGCTGACGAAGGTGCATGCACAACGGTCGAACACGTCAGCGAGAAAACCAAACAGCACCGGATGCTGTACAGGTTCCTGACCACGGGGCGCGGCATCGCCTTTAACCGGATGTTCGCCATGAGTGAGTACCCGGACGACATCTTGCCGTTGTACTCACAAGGATACTCACTGGCTCGTTTTCTGATCGCCCAAGGTGGCAAGCAGAGATTCGTCCGGTACGTGGGTGACGGGATGAAGGCGAGAAACTGGACGGCAGCAACGAACGAATACTACGGCTACAAGAGTCTGTCTGATCTGCAGGTTACGTGGCTGGATTGGGTGCGCCGAGGTTGTCCCGCGATCAAGCCGGAGAGCACGATGGTGGCCGTCGAGGACGGCCGGCAGCAAGATGGGCGGGATCACGGCAGCATGGTGCGGCCGGTCAGTCACAGCACGGGTGACGGGGTCCAAGTCGCCGCCAGTGTTGATTCGCGGCCGACGTCCGATAGCTGGTACAAACAGCAACGAGACATGGCCTGGAGATCACGAGAAAACGGTGCGAAAGTGCGGCCCGATCCTCGCGCGGCCGTGGATGGGGGGGGCGGCACGGTTGTTGGCGACACACCCACGATGCGCAGTTCGGTCACTCGACCTCTGCCGGTCGGAACGCTACAACAGATCGTGATACCGCCCGCACCGCAACCGGTCAATCTATACACGGTGCCCCCGGCAGTCCCGACACCGCAGGCTCTGCCACAGCCAGTCTATCCCGCCCCTGCAACGTGGCGCTATTGAGGTTAGAAGTCGGTCCCTGGCCAGTCAACGTGCCTCGGATCCTGCCAATCCGGGTTGGGAACGGCGGGATTCGGGTCAGTGTAGGGTGCCGGTGGCGCAATCCCGCCCGGATGGTCAGCTTTCACACCATGCGAGGTCATCAGGGCGGCGTAGACCCGGTAGTCAACTGTGTCGGCCATGAAATGAACGCTCTTGTCGCACTTCACAACGTTGAAGCCTTGGGGATGCTTGCTCGAAGGCCGTGCGTAACGGGGGTTGCTATCCACGGTCGAAGAAGAGGCCCTGTTGTCCTGATTCAGTCCGACGAATCCGCTGGTAGTGGGATCTTCGGGAAACCACAGCATCTGTGAATGCTGCTGCAGCGGTGCGGTGACCCAGCTCTGACCATTGACGGTCTCGCACATCATCAAGGTATTTGACGCACCATCAACAATGTCAGAGAAGCGGCACTTGTCCTTGCCCTGGTGAGGTGTCACCCCCTTGTCCACGAACACACCATTGGCAAGAAGATCCGAATTGTCCGCCGCGTTCAGCCGGCCGCCATTGACCATGTAGCTGATTCGCGTCTTCTCGTACCCAGTTGGATAGACGCTCGGCACAAGTGAATCGATGGCAAACTCGTACTGGCTTGGACAAATCAGTACGTCCATTAGCGGGAACTCGGAAGGGAAAGGGGGGGCCGTCAGAATCTGTTTGTGAATGGTGTCTTGCTCGAGTTGCGGCAAGACCGGGTAGACCCAGTTGAAAATGAGCGTAGACCCGCCCACAGTTACGAAGGTTCGCGAAGCCGGCAGATACCCTTTGTCAGTGGCATACATATTGACTGCGCCCGCGCACTCCTTGAGATTCGACTGGCAGTTCGTTCGCCGCGCAGTCTCGCGGGCTGCCTGAATCGCAGGCAGCAGAATGGCGGCCAGGACGCCGATGATGCCTATCACCACCAGCAACTCGACAACGGTAAACGCTTTGTGACGACGTGCAGACATGATGGGCCTCCTCCAACATGTTCCGGGAAGATGAGAATGGACACGAGCTGCAAACATTCTCTATTCTTGCACTTCTGAGCGGTCTTGTCGAGTCCGACGCGTTCCTGTTCTGTGGATTATTCCGGCTCCGAGTCCACTTCCCTCACGACCACAACGCTTTCGCGGGATGCCTTGTCGTGTTACGATGGAATTGTGACCGTCAACTCCGTTCTTGACGGTAGGTGCCGGTAGCTGGAGCCCCACAAATCGGGCTTGTCCGTGCTCAGCCCGATGGTTGCAGTTACGGGCTGCTTGGCACTTCGGTCTTGTTCTATGCCGGAGACAGTCTGAAATGTCCGCATTTATCGTTTAACGGCAAGCCGAAGGCGGCTGCGTGCCGGATTCACAGTCGCCTTCGGCTTGCCGTTAAACGAGGACACGATAAACCGGCGGCACTATAAGAAAACGGACGGGCAGGGGAACTCTCTTCAATGCGTTCTATCTACCTGGATTACAACGCGACCACGCCCGTTGCGCCCAGCGTCGTCGAGGCGATGACGCCTTTTTTGTCCGAGCACTATAGCAATCCATCGAGCAACCATGCGTTGGCGCGAGCGTGCCAGGAAGCCGTCGAGGATGCGCGCGGCAAGGTCGCGGCTCTGTTAGGCGCCGATCGCGATGAGGTCATTTTCACGTCCGGCGGCACCGAGAGTAACAACCTGGCCCTGAAAGGCGTGATGATGCGGGACGCCCCTTCGCTCCAGGGGCATTTGATTATCTCGGTGATCGAGCATCCGTCGGTTGTCCAACCGGCCCAATACCTGGAGCGACTGGGCATTGACGTTACCGTCGTTGGATGCGATGCGCAGGGCGTCGTGGATCTCTCGCGAATCGAAGCAGCGATTCGTGATGACACACGGCTGATCAGCGTCATGCAGGCCAACAACGAAACCGGCGCAATTCAGCCGATTGGCGAAATCGCCGATGTGTGCCACGCGCACAACATCCTTATGCATACCGACGCCGCACAGAGTGTCGGCAAGATTACGACGTTCGCGGACGAGTTGGGCGTCGATCTGGTCTCGGTGGCCGGCCACAAGTTCTACGCTCCGAAAGGCGTCGGCGCCCTGTACGTTCGACGCGGCATCCAGTTGGAGCCTGTCCTGCACGGCGCAGGGCACGAGCGCGGCTTGCGGGCAGGGACCGAGAATGTGCCGGGAATCGTCGCTTTGGGACATGCCGCCTTGCTGGCAGTGAAGGGGCAGTCTGAAGTGGGCAAGCGTTTGACTTCGTTGCGCGATCAGCTCTACGCGCGACTGTGCAGTGTGATCGGCGAACGCGTGACCGTGAACAGTCGACTCGCGCCGCGTTTGCCTAATACGCTCAGTGTGAATTTCCTGGACGTGTCCGCGCCGGACTTATTGGCGCGGATTCCAGAGTTGTGCGCCTCGACCGGTTCGGCGTGCCACAGCTTTACGGCCGGCATGTCATCGACGTTGGCCGCCATGGGTCTCACTCCGGAAGAAGCTCGTGGCACGGTCCGTCTGAGTGTGGGCTGGTTCACGTCCGAGGAAGATATCGAACGCGCAGCAGAACTGTTGATCGGGGCTTGGGAGAATCTGACCTAGGGTTTTCTCAGTGTACAGGACTACGGTAGCTGGACTCGCAAGAGTTCAGATGGATGACAACCTGCGCATCGGCTGAATTCTTGCGAATCCAGCTACGCTAAGGCCAAATACTGACAACGCAGACCAGGGGCAAAAGATGTTGCGTATCAATACGGTCCTTTGTGCGGGGATGATGATCGCCGGTCTTTCGTTGGCTCGATCGGCTGCGGGCGATCCGATCGAAGTGGATTCCGTGTTGCTGGCTTCGATCGAGGAAAGGGAGGTTCCGGCGCAGGAAGGAGGCGTGCTGAGCAGGCTTGCTATTCGCGAAGGCGATATCGTCCAACAGGATGAACTGCTGGCCCAGATCGACGATACAGACGCCCGTCTGGCGTTGGCCCGCGCCGAGATCGAACTGGATAACGCGCGCCGTAGCGCCCAGAACGACATCAAAGTGCGAGTATCGAGGAAGGCGTCGGAGTGTGCTGCGGCGGAATTGAAGCGAGCCTTGGCGTCTCGCGAACGCTATGCCAAAAGCGTATCGGAAACCGAGGTGGACCGACTGCAGTTGGCCGCTCGGCACGCCGAACTGCAGTTGGAGCAGGCGGAGTACGATTTCGAAACGGCTCAGCTCGCCCTGAAAGTGAATGAAAACGAACTCCAACGCGCCAAACGTCAGATTGAACGCCGCCGAATCGCGGCACCGATACCGGGACGCGCTGTGCAAGTCTTTCGCCGAAACGGCGAGTGGGTGGAACCCGGCCAGCCCGTCGTACGCATTATCCGCATCGATCGACTGAAGGCTGTGGGTTCTCTCGACGCGACGCTGCTGACGCAGGATTTGACCGGACGTCCGGTCAAGCTCCGCATCAGGCTCGCAGGCGAGGAACCAATCGAGTTTCCGGGCGAGGTCACGTTCGTCCACTCGGAGGTGAATCCGGTGAACGGTCTCGTTGATTTCTGGGCCGAGATCGAAAACCGGGATCTGCTGCTGCGGCCGGGCCTGAAAGCGACGCTGGTTATTGAGTGAGAAGTGGCGAGTGGCGAGTGAGAAATGACGCAGGCGGCTATCGAGCGTCCACTGTTGCTTCGCAAAAGGCCTGATCTCGAGGTATACCCGCAACGTTATGCGGGCCGCAAGTACGTGGGCATCAAAGACCCGCTGACGCTGCGCTACTACCAACTCCGCGAGGAGGAGTTCTTTGTTCTTCAGCAACTGGACGGCCACGCGTCGGCGGCGGTGATCCAGGAGGCATTCGAGCGGGAGTTTGCGCCGCGCAAGTTGGGCGTGCGCGGACTTCAGAGCTTCCTGGCCATGCTGCACCGCGAGGGTCTGATCCTGGCCGACGCCGAGGGGCAAGGCACTGGGTTACTAAAGCGAGCGGGGCAGGTGCGCCGCCGTGAACGATTTGGCGCTTTCGGCAATCCGCTGGCGATTCGTTTCCGGGGCGTCGATCCGGAGCGGCTGCTGGCGTGGTTGTATCCGAAGTTCCGGCACGTGTTTTCCGTCTGGGCGATGGCCACCGGGCTGGCGATCGCACTGGCAGCCGCAACGCTGATCGCTGTTCAATTCCAGGCGGTGCGGGCCAAACTGCCGGAATTCCAAGCGTTCTTCTGCCTGGACAACCTCGTTTGGTTCCTGTTGGCCATCGCGATATCGAAAATCCTGCACGAATTGGGGCACGGTCTCGCGTGTAAGCACTTCGGGGGCGAATGCCACGAACTGGGCGTCATGTTGCTGGTGTTCACGCCGTGCTTGTACGTGAACGTCTCCGATGCCTGGCTCTTGCCCAACAAGTGGCACCGAATTGCCATCAGCGCAGCCGGTATGATCGTCGAGGTACTTTTGGCCGCCGTCTGCACGTTTATATGGTGGTTCAGCGAGCCGGGGCTGTTGAATTCGATCTGCCTGCACTTGATGTTTGTGTGTTCGGTCAGCACTGTGCTCTTCAACGGCAATCCGCTGCTGCGATACGACGGCTACTACGTGCTGTCCGACCTGTTGGAAACACCCAATCTTCGCGAGCGGTCGATTTCGTTGGTACGCCGCGGCTTGACTTGGTGGTTCCTCGGAATCGAACTGGGCATGGAACGCATGTACCCCGATCGCCGTCGTGGCCTTTTGGTGGCGTACGCAGTCGCGGCAGTGCTGTATCGAGTTTTCATCGTCGTGGCGATACTCTGGTTCTGCCACGC
Organism: uncultured Pirellulaceae bacterium; assembly: GCA_964623055.1. Classification (GTDB taxonomy): domain Bacteria; phylum Planctomycetota; class Planctomycetia; order Pirellulales; family Pirellulaceae; genus JADHUC01. The sequence goes on from CAZURK010000216.1 coordinate 21,358, forward strand.
CGTACTCAAGCCATATGGGTTACAGGTCGTGGCCCAGGCGCTTACCGTGCTGGTCATCGGTGGTATGCTGGTTGTGCCAGTCTGGCGCGGCATCCGCTTTTTCTCGAATCCGGCGAGGAGGCATCAAGTGCAAGGGCGACGGTTTGCGAGGGGGCTTGCAGCGATTGCCATTGTGTTGGCAGTTGTGCTGTTCATCCCCCTGCCTCACCGCGTCGGGGCGCCCGCCGTGCTGCAACCGAAGGAGGCCCGTCGCGTCTTCGTTTCGGTGCCGGGCCTTCTGGTCTCGTCCGTCAAACCGGGAGTGGCGGTTCGCGAAGGCCAAACGTTGGGCCAACTGGAAAACGCAGACCTTGCGATGGAAATCACTCGGCTTCGCGGACGGCAGGAAATACTTCGCACTCAGTTAGATAGCCTCAAGCGTCGAAGCGCTCACCAAACGCACCTAGGGACCCGTGATTCGGGATCCGAGATACCAGCAACCGAGCAGGCACTGGCGGATGTCGAACAGCGTATCGAGAAGCGACTGGAGGAACAGGCACGCCTGAATCTAACCTCGCCATCCGCTGGAGTCGTTTTGCCGACTCGGCGTCGGCCAAGCAGTATCACCCCCGGACAATTAGAGACGTGGTCGGGCAGTCCGCTGGACGAGAGCAACCGCGGGGCCTATTTGGAGACGGGGACTCTGTTCTGTCTTGTGGGCGATCCAGATCGGCTGGAAGCGATGCTGGTCGTGAATCAGACGGATATCGAATTCGTGAGAGTTGGCCAGAGGGTACGTCTGCAGATGGGTCAACTCGCCGGACGATACCTCCGCGGCGAAATCACGGAAATATCCAAGATCGACACCGAAACCGCACCTCCCGAATTGGTCGCCGGAGGCAACTTGCCCGTACGAACCGATGTCGACGGCACCACACAATTGATCGGCGTCTTCTATCAGGTCAACGTGGCGCTCGACGACCATCCTCACAAGCTCCTGCCAGGTGCCGCGGGCCAAGCCAGAATCCACGCCACGTCGAGGTCATTGGCCAGACGAATTCTGCGCTACCTCAGCAGCACCTTTCGGCTGCAACTCTAGTGGATAACGCCACTTCGAGGCGTGACAGCGTCCGTAACTTCATGTCAACACATTGTTTAACGGCAAGCCGAAGGCGACTACGTGGGGCGGGGCGCAGTCGCCTTCGGCTTGCCGTTAAACGAAATGAACTCAAGCGACGCGAGTGTGCTCTTTTCGTACCAGAGTGGCGCTGCCCAACCAGGGCAACCCTCTCAGGCTGGCTGTATTCTTCTCGCAGTGCAAACCAACTACAATAGTGGCATGTCTTTGCCGTTTCGTGGCGACCTGTGTTGGTCGTCCAATCCACTGTTTGGACTTCTTCTTCCGCTGGCGCTGGGCTTGCTTGGCTGCGCTCCGGGTGCGTCGCCGCCTGGGGAGCCGGATTTAATGTGGGGTCGGCGGGGGTTATCCGACGGTCGGTTGCAGAAGCCTCGGGCCATGGCCATCGACAAGCAAGACAACTTGTACATTGTCGACATGACCGGCCGCATTCAGGTTTTCACACCGGATGGCGAGTATCTGCGCGGCTGGCGTACGCCGGAGATAAAGAACGGCCGGCCGACCGGCTTGGGATTCGATCGCGAGGGCAATCTCGTCGTGGCCGACACGCACTACTACCGTGTCCTGTTCTACACGCCATCTGGCAAGCTGCTGGAGGATCGAACCATCGGCGGCGTGTGTGGTCACGGACCGGGGGAATTTGAATTTGTCACAGAATGTGCGCAAGATTCCCAAGGAAATTACTACGTATCCGAATACGGAGAGTACGATCGTATCCAGAAATTCTCGCGCGAGCGAAAATTCCTCCTCCAATGGGGTAGCCACGGGGACGAGCCTGGGCAATTCAAACGTCCGCAGAGCCTTGCTATGGACGAGAAGGACCACCTTTGGGTAGCGGACGCCTGTAATCATCGGATTCAGGTGTTCGACACTACTCGCGGGGAGAGTGAGCCGGTGAAAATCTGGGGGAAGCACGGCAGCGAACCCGGGCAGCTCAGCTACCCCTACGATCTGATACTCGACGGCAAAGGGCATCTCTACGTCGCGGAATTCGGCAATCATCGCGTGCAGAAGTTCACGCTTGACGGAAAGTCGGTTGGGGTCTGGGGTACGCACGGTCGACGCGAGGGCGAACTGCACATGCCCTGGGCCCTGGTGATGGATTCCAAAGGCAGGATTCACATTCTGGATACTTACAATCACCGCGTTCAGCGAATAAGGTTGTGAATGACCAATGACCAAGTCCCAATGACCAATGACGAACAGACGCACCCGAATACGAGCATCCTCCGAATCCGTCGTGCGAAACGTGTGGCGTGCGTTCGTCATCCGGTCCAGCCCGCGCAAAAACATGGAACGAACGGTCGCACTGGACTGCGCGAAACCTATCCTCACAGGGAGCCGGTCATCAGGAATTAGTCCTTGGTCATCAGGAATTAGTCCTTGGTCATTGGGATTTGGTCCTTGGTCATTGGGATTTGGTCCTTGGTCATTCTCTCAGGAGGGGCGGCCATGTTTGGTTTAGAGATTGGATTTGAATCACCGAAGTTCCTGTGGCTGTTGGCGCTGGTGCCGTTCCTATGGGTGTTCAGCTTCAGGAGCCTCGCGGGTCTGGGCCCGTTTCGCCGCCTGTTTGCCATTGCATTCCGCACCGTCGTTTTGGTCGTCGTCATTCTGGCTCTGGCAGAGACCCAGATGCTGAAGATCAGCGAAAAGATCACTGTGACGTATCTCTTAGACCAGTCGGAAAGCATCCCCATGACGCAACGGCAGGCGATGCTGGACTACGTCACGCGCGAAGTGCGAAAGCACCGCGACGCCAAACGAGATGACTGCGCCGGTGTCATCGTCTTCGGACACGACGCCGTTGTCGAGGTGCCGCCGTTCGACGAGGACATCCCGTTCATCAACCTGGAAAGCACCGTCGGTTTGCGTACCGACGCGACGAACCTGGCAGCGGCATTGAAAATGGCCCAAGCCACGTTTCCCGAGGACTCCGCCAAACGGATTGTCGTCGTCAGCGACGGAAACGAGAACATGGGCGACGCGCGGACCGCGGCGCGGACGCTGGCCGAGCAAGGCATCGGTATCGACGTGGTGCCGATCGAGTTGGAAACGCGGGGTGAAGTTCAACTCGAAAAGGTCGCTTTGCCGAGCCACATCCGAAAGGGTCAGCCGGTCAAAGCCCAAGTGGTGCTCAACAACTTGAGCACGGCGACCGCAGACCACGACGGCGTGGTTACGGGCAAGTTGAAGTTGACACAGCAGGTGGGCAACCAGGAACTGTTGCTCAATCCCCACGACCAACAGGTCGAGTTGGAACCGGGCAAGACCGTATTCACCTTCGAGCACCAGATCGACGAGGCGGCGGCCTACCGTTACAAGGCCGTCTTTGCGCCGGACGACCCTGCGGACGATCTCATGGCGAAGAACAACCAAGCCACGGCCTTCACCCATGTTCGCGGGAAAGGCCGCGTGTTATTTATCGAGAACGCGGACGAATTGGGCGAATTCGATCATCTGATCCAGCGTCTGCGCGTGAACAACATCGAGGTCACTTTGATGGCCAGCGACAACTTGTTCACCAACCCGGCAGAATTGCTTGCCTACGATTCGGTTGTGCTGGCCAACGTTCCTCGATCGAGCGGCACCGACGTCGCCAGCGTTACCAGCTTCAGCGACGAGCAAATCAAGATGCTGGTACGCAACACGGAGCAGTTCGGTTGCGGGCTTGTCATGCTGGGCGGGGAAAACAGTTTTGGGGCCGGCGGATGGGCCAACACGGAACTGGAAAAGGCCATGCCGGTCGACTTCCAAATCAAAAACTCGAAAATCCGCGCCGTTGGTGCACTGGCCATGATCATGCACGCCTCGGAGATGGCCCGGGGCAATCACTGGCAAAAGGTCATCGCACGCGAAGCCATCAAACCGCTGGGCCCCATGGACTATTGCGGTCTGATCCACTGGGGTGCCCGCGGCGAGGATTGGCTGTGGCGAGACCCCCGCACCAGAAGCGGCCTGCGTCGCGTTGGCGATCAGCGCAATATGATGATGGCCCGCGTGGGACGAATGACGCCTGGCGACATGCCGCATTTCGACCCGGCCATGAAGATGGCTTTGGCGCATTTCAATCGCTGCAAGGCGTCGGTCAAACACATGATCATCATCAGTGACGGCGACCCATCCAAGCCCGGTTTCATGACGATGCGGGGGTTCAAGCAAGCGAATATCAAGATCTCGACCGTCGCGGTTGGAGCCCACGGCCGAGTCGGTCACAAGACGCTGCAAGACATCGCCACGGCTACGGGCGGCAAATACTACGCCGTCAAGAACCCCAAGGCCCTGCCGCGCATTTTCCAAATCGAGGCCCGCAAGGTGGCCCGGCCATTGATCAAAGATCTGAACAGCGTCTCGCCGCGCGTTTACATTCCGCACGAGATGATGGAAGGCATCGACGGACCGCTGCCAGGTTTGAAGGGATTCGTGATGACCACCGCCAAAGAGCAGTTGGCGGAAGTCGCTTTGTATTCTCCCGAACCGAAGCATCGGGAAAACGCGACGATCCTGGCCAGTTGGCATTACGGCATGGGACGCTCGGTGGCCTTCACGACCGATGTAGGTAAGCTCTGGGCGAACCGTTGGGTAGAGTGGGAAAACTTCGACAAGTTCTTCAGCCAGATGATCCGCTGGTCGATGCGGCCTATGACAGAGGAAGGCAAATTCACCATTGCCAGCGACATCAGGGACGGAAAAGTCCGGGTCGTTGTTACCGCGCTGAATAAGGACGACGAGTTCCTCAACTTCTTGAACATGACGGGCACTATCGTGGGCCCGGACCTCGAAGGCTTCGAACTGGATATCGATCAAGTCGCCCCAGGGCGGTACGTGGGTCAGTTCGACGCCGACAAGGCGGGCAGCTACTTTGTGACAATCAGTCCGGGACCGAATAAATCGCTGATTCTGGCTGGCGTCAACGTGCCTTACTCGTCCGAATTCAGTGACCGCGAAAGCAATATGGCCTTGCTGAAAAGTCTGGCCAGGTTGACGCCGAAGGAGGGGCGGCCGGGGAAGGTGATCGAGGGCCGGATGGACAAGGAAAAAGTGGATGTTCTGCTGGGGACCAACACCTTTCGGGCCGGTCTGATGAAGGCCATCAGCCGTCAAGATGTTTGGCCGGTGTTTCTGCTGATTGCTGCATGCGTCTTCTTCGGTGACGTCTTCGTTCGTCGCGTGACGGTTCACTTCTATTGGATTGGGCCGGCGATTGGCTGGGTTGTGGATCGCGTTTTTCGTCGCGAGCGGGAGGAAGTCGAGGATGACCGCATGGAACGGCTGCGCAGCCGAAAGGCGGCGATTGCGGGCGAGATCGACGAACGCCGGGCCTCGGCGCGTTTCGAGCCACAGGTGGATGCCGAAGCGCCAGCGAGGGAATTGGGCGAAGTCCTGGAAGAGGCAACCGGTGAAGCGCCGCCCAGAGCGCCGACACCGACAACCGATCAAACCAGCCTTGAAACCGAAGAGGATCAGTCTTACACATCGCGGTTGTTAGAAGCAAAGAAGAAGGCTTGGAAAGAGAACAAGCAAGACTAAGGCCTGCGGATAAGACAATCGTGATAAATACCTTGGTAGCTACGGTCGCCAGACGTCTGTTTTTGATGCCCGCTACCAGGGCATTGCTCG
>CAZURK010000217.1:0-26797 GCA_964623055.1 uncultured Pirellulaceae bacterium
CTCTACAATAATAAATGAGGAGGTAGTTGTCTCAGTCATTTTGGCACAGAGGGCGCACCCTGTCCTCTGGGGGGAGAATATCACTCCGCCTTCGAGGAATGCGCCCAAATCTCATTGAGGTCATCGGTATTGTGACCTAGGAGTACTTAATGGGGCAGAGGCCATCGTTTCCGCGAACGGCGGCGGTCACGAGGAGGGGAAGCCTTGAAATCAATTCGCGTTGTTCCTCATTCGTTTCGGAATAGAGTGCTCATCAAGTTAACGAATCTCTAGGGCTGCAGTGGTCTGAGTGGCGGCGATCGTGGAGAGGAATTCATGACTGAAGGTCAAGTAGCACCCAAGAAGAAGCTTGTCAGTTGGCCGTCCCGCGGAACGCGAAAGGTAATGGCCCTGGCGGTCGTCTGGACCGGATTGGTGGCTGCTTCCCTCGCATGGACGATGCATCTACAACGGCGGGCAACGATCGAAGTGGCTCGCGCCCAGGCACGGGCGGGGGTCGAGAAAGACCTTCTTTTTCGCCGCTGGAACGCCATGCATGGCGGCGTGTACGTTCCAGTCACGGAGACGACCCGCCCCAACCATCACCTGAACGTCCCTGAACGAGATATCGAGACCCCTTCGGCACGCGATCTGACGTTGATCAACCCGGCGTACATGACGCGCCAAGTCCATGAACTGGGGAGGGAGAGGAACGGGATCCAAGGCCACATTACCAGTCTCAAGCCCATCCGGCCCGAGAATGCCGCCGACCCGTGGGAAATGGCAGCGTTAAAGGGCTTTGAGCACGGGGATACGGAGCACAGTTCCATCGAGGTGCTTTGCGGCGAGTCTCATCTTCGCCTGATGCGCCCTCTTCGTACGGAGAAAGGCTGTCTGAAGTGTCACGGCCACCAGGGATACAAGGAAGGCGACGTCCGCGGCGGCATCAGCATCTCAGTGCCGATGGCGCCCCTTTGGGCTATTGGACGCAAAGCAATGATCTCCGCCGTTGCATGGCACGGGGCCTTCTGGGTCCTGGGACTAGGAGGAATCGGCCTGTTCCGTCGGCTTCAGGCCAGGCGAGCCCGGGAACTCGCAGCCAAGGAAAAGGAGGCTCGGGAAAGCGAGCAGCGGGCCAAACTGGAAGGTGAACAATCGCGGCAAGCGATGGAGAAGATACTTGAATCCATGCCGGTTGGCGTGGTGATCATCGGCAAAGACAAAACCATCCGCCACGTCAATTCGGCGGCGCTTGCCATGATGGGGCACGACTCCGATCACGAGGTCCTGGGACGCGAGTGCCACCAGACCCTATGCCCGGCCCAAAAGTGCGCATGCCCCATTCTGGATCAAGGAAAGGATGTCGACAACGCCGAAAGAGTGCTGATTGACAAAGACAACAACGAGATTCCGATTCTCAAGACGGTGGTTCCCATCACGCTCAACGGCGAGGAACTGCTGCTGGAGACATTTGTGGACATCTCTGAGCGCAAAGCAGCGGAAGCGCAACTGCGAAAACTGTCCAGCGCCATCGAGCAAAACCGGGCCTCGGTGGTGATCACCGACGTTGATGGAAATATCGAGTACGTCAATCCGGGCTTTACGCGAACCACCGGCTATTCGGCTGAAGAAGCGATCGGACAGAATCCGCGTGTCCTGCAGTCGGGCCATCATCCCCCCGAGTTCTACGAAGAGATGTGGCGGACACTCACGCGAGGAAAGGTCTGGCGTGGCGAAATCTGCAATCGCAAGAAGAACGGGGAACACTACTGGGAAGACGCTACGATTTGCCCGGTCCAGGATGGTCAGGGGGTCGTGTCGCATTTCGTGGCGGTGAAGATGGACATCTCCGATCGCAAACAGGCGGAACTCGATCTCTTGCGGTCGGAGACTAAGTTCCGCGCGCTTTACGACTCGACCAGCGACGCGGTCATGCTGCTCGACGAAAAGGGCTTCTTCGACTGCAACGACGCCACGGTAAGAACCTTTGGGTGCAAGGAGAAGGCGGAGTTCTGTACTAAGCATCCCGCCGATCTGTCTCCCGCCGAGCAGCCTTGCGGCACCGACTCCATGACCTTGGCCAACCAGCGAATCGCCACGGCCATGGAAAAGAATACCAATCGTTTCGAGTGGATGCACAAGCGGCTGGATACCAACAAGGAGTTCCCAGCCGAAGTGTTGCTCAACGCCTTGGATCTGGACGGCAAGCTGGTCCTTCAGGCCGTGGTCCGCGACATCTCCGATCGCAAACACGCGGAGCAAGCGCTGAAGACGGCCAAGGAGGAAGCGGAGACGGCCAACCGCGCCAAGAGCCAGTTCCTGGCCAGTATGAGCCACGAATTGCGCACACCGCTCAATGGTGTGATCGGAATGGCCGAGTTGCTGTGCGATACCGGCTTGGACAGCCGGCAACAGCGTTTCGCCCAAGCGTGCCGCACCAGCGCGGTGTCACTGCTGGACCTGATCAATGACATTCTCGATTTTTCGAAAATCGAAGCGGGCAGGCTGGAACTGGAAGAGCACGAATTCCAGATCTCCCAAGTCGTCGAAGACGCCACCCAAGTGTTGGCCCCTAGGGCGTACGACAAGGATTTGGAGCTGATCGGCTTTGTGGAATCTGACTGTCAACGGACGGTCTTGGGCGATAGCACCCGCCTGCGGCAAATACTGGTGAATCTCTTGAGCAACGCCATCAAGTTCACCGAGGACGGCGAGGTGTGCGTGCGCGTTATACCGCAGGAGATGGATCAAGAGTGGCTTGTGGCTCGCTTCGAAGTATCTGACACCGGGATTGGGATTCCGACCGATCGGCAGAACCGCCTGTTCCAGTCTTTTTCGCAGGTGGACACTTCGACAACGCGCAAATACGGCGGCACGGGATTGGGGCTGGCCATTTGCCGGAGCTTGGCGGAAGCCATGGGCGGCGAAATGGGTGTCGAAAGCGAAGAAGGCTCGGGCTCGACTTTCTGGTTCACAGCCAGATTTCGAGTGGCAGCAGACGCGCCGGCCGATGCGCCCTCCGTCCCGTTTGAGTTGCGGCGACGCCACGTCTTGATCGTTAGCGGGAGCGAGTCGCTTCGGTCTGCTGTATCGGGATACTTCAGCGCATGGGACATTCCGGCAGAGGCGGCGGCGACCTCGCAGGAGACACTGACGCGTCTGCGACAGGCGGCAGCATCGTCGCAGCCCTTTGACCTGATCGTGGTCGATGACCGGGTTCCGGGAAGCGATGGCGAGGAGCTTGCACTGAGGATTCACCGTGACGCGGCTTTGTTTTCGCCGGCCATCATTGTGCTCGCCGGAATCGAGCGATTTGCCGAGCGGGACGAGCGGGCGATGCACTGGAATGGCCGATACGTCGCCAAACCTGTCTGCCAGTCGCGACTGTTCAATGCGGTCGTGGAACTGTGCGGGTCTTCAGTGCCTCGTGGAAGCAGCGAATCGCCTGAAGACGCGCGTGCTTCAAAACCGGGACTTCACCACTCCGCGGGAGAGCCGCGAATCCTTCTAGCGGAAGACCACAGAATCAACCAGATGGTCGCCGTGGAGACTCTCCGTCGAGCGGGCCTAGATTGCGACTGCGTCGCGAACGGTGCCGAAGCCGTAGCGGCTGCCGAATCGGACCGCTACGACTTGATCCTCATGGATTGCCACATGCCCGAGATGGACGGTTTCGAGGCCACTCGATGCATCCGCGAGCTGGAGCAAACGGGCCGTCTATCGCGCCGTCTCACGATCATTGCGCTGACGGCCAACGCCATCAAAGGCGACCGCGAACGATGCCTGGAAGCCGGAATGGACGACTACATCAGCAAACCCTTCAAGGCTGATGAGCTGATCGAGGTGATCGACCGGGCCATGACTGCAGACAACGGGGATGCCTCAGATGACGACGCAACGCTGGGAACGGACACGAGCGTTCCCGGATCTCCCATCGACGTCAACATGCTGTTGGCCCGGTGCATGGGAAACGCTGCATTTGCCGATTCGCTGCTGGACGAACTTGAGGCAAGTGGTCCCGGTCTGGTGGACAACATATCCCGCCATGCCTCCGCTGGCGAGGTGGAAGCCGCCGCCGACACAGCCCATGCACTCAAAGGAGCGGCCGCGATCATGGCGGCCGAGCCCGTACGCTCCATCGCGGAAGGAATCGAGACCGCGGGGTTCGCAGGCGACATCGAGAACGTGGCGTCTCTGATAGAAGGACTGCAAGCGGAAATGCAGTCCTGCCTGAATGCAATTCCTGGAGTCCGAGCAGAACTAGCCGCAAAACGATAAACGGCATTGCCAAAGGGGGACGGAAGATGGACGTTCTGATAGTCGACGACGAAGCGATCTCTCGCAAAACGATTGATCACACGCTACGTGAGGCAGGGTACGACGTCACGGCTGCTTGTGACGGGGAGGAAGCCTTGGGCTTGTTGAAACAGCGCCGGTTCCAGATCGTGGTTTCCGACTGGCAGATGCCAAAGATGAATGGCCTCGAGCTATGCCTGGGTATCCGTGATATGGAACTGCGGCGTTACGTTTACTTCATCATGGTGACCAGCAAAAATCGCCCCATCGACACGATTTCGGGTTTTGCCACGGGAGCAGACGACTATATAGCGAAGCCCTTCAATCCAAGCGAACTGGTCATGCGGGTGAATGTTGGCCGACGCATCATCGGGCTGGAAACCCGCGAAATGACGATTTTCGCGCTCGCCAAGCTGGCCGAATCGCGCGACCCGGAAACCGGCGCACACTTGGAGCGCGTTCGCAGCTATTGCCGCGTCTTGGCTAGATGGCTTCAGCAGAACTCCGAATCCTTGGGCGAAATCGACGACGAATTCGTCCATCTCATCTACGAGACGAGCCCGCTGCACGACATCGGCAAGGTGGCCATACCGGATCGCATCCTGCTGAAACCGGGCCGGCTGACCGACGACGAGTTCGAAATCATGAAGACGCACGCGTTGCGCGGCGCCGAGACGTTGGAAGCAGCGATGCACGAATTCCCAAACGCGCGCTTCTTACAGATGGCGCGTGACATCGCGCTTACGCATCACGAACGGTACGACGGAACAGGCTACCCGCGCGAATTGGTCGGCGACGCCATACCATTGTGCGGCCGAATCATCGCTTTGGCCGACGTCTACGATGCCCTTACCTCGAAACGCGTCTACAAAGAAGCGTACAGCCACGAGCGTGCCAAGTCGATCATCCTGGACGGTTCCGGCAGCCACTTCGATCCCGACGTCGTCGATGCGTTTCTCGCCGAAGAAGACGAATTCATTGACATTCGCGCCACGTACCAGGACAGCGATAGCGTGGAATCGGAGAATCAAGCACTGGCGGCCGTATAACTGACCTTCTGCCGTGTCGCTGGTCCTGCGAGTAGCCAGGAATGGACGCAGCATAAGATCAGCAAGACGCGGCATTGCCCAATTCGTCCGGGCCGATCAGCCGCAACAGCGCAACCACGCTGTCGACACCGATTTTCTCCAGCAGATTCATACGATGTTTGGCGACCGTCTTGGGGCTGATTCCCAGTGACTTGCCAACCTGTTTGGTGTTCTTGCCTTCAACCAGTTGGCCCATCACTTCTCTTTCCCGCGGCGACAGCTTAGCCAGACGCGAGGATACGTCTGGCGGCTGCTTTTCCTGGCATTGCTTTCTCTGTCGTTCATTCTCCAGGACACGTTGAATTCGGTCCAACAGGTCCTGACCTCCAAGCGGTTTTTCCAGGAAGTCCACCGCCCCGGCCTGCAGCGCTCGCACAACCATCGGCACCTCGGCGTAGCCCGTGACGACGATCATGGGAATGCGAATCCGCCACGCGTTCAGCCGCCTCTGCAGCTCCAGGCCGCTGATGCCCGGCAAGCGAACATCTACGACAAGGCAACTCGGTATGTCGCTATTGGCACGGTCAAAGTCGTCAAGGAACTCCTGCGCGCTGGCGTATGCCTTGACGTTCAGCCGTACTGAACGGCCGAGCACCTCGATCGACTCGCGCACGTCTGGATCGTCGTCAACTACGTATACGATTGGGTTATCAGACATCATCCCTCCTGTCTCTTGTCTAGCGTGACTCCCTTAGCCTATAGCAGAAGTAACTTCGAAATTCAGAGACTGCGTTCCGCTCCGCTCAAATTGCCCCTTGTCGTCGTTCGACAGCAGATCAACCGACTTCAACAGCACGTCAAGCGAAAATGGTTTTTCGATGACGTGATAGTGGCCCCAGTCGTCAAACTCGTCCTCCAACTCGCACACCGGGTATCCGGTGATGATGATCGTCCTGAGATTCGGAGTGCCTTCCTGCAACAGTCGCATCAACTCTCTCCCATCACAATCGCTTTCCAGCATCCAATCCGTGATGAGAATGTGCGGGCGGAACCAACCAGCGACTGCGAGGGCTTGGCTAGGACTGCCGGCCACTTGGGCGCTGTACCCAGCTCGTTCCAAGGCGAATCGCAGATTCGCGCGACAGATCGGTTCGTCGTCGACTACAAGGATTCTGGTCATCTGTTATCCCTATCCTGTCAACTGCCCCCGACACGCGTCCTTGAGGGAAAAAGTGGTAATTCAACCAAGAGTACCTCAACTCTACCTTCGGTTTTTCTCACCTGCCCGGCCACGAGACGCGGCTTTTTGCCCCTCGTTTGAGAGGCAGGCGAACCATCGCGGCATATCCGAGGCGTTTCTCATGTGCTGGTGCGACGAAGGCCACGGGCTCTGCGTCTCGGGATCCCCCTCCCTGGTATCACAGTAGATTCGTTCACGTTTTGTCCGTTCTTCGCAACCGGTCCCTCGAAGTATGACACGGTGCTGGTGGGCCTGACGTCAATACCTCATCCAGCGGCAGAGTAACCGCGACCGTTGTGCCTTCGCCGACAGCGCTTTCGACGGTGATCGAGCCTCCGTGGCTGGTAACGATGCGCTTCGAGACGCTCAGCCCGAGTCCGGTTCCCCCTTGTCCTTTCCGTGTTGTGTACAGTGGGTCAAACAGCCGTTCCTTTTGCTGCTCGGTCATCCCGCGGCCGTCGTCCAGCACGGTCAGGCGAACGGAACCGGCCGCTCTGGCCGTACGAAACGTGATGGTGGCCGGGCCGTCAGTCGCTTCGACTGCGTTCTGGATCAGATTCACCAGAACCTGTTCGATTTCCAATGGCCTGACGCTGACCAGGGGCAAGCGCTCGTCGAGCACTAACTTGATCGTAGCTCGGTGGCGCGTGAGGTACGTCTGTACCACGTCGCTCGCCCGGCGGACAATTTGGTTCAGATTCTGGCGCGACGGCTCGGAAGCTTCCTGCCTGGCCAGATTCAGCAAGCCCTTGCCGATCTGACCGCAGCGTCGGATCGATCCGACAACGCTTTGCAGGGATCGCTCGAACACCTCGACGTTGTCCGGATCGTCCTTGACCTGCAGCGCCGTTTCGGCAGACGTCAAGGCCGCTCCGAGCGGGTTGTTAATGTCGTGTACGATGCCCGCCGCCATGACGCCGATCTGGGCCAACCGGTTCCTGTCGCTCATCGCCTGCTCGATTTGCCGCAAGGCTTCGCGCGTCTTTGCCAACTCGACCGAACGCTCCGCCAGATCGGCCTCCAACTGAAACAATCGGCTGCGTACGTCTTTCGATTCGTCCGCGGAACCTTGTTGCCCTGGGCTCACACCCGGCCGCGATTCCCCGCCGTCGTGGATTCTTCTCAGATCAAGGCCGACGAGCCCCAACTTCGCGCGCACCAGAGTACTGGTAGGCTCTTGGAGCGGCGCAGGCAGCCAAAGCATCACGGCATCGGGCGCAAGAATACGCATGTCGCCGGACAATTCGATTCGGTCCGCGACGTCAATGACCTGGATGTCGTAGTGACCAGCCAGGTCTTTCCTGCAAATCTTCCGCAGTCGCTCGGTTTCGGCCCCCATTTGAGGACCACCTCCGGCGACGTATAGCGTCAATACGAATTTGGCCATCGGAGTGTCATCCGTGAATCGGTTCCCTGCCGAAGCCAGATTCCTCGACAGCAAGACTTTGTCGCAGGGAAGCTAGTCTCCCCCGTCATGCCCCCGAGAGAATCACCAATTGAGCTGGCCAATTTCCCTATTTATAACCCTATAGCTACTAAGCACAACCGCGAAAAAGTCGCATAAATACGCCTGACGCCCCACTTGCGCACCCAGTGTGATGGTACATCGAGTATTAGAAAGTCACATGGAGCGTTGAATGAGCCCTGCAACAACCAGTCAGTAACGACGCCTCAATGGAGTATGGTCAGCGGCTGCGGAGTTTCGTTTTGCCAGATCCAGTTCCTTCTTCAGCTCATCGTTCCCTGGGTATCGAAGCAGGCACCATCGCAGATGCGGGATTGCCGCGTCGTACTGCTCCTCGTCCAGCAGCACGGTGGCCAGGTTGCGACGGGACTGGAAGTGATTCGGGGCCGCTTCGACTGCCTTTTTGGCCGACTGAAATGCCTGCTCACGCGCTCCCATGTCGTCGTACACCCGTTGACTCTCCAGCCACAAACCGGCGGCCTCCTCACCTGTGCTCGAGTTGGCCGCCTGTCTGAGCATCGCCACGTAGCGTATGCCGATTTTGCGCGCATCCTCGTTTCTGCCAATTCCTCTGTAATGCGAACGAAGCGTACCCAGCGTGGACAGATCCGGATCGAAGTGACGCAGGAAGAAGTCGGCATCCTGCCCCGCAAACAACTCGATGATTCGGGCTCGGAAATACTTGTCCTTGTCGAAGGCGGTCTTGAAGTGGTCCAGGGCATTTGAGAAATCGCAGGCAAGCGCGGCTTCGCGCCCGACTGCAAAGCTCACAGCGGCTGAATGGGGCCTGACTTTGATCGCTTGCGAGATGCACTCACGTTTGGCCTGTTCCCCGCGGCCTTCAAGGAAGACCAACTCGGCCAGATAGACGTACCCTTCGCCCTGCAGTGGGCACAGCCGGACCGCTTGCCGCGAGTGACTCAATGCCCTTTGCAGGTACTGGTAACGGTCGCCCGTCGCCGCAGTCAGCCAGCGATCGAGTGCTTCGCGAGAAGGAAAGGACGAAGCCAAGGCGGCATCGCGAATCTGTATCAACGGCATGGCGACATCGCTGGATTCTTGCTCCAGATGGAATTTGCGGAGGCACAGATGGGCCAGATTCAGATGGGCTCGTTCATCGGCCGGATTTCGCTCCAAGGCGAGTTCCAGATGCGCCGTGCAGACATCGATGGACTCCGGATCGTTTTCGTAGACGCCCGTCCCCTCTCGAGCGATCGCCCGGTAGCGATCTGAATAGGGCGCGGCTTGCGCCGGGCCGACCAGAGCGCCGATCATTGGGATGCTCACGCCTACGATCGCGACACTTGAAACGACCCACACGATGCGAGGCAACCGTACACCGTCGGTCGGCTTGCCGCTTTCGGCTCGCGTCACCTGGCGAAGCCGGCAGGCACATGCGGCCAAAACGACGGTCAACGACATACAAGCGGGGATGTACCAGGCAAAGTCAACGAACGAATGCAGCACGCTGGCGGTGAGGCCGCCGGCAATGGCCCCAAGACAGGCAATCACCTGTGGGGATCGTGACTGGCGAAACGTCTGCACGCACCACCAGACGCAGAGGCCGATTCCCCCGAGCAACAATGCCAGCCCGACGATGCCCGCCTCCAACAGGATCTGAAGGTACCCGTTCTCGGCGTGGGTGTACGTGACGTCGTGTTTCTCCTCCAAGTACATGGGGTACACGACGCGATGGCTGCCGATGCCGGTTCCTAAGAAAGGAAAATCCGAGACTGCGCGGGAGTCGGCCTCCCAAAGCTTCTTTCGACCGTACGAGAGGTCTTCTAACGATTCGGATTCGGCGATCGAATCAAGCTCTTGCGTCAATACCTGGCGCCCGTACATGAACACGCTGGCGACGATGGCACCTCCAGCGCACACAAACGCCAGCACGGACCGGCGGCCGAACAAGCGACCAAATGCATAAACCACCGCACAGACGGCTGCAGCCAGAGACACGGCTACAATGCCACCGCGGGATAAAGTCAGCAGAGCCGCCAGTGCGACGAGAGTCACGACCACGATCGTTGCCGGCTTGCGGAACTGTTGCCATTCGCGCAGGATCACGTTATGACCGAGCTGAGTTTGCCCTCTTCCTCCGGGATCACACCACGCCCGATACATGCACCAGCAAAGGGGACCGATTCCAAGCGACAAAAAATGCGCGAAGTGATTCGGGTTGACGAACGGCCCTCGGACCGCTCCGTCCGGTCCGCGGAAAGGGTGTTCATAGATCCACAGGTACCGCCCATTGCCGGCAAAGTACTGCGCCAAGCCAACGAGCGTCAAGAAGACCGCCGCAAGCGCGATCCACTGTGTCCAGCGTTCGACGTCCTCCAGCCGCCGCAACCGCTGGACCACCAACAGGAACAACATGGCGTAGCACAGGTACATGCCCAACCCGTGGCGAGTCGCCTGAGGCATCAACGAGATATATGGCCACGCTCCAAACTCGGCCCCAATGCCTCCTTCCGGCGACCAGGCGGGCAAGAGTTCGGCCGTCGATGGTGACAACTCGGCGACCAACCAGTATGGCAACGGGGCCAACTGAAACAAAACAACGAGCAGCCCGCCGGCAAGCAAGACGGTGGCCCCGGTTGGTATCCACCGTGCGGATTTGGCCGTGCACTGACCGATAATCCACGTCACAGCCGTAGCACAGACGATGGACACAACGACCAGTCGGCCCAGAGGGTGACGGCCGCCCATGAACAACGGCGCGAGGAACAACACCGCCAGCAGCCCGACGTCGACAAGCTGCTCGAAAGGAGCGCCGCGCGGTCGAGTCGAGCGGCCAGGGTGGGTATTGTCGGCACTCGACGTGGCGGACGGGGAAGACGATGTGAAGACGGATGTTCGTTCCCGTCGGGGCCGGACGGTTTTGGATTTCGTCCGGTGCCGTTTCCTGCTCCGCCGCCTCCGTTGCCGGGAAGCATCCGTACGTTCCCTCATCGAAGACTCCTTGGGTGTTTTCTCTTGGGGCCGACGCACCAGCGGGGTTCAGATGTACTACGCCGCTCGCCTCGGTACGACCCTGGAACTGGCTAATTCGTCCGTTCCGTCCGTCGGCGACCCGCCATCGACATCGCTCTGATCATCCTCGTCTTCGCCGTAGCCGTAGCCCTTCCCATGTCCATAGCCATACCCATAGCCATACCCATAGCCGTAGCCATAACCGCCGTACCCGTAGCCGCTCCGTTCCGATCCGACCCGGTTCGCCACGACACCGATCAAGCCCACGCCAATTGCCTTCAAATCGCCGACCGTACGCAGTACAAGTCGTCGATGGTTCTTTCTTGGTTGGATGACGAGGATCAGCCCATCGGTCAGTCTTCCCACGATAGCCGGTTCGCTTGCAACGGCCAGCGGCGGACAATCGACGATTACCTGGTCATAATTCGCTTCGGCCCACGCCAAGACCTCGGACAGCCGGGGACTGCTCAGCAACTCGGCCGGATTGGACGGCCTCGGCCCACTGGGCAATATGTCCAGGCCGTCGACACCGGATGGTGTAACTCGTTCGTCGCACAGAGTCGTAATGTCATCGTCGGATCGCAACACATCCGCCAGCCCTCCGTGACCGCGCAGCTCCATCAGTTTCGTGAGGCCGGGACGCCGCAGATCCGCATCCACCAGCAACGTCTTCTTGCCCGCTTGGGCATAAGAGACACCCAAATTCGACACGATGGTCGTCTTGCCGTCCTCCGGTTGGCTGCTGGTCACAGCGATCAAGTCTCTTTCCTCGCCCGAGAATGCCAGTGTGGTCCTCAATGTCCGGAACGGTTCAGTCTCCGTGGACTGCGGTGCGGCGTGTACGGCTAACGACTCGATTCCTGTGGATTCACGCGGTGTCAGTTCGCCGATCATCGCCAACGCGGGCACACCCAGTTGTTCCGTAAGCTCCTCAGGCGTGCGGAACCGGTCGTCAAGCACATCCATGCCATAGACGATCGCCAATCCCAAAATGAGTCCGAGGAAGACGGCTACGCTCATCGTGCGCACCGGCAACACCTTCGACAGGGGCTTGCCAATCACTGCCGGCTCGTTAAGGACAGCCAGTCGCACTTGCCCCTGGTTCTCCGAGACATCCACCCGCGCAAGCCTGTCCAGGATCGTGCTGTGCAACTGACGCAACAACGATGCCTCGCGCCTGGCGATGGCAATTTCGGCCAAACGATCGTTCAGATTCACGGCTTCTTTCGCGGCAACTTCGTAGGCCTCCCGCAGGGTATTTTCTCGCTCCAATTCTACTGCCAAACTTTCCTCGAGCAGGCCTATCAGCCTTTCCCCTAGGTCACGCTGGTTGCTTCCGTCCAGTAGTCTGGCGCGGGCCCCGGCAAGGTGCCGAGCATCGCGCTCGATCCACTCTTGCAGCTTGACGACCTTGGGATGGGCGGGGCCGTAGTAACGATGCAGTGACGTCAACAAACGCTGGTTGTCATTCAAGTTCTTCTGTACGCTGGATAGAGCTTCCTGGTCCTCCAATTCCAGCAACGCATCGACGTAGTGAACGTCCAGGATGGATTTCAACGAGTTGAAATGAGGCCGGAGATTGTCGCCAAGCTGAACCGTCCTTCGCGCGGCAGTCAATGCGGCGTCCAAATCCAGGCGTCGGCGCTGGATTTCCACAAAAGATTGGTTCAGGTCCATCGCTCGCTGGACCAATGGATGAACGGCCTCTGTCTCTTCGCCGACGCTGAATTCGCCCGCCACTCGCTGAGCGTCGAAAAGATCGCGTTCCTTGCTGAATAGCCGCTCCTCCAACTCGATGCGTTCCTTGTCAAGCCGGTTGACGAGTTCCAACTCTAGACTCTGTTGGCTGTCTTCCAGGAATTCCTGAGCGGAGCGAACGATCGCATTCAGCACAGTTCCCGGAGCCCGAGGTATTGTGGATTCGCAACTGATTTCGATGATGCTGCTGGAAGGGCCGTCTTGGCGCACGGTGATCATACTCCGCAACTGCCTCGGCCAATCCTCCTTCGGCCGGGAGCGGTCGATTTCGGGAGGGAAAGGATCCAACGCCTCGACGACCGATTCCAGGATCGAATCGCTGACCAAGACCCTGCTGTACGTCTCCATCGGAACCGTAACGCCCGTAACTGCGGGTCCTCCCACGTCCGGGAGGATCTGCCTGACCAGCACGGAGATGGTGGCCCGATAGACGGTGGGCGAGTTCTGGTCGGACATCAGCTTCAACACGCCTAAGCCGGCCGCAACAAGCACAGCTACAAAAACCACGTATTTGTGACGCCGCACCACCGACAGAAAACGCAGCGCACTTCGAAGCATCTGCGCCGTGCTGTCGGCGCCGCCAGTTTGTAGATTGGATAAGTTTTCGTGCATACTATTTTGGATTCTGGAGAGCTATCGGAAAGTGTTTGAGAAGCTGGAGGAAAGGGGAGCGGGATACGAGATGCGGCTGTCAGGTAAGACAAGACCGAGCGCTGACACATGAATTGGGTTGCAGTGGCGGCCTCAGACGATCGCGAGAGGAAAACTCACCAAAGACCGCCTGAAGGCGGTACTACGAACGGACTTCGACACCCGCACCCCGTATCCCGCATCCCGTATCCCCACACCTAGTACGCGCCCGTTCCCACTCTCGCCGCGGCAACTCCTACGCCGAGCAGGGCGCTGACCGTGTCGATGGTAAACGTGATGGCATTCTCCTCGACGCTCACGATGTCGCCGGCCGCCAACAGGATGTTCTCGTCGCTGTCTCTCTTGGCTCTTCGGATCGAAGCGTTGATGGTCACGGTCTCGCCGCTGCCAGGGACTTGTCGGATCACCTTGACTTTGTCGGCGATCCATATGGAATATTTTGACCCGCCGGCGTTGGCCAGCGCGTCCAGCAAACGCGTTTGGCGATTGGCCGGCAATGGCATCGTCTTGTTGCCGGTCAAGCCCATCATAGTGACGTAACGCTCCGGCTTCTCAAATACGGTTACGATCGCACCATCGTCCAATTGGCGGTTCGCCGTCGGAGCAGTCGAGTCTGGGCTTGCCGACACATCGAGCAGATTCAGCCGGACAAGCCCTGGAGCTGGTAGGTAATTCGAGTTATCGAACGATGCATGGTGTACGCCGTGTGTGGCCCCGTGCACGCCCGTGAGCCGCGTCGACGATTCGCGCCGCGATGGATTCTGAACCTCGACAATCGGACTGGCTGCGTCACTCAGGCCTCCCGCCGCCACCAGCGCGGCGGCAAGCGTACTGGCGCCGGCAGGCAGATCGTGGCTTCCCGGTTTGTTCACGGCACCCGCTACGGTTATCTGATTCACCTTGCGTTCCATGAACGTCACGGAGACGGCAGGATTCACGTAGATTCCCTGGCGGATACTGGCCTCCCGAAGCAAAGCGGCGGCGGCGGCGGGCGTCATCCCCGCCACACGCAACGGCCCG
This sequence comes from uncultured Pirellulaceae bacterium, assembly GCA_964623055.1. GTDB lineage: Bacteria > Planctomycetota > Planctomycetia > Pirellulales > Pirellulaceae > JADHUC01. The sequence goes on from CAZURK010000217.1 coordinate 14,411, forward strand.
ACGAGTGGGACGGCGATGGCCCCGTCCTCGGCCACCATAATCTCCCAGTCGGTTGCCATATCGTCCTCGTCGCCCGCGAGCAACGTCACTTTCACCTTGTCGCCTGGGTGAATGGTGTCATTGCGGGCAACGGAAGGCCCCAAATGAGTCAGTTGAAACGAATCCAGGCTGACAACCGGCGGTGCCGCAAACTCGGGCGGCAGGCTGCTTGCCCGATACGTGCCGGTTTGGCATCCCGTAACAATCAGAGCCGTCAGGCACAAGCTCCAGCAGAACCCGCCTTTCGCGACATTTGTCCTCACGCGAACCTCCATATCATGATGCGCGGCGTTTGTCGAAACGCCGATCGGTCTATGCAACTGGGCTGTGTGGATGGACGAACCGTTCAGTTGCGGCTGGCCCAGTGGCCTCAAGCCGCACGACGCCCTTCGCGCTGTGTGCTTGGATGTGAAGCAATCGGCAGTGTCGTTTCGTTCACCGGTGTGCCCGCTTCGCACTCGCAGACCGCCAGCATTCGCCCAGCAAGGTTGTCCCGGCAATAGTGCTCCTGCACGTAGGCCGCCCCGCGTCGAAAAGCATCGGGGCTCCGAGCGATTTCGTCGAGGCACTCGAGCAGCGATTCCGGATCGTCCGGGATCATAGATACCCCGGCGCCGGCCTTGAGCACGATATCACGAGATTCCCCTCGAACACCCATGACGATGGGCACCCGGGCCGCCATGATCTCGAAGATTTTCGATGGGATGACGGTCCCAAACAGCTCGGTGCCGCGCAGATGTACCAGACACGCGTCCATGCTGGCGATTATGGTCCCCACGGCTTCCTTGGGAACCAGCCCCGTGAACACCACATTGAATAGTCCTCGATCGGCGGCCTCTTCCTCCAATGCCCGACGTTTGGCGCCGTCGCCCACAATCCAAAACACAACGTCGGCTCGGCCAGCATCCTTCAGCCGGGCCGCCGCTTTCAGTACTACCTCCAAGCCATGTGCCATGCCGACCGTTCCCACATACCCGCAGACGAATCTTCCTTCCGCCCCCCAGCGTTCCCGGATTTGGCTTTTTCGATCGCGTGAGGTAGGCGGCACGTCGCCCACGCCGTTGGGTATGACGGATACTTTGTCGGCGGGCACGCCGCGGTCGAGCAACTGACGCCGGTAGCCGCTTCCCACGGTAACGATGTGATTGGCGGCCCGATACATCCGACGCTCGAGCCATTCGAGAAGCCGAATGATGCGCGAACGCTTCATGGCCCCGACCGTCACGATGGACTCGGGCCAGATGTCTCGGATTTCCAACACAAAGGGCCAGCGGCGAACCCATCGGCACAGGACCCCGGCCCAACCGCAAAAGAACTGGGGCGAAGTGGCCACGACCACGTCGACATTCTTCAGCCAGACTGCGTACAACGTTGCGCTGACCATATAGCTCAAGTAGTTCGCGATCCGGCGCAAGAAGCCTCGGTTCGCCGCCAGGAACGTCCATACGCGAATCACGCGAATGCCCTCCACACGTTCTTCGCACCGCCACGAGTTTCGATAGCCGTCGAACACGATGCCGTTTGGGCAATTGGGGGCGCAAGTCACGACGGTGACCTGATGTCCGGCCGCAACCCAGCGGCGGCAGTGCTCGAAGGTTCTCGTCGCCGGTGCATTCACTTCCGGCGGGAAATAGTGGCTGAACAAGAGAATGTGCATGGGATACTTCGCAGGTCCAACTAGCCCAATTCGAATACCGTCACCACTTCTGCGGGAAGGTCCGTCCGGGATCGCCACGTCAGACGATTCGCCGTCATTTCCTTACCATACTCGGGATGATACGGGCGAGCCTCGACTCGAAGTTCCACGCCGGGCTGACCCGAACAACGCACGCGCACGCGGCAGGGGCCGCTGTCGTTTTTCTCGGGTTCTCTCTCCAATTCCCAGCCCGATGGTTCCGGCTCGACGTTCCAACCTGGGCTCAGCAGAAAGCCCGCCTCGACTGTATGTGAACCGCCACCCACGACCAGATCCCGCACAGTCAGGCGACCACCGTCCTGGACTTCGATCTGTCGCCTGTGTTGCGGATGTCCCGGCAGACGCGAATAACCGTCGTGAGAGCCGGAAACGACCATGGATCCGTTGTGGATCTCGACCCGGACATCCATCGGCCTCGCTCGGCGCCCCACGCGGAAGATGTGCCACACCTCGCTCGAGTCCCTGCCGTCTATGCACGCCGTGTTATGGGACACCGTCGCCCGATCGTACTTGCGGCGATCATCGTTATCGTAGGCGTATGTCCCCGGATCGACGATCAAAGGCTCGCCGCGGTAGCAGCATTCGAACGTGAGGTTGTCTGCATGGGCGTGTCCGGGCTGGTAATCGGGGCCCACTGGGCCCACGTCACAGTACATCGTCCACGGGTCGCCGTGCCAAACGGCGAGCCCTGAATCTGCGAAGAACCTCCCGCCGCGACGTTTTGACTGATCCACCGTCACACCAGAGGTTTCGCCCAGTCGTAGCATCCGATCCGGCGAACACACGGCGAAATGTGCTCCGTCGTTGAACAAGGGGACCAGACCATCCGGACGCCTGACCCACGCCAGGTACTCGGCCATCCGTCGCCACGCCTCGCGCAGTGTCTGTTGTGCGATGGGATCGCGCAACAAAATCGCCAACGCCAGCACATCCTCCATCACGTGAACGTGGTACATCGGACTGCGCTCGAAGTGCCCACCGTCCGGCAAAACTTGCTCGCGGGCTTGGGCCACGCCTATCCGTGTCGCCTTTGCCATCCATCGCTCGGCTTCTTTCCCATCAAGCAATCGGCCCGCCCAGGCCAGTCCCACCGCGTCCCGCATCACGTGATTGCCGCGCAAGTCCCACTCGATGTGGCGAGATAGGTATTCGGCCTGTTGGCGCATTGACTGACAAATGCGATCCGCGAACTCTCGGTGCTCCGCCAACATCGAATCGCCCAGCATTCGCAAGGCCCGGACCCACCAACTGATCCGAGTGGCAATCGCAAATGCATTCCAGGCGAACGGCGAGGCTTCGCTAGTGCTATCGGAGGCGTCGAGCCACCGGCTGAGATATTGATGCAACAGGGAAAACGCCCCCGACTGGCCAGCCACGGCAGCTTCGGCCAAGTCGTAGAACCAGTAGTGGTATTCGAGCGTGATCTCCCACAGTCTGTTTCTCGGTACCTCGCGTCCGCGGTGGTCCGCCTGCCCGAGAGGAACCGCTTGTGCGTGGTTTAAGTGCTCGAACACACCACGTTGCAGGTTGCTGACGGCGCGTTGCCCGGTGGGCCCCGGTCGATGAAACAGTGGCACATCTGGAAACTGCGCAAGACGCATTCGCCGCGGGCGGCAACTCCGGCGTGGCTTGCCCGGGATGCCTGTTGTCCGCTGAAGATAGCGTTCCAGCGCGTACCGTGCCCGCCACGCGATCTGCGAGCAACGCAAATGCCGAATCGTACGTAACACATTCAAGGTATGGCTAATCGTCACGCGACCTCTTCACGCCAACAGATTCTCTTTGTTCGCTTGCCCCACGCCGCATCACGCTGCGGCAGCGCGCGGATGAGTCAGGGCCCCGCAGGTCTCCATTACGAGATCCACAATGCGTTCACTGGCGTGCCCGTCCCACAAGTCCGGAATACTCCCGGTCTTGCCGCGACCAGCCAGCACTCGTTCCACCTCCGCAACCAACTGCCGGAGGTTGGAGCCGAGCAGCGTGTTTGTTCCCACTTCGACCGTGACGGGCCGTTCCGTGTTTTCCCGCAGTGTCAGGCACGGAACGCCCAAGTAGGTCGTTTCCTCCTGCATGCCCCCGGAATCCGTGATGACGACCGTGGCGTTCTTCTGCAGCGCCAGGCATTCGAGGTAGCCCAGCGGCTCCAACACCACGAACCGATTCGAATCGCATGGAATTCGGCGGATCTGTTTCATCCGCTGCCGAGTGCGCGGATGAACGGGAAACAGAATCCGGCATTGGCGACTTATCTGTTCGAGGGCATCCAGGATATCCTGCAGTTTGTCGAGTTCGTCGACATTCGAAGGCCGATGCAAGGTGACAAGTGCGTAGCGATCCACGGGCGACACGTCTGCCGGCATGCGGGCTTTCGGCAACAGGCGGACAAGTGTGTCGATCATCACATTGCCCACGCGACGGATTCGATTGCGCGATACGCCCTCGGCGATCAGGTTGCGATCGCCGTCGGGCGACGGCGTCAGCAGCAGATCGGCAAGTTGATCGACGACGATGCGGTTCAGCTCTTCCGGCATCGTGCGGTCGAAGGATCGCAAACCCGCCTCGACATGCGCCACCCTGACACCCATCTTCGCGCACACCAGCACTGCCGCAAGGGTCGAGTTCACGTCCCCGTACACGAGCACGATATCCGGTTTGTGAGTCACCACCACCTCTTCGAAACGCATCATGATCTGCGCGGTTTGCGCGGTCTGCGATCCAGCTCCGATTCCCAGATGAACGTCAGACGCCGGCAACCCAAGCTGCGTGAAGAACACGTCGGACATGTTGGCATCGTAATGCTGACCGGTGTGCACGAGCGTCTGCCGAACCGACGAACGGCTGCGAAAAATACCGATGACAGGCGCAGCCTTCATAAAATTCGGCCGCGCACCGACAACATGCAGAACGTGTTTCATCACGAGTCATCCTCGACTGAAACGCAACCCGTTCCGAAAGGCCGGATGGGTCGCGACGAAGAATACGGAACCACAGTACAGCCAAAACAACACACATTGCCAATTCATCGGCGCCATCAGCCAGGCTTCGGCCTGCGCTTGCGTTAAGGTCGCCAACACGCCGGATGTCATGGCAAGCTGGAACTGACGATAGGGCCAATCTCGCCCGTTGACACGCAGCGACCGAATGCCCGTAAGGACAACTGTGCCCACGATGCCGTATACCACGATCACCAGCAGTAGGCCACCACCAGCCAACAATGCCAGCGTCGAGTTGCCGAACTCACCCACGTACCAACTCAGGCGGCCATGTCGCAGAGCTGCTTCCACGTTCTCGGGCCGGATTCGCCAAGACAGGCCGAATCCGTAGCCGAGTATCGGCCGCTCGCGAAACGCGGTGAGCGTTTCGTCCATCATATTCATCCTTATGTCGTCGATGACTCGGTTTTGTCCTTTGTAGGAGTACTTGGCGACGCGGTCGCTCGTACTGAACAGGAGGACAGAAACCGCTGCTACGGCGGTACCGACGAAAATGATGGATCGAATTGAGGATGATCGTTTCAACCCGAAAAACACAGCCGCCCCAACAAGTAGCCCAAGTGTGGCGCCTCGGCTCGCGCTGGCAACGCAAACGACAACCCCAATCATGATCGCGATCGTTGCCAGCCGCCTTCGTCGTATGCTCCCGTGCCCAAGCTGAAGAGCCATAAGCGGAATGGAAAACAGGGCGAGTGCGCCAAGCGTATTGGGATTGCGGAAGACAGCTACACCTGCCAGCGACGCCGCGAGCACTACAAGACATGCCGTGGTGAACAGCAGGAGATGCCTCGACAACGGGGCGAACCACGCAAAGAGCGACGGGCATAGGAGGGCAGGGACGATGACCGCCATATAGAGCGCCAGCTTCATCAATCCCAACGTGGGCGCAACACAGAAGAAACTGGAGACTGCACCGACGGCCACAAACCCAAGCAGCCATGGAATCAACCGCGACTTGGCGTCCCAGCCTCCGGTGCGCGGACCGAAGAGAAAGATCAGAGACAATAGAGCTGGCACCAACACGCGGATGCGGTTGCCTTGAGGAATCATGTGACCCCAAGTCGTGTCGAGCAGAATCAGCAGGCCACACACCACCGGAATCAGCCACGCACCGACGCTGGGCGATGCAGGCCTACTGCAGAACGCTGGCGCGGCCCGTGCAGCCGGCAAGGCAAATGTTGAAGTGCCCGAATTTGTCGATGCGGCGGATCGCAAGTCAGGTATGAGATACGGAGAGTAGGTGTTAGAAGGGGTTCCAAAACCGTAGCTGCACTCGCCAGAGTGCGGTCGGATGTCGGGAAAACCCGCGTTCTGGCGAACGCAACTACGACCGACTGGGGTCTTTTGAAATGTGCTCTAGCGCGTTTCGAATGGAGGTAGCTGGCGCCCCGCCCATCAGACGTACATCGAGAAGGTCAAAGTCGGTCAGTGAACTCGCGAAACCTCTCGACAGCAGCGTGCGCACCAGTGGTCATCGCGAGTTGTCGGCCACGGGTTCCGATCCTCTCTCTGATCGCGTCGTCCTGCGCCAAGTGTAGGAGGCATTTGGCCAAGTCGATCTCCGAGTCTGCAGAGAAAACCATCCCCGACTCCTCATGAACCACGAGATCGCTTGCGGCCCCGACTCGGTCCGACACGACAACAGGAAGCCCGGCCGCCATTGCTTCCTGGACAACGACTCCCCAACCCTCGTGGCCGCGGGTCGGTAGAGCAAAGATGTCGGCGGCCATGTATGCCACACGCAGACTGTCGCCCTTGAGGAACCCCAGAAAATGAACCTGGTTCGCGACATTCAGTTCTTGGGCTTCGCGTTCCAGAGAATCCCGGAGCGGGCCCTCGCCTGCGAAGGCCAGTACCGCCTTCGGGACGTCCTTTGCGATCAGCGCAAACGCTCGAAGCAACGTATCGGGAGCCTTGCGTGGAATGAGGCTACCGGCGTACAACACCACGAGGCCATTCTCCGTACCGAGCCGTGACTTGAGCGCGGCCACATGCTTGATCAGCCTCTGCGGAGGCTGGGCCAATCGCTCCAGATTCGGAGAATACGGAATGTTGGTCGTGGGCTTGCCACCGGAAAGCCGAGCGTAGTCGTCGGCCGCAGCTTTACCAATGCCAACAACTCCCGCCGTGTCCTGCAGGAACCACGACAAGTAACGCTCTTTGAGGAATCGTTTAGGCCACGGTTCGCGTTTCTTGAAAGGGCTTTCTCCCCAAAAAACAAATTGGCGGCCGTTTCGTCTGCAGTGCCTCTTTACGGTTCTGGCATCTGGCATGAAATAACTGCCTCCCGCCACAAAGTAGCGAGCGCGCGACTTCGACAGTATTCCCCTGAGACTGGGATTGTTGTGCAAGTCCTTGCCAAACCGCCGCGGTCTGAAGCCCAGAATCCGGGCTGGGAAGGTGAATTCCGTAGGTGCATCATAGTAGACTCGATCACGTTCACTGGCTGCGCAGAAGATCACTTCGAAGATACCCGGAGCGGCACGTTGGAATGCGTCGAAGAAATCGAGCTGATAAGGACTCGGGATGGAAGTCACAAACTGATAGCGAATGTCCTGGGAATTAGCCACACGTCAACTTTCAAGTTTAGGATGACCTCAATTCAAGATGACCCAAGCCGGAGGTTGACCGCCGCCGACCAGCCAATCGTAGGTCGCCATCATTCGGCGGCTGACTGCTTCCCGGCCGAAGTCCCGGCAAACCCACTCTCGGCCCCGCGCCCCCATTTCGGATAGCGTTTGACGCGGCAGCGCCATCGCCTTTCTGAAGCAGGCGACAAGTGCTTCATCGCCTCGTTCGATCCACCATCCGCACCGTTCCGTCTCCAAACCGGACCAAGGTGCGCCGTCGGTGACAATCGCCGGCAAGCCGTGAGCGAGGGCTTCGGCAACCGTTAGACCAAAATTCTCAGACTTGGTCGGCAACACGTACGCGTCGGCTTGATGAAGGAGCGCCGCTTTCGCCTCGCCATACACGGGGCCCAAGAACGAGGCCCGATCGAGACGAAGAGATTGCGCCAGTTTCCTCATTCGTGGCAGGTATCCGTGGTCGTCGGGGCCGGCAATCTGCAATTCCCAGTCGGGGAACTCTCTTTGCACTCGCTGCCATGCTCGCAAGAGCACGTCGACGCCTTTCTTTGCGTGGATCCTGGCCAAGAACAGCATCCTTCGCCGTCCATCATCGCTCGGCTTCCGCACTTCCGTTGAAGGCATTGGCGGAAGGTCCACGCCGTTTGGAATGATTGCCACAGGATTTCGCAAACCGGCCTCGCGGATCTCACGGAATTCCAGGTCGGCGGTTGCGTGCAGGCAATCCGCACGACGCACCGTTTTTGCCCGGAGCAAGTGCCACATCGTCTGCTTCTTCCATTTCGAGAATCGTAATGACGCCCGCGACAGCGTGCCTCGTGGCGAGATCATACTGCGGCACTTCGCCTTCTCGGCGGCCCAAGAGGCATACACCCCCGACATGGTCCACATGTCGTGGCAATGAACGACATCTACCTCCTTCGATGCAAGAGCCAACCCTCGGTGCATGTTGGGACTGAGGCCCAGCCAATGAAATCCATTGAGCGAGGAATGGACGTGTAGCGAAAAGGGTCGTTCCTGCCATTCCTGGCGTGCTCGCGGTACAAAAAGGCTGACGTTGGCGCCTTCTTTGACCAGTCCTTCACACAACGCCGGCACAGACTCGGTGACGCCGCTTCCGTGAAGATTTCTGAAATTGAGAACTTGTAGTGTTTTCACATTAGAATCCAGTTATGCGGCGATCGGCCGTTTGTGAGTCCCTGTCATATTCACCACGGATTCTTGTTGATGCAGCCATGCCCCTAGCACACCCAAGATCCAGGCACGTGACCATGTGGGCCCTTTTTGATCTTGGAGAAACGCGTTCCAAACCGCATCGACTCCACGCGAAGAGACCATTCCTGAATCTCGTGTCCTCTGCAGCAGTCCATCGAACTGTTCTCGCAGAGGACCGCTCATCCACTTGGAGTGCGGGAGCGAGAACCCCCTTTTCCTTTGCTGAGGGATGTCACGGAAGACCTTGGTGCCAAGTGCGTCGAGTATCAGCGGCTTGTTGGCTCTGCCGCGTCGTAGCCGCAAACGGCCGGACAGGCTGAGCAGATAGTCCGCCAGCAACCGATCCAACATGGGTACGCGGATCTCCAACCCGTGAGCCATGCCGAACACGTCGGCGTCTCGCAAGAGGGTGTTTCCCATGTAGAACCGCGACTCGATCACGCTGATGGCCGACACGTCATCCCGTCCACTCAGGTCGCGCGATGGTTCACTTTCAGGCGGCAAGAAGTCGTCCGTCAAACTGAGTTCGTGCGCATTGAAACCCAGTGCGTTCAACTTGGCATCCGAAAACAAGCGACGCCGTCGAAGAGCGAGGCCAAGCACCGTGGGACGCGTGCGTACAAAATCTCGAGCCTTCTGTTGCCGAGCGGCCGATTTGTGAGCAAACATCCAACCTGCAAGTCTTTCTCTCATGCCCTGAGGCAATACGGACGCTCGGCGTAGCCAACGACGCGCGGCGGGCACTTGCCGAAACGTCTTGTAGCCGGCGAACATTTCGTCACCGCCCAGCCCCGATAGAGCGACCTTCATGCCGTGTTGCCGCACAGCCCACGCAATGATGAACGTGTTCAGCCCGTCCACCGACGGCTGATCCAGAACTTCAAACCACCTTCCTGCCAAGTCCCGCACTTCAGGTTCCGTGAGCGAGACGCTGTGGTGCTGCGTTCGGAAAAGACGCGAACTCTCCGAGGCGATCGGATCTTCATCCATCTCTGGTTGATCGGCCAATCGAACGGTGAATGTGCTGATTGACTTGTCACCTGACGCGGCACTGAGCGCGGCCACAGCCGTACTGTCCATGCCGGCCGAAAGAAACACACCCACGGGCACGTCACTTAGCAGATGCGACTGAACAGCATGATGCAGGCGATCGTGAACCTGCTCGACCGCCTCACGACGCGAGACGCTTGTCTGTTGCGAGGGGAAGCTCCAAAACCGTCGCGGCTCATGGTTGCGTGCCTCGCCTGGCGGGGTGCGCAAGTCGAATGAGATACACGCACCGCCTTCCAGCAGGCGGATGCCCTTGTGCATCGTCAGCGGCGAGGGCACTGAACCGTACGCCAGCAATCCGGCCAATGCACGGCGGTCGATTTCGGGTGCGACCAACCCGCTGGCACGCAACGCGCGCTGCTCGGAGGCGAAGACAAGGTTTTGGCCCGACACGGAATAGTACAGCGGCTTAATGCCCAATGGATCACGCGCAAGAACCAGTTGCTGGCCTCCCGCATCGTACAAAGCGATGGCAAACATGCCGTGTAACCGCTCGAAACAGCCGATTCCCCAGCGCGCGTATGCGTGCAAGATGATTTCGGTATCACAGCGGCTCTGCAACCGAACCCCATGCCCCTCGAACTCGCGCCGCAACTGCGGATAGTTGTAGATTTCGCCGTTGTAAACGACCCAGTCACCCGTCGCTTCGTTCTGCATTGGCTGGCTGCCTGCCAAGCTCAGGTCCAGAATCGACAGGCGGCGATGACCAAGCGCAAGAACGCCTCCCGGTGTCGTCATCACTTCCAAGCCCTCGCCATCAGGGCCACGATGCGATTGCGACCGATTCATGGCGCGAACGGCGTGTTCGCTCCGGCTACGGTTCAGGCAATAGACTCCAGCAATCCCGCACATTTTGTTAATACGCCATTTGATGGATAGTCTACCTGCGAGCGTAGATCAAACTCAGTACTGGCAGGAGTCTCTGAACGTTCTTCCCAAGGGTATTGGCCACAGTGGAAATCACTTTCTTCTTCCAATTCGGACGACCGTTGCCGTTAAGTCGAACCCCCATATAGCTAAACGGCGGACGGTTTTGCACATAGGCTTGCCAGCTATCGAACGCGTAGTAGTTGCTGGCCAAAGTGAAGTCCGGTAGATGGCGGTTCAAAAAACCGACAGAGACCGGCTGGGCTACCCCGCTCCACGAGCACTTCACTACGTTTCTGTCGATCAACCATCTACGAAATCGGGCCGGGAGATAGTGAAACAGAGGTTTGCTCGTGTCGTGGCCGTCGATGGGGAAAGCAAGATTCGGTGCGTTGAGGTAGCAGAGCTGCGAAACACCTTCGTTTACGTTCCGCAGATAGACCTTCTGACATCGTCGGCTCGCAACCGAGTAGTTGCCGGTATCCGACAGATGCTCGATGGTTTGACAAGTGATCAACACATCGTGGTGGCCATGGTAGTTTGTGGCCGTATCGTTAACATGCTCGACTTCTGCGGACGGGTCAGCGAACGTCTTGATCATCCGGACACCGAATTGAAGACGCGCCTCGTCCAGGTCGAATAGAGTCACATTACGGTAGCCTTTAAGGTAGAGCGTCAGGGACATCTGGCCGTCACCGGATGCAATGTCCACGATCGAATGGCCGCGTTTCATCCCCTTCCGTTCCAAGGGTTCAATCGCGAACTTTGCGAAAAACAGAACCCTCTTGAAATACTCCACGTATTTCCGCTCGCTACGAAACAGGTCGCGTGGAAGTTGGTCGAAAGGTTCAAGCGTCGCTCCGAAATACGCCTGACACGTATCACGGACAAGTTCGAAGTCTGCAGGCGTCTTTTCAATAGCAGTACGCATCAGGTGTGACGCGCTAGGCGGCGCGGGCTCTGGAGTTACTGCGTTGTCGTTGCGACTCGGCCAGAATCCTATGAAGACGATCGCAGACGTCGTGGTCCAGGAAATGCGCGGCGATGTGGTCAAGGCACGCTTGGGACATTGCCCGGAACTGTTCAGGGCTTAACGATCGCAACTCGGACAGTGCCGCCCGAAGCGCTCGCTCATCGCCGGCGGGAACCAGCCAGCCCGTCTGCCCCGGGATCACTACCTCGCGCGAAGCGCCTACGTCGGTCGCGATGGCTGGCATACCGTGACTCATCGCCTCCAGCAATACGGTCGCCATGCCTTCCGAGTAGCTTGGCAACACTAGCACATCGTTGTCGCGGTAGAAGCCCGCGATTCGCTGACGGTCGCGAACCACACCGTGCCAAGTAATGGGGGAACCACTGAGTTGCCTGCGTGCAATTCCCACAATGTGCAAGTGGAGATCGACCTCGGCATGCTGCACGGCGTCGAGCAAGACGCCAAGGCCCTTCTTCGGGTCGTCACGCCCAACAAAGAGGCATCGCAAGGGGAGATTTAGCCGGGCCTTCGGCTTCTCGGTCGCGAGGGCGGGAACGGAGTTCGGAAGCTGCGCAATCCGCTTCGCGTCCACACCGATCCGCGATTCGAGCAAGGTTGTCAAGTGCCCGCCTTGGGAAATGACTCGATCCGATCGTCGGGCGTGGAAAGAGAACAGAGACTTGAGCACATTCGTACGGAGGTTTCGAACCAAAGACATCTGGTTCTGAAACATGTCCAGTCCGTGCGGATGGAACACCACCGGACATCTGTTTGAACGTAGAAGCGTCTCGTAGACAAGTGGCCCCTCGGCATAGACAACGTCGGGCTCCTCGCGCTGGATGACCCGGTGCACGTCACGCGAATAGCGTTTCAGTTCGGCGGAATAATGCCATGGCGAGAAACGGAACGGTCCGCGAGAGTAGGGCCATTTGATCGCAATCACCTTCCCGGGCAGGTCCGTCTGGC
>CAZURK010000218.1:0-26565 GCA_964623055.1 uncultured Pirellulaceae bacterium
GACGAACACGGCTTGGCGGAGATCGGAGAGATCTTCGGCCGCGGCATGAAGATCGAAGTCGGTGATTTGCTGCCTTCGGTGCACTACGCCGAACGCCTGCGGCGGGTGCCGCCCGTGTGGGACAAGGCGTTCGAGGTGAACGCTTCGGAGGACCCGGCCGTGCGCGCGGCCTGCGTCGAATTCGTGTTGGCCGGCTTGTACGCCATGGACATGGTTTCCAGATCACAGCATCACGGACGGATTCAGTACGAGATGCAGTAGGCGTCACCTTGGAGTGCGATGACTCGTCATCGCTTTGGATTTCCGTCGTCGCTGTCGGGGATTTCTCGCACCGCGCGCAAGATTCATTTAACGGCAAGCCGAAGGCGACTATGTTTCCGGCCATCGCCGACGCCTTCGGCTTGCCGTTAAACGACTAAGGTTGCGGCTCTGCGGCGCCAAGATGTTGTTCGTCTACGCAGGCACAGCGGTCTTGCGTCTGTGGCGGGGGATCATCATCTCCAGCAGCAGGAACCCCAGGCCTAGGCAGACGAACACCTGAAACCGTTCGCGGTATCGTTTTCGCTTCTCGGCGTACACGTCTCCGCGCGTCAGCCCGGCCAAGTGCTCCTCGTAGATTTGCCCCAAGTCGTATGCCCGCGTTCTTGCCGGGACATAGGCGCCTTCGGTGGTCAGAGCAATCTCCTTCAGCAGCCGCTCGTCCATGCGCGACCAGACCTCCTGTTGCTCGTCTTTCAGGTACTGGAGGTTGCCCTGTTCGTCGCGTATTGGGATGCGCGCCCCTTCGTTGGTGTCACCCAGTCCGACCGTAATGATCTTGACCTTGCGCTCGGCGGCCAGCGTCGCAGCCTCTTTGGGTGACGTAGTATCGTCATGCTCGCCATCTGTGTACGGGTCAGGGGCATTCTGTTGGCCATCGGTGATCAAGACAATCACTTGGTCGCGGTCTCGGTCTTCCGGCATTGAAGCGGTGGCTTTGCGCACTGCGGTGCCGATCAGCGTACCGCCTCGCGGCGCACTGTCCGTATCCACATCCGCGAGCACCATGCGGAAGAATCCTTGGTCGGTGGTCAGCGGGACCTTGACCACCGCAGCACCGGCGAATGTGATCAGACCGACGCGGTCGCCTTCGAGCTTCTTCAGTAGATCCTGGATGTCTGATTTGGCTCGCCCCAGACGATTCGGAGCGACGTCCTCGGCCAGCATGGATCGGGACACGTCCAACAAGACGAAGAGATCGACGCCTCGAGCCGAGACCTTCTCGAAATACACGCCCCACCTCGGGCGGGCAGCCGCCAACAGCAGACAGGCAACGCCCAAAACAATCGCCGCACCTTTAACCCACGGTCGCAGTTCGCCAGTGGCGGGAATGAGTCGCGCGACCATCTCAGGATCCACAAAGCGTTTGGCCGTGGCCACTCGCTTGCGGTGAGCGTAAATCAGCAGGACGATCAGTATGGGCAGAATCCAGAACAAGAGCAGAAGCTCTGGGTCCTGAAAGGGATTTGTCCAGTCCATATCGGTTACGGTTGCGTGGCCAATTCGTGATCTGTTCGTAGCTGAACTCGCAAGAGTTCAGACGGAAACACAGTTCTCGGAGTTCTCGTGAATCCCGCTACGCACTTTTCTGAGCTTATCCATGCACTAGCGTATTTGAATCATTTCAGGGCGCACAGTACAGGTGCCGCGCAGACTTCTTCCGCGTGTTCGCAGTTGGGCCTATCATAGGGTCATGTCTCAACATGGATTGGCCGTTGGTTTTCTGGTCCTGGTGGCGATCGCCCCGGTGATTGGATTCGTGATTTGGAGTCGGAAGAGTCCGTTCGACCCGTTTCGAGCGTTCTGGTATCTCATGAGTATCATCCTGGCGCGTGTTCTCTGGCGCGCCAAAGTGCCCCCAATGCCGCTGGCCCCTGACCAAGGTGCCGTTTTGGTGTCGAACCATCGCAGCAGCATCGATCCGTTCTTCATCGAACTCGGCAGCAACCGCCACGTGCATTGGATGGTGGCTGGCGAGTACTTCAAGAATCCGGCCTTTGGCTGGTTTCTTCGCTTGGGGGAGGCGATTCCGGTCAATCGAGGAGGAATCGATACTGCCGCCACCAAGAGGGCGATTCGCTTGGTATCCGAAGGCGAGTTGGTAGGTATGTTCCCCGAAGGCAGGATCAACGTGACTGAGGATTTCATGTTGCCAGGGCGCCCGGGAGCGATTCTGGTGGCTCTGAAAGCCCGCGTACCGATCGTGCCATGTTTCATTCAAGGCTCGCCGTACGATCGCACGGCGTGGAGTCCTTTCGTGATGCGAGCGAAGGTGACCGTACGCTTTGGCGAGCCAATCGACCTGTCGCCGTACTATGACCGCCGAAACGAAACGGGGTCGGCCGGCCAAATCATGCTGGAGGTCATGTCCGCCATCGCGCGGCTGGCTGGGCAGGATGACTTCAAACCCCGTCTTGCCGGCCGCCGCTGGATGCGAAGTGGAGGGGAAGCGGAACCCGACACCGTCGCCAGCGATCGGAGCCAAGCAGAATAGCGGACGCGAACGGGTCATTCAACGATACAACATCCGCCGCACGCGCCGGACACGAGATTGCAGCCGCTCGCGAACCGACGACAACGAATCGGCCTCGGCAAAGACGGTTACGACCGGGGCGCCGGCGGTTATCTGTTGTTCAGCCGGCGGGATGTCGGCCACGGCGGGTTGTCTTGCCCGTTGGTTGACTCGTTCCAGGAACCGAACAAACCGTTCGGCTACGGTCACGTTCTTGCCTGCGTAAACGATCGCCTTGCCGCAGTAACGATTGTGTTGTCCTCCTAGCGATTTTGGCAAATCACCGTCGCGGCAGGCTTTGACGTGCATCGCAATCGACTTCAGATTGGTGGCTCGCTCCAGCACCTCGACGGAAGCCGTGTAACGTGGATTCACCTCGACGGGCCATACCCGATTTTCGGCGATAACGGCATCGACGCCCATGATGCCGATTAATTCAAATCGGCTTGCCAAGCAGTCGCCGATTCGCTGAAACTCCGCCATGATGCCTTCGGGCAGAACCAGCGGGCCCAAAGAGCCGGAGTACTGAAAGCCGGTGGCGCCCGTGCACGCCGCACCGACGAGTTGCCGCGTGGCTCCAAGAAACACCGCTCGCCCGCCGGTGGCTACGTACAAAGCACTGCAGGGATCGCCGTCGATGAGTCGCTGAAAGTAGAACTGCGGTTGGGGGCCGCAGCAGTTGTCGCCGGGAGCGTGATTGCCGGTCGCCGGGGCTCGCACCAGAGTGATGCGATCGCCGCCGCAGGATTTGAAGGGTTTCTGCACCCACCGCCCATCGTTGGCTTGCGGAGGGTGGCGTGCGATTTCCGGGTAACACAGCGCCCGTTCTCTTAGCACCTGGGCCAGTTGGAATGGATCTCGTACTCGGCGCAGAACGTGGCTGGGGTTCCCGTACAGTTTGCGCTTGTGGGCGATGCGGTCGACCAGGGCTGGGTGGTTTTCCAGCGCCCCTGTGTACATATAGGGGCACTGGGGAAGGCTCTCCGCTACCGCCTCCAGACCATGCGGGTAGTCGTCAACGCGATGGGTAGTGTTACATGCGGCCAAATCCGTGTCGCCGAACATATCCGCGGCGATCGGACGGTAGCCCGCTCGGATCGCTGAATGCGCGGCAGCCCGCGTGCTGGCTCCGATGATGAGTAACGTGGACGGCATGAGCGTACCTCACGGGTGCTTGCATTTGTCCAGAGGTTTGCTAACTTCACGACTTGGGTCAACTCCCATTGCGTGTTGCTCGTTGCTTTTCTGTTCCTCCGCCCAATTCGAACGATGGAGAGAGATTCCATGTCGATGTACATTGGTGAAGCGTTGGCTGGCGGTGATGCCGAAATTGCCCACATTGATCTGTTGATTGGCAGCAAGGACGGCCCTGTAGGCGCCGCCTTTGCCAATGCCCTGGCAAGACAGAGCGAGGGGCATACCAACCTGCTGGCAGTTCTCACGCCCAATCTGGCGGTCAAGCCCTCGACGGTGATGGTCACCAAAGTGACGATCAAGGGCATGAAGCAGGCCATGCAGATGTTCGGTCCCGCTCAGGTAGCGGTGGCCAGAGCCGTTGCAGATTCGGTTGCAGACGGCGTAATTCCGAAAGACCAGTGCGAGGATCTGGTGATTGTGTGCGGCGTTTTCATTCATCCAGGCGCAGAAGACAACAAGAAGATCTACGACTACAACTACGAGGCCACTAAGCTGGCGATTGTCAACGCGATGTCGGGCAAACCGACCGCGGACGAGATGGTCGCTGGCAAGGATACCGCCGAGCACCCGTACAAAGGATTCTGAAGAAGCGGCGATACTGTGTTTTCAGGCCCGGTTTCTCTGGAGAGACCGGGTCTTCTGATTTTGGGGCCAAGCGTCGTGAGCAAGAAGACGATTCTCATTCAACTCGATCCCGATCCACATGCCAGCGTTTTCGATGCGGTGGTCGCGATCGATTCGGGTGTCGACCATTTGCTGCAGTACCACGGTGTCGAACCCGGTCAGGTGCGCGACTTGGTCCATGGCGCGATGTTCACGCGCGGGCCGGAGGATCTGCACAACGCGGCCGTATTCGTAGGCGGCTCGAACGTTGCGGCTGGAGAAGCGTTGTTGAGGGCCGTCACCGAGTGCTTCTTTGGGCGAATACGGGTGTCGGTGCTGCTGGACGCGAACGGTGCCAACACTACGGCCGCCGCCGCCGTCCTGGACGCTGCCGATCACGTGCCGCTGGGCGGAGCGACGGCACTGGTCTTGGGTGCCACGGGTCCGGTTGGCCAGAGGGTGGTGCGGCTTCTGGCTCGCCAAAACGCTCGAGTGCGAGTTGCTTCTCGGGGTCGCAGACGGGCTGAGGACGTTTGCGCGGCGGTTGCAGGTCTGGTCGACGATGCCGAACTGACGCCATTCGAAACGAACTCGCACGAGACGACCGCGGAGGCAATAGCAGGGGCGGATATCGTCATAGCCGCGGGCGCGGCCGGTGTGGAATTGTTGCCAGCCGATGTGCGGTGCGCCAGCGATGGGCTTCGTGTGGCGATTGATCTTAACGCGGTCCCGCCTCTGGGGATCGCCGGTTTGGAGGTGACGGACAAGGCCGTCGAACGCGACGGAGCGGTCTGTTACGGCGCTATCGGCGTCGGCGGCCGCAAAATGAAGATCCACAAGGCCGCGATACGAAAGCTGTTCGAGCGAAGCGACCATGTTCTGGATGCCGCGGAGATCTACGAAATCGGGCGACAGCTTGAGGTGTAACGCCTTGGGGGGCAACGATCAGTTACCTGGCGTCTGAGATTGACGGTTGGATATTAGATGAACGCTTCCCACTTGCACATGCGAATGGCGGCTTTGCTGTTGCTGGCCCTTGTCTTTGGGGGCTCGTGCAATCGACATCAAGCCGAGGACGTGAATCCCAAAGCCGAGAAGGTGAAGCCTGAGGCAGTAGAGACCGAAAGGCAGAAACCAGAAACCGTGACCGCCGAACCCACCGAACCGCCAGAATCAGCAGTGGAGAGCCCAGGTTCGGATGAACCCGAGATCGCCACCTTCGGCGCGGGATGTTTCTGGTGCGTCGAAGCGGTGTTTCAGCAGTTGGAGGGCGTTCTGTCCGTGGAATCCGGCTATTGTGGAGGGACCGTCGAAAACCCGACCTATCGGCAAGTTTGCGATGAGATCACGGGGCACGCCGAGGTCTGCCAGATCCGGTACGATCCGTCGAAGATATCTTACGACGAACTGCTGGAGGTTTTTTGGGAAACGCACGACCCTACCACGCTGAATCGCCAAGGGGGCGATACTGGCACACAGTATCGGTCTGTGGTCTTCTACCACGACGAAGGGCAAAAGGCGTTGGCCGAGCAGCGCAAGCAGCAGTTGGACGCCGCGGGCGTCTGGGAAGATCCGATCGTGACCGAGATCAGCCCGTGCGCCACGTTCTACAAAGCGGAAGACTATCATCAAAACTACTACATGGATAACCCCTCTAAGGGATATTGCCAGTTGGTTATCCGTCCCAAGGTCGAGAAGGTCCGCAACGTGTTCAAACATAGGTTGAAGAAGGGGGGCGGATAGTAGCGTTGGGGGCTTGTAGTCGCGAATGACTTTGTACAAAATCTTTGCTTCTGCTAGCGCCGCGTTTGGCAGGGCCCCCCTTTGGGACCAGCGTCAATCTGGACAGGCCGACGTGATTTCTGTCTGGCGGTAGCCCAGTGGTAGGTAGTGTGGGTTTAGGGCAGGGACACGCACACCGCTGGCTCGCGGTCAAACGACGGACTAGCGACAACCCCACAAGTTCAACTGGCTTGCCGTGGCCAAGTTCTTTAATTCCTTCGATTGGATGCCAAGCTCGCTGGCGTATTTGCTGGCGGCGGCGATTCATTGTGCGCTGATCATCGGCGTGATTGCCGCCGGGGCCATCTTCTTCATTTGGCTGGAACGCAAGATGTCCGGTCGAATGCAGGATCGGCTTGGCCCGACGCGGGTAGGCGGGAAATTCGGCTGGCTACAGGTCTTTGCTGATGGTATCAAACTGTTAACCAAAGAGGATACCGTCCCCGCCCACGCGGACGCATTGCTGTTTCGGCTTGCACCGTATATCAGTTTCGCTGCCAGCTTCACGGCTTTCCTGGCGTTGCCGTTTTCCGATGGTTGGGTCGCCCAGCACGTTAACACCGGCATCTTTTTCATCCTGGCGGTGCTGGGTCTTGAAGTATTCGGGGTCATTTTGGCCGGTTATGGGTCCGGGTCGAAGTGGTCGCTGTTTGGGGCAATGCGCGAGGCGGCCCAAGTGGTCAGCTATGAAGTACCGCTGGGATTGTGCGTTGTCATTCCGGTGCTGATTTGCGGCACGCTGAATTTGGTGACCATCGGCAACATGCAGGCCGGCTGGGGCAGCAACTGGTTGGTCTTCCACGATCCGTTCACGTTTGGCGCGTTTTGGATCTATTGCACGTGCGCCGTTGCCAGCGTTAACCGCGCCCCGTTCGATCTGGCCGAGGCCGAAAGCGAATTGGTGGCTGGATTCCTCACTGAGTATTCCGGTCTGCGGTGGAGCTTGTTCTTCATGGCCGAATACGGCTCGATGCTCCTGGTCAGCGGGTTGGCCTGCATCATGTTCTTGGGCGGTTGGAACGGCCCCATCCCGATCACAGGCATTGTCGGGGACGTGGTGTTCGGTGGCGAGGACCCATCGTCGATCTATATGTACTTCGCCAATCTGCTGGGTTGCATCAACTTTGTCTTCAAGGCCGTCGTGGGCGTGGCGGTGATGATATGGGTCCGCTGGACGTTGCCGCGTATTCGGATCGATCAGGTGATTACCCTTTGTCTGAAGTACTGCGTGCCGCTGGCCGCCGTGTGTTTCCTTGGCGCCGTTTTCTGGCGTCTGGGTGGTTTGCCGTCGACAAGCGATCTGATTCCGGTGACCCCGCAGGGCCGCGCCGGCGTGCACGAACGCTGGGTCGAATCCGCGGCGGATGAGGACGAAAACGCGGAAGACGCGACAAGCACTGAGAGGGGCGGCGATCGCCCTGACCCGAGCGTATCCCGATCTCGCACACCTCGCGAGAACCGGGACGGTCTCCGACAAGAAGGCTAGTTCCAATGTTGGACGCAATCGACTGGCACTTTTTCTTTTTTGCGTTGTTCGCGCTGGTTGCGTGCGTCTTTGCGCTGGTCGTGCTGTTCTCCAACAACATCGTTCGCATGGCTTTTGCCCTCGTGCTATCGCTGGGGGCCGTGGCGGGGCTGTTCTTCCTGGCGGGAGCAGAGTTCGTCGGGGCCATGCAGTTGATGATCTACGTGGGCGGGACGATGGTACTGTTGGTCTTCGGCGTCATGCTCACGGCTCAGAGCCGGTTCGTCCGCTTGAAGGCCGGCGGTGGCGATTGGGTGATCGCGCTGGTCGTCGGTGGCACGCTGCTGGTGCTACTGGTACGCACCGCTTTTCTGGTGAGTGATTGGCGATCGGAGTATCGGGAACGGAAAACGGTTGTCGTTGACGAATCCAAATCGACGACCGCAATCGGCTTGGCGCTCTCGGGCGTGCGAGTAGATAAGGAGGAAGGCGTTGTGCGAAGCGGTTACTTGCTGCCGTTCGTCATCGTCTCCGTACACCTGTTGGTGGTTTTGATCGGAGCTGCCTACTTGGCTCGCGCCAAGAGACGGGTGGATCGCGATACTAGGTAAGGCGGCCTTGGCCGCAAAGACTTGGCCCACCCTACAGAAAAGAGACCTGTACGATGGATACGCTGTTCGGCCCAGTCACCGTGTCACACTACTTGGCGGTCGGTGCCGTCTTGTTTGTGACGGGCGTGCTTTGCATGGCCACGAAGCGCAACGCGTTGGGTGTCCTGATGGGCATCGAGTTGGTGCTGAACGGTGCCAATATCAACTTTGTGGCTTTTGGCAGCAATTACTTGCGAGGTGAATCGCTTGGCTTGGACGGCCAGCTCATAGCGCTATTCGTGATCGTCTTGGCGGCGGCCGAAGCCGCGGTTGCATTGGCGATTGCGTTGAACTTTTACAACAACCAGACCACCATCGACGTGGATCGAGGCGACGAGTTGAAGGGCTGATGGAACCATCTCTGTTACCGCTGCTATTGGGCGTGGCCACGCTCCTGCCGCTGGCCTCGTTCTTCGTGCTGCTGGTCTTCGGACCACGGTTTGGCAAGGCGCTGGGCCACGGTGCGTACATCGCCGTGGGTGCCATCGTTGGGGCGGGAGTGCTCTCGTTTATCTCGCTGTTCATCTGGCTCGATCACCACTTTCCCGAGGACGCATCGCATGGCTCGCACGGTGGCGGCCACGCCGCGGCCGGCGAGACGCACGAAGCGGAGGATGATCACGGGAAGGCTGAACACGCAGACGAGCCCCCGTACGCAGGCGACTACTACACACTGGGCGTGTTCGGCAAACTGCGACTGACGATCGGGTACTACATCGATTCGCTGACGGTGATCATGTTCTGCCTGGTCACGTTGATTGCCTCGTGTATCCACTTCTACGCCCTTGGATACATGCACGAGGAAGAGGATGACGAGGTGACCGATCATGAGGTGACGCTTCAGGACGGCTCGCACCTGAAACGCCGTGGCCGGAGCGCGGTCTACTTCCAGTACATGTCGTTGTTCTGCTTCAGCATGTTGGGGTTGGTGCTGGCCGGCAATGTCGCCATGGTATTTGTGTTTTGGGAACTGGTCGGCATCTGCTCGTATTTCCTGATTGGTTTCTACATCGAACGCCGTAGCGCCTGCGTCGCGGCCAACAAGGCATTCATCGTCAACCGCGTCGGCGACTTTGGCATGATCATTGGCCTGATGGCTCTGTGGACCGGGCTGGGGACGCTCTCGTTCGGCGATGTGAAGGTCAAAGACGCCGATGGCCACGAACACATCGAAGAAGGTATTTTCAGTCTGGTTCGGCCGGAAGAAACGGGCCACGAACTCCGGACGCCCGTTGGATTCGTCAAGCTTGATTCGCGTGACAAGATTGCGGAGACCGTTCGTCTCAGTGGCTTAGAGAAAGCGCGTGGGCAGATCGACACTGCCATCGACCAGTGGAGACACGACAACAAATGGGAAGACCAGGACGGCGCGTGGATTCTCGGCTGGTGGCGGAGTTTCCGTGCGTGGCTTGGCAGCGGCGGACGTGGCTACTGGCTATTGATCGTGGCGGGCATCGGCATCTTCTGCGGTTGCGTGGGCAAGAGCGCCCAGTTCCCACTGCATACCTGGTTGCCTGATGCGATGGAAGGGCCGACGCCTGTCTCGGCTCTCGTGCACTCGGCAACCATGGTCGCGGCTGGCGTCTACCTGGTCGGCAGATTCTATCCGGTGTTCACGCCCGAGGTGCTTCTGGTGATCGCCATAGCTGGCTGTATCACCTTGTTCATGGCAGCCACCATTGCCATCACCGCCACGGACATCAAGCGGGTCTTGGCGTATTCAACCGTGAGCCAACTGGGCTACATGATGCTGGGGCTCGGCGTCGGTGGTTGGGTGGCCGGTCTGCTGCACCTGATCACGCACGCGTTCTTCAAGAGCCTGCTGTTTTTGTGTTCCGGTTCGGTGATCCACGCTGTGCATACAAACGAAATGCCGGAGATGGGCGGCCTGCGCAAGAAGATGCCGATTACCGCCTACACGATGCTGATCGGCTGTCTGGCGATTGCGGGAATCAGTCTTCCCTTCGTCATTGGCTTCAGCGGCTATTACTCGAAGGACCGCATTCTGGAGCAGGCTTACGTGTTCATGAACACGAGCGGCTCGTGGATGGGAAGCGTGTTCTTTTACGCAGCGGCCGGTGGTGCGGCGATCACGGCATTCTATATGTTCCGCCTGTGGTACATGACGTTTGCTGGAAAGCCACGGAATCAGCATCGGTACGACCACGCGCATGAGTCGCCTAAGGTGATGACCGTACCGCTGATGATCCTGGCGGTGTGTGCGATCATAATTGCGTGGGGCGACGGCGATGTCATCGATTGGGTTTTGGGCAAGACGGAACCGGGCAAGCTCAGCGTTGTGAACCTGTTGGAGCAGTCCCGGCCGGCTGGGACGGAGCACGGGGACACGTACGCGGTGCTGCTCTCGGACACGAAGTGGAGGAACGAACACTGGGCGCACGATGTCGCTCCGTTTACGGCTGTCAAATTCCCGGTGACAATGCTGGCCACATTGACGGCGCTGGCTGGAATTGCGCTGGCGACGGTGATGTATTGCCTCGGCCGGATCAGCCCGGCAGAGGTCAGACGGCAATTCGAGGCGATTTACCGATTCTTGTTGAACAAGTGGTGGTTCGACGAGTTGTATGATTTCGTCTTCGTTCGTCCGGCTCACGTCATCGCGGGCTGGGCGGCGGCTGTGGACCGCAAATGGATCGACGGCCTGATCGATGGGACTGCCAATACAACTCGCAAGTTCGCAGCGATCTGGGATCGCGCGGCGGATCAGACGGTTGTGGATGGTTTCGTGAATTCGTTCGCCCGATGGACGTACGCGGTCGGTGTTTCGCTCCGCGTGTTCCAGACCGGCAAGCTGCGACAGTATGTGATGTTCATTGTGATCGGGGCGATCGCGATATTTGTTTTGATCAGTTTCTTCTGGAGTCCGTCCGTGGCGGGATAGTAACGCCGCTTAGGAATCAGCACCGATGGTTAGTCTTAACATTCTGCTGCTCAGTGCGATTGTCTTCTTGCCTGTGTTGGGCGCGATCGTCTTGATGTTCTTCCCGAAGGACAAAGATGATCAGATGCGGTATTTCACGCTGTTCATCACGGCCGTGGTCTTTGCGCTGACGGTGCTAGTGTTTCTAACGCCAATGTTCGGCGACTCGTTCGAATACGCGGGAGACGCGGCGGCCCACATGCAATACACGTTCAACGTGGAGTGGATTCCGTCTTTCGACATCGAGTACTTCATGGGAGTGGACGGAATCAGCTTTCCGCTGATTATGCTGACGGCTCTGATCAGCCTGCTGGCGATGGGTGCCAGTTGGTCGGTCAAGAAGCATGTGAAGGGCTATTGCATCCTGTTTCTGCTGCTGGAAACGGGCATGATCGGCGTGTTTCTGTCACTCGACTTCTTCCTGTTCTATGTGTTCTGGGAAGTCATGCTACTGCCGATGTACTTCCTGATCGGGGTCTGGGGAGGCCCGCGTCGCGAATACGCCGCGATCAAGTTCTTCCTGTATACGTTGGTGGGCAGCGTGTTGATGCTGATCGCCATTCTCATGCTGTACTTCAGCAGCGACATGGTGGCGCTTCACCAACTGTCCCAACAAGACGGCAGCAATGTGAAGTGGGGAAAACTGCACGTCAGCAAGAAAGTGGAGACTGCCGTCATTCAGGAGGAATTGAAGCGGGATGACCCGACCCACGAGCCCCAGCCCGTGCATTCGTTCAATCTCCTCGCGTTGACCGCGATGGGCCAGAATGCCGAAAACATTCGGGGTATTCAGCCCGATGATTACGAGTGCTACCTCAGCCAGGACCTCCAGTGGTGGTGTTTCCTGCTGTTGTTCATCGGCTTCATCATCAAAGTACCATCGGTACCGGTCCACACATGGTTGCCCGACGCTCATGTCGAGGCCCCGACACCGATTTCGATGATCCTGGCGGGCGTCCTGCTGAAGATGGGCGGCTACGGGATTATCCGGATCTGTTATCCGATCTGTCCCCACGGTGGTTACGACTTGATGTGGTTTGTGTGCATTTTGGGCGTGGTTAGCATGGTGTACGGTGCATTTGCTGCGATGGCCCAGAAGGATTTCAAACGATTGGTGGCGTACAGTTCGGTCAGCCACATGGGCTACGTGGTGCTGGGGCTGGGCGTTTGGTCGGCCGCTGCCGGAACGATGTACAACGGGGACTATTGGAACATGGGCGTGAAAGGCGCGATGTTCCAAATGATTGCCCACGGAATCAGCTCGGCTGGCATGTTCTTTATGGTCGGCGTTGTTTACGACCGTGTGCACCACCGCGATCTGAATTCGTTCGGCGCCCTGTTCGGCAAGATGCCGGTATACACGGCCTTGTCGATCGGCATCTTCTTCGCCGGTCTGGGGCTGCCGGGTCTGTGCGGGTTCATCGGCGAGGTGCTGGTGGTTCTGTCGGTGTGGAACTTCAGCTACACGTTGGCAGTCATTTCGGCTTCGGTGGTGATTCTGACAGCGGGTTACATTCTGTGGACGGTCCAGCGCGTGTACCTGGGCCACGAGTACAAGGGGGCGCACGAGGAAGCTCTCGTGCCTAGCACCGGGCGAGAGAACACCATCGCCGGCGTTCTGCTTGTGCTGGCGATCCTGTTCGGCGTGTTTCCGCATTTCTTCCTGCTCCGTTACATGGACGGGACGATCGATCGCCAGGTCGACGAATTGGCGGTGTGGACCGAGAATGTGAAGGAAGCGGATCCACAGAACGCAGAGGAACAGGAAGTGGAACCCGGGGCCGATGTGTCGCTTAACGAAGAGAGCAGCGACAAAGTGAGCTTGGCCGGCGATTTGCCGCAGAGCGGACCGGACATTCGCCTGGCCGGCCCGATTCCGCATCAAGGGAATATGGACATCGAACAGGAACGATTGTTACCGTGAACCTACACGACGTCATTAGCCAATTGATCGATGACACCGAGCCCAGTATCGACGTGTTTCTGCCCGAACTGGTGCTGTGTCTGACCATCGTGTTGATGCTGCTGGTGCGCGTCTTCAATTGGGGGCGACGCGTCGACGCGTCTCTCATTGCCTTGGCCGGATCGGCCACGGCGCTTGGGTTGGCCACGATGGCTACATCCGACTGGCCACGGATGGAGATCTTCACGGGGATGCTGGTTTACGACGGTTTCGCGGTCTACATGCGGAGCGTGTTGCTGTTGTTCGTTGTCCTGTTCACGATCTTGACCAAATTGACCGGAGTGCCGGACCGCGAGGACGGTCCGGATATCTACACGCTGGTGCTCGGCGCCACCTTGGGCATGTGCCTGATGGTTTCGGCCAACCACCTGCTGATGGTGTTTATGGCCGTGGAAATGGCCAGCGTCCCATGCTACGCCCTGGCCGGCCTGATGAAAGGACGCCGCAAGGCCAGCGAAGCGGCCTTGAAGTATGCTGTCTACGGCGCGGGCGCTGCCGGGGTGATGTTGTATGGAATCAGTCTGATCGCTGGGATGACCAACTCGGCTCACCTGCCCACGATCGCCGCGGAGCTGGCTACTCGCACCATGTCTGGCGACGAACTGATGGTGCTGGCTTTGGGCGGCTTGATGGTGATGGTGGGCCTGGCGTTCAAACTGTCGGCGGTTCCATTTCACTTCTGGTGCCCGGACGTGTTCGAAGGAGCAACCGCCGAAGTGGACGCCTTTCTGAGCATTGCGTCCAAGGCGGCTGCGCTGGGGTTGTTGGTGCGAGTTGTGATCGGCTTCAGCGTCGTGGTTCCACAGGACATCTCAACGGAAGAATCGACCGTTGCACAAAACGTCTCTGTGGAAGGCACACCAGCAGTAGGCTATTTCGCGGTAACCGACAGTCTGGAGACGCCGCCCCCACCGGAGAATAGCCACAGTGAAACGTTGGCAAGCGATCAGCAGTCGGCGGACGCGGAAGCAAGGCTCGAACTGATTCAATCCTTCCTTGGCAAACTGATCGCGTTGTTGGCCGTTGTTACGTGTACGTTCGGAAACCTGGCGGCGTATGGTCAAACGAATCTGAAGCGTCTGTTCGCGTACTCGACGATCGCCCACGCAGGTTACATGATGATGGCCATCCCGCCCATGCTGGCGATGGCGCAGGCAAGCCCGGATTTGGCCGAGCATGCCGCTTCGGCACTTGCGGTTTACATCGCGGTCTACCTGTTTATGAATCTCGGCGCCTTTACCGTGGTGGCGTTCCTGCGCAACGAAATCCGAAGCGAAGAAATCGCCGACTGCGGAGGCTTGATTCGGCGGTGTCCGTTTGTTGTGATCTGTTTTGCCATCATCCTCTTCGCCTTGGTCGGATTACCGCCGCTATCGGGTTTCATCGGCAAGTTCGCGATCTTCGCCGCGCTTGTAGAAGGGTACCAGCAGACGTCCCAATTTCACCTGATGCTGCTGCTCGTGATCGGCGGCCTGAACACCGCGATAAGTCTGTTCTACTACCTGCGAGTAGTGAAAGTCATGACGATGGAGCCCGAACCGGAGACGCGTGGGCCGTTGGCGCTGCCCTTCTTTTCTCTTCGGGGCCTATTCCTATTTGCGATAACCCTGCCGACGCTCGCGTTGATTCCCTGGTGGAACGTTTTGAGCAAGATGGCTCAGAACGCGGCGAAACAGTTGTTGGGCTAGCATATGAATTCGGTGGACACAAACGCTGTATTGAATCGCTTGCGGGTCATCCACAATCGTTCCTTGCCGGCGTATCTAAGTTACGCGGTGCCGTGGTCGCACTCCGGCGCTGAGACGGCCGCAGAGACGTTGGCTCAGGTCGCCGGCGATCATAAGACGATGGTTGACCGCCTGGGAGAGTTGATCCTCGAAAACGGTGGAGTCACCGAACCGGGCAGCTTCCCCATAGCATTCACGTCGCTCCACTTCTTGTCTGTCGATTTCCTGGTGCAGAAACTGATCGAGACTCAACAGAGGCTGATCCAGGAGATCGACGATTGCGTCCAGAAGCTTCATCTGTCTCCCTCGTCGCAGGCCGTGGCCCAGGAAGCCCTGGGCGAGGCCAAAGGGCACCTGGAGTCCTTGAAGGAGTTGGTCACCGACGCGACCGTGCCGGAATCGAGCGCCTGATGCGGCGTCGGTTCTGCGGAGAAAAGGGGTCGGGAGTCGTTTCTCGAAACGACTCCCGACACTCCCGCGCCCTTTTCTTCCCAAACGCCCCGGTTGCGGCCGAAGGCCGAGTCAAGCCAAATCACCCATCGAGGACCCAGCCCTTGCGGTACTTGCGGCTCAGCAGCTCATTCGCTTCGTCGACGTTGGTCACTCGCCCGACCTTGCCGTCGTACTCCAGCTTCTTGCCGATTCGATAGGCAACCAAGCCCAATAGCATCTGTTCAATGGCGTCGCCGCTGTATTTGAAGTCACACGCGCATTTCAAATCGCCCTTGCATGCATTGACCCATTGCTCCTGGAATCCGCCCATGCGCGGAATCTGCTCCGATTCCGGTCGTGGCGTGTAATGGTCCAGACTGCCACCTTCTTTAAGCGGTATGAGCTTGTGGTTTCCGAAACCTGCCGCCAGCTTGGCCTTGTCGCCCACGAACAGAGCACCGTGGCCGTTGCCGTGAGGATCCATGCTCTTTGCCTTGCCGCCGTGAGCTCCCTGATACCAAGTCAGTTTGATCGGTGGACGCCAATCGTTGGCGGGATGATCGAAGGTCGCCGTCATGTCGACCGGCGTCACATCGGGATTGAAATCCTCGCCAAACGCGTCGGCAGTCGTGGGCAAGGTCGCGTCGATGCCATACCAGGCCAAGTCCATCGTATGGCTTCCCATATCGCCGATCTGACCACTGCCAAAGTCCCAATACATGTTCCAGGCCAAGCAACCGCCGAAGTAGCCGGGGTTGTAGGGGTGCATCGCCGATGGACCGATCCACAGGTCGTAGTGCAGATGGGACGGAGGATCGCCAGCGGCCGGCAGATAACCTGGCCGACGTATCTCGCGATTGCCCCAAGCATGAACATGCTGCAAGGTCCCCACGGCACCATCCAGAATCATCTCGCGTACACGGTCGAAGTTTGGGTGCGCGTGTCGTTGCGTCCCAACTTGTGTGGCAAGTTTGTCTTTCTTGGAAAGCCAATTCGCACGAACCACGCGTGCCTCTTCCACGGTATTGGCCAGTGGCTTCTCGCAATACACATGCATGTCGCGGTTCACGGCCCAATTGGCGATGAAAGCATGTGTGTGATCGGTTGTGCTGCAAACCACGGCATCAATGTCTTTCTGTTCCAGGCACTTGCGCCAGTCGACGTAGTGTTTCGCGCCGGGGAATTTCTCGGCTCCCTTGGCCAGGTTCTGCTCGTTGATGTCACACAACGCGACAACATTTTCGTTCTTGATGCTGTTGAAGTGAGCTTTCGCCCTGCCCCAAGTGCCGATCAGGGCGACGTTCAGCTTGTTGCTGGGCGCTTTGGCACCGGCGAATACGCCACTGGGCAGGATCGTCAACCCAACCCCGGCTGCCATCGTCGATTGAAGAAGTTGACGTCGAGTGACCGTGCGGCGATCGGTGGTTGGTTTACGCGAGGCGCTCATTTGCTGGGCTCCTTGTGGAGGAAGAGGAAGGTAAGGACTTTGTCTGGAAAACGGGTTGTGAACGGGTCGGCTGACCGGCCCCAGTGTCAAGGTGGCTTGGTCAGCACACGAAGCTACAACGCTGGCTCGTCGAAACCTTTGGGTGGCCATTATACCTCAAAGCACGCCCCGTCCACAGCTAGCCGGTCTCGAAGAATACCATAAATCAATTCGCGGACGCCACATTTCCGCTCCAGCGCACAGCGCGGCGTAGAGGTTCTGTACATTCTTCACAAGACGAAGAAAGGGGTCAAGAATCGTTTCCGAGAACGACTCCCGAGCCGGGGGTTCTCAATCGCATGCTGGAAGCGGTGGAACTGCGCTCCACATGCAGCGAAACCGACCACCACTGGAGGACCTCGCACCCGGAACAGGATGTCTGCCGGGAATACTTGACAAGGAGCACAACGCCGCTTAGATTGCGACCAAATCTTTTCACTTAGTGGTCGACGCCGCAGCCTTCGGTGGGCAAGCAGGCTCAATCTTGGCTCGTCCCCTGGCGTCGCTACGACTCGTCGACGCCAAGAGGAGCCGCGGCCATGGCCACTGCCGAAACCCATCCCGTCGCCCAGCGTCTTGCCGAGTGGAACCTTTCGCTCGACCCGTCGATCACCTACGACCTTGATAAAATGTTTCCGAAAACCGAGGGCTGGGGTGTGAAGGGCGAAGTCAAACGCAAGGTCAAGCTGGTCCAAAACGTCGAGCCGGTGTTCCGCCGGATTTTACTAGACGGCGAACAGGTGTTGTGCGTCGCGAAAGGTGTCCAGTACAAGTTCAGCGAGCAGTATTTCATGGGCATCTGGGCGAATTTGATTAATCAGACCGTGTTCGTGCTGACCAACGCGCGGCTGTTGATGATACGGACCAACAGCAAAGGCAAGCCGAAGGAAACCTTCTGGATGGTTGCCTACAGTCAGATCGACAAGTTCGAAGGCTCGTGGACCGGCACGGTCAAGGTCAAGCTGCGGGACGGTTTGAAGCTAACATTCACGGGCTTTCCAAAAACCGATCGCAAGTCGATGCCGCAGATCTTCGAAGAAGTCCTGGAGACCTACCGCCAGGCCGGTGTCGATCCCCAGGTGACGCAGTCGCGCGAGAACTTGTGCGCGTACTGCTTCTTCCGTGTGCCCAAAGATGTATATACCTGCGAGCAGTGTCAGGCGGAATACTGGCGACCGGGCGAAGTGGCGATACGAAGCCTCGTTTTCCCGTCGTGGGGCGACTTTGCCATGAAGCACACTTCGCTGGCCATTATCGAGCTGCTCGGCTACGCGGTAATGTGGTTTATTATCGCCGCCGTCTGGGTAGCGGCACTTTCCGGCGGAGACGACATGGGCATTGTTGGCGTTGCCATATTTACGGCATTCTTGCTCGCATTTTCCCACGTGCCGGATGCGGCACTGACTTACTACGTCGCCAAAAAGGGCCTGCATCCCAAATCTCCTCCGCCGCACGGCAGCGCGGAGCAAGCCGCCAAAGGATAAGGGATACGAAAGAACAGGTCGGGAGTCGTTCTCGGAAACGACTCCCGACCCCTTTCTCTCTCACAATAGCCCCAACGCGTTCTCACGCGTCTTCAGCGGAAACTTCACCGGCCCGCCGGTTCGGTGCGAGTCAAATACCGCGTTGACCATCTCTACTGTGCAGCGGCCTTGATAGACATCGCACACGGGCTGACGGTCATCGCGGATCGCCTGGATCAGGTCGCGGCAAGCGGTGATGTTGCCGAGCAGACGGGTGTCGCCCTGGATCGGCTCGGGCTGGCCGATGCCGGCGCTGGAAACAGGCTGCCACTGCTTGGCGCTGCGGCCGGGTGACCAGGCGGGGTCCTGCAAGATCCAGACTTGGGGCAGGTAGCCGGTCAGGATCTCGATGATGCCGCCCGAACCCAAGATTTGCAGGCCGAATCGCGAAGGTCGGCCCGTGCCGGCTCCGCGTACCGAATCGAAGGTCGCCGTGCGGCCCCCGTCCAGACCGTAGACGGCGTGAACGGTGTCCCCGGCGAGCGGCCCGAGAGCTTCGTTCCCCGGCGCCACGTCGGCTTTGGTCACGGGATGGCCGTCCTGTTCCATGACGGCAAAACACCAATTCGGCTCGCCACCGATCGCGTGAATCAGGTTCATGATGTGGCTGCCGAGCACCCAGAGATCCTCGCCTCCGCCGCGGCGGGCGTCTTCCTTACCGCGCCCCCGCAACTCGAGCACATCGCCGATCGCTCCGTCGCGAATCAGCCCTAGCACGACATCCAGTTTCGGGCTGTTGCGGGTGATGTGGCCAATGGCGAGTTTGACGTTGTGTTTTTCGCAGGCGGCGACCATGTCGTCGGCCTCTGCGGGCGTCCGGCACATGGGCTTTTCCATGTACGCGTGGATCCCGCGCTCAGCGGCGGCGAGAAACATGTCGCGATGCTGATCGGGATGCCGCGAGCAGATGGACACGATGTCGGGTTTCGTCTCGTCCAGCAACTGCAAGTAATCCGCGAGAGCTTTCGGGGCGCCCAGGCGGGTTTTGGCGGCGGCCCGTCCCGCGTCGTCGGCATCGGCCACACCGACGATTTCAGCTTCATCCTCCATCGCCCGCCAGCAAACGTCGAGACCGTGACCGTAGTTTCCGCGGCCGGTGTGGCCGATGATGGCGACTTTGACTTTGCCACGGTCGGCGGTATTGGCAAACAAACTGGACGTACCCAAACTCGCAGCAGCGATTCCTGCTCCAAGTCCTCGGACGACTTCACGTCGATTGATCATTTGAGGATTCTCCTGATTCGTGAATTGAGCGTCGGGATGGCTTCGTGGCAGCCGGCCTGATGCGAAACAGTCATCCAGAATAACGCCGCAATTCGCTCGAATCAACGCAATGATTCCAGGGAATTGCGACAACTGTAAAGAACTCGCAACGACGCAGAGAGGGCGAGGCAGATTTGCTACATAGTTGAGGATGTCCGGGAATTCGACATACTGGAATCCATCGTTATCGGGAGGGCGAGGCTCCCGCCGAGCCGAATGTTGATGCCAGAAAGCAGGCTCAGCAGGAGCTTCGCCCTCCCAATTCCCGGATACCCTCACATGGTTTGGGACGGAAAGGGGACGGGGGGGACCAAAGCCCGATTACCTGGATTCGAACCCGGATGGGTCTCCCCACTGGATGCCAAGTCGTGACGTCACGATTGAAAAAGTCGGCCCTTACGACAATCATGACCGCCCATGTGCGCACCAACGCTTTTCGTTCAACGGGCGCCTATTCGGCCGAGACGCTGCCTCCCAACGACATGACGTGTGAGTAGGTGCGCAGGTACATCACGCCATCGCTCACCGAGGGCGTGCTGTGGCTGGGCTCGCCCAGATCGATCCGGGCGAGGACTCTGAACTCCTCGCTCGCGGCCAGCACGACCATCTCGCCGGAATTCGCCATGCAGAAGATCCGGTCGTCGACGCGAACCGGAGACCCCAGATACTTGCCGCCGACCCGCTCCCGCCAGTGAATCTTGCCCGATGGCCCGTCGATGCAGGTGACGATTCCCCGATCGCTCCAAATGAACACCAACGGCCATTTGGCCACCGGAGTGATCACGTAGGGTGCCGCCTGGTCGATCTGATACAAGACTTCCGGAACCACGTCCTGTTCGGGAATTCCCGGTTTGACCGCCACCAGATACTTGCCCGCCGTTCCTCCGCCGTTGCTGGCAAAGATCATCCCCGACGCGACCAGAGGCGATCCGGTCGTGCGGAGTTCGAACACGTCATTCAAGGCCCAATTCGCGGCACCGTTGATCGGATCGAGGCTGGTGACGCCGTGGGCGCAACTCAGCACGATCACCTGAGGCTTCCCTCCTACCGGCTCGAAAAGGCAAGGCGTAGAAAACGTGGCCTTCTTCGACTCGCGGTCGACCTGCCAGCGAGTCTGCCCCGTCCTTCGGTCCAACGCCACGATCGTACTGGTTCCGCCCGGGTCCTGGTCGTTGGACAACACGACTACGTCGCCAACCAGTACTGGAGACGTTCCGAAGCCGTCCTCCGCCACGAACGGCCCCAAATCGCGATGCCAGAGTTCCGTACCGTCGCGTTGGTCCAGCGCATGCACGACGTGTTCATCGGGCGTTGCCCACACCACGTAGAGACGCTCCGCGTCGACCGCCGGTGTGGCGCACGCATCACAGTTCGCCTTGTACTCGGGATGCGGCTTGGCCTGGAACTGCTGCTTCCACCTCACGGTACCGTCGGTCGTGTTCAGGCAGAAGGTGATAAAGGTCGCCGACTCTTCGATGGTGCTGGTCACGTAGAGCCGGTCGTCCCATATCACGGGTGAACTGAAACCCTTGCCAGGCAGTTGTATCCTCCAGTTGTAATCCGTCTCGGTCCACGTCTCGGGTAGGTGCGAAGCCCGACCGATGCCGCAACCATTGGGCCCACGGAAACGAGTCCATTCCTGGTCACCTGCCGCCAAGGGCGCGGCCGAGCCAAAGAGGATAGAAGTCAGTAGAAACGACAGGACGAAAAACCTCATCACGATGCTCCACGGCGGGGACACGCTGGCCACTCAGTACGACGAAACTCAGAACATGGACTGTAACATCCGACGGGGCGGGCGCGAAGTCACTGGTACCGCTTGTCAGTTGGTGTCGTCAGTAGGACGGATTGCTAATCCGTCCGTAACACTGGTCGGATTGGCAATCCGACCCACCAATTCGATTGACACAAGGTACTGGGGCTGTCGACCAGTACTATCGGAAAGTGTCGCGGTCGTGGTAAGTTAGCGTCTGATCCGGAACGAACACAACAATGGGGGACAGCAATCGCATGGGTCTTGTGAGGATGGATGAGCTGCTTCGGGACGCACGCAGCAACTGCCGCGCGGTGCCGGGGTTCGAGTGTTGGGACAGCGGATCGGTACAGGCCATTTGCATGGCGGCGGAGAAGACGGGTCTGCCCGTTATCTTCCAGGCGTCGCCCACCGAGTACACGTATTGCGGAGGGCCTGAAGCGGTCAAGGCGCTGGTCGATTGGTACGTCGGCCGATCAGGCATCACCGCTGCTTTGCACCTCGACCATGGCTCGACTCTCGAACATGTGGCCGAGTGCTTGCGAGCGGGTTTCACCTCGGTCATGCTCGATGCGTCGCGACACCCTTACGCGGAAAATGTCCGCTTGACGCAGGCGGCGGTCACCATGGCGCGGGAGAGCAACGCCAGTGTGGAGGCCGAACTGGGGCACGTCGGTGGCCTGGAGGGCGACCTGCCCGAGATGGACGAAGACGAGGCCATGCAGACGGACCCGGTGCAGGCCGCCGAGTTTGTGGCCGAGACCGGCACCGATTGCCTGGCCGTGGCCATCGGAACGATCCATGGCGTCTACCAAGGCACTCCGAAGATCAACATCCAGCGTTTGCAGGCCATTGCGTCGCGCGTCGCGGTCCCGCTTGTCCTGCACGGCGGCTCCCTAACGCCCGACGACGACATCCGCGCCTGTATCCGCAACGGCATCTCCAAGATCAATATCTGCACCGAGTTGCAGCAGACCTGGCTCGCAGCCCTCGACGAAAGCCGCAAGGTCAACCGCATTTCGGTGCCGGGCTCGTTCTACACGTTGCCCCGCGACCGGATGGCGGCGTTAATGGTCGAAAAGCTCCGCCTGTTTTCGCCATGAACAGGCTGCAACAGCCGATCAGCCGGGCACTCGTGATGGTCGCCTCGCTGCCGCCGAACCAGTCTCCTTGAAAGTCCGGAGTTTGAGCGCGCCAGCAGGATGAGTCTCGGACGACGTTCGGCGTCGCGATAGCAGTAGCGGATCCTGTCCGTGCCATCGCGGAGGCAGAAGGAGTGTGGGCGGAAAGGAAGGTATTCGAAACCGCCGAGTTGACCGTTCCC
Source organism: uncultured Pirellulaceae bacterium (assembly GCA_964623055.1). Lineage (GTDB taxonomy): Bacteria > Planctomycetota > Planctomycetia > Pirellulales > Pirellulaceae > JADHUC01. Next base: position 22,661 of record CAZURK010000218.1, read on the forward strand.
CTGTAGCCTTCAGGCTCAAGGGTTGGGATTACTGTTCTCTAGGGCAACTTCATGACAACACGGATTCAGGCTTCTGGTGGGGCTGGAGCGTGACTGTGGTTGCTGCGTGGGCCAGGGTCTAAGGCGCGGAGGTGTGTCAGACCCAAGCACTTTTTGCGCAATCAAAAACGTCCGCGGTGTGGGACACCGCGTCTTGAGGCAGGCAGCGAAATTGCGCACCAGGCCCACCAAGACTTCGCAAGCCACCAGACAAGAAGGAACCGCCGCCGGGTGTCTGCCCTTGGAACAAGGCGAAGTGGGTCCCTGGGCACTGGAAGTGGCAACGAGCCCTGCAGAAATGGGTCTGGACGCGGGGGCACTGGTCGAAGTAATGCCAGTAGCCGAACGACACGACTTCCCTCCTTGTGGCAACCAAACTTCGACGTTGGTATACTCCCCGAATGCGAGTGATGGAGTCCGGTGTATCTTTCGTGCCTGACAGACTGGAGGCTTTGCCATGAAATCCCAGATGCTCAAAGAATTAGAGGTGTGGGAGAATTCAATGGGCATGAAACTGGTTTTGATCCCAGCGGGGGAGTTCCTGATGGGCTCGCCGGAATCGGAGGAAGGTCGCCGTGACAACGAGTATCAACATCGTGTCCAGATCACCAAACCGTTCTACCTAGGCGTCTATCCGGTGACGCAGCAAGAGTACGTACACGTGATGGGCAACAATCCGAGTCACTTCACGCGCGACAAGCGACGGCCAGTGGAAAGGGTGTCTTGGCTGGACGCTGTGCATTTCTGCAATCGTCTCAGCGAACAGGATGGTCGAGAGCCGTATTACGGCATCGAGGGTGAAAATGTCACCGTGGAGGGCGGGCACGGATATCGATTGCCGACCGAAGCGGAATGGGAGTACGCCTGCCGGGCGGGGACGACCACGCGGTGGAGCTCTGGTGATGAAGAGAATAACCTCGACCGCGTTGCCTGGTACGCTGCGAATTCGGGCGGAACAACGCACCCCGTGGCCGAGAAGGAGCCCAATGCCTGGAGCCTCTATGACATGCACGGCAACGTGTGGGAGTGGTGCTGGGACTGGTACGGTGCTTACCCTTCGGAACCAGTGTCAGCCCCACGTGGCTCCAAAGAGGGCGCGTTCCGGGTGGTCCGGAGCGGGAGCTGGTACTCCCAGGCTGAGCTCTGCCGGTCGGCGTACCGCGGCGTGAGCGTGACGGAGCGCCGGAGCGACTTCCTGGGCTTCCGTGTCGCCCGTAGTCCGTAAAGCGCGGAGGTCGCCCCCACCGACGTAGCTTCTGTGTCCGACCGCGCGCAAGCGGGCGCAGCACCTCGGAGGCAAGTCACGCTTTGTATGGGGAGAGGGTTTCCATCGAGCGAGCCTTATTGCCCCCCTGTCTTGCGAGGTCTTGGGAGTTTGATTGAGAGGCGGTTTGGGGACTGCCGCTCTGCTGTCGTGATGAAATCACTTCATCCGCACGCGTTTGGTCCCTGATCTGGCACAACGACGGTGTCGTCCGAAGCAGCCCAGCAAAGCGAGTCTATAGTGCTCTCCGCTGTTGCGTATACGTTGCCGCTGTCCTCACCTTGTTCGCCGTCAAGCCCCAGAGTCGGGTCACCGGCATGACGCTGAACACACACCAGGCAGATGTCGTCCACCTGAGGCCCGTTGCCGACGAACTGTCGCACGTCGTTGATAATCGCTTCACCAATGGCTTGCAGGTCCTGCGAGCCCGCTTTCACGTGGTTCCGTATCCTATCGACGGTGAACTGGTCGCCGGCCGGGCTCAAGGCTTCGATGACACCATCGGTGTACATAGTCAATGACTCTCCAGGCGCCAGTGGGATCGTTATCTGCTCGTAGTCCATCCCTTCCATAATGCCGACGGGCAGTCCGGAAACGTCCTCCCCAGGCTCCTCGATCGTGCCGTCGGCGCGACGCCAGATCGGCGCCGAGTGCCCTGCGTTGACGATTGTGACTTCATGTTTCTCCGAATCCAAGACAATCATGAGTAGCGTGACAAATCGGTCGACTTGGGTATAGCTCAGCCTATCGTTCAAGCTGGCAATTGCGGCGGCCGGATGGCTTTCCCTGTGCAAGCAGTATTTCATTTCATCTGCCACCTTCGCCATCATCGCGGCCGCTGCGATCCCATGGCCCACGACGTCGGCCACGAACGCCGCCGTGCGGCCATCCGGTAGTGGAATGTAGTCGTAATAGTCGCCTCCAATGTGGTTTGCTGCGCAGCGATAATCAAAGAACTCGTACCCGTGTAGTCGGGGTCGGCTTTGCGGCAGGAAGGCTTTGTACATTTCCTGGGCCAGCTCCAGGTCTTGCTCGATTTCCTTTTGACGCAGCGCGGTTTCAAACAACTGTGCCTTGAAGACTGCAATGCCCGCTTGCACGGCGACGCTGGCTAGGATTTCCAGATCGTCCTGGCGAAACTGTTTCCGTTGATCCGCCGTATCCACCTGAATGACTCCGAGCGAGTTACCTTCAGAGTCAACCAATGGCGCATACATCATGCTACGGATTGGCTGGCCTGCAATACCCTCGATGACGTCCAGACGATTGTCCCGGGTTTTAGGCGCGTACAGCATTGCCTCTTTCGATTCCATGACCTTCTTGACGATGGTACGGCTGATGCGAACAGTACCGTCGTCGTTTTGTCTGCGCGACTTGGCCCAACGAGGAGCTAACGTGCCGTCCCTTGTCCTCAAAACGATGATACCTCGATCAGCCTGGGGCAGAATCAGAAACACACTGTTCAACACCTGCGGGAGCACCTTGTCCAACGCCAACGCCTTACCTAGGCTGCGCGTAATCTCGATCAATGCGGACAGTCGGGCTGTCAGCCTGCCGCTGACTTGCCGGTTCTCGTCGGAACCGGTAGTGAGATCCAGTGTCGCCAAGACCGAAGAACCTGTATCGAAGCTGTCCTCGTCGTCATCGAGTATTGCCCTCAAGGACTCGACAGCGGCACATGCGTCCGCCACCTCTCCCGACGATTCCGCTTCTGTCACTAAAGCGGGACGCGAGTCGTTGAACGTGAACTCGACATCGCCTACACTGAACGTGTCGCCGTTCTTCAGTGGGAACTTCTCCTGTGGCGTGATTCTCTCGTCGTTCAGATAAGTACCGTTGCGGCTATCAAGATCTTGGAGGTAATAATCCTCGCCGTCGCGCAGGATTCGTGCGTGAAATCGGCTGACCGTCGGGGCGTTTGTCAGGACGATTCGGCAGTCAGGATGCCGTCCGATTGCCGTTTCGTCACGGTTCAAGTCGAAAGGCTGTCCTGATTCGGGACTGCTTCTTACGACGAGGTGCGCCATCTCCTGTCTTACCTTGTTGAAGGCATTGCTTCACGCAAATCAACCGTCCTCCCAATCCAATCCAACGAGATGTGGTTGGGATTTCTTCTGCTCCGCGCCTACGAGGAGGCAAAGTCCTTCCCGTACCGACTCACGCAATAGGCCAACAGCATCCCGCGCTTGGTGCCCCCAATGCGGTTATCCGTCACACAGCCGCGGCGGCGGCTTCTAGATGTCTTCCGCTTCCGCGGCAGCAAGCTCAAGGGGGTGCGTCCCTCTGAGCCGATAGTCGCCATTTGCGGTGAGCCTAGTGCCAATCCAGGCTGAACACGCCATCTAGAGTACAATATCCGCGTCTCACTTTCCACCGACTGAGCGAGATTGTCGTTTATGTTTCCGATGTGGGGGACACTATTTCGATTCGGTGCATCAGACCGAACCGAGCCCCGCCCGTCGCAGAGAGCTTTTCCGGGACCCGCTACCAGGAACATCCCAAATACCGACCGACTTTTTGGTGCGACCGCGGACCAACTTGCGCGCAGAGGTCGCCCCCACCTACGCAACGAAACGCGATCTGCTAACCTGCACAGGTCACA
>CAZURK010000219.1:0-26502 GCA_964623055.1 uncultured Pirellulaceae bacterium
GTCTGTGCGTCCCTCAGGGGCGCTCGACCGACCACATAGAAACCGTTAGAGTCAGAAACACGCAATAGGTTTAGAATAAACAAACAGTCTACCCCGTGGGGGGTCCAGAGTCAAGAAATATTGGATCTGAACCGCATTAATACCGTTGCCTCAGAAAAAGCCAAACTCTCCGAAAAGCCCAGCAACGCCAGCCAATCATCGTCCCGCTCGATCGCAGATGATCCGCAAGCGTACCGACATTCATCCAATTCGTAGTTGCGGAACTCACGCTTGATCTGTTCAATCTCTGTCACTGAATAGACCAGAACGTTCCGTGTGAATCGTTGACGGGGCATGCGGCTCCCATCCACAGCCTGAATTGCTAGAATAGATCCACGAAACCACATCGAATGCACGCGTTGACCGTGGCCTGGACTTCACGGCATTGGTCAGCCAACACCGCGGGGGTGTCGAGGTTTTCATCCATCCTGTAATCAGGCAATCGCGTCTGATAAAGCTCCCGGCAAACGCGGCGCGAGAAGGCCGCGCGGCATGAGGGACGCTGGAGGGAATCCCAATGCAGAACAGGGACACCAGCGACGAGCAACTTCTTCATGAGGTGCAAACACTGCGACAACGAGTCGCAGATTTGGAGCGGGCCGAAGCGGAACGCGCACGGTCGGAACAGGCGTTGCGAGAGAGCGAGCAGCGATTTCGTTCATTGGTCGAAACGGCCCCCAGTGTCATTCTCTGCTTGACGCCGGTAGGCAATATCAGCGAATTCAACCCGGAAGCCGAACGCATCTACGGTCGAACGCGCGAGCAAGTGCTTGGCCAGAGCTATCTCGATCTGTTCGTTCCGGAGGAATTCCGCGAGGGGATAGCCGCGGATATCCAGAAAGTCCTTCGCGGGGAACCCACTCGAGGCTTCGAGAATCCCGTGCAAAAGGCCGATGGCGCCGAGTGCGTTATCAGTTGGAACGTGGACAGACTGTTGGACGAGAGAGGATCCCCAACTGGAATCGTCGCCATCGGACAGGATGTCACGGATCGCAAGAAGACCGAACAGGCGCTGCGTTTCACGCAGTTCTCCGTTGACCGTGCCGCAGACGCGGTTTTTTGGATCGAGCCCAACGCCCACTTCCGCTACGTCAACGACACCGCCTGCCAAGTACTCGGCTATTCGCGCGAAGAGTTGACTTCGATGACCGTCCACGACATCGATCCCGACTTTCCGCCGAAGGCGTGGCCAAGCCATTGGCAGAATCTCAAGACGCATGGATCGATGACCTTTGAATCGCACCATCGAACGAAAGATGGACGTATCTTCCCGGTCGAAATCTCGATCAGGCTGCTTGAGTTTGAGGGGCGAGAATACAATATCGCATTTGCCCGCGATATCACCGAGCGCAGACGGGCTGAGGAAGAACTGCTGCTGAAGAACATCGTGTTCGAGTCGTCGATTGCGGCCAACAGTACAGCCGATCGTAACGGCATCATCCAGCACGTGAACCCGGCTTTCCTGGAGATGTGGGGATACGACAAAGTGGATGAGACCGTTGGCAATCCCGTTTCTCACTTCTTTGCCATCCAAGAGGAAGCGACTCCCGTCCTTGATGCCCTGAACGATACGGGGCGGTGGCATGGCAAGTTCTTGGCCAGACGCAAGGACGGCTCGACGTTCATCTCGGAAGGTTTGGCCACGGTCGTACGCAACGAAAAGGGCGAGTTGCTGGGCTATCAGTCGGCCAACCTTGACGTGACGGATCGCGAAAGGGCCGAAGAGGCACTGCGCGAAAGCGAGGCCAAGTTGCGTGCTGTCTTCGACCATGCCCTTGACGGACTCCTTCTGGCCAACACGCATAACCTTCAGTTCTATGCGGCCAACCGCGCCATCTGTGACATGCTTGGCTACGAAGACGATGAAATGTTGAAGCTCTCAGTTTTGGACATTCATCCCCAGGAAGCTCTGCCGCTCGTGGTCGGGCAGTTTGACCGCTTGGCACGACGCGAAATCCGCGTTGCGCGCGACATCCCTGTGCGTCGCAAGGACGGCAGTGTCTTCTTCGCCGACATCAGTTCGGGCTCGGTGACCTTGTCCGATAGAGACTATCTGGTCGGCGTTTTCCGGGACGTAACCGAACGGAAGCAGGCCGAGGAGGAAATCCGCAAGTTGAACGCAGCACTGGAGCGGCGCGTGGAACAGCGAACGGCGGAGCTTCGATCGGCAAACCAGGAGTTGCAGGCGTTCGCCTACTCCGTCTCGCACGACCTTCGCGCTCCGTTGCGGGGGATGGAGAGCTTTGCCAATGCCTTGTTGGAGGACTACGCAGATCGTCTCGATCAAGATGGGCACGAGTATTGCCGGCACATAATCGATTCGGCGTCACGTATGGATGTATTGATCAACGATCTATTGGCTTACAGCCGGCTGGGTCGAACCGAATTGCGTATGCATGCCGTTAGTCTGGAGCGAGCCGTCAGAGAGGCGATTCGACAGCTTGAATCGGATGTGGAAGAAAGGCGAGCGCGTGTGGCCGTCGAAGGGTCGTTTCCTCACGTGACGGCACACTACAGTACGCTGGTACAAGTCTTGGCAAACTTGATTAGCAACGCGATCAAGTTCGTCGCTCCCAGTGTCCGTCCGGCGGTGAGAATCCGGACCGAATCGCGCGACCGCTCAGTGCGGCTGTGGGTCGAAGACAACGGCATTGGAATCGACGACGAATACCAGGAACGGATCTTTCGAGTCTTCGATCGTCTGCACGGCGTCGAAAGCTACCCGGGAACCGGAATTGGGTTGGCTATTGTCAGCCGCGCGGTGAACCGCCTGGGCGGAACTTATGGCGTCGAATCTTCTGCTGGCACAGGCAGCCGTTTTTGGGTAGAATTCCGTAGCGCGGAAGGAGACGATGGCTGACCAACGCAAGACCTTGACGTTGGTCGAAGTGTTCTGGTTGATCACAAACACCGTACCGGAATTGGGGCGGCCCCCCTGAGGGAGTCCGGCCCACATCGCCATGTCCGGTCACTTGCACGTGCTGATCGTCGACGATAACCCGCAGGATCGCGCGCTGGTGATTCGCGAACTGCGCAAGGAGTTCCCTTCCGCGGAAGTGCAGCAGGTAATAGATCAGGCACAGCTAGACCGTGCGCTTCACGACCACCGTTTCGACGTAGTGATCACGGACTACCAGCTCCAGTGGACCGACGGACTCAGAGTACTGCGGCTGGTGAAGTCGTTATACGCGGATTGTCCCGTGTTGATGTTCACCGCGACGGGCAGCGAGGAGATTGCAGTCGAAGCCCTGAAAAGCGGGTTGGACGACTACGTCGTCAAGAGCCCAGCGCACCTCGTGCGACTGCGCGCGGCCATACGGGCGGCGCTGGAGCACGCGCAAATCCGCCGGCATGCCATGGACCTGGAATCGCGTTTGGACCTGTTGTTGCGGCGGCTGAACGTTGGCGTTTTCCGGTGCGCGACGGATAGCACGCTACTGGCAGCAAACGGACCGGTGCTGGCGCTTTTGGGCGCGGACTCCTTGGAAGCGGCGCGATCGATAGGACTCGCGCAAGCGTTCGTCCATGGCGAGGAGTGCATCGCTATTGTGCGGGAGGCCATCGAGCGCGGCGAGCCGCGAGAGAGGGAATGCGAAGTTCGTGATGCTGATGGAAAACCGTCGTACTATCGTTTGAGCATCGTCCCGGGCAAGACGGCCGAAGGCGGAGCCATTGTCGACGGATTATTGGAGGATATCACGGCGCGAAAACGGTCGGAGGCCGACGCTCGCCGGGCAGCAGTTGCTTCGGCTCGCATGACGCTATTGACCTCTCGCGAAAAACAGGTGCTCGACGCAGTGGTCGCAGGAAAAGCGAACAAGGTGATCGCACACGACCTTCAAATCAGCGAGAAGACGGTCGAGAAACACCGCGCGAACCTGATGAGGAAACTCCAAGCCAACAACGTCGCCCAGTTGGTGCGATTGGCTCTCGCTGCGCAGTCCGCAAGTCAGTGAACCGCCTCTCCGTCGTCCCTTGTTCATCTTCGTGGGGCAAAGTATCTCCAGATTGCGGCCAAAGGTAGGGAAAACCCCCAGGTGGAAACCCCGCAAATTAGCCGAAATCAATCCTTTCTTGCCCATTCAGCACCGGACAATTTGGTATACACGTTGCGAGCGTTTGCCACAGACCCCATCAGAAGGGCGACACGCAAGGACACGGAGCCACGATCGCAAACGGATCCATCAATGCTGGGAACGCAATGGAATCGATCGACTTGAATTGCCGGACGCTGCTGGTGGAGAACGTGCCGTCTCAGCGATTCACGCTTAGATGGCTATTGGAGGAAGCCGGCGCCGAGGTCGAGACAGCCGCGAATGGGCAGGCGGCCCTTCTTGCGGTTCAGGCCGCGGAGTTGGAACACCGCCCCTACGATGTGGTGCTAACAGATCTTGATATGCCGGTGGTCGACGGATACACAACGCTTGTCGCAATCCGTCAACTTGGACACAACATGCCTGTCATCGCGATGTCGGCCGACAATCGAGAAGGCACTGTAAGACGATGCCAAGAGGCCGGTTTCGACGCATTTGTGGACAAGTATCACGCCAGGGAACGGCTTGTCTTGATCGTAGGCAGAGCGGCTCGGTTGCTGGCGAGTTAGAGCCTTCGATCCTGTTTTGAGGAACGAACGGATTGTAGCGAGCCGACCGGCAGAAACCGCGCAACTCTGCGCGATTCGCAAAGTCAGCGATAGAGTCAACAGTTCCGGAATCCCGATTAGCCAATAATACCCAAGACTGCGCAGGCTGGTCCCGCGGGCCGATTCACTCGCTCGACTCATTACATCGGCGCCCGCTCAAGGAGGACCAGCGATGATTCGCGCAAGATTTGCGGTCGCACAAACGGCTATCCTGCTGCTGTGCTTTTTGCCCGTTGACCGGGCAACGGCTCAGCCGGCTGGAGCGCCCGGCTTGGTGCGAGAAACGCCGCCATACCCCGTGGAAACATCGGTTTCTCAGCCGGTTTCTGACCTGAACACGACGGCTTCCCATCAGGAGGGTGAAGAAGCCGCCTACACGGATGTTGGTGGATTGCTCGATCTAGATATCGATGATCTGGGTAACGTCGATATGGTGGTGCCGGCATTCGACGTGGAGGTCACATCGGTTACCAGGAATGAGAGCACGGTTGGCCGTTCGCCGGCAGCCGTCCACGTGATCACCCAGGAAATGATCCGACGCAGCGGAAAGACCAGCGTGCCGGAATTGCTGCGCATGGTGCCCGGATTGCAGGTGGCCCGCATCAACTCGAACATCTGGGCCATCTCGTCCCGTGGATTCAACAACCGCTTCGCCAACAAGCTGCTAGTGCTGATCGACGGCCGCAGTGTGTACACATCGACATTTTCCGGCGTGAATTGGGATGTCCAGGATCTGGTGCTGGAGGACATCGAACGCATCGAAGTGATCCGCGGCCCCGGAGCTACGGTATGGGGAGCCAACGCGGTCAACGGCGTGATCAATATCATCACCAAAAGGGCCCAGGACACACAGGGGCTGATGATCGCAGCGGGGGGCGGCGATCAGGACAAGTCCATCAATCAGTTCCGCTACGGCGGCGTCACGTCCGGCAATGTTCACTATCGCGTGTACGGAAAGCACTTCGAACGAGCCGCTGGATTCTCGCCCGATCCGACTGGGCCGCACGACGACTGGCGTCAAGGCCGACTGGGCTTTCGAGCGGATTGGGGCGACGCGGATTGCCAATGCGATACCGCGACCGTGCAGGGCGAATTGTATAGCGGCGCCGCGGGAGAGCATTTCCCCGCGTTGCCCATCCCGGGTCCACCGTTCACCGCGGCGGTGACCGGCGATGCGGTCGTCAGCGGCGGCCATTTCCTTGCCAGATGGGATCACCGCATTGACGATGAGACAAACTACCATCTCCAAGCCTATTACGACCGCCGCAACCGGCGTGACGTGTTTGCGGATCAGCACGTCGATACTTTCGATGTCGAATTCCAGCACCGCTCACTTGTTTGCTGGCACCATGCCGTTACCTGGGGGCTGGGCTATCGCTTGGTGTCCGACAATCATCCGGCCACGTTTCCGCATTCGTTCTCGCTGGATCCGGTCAGCCGTCAGACGAATCTATGCAGCGCATTCATCCAAGACGAAATCGAGCTTGTCGACGACGAGTTGACGTTCCTGGTCGGCTGCAAGTTCGAGCACAACGGTTATTCCGGCTTCGAATACCAGCCGACAGGCCGACTGCTTTGGATGCTGGACGAACGCCGGGCCGTTTGGGGTGCAGTATCTCGGGCCGTGCGTACGCCCTCGCGAGTCGCGGAAGACATGCGCTTGCGTTTGTTGATCATGCCACCCGTCGTCTTCGGCCAATTCGACGGCACGCGCGCTCTGGAAGCCGAGGATCTGATGGCGTACGAGATTGGCTACCGGGCTCAGCCAACCGACGCGTTTTCTTGGGATGTGACGCTTTTCCACAACGACTATGAAGACCTGATCACGTTTCTCCCGACCGGCCCGCCGGCCGGCTTTCCACCAACCGTACCGTTCGTGTTTGCGAACGCCGGTTCGGCCGAAACCTTCGGCGTCGAGTTGTCGTGCCAATGGCAGCCAGCTGATTGGTGGCGACTAAGCGGCTGGTATTCGTTCATCAGCGTTCATCCCGCCGACCGGTTCGATCCGGGCGGCGAGCGCATGACGCCCCGCAACCAGGCTTGGCTGATGATATCGCGCGACCTGCCGCGCGGCTGGGAAGTCGACGTGTTGGGACGGTACGTGGACACCGTGCCTGGGGCGGATGCTCGCAACTACATCTCGCTCGATTTGCGGCTCGGATGGCGGCCCGTTGATCGCTGGGAATTCTCTGTGGTGGGTCAGAATCTGCTGGATTCGCACCGCGGGGAGTTTCTGTACAACTTCGTGAACGCGCAACCCACGGAAGTCAGACGGGGAGTTTATGCACAGGTGGTTTTCAGGCGGTGACGACTCGCGGCCAAATTCAACATGTGAGAAGCAATCTTTGAAGTGAGCCCGCACAGTGCAAAAGAAATCCACATCGCGAGTACGCATTGCGACGTTGATCGTCGTCGCGGCAGGCTTGTGCCATGGCCCGGCGATGTGTCGCGCGCAGGACGGATATATCGATCGCGAGTACCCGATTAAAGCCATGTACCTGTACAACTTCGCGAAATACGTCCGTTGGCCGGAACGGCCCGTGCACAACGCATCCGACGGACGCAAGTGGTTTACCATTGGAATCGTCGGCCGGAGCGCGATCGTCGGCCCTTTGCGCGAAATCGCGAGCCAGCGGCAAATGCAGGACCGCAACGTTCGTCTCGTGTCCGTCCAGGGCGCTGCCGACCTCGAGCACTGCCAAATGGTGTTTGTTCCGTCGTCGGAGGCCAAGGGGTTCGTCGCGACGATCCTCCCAGACACGCCAGCCAAGCCGGTGTTGCTGGTGGGCGAGTCGCCGGGGTTTGCCACACGTGGCGGCATGATCAACTTCTACACGGCAAGCAACCGCGTGAAGTTCGAGATCAATCCGACGAAGGCCGAGGCGGCCAAATTGAAAATCAGTTCGAAGCTCTTGCGATTGGGGAAGATTGTCCCGTAGGCAGGCACCGCTGATGAGAATCCGCGATTTGTCCATCAGGACGAAGCTGAACGTGTTGTCGGCGGCCTCTTCGGGTCTCGCCCTGATTCTGGTTTGCGCAGGCTTCGTATTCCACGACGTGACGACAATTCGGCGGACGACGGTCGACAACCTGCGGTCCGTCGCGGATGTACTCTGCGCCAATTCCGAGGCAGCGTTGATGTTTGACGACGCGGAAGCCGCGGAAGAGGTGCTTTCCTCGTTGGCTCGCAGGCAAATCGTGCTTCGGGCTTGCATCTATGACGCCGAGGGAAACGTATTCGCCACTTACGCGCGACCGGACGCATTGGACCAACGAACGTTCGAGCCCCCAACACGGGCAGGGCATCAGTTCAATTCCAACGGTGTGCTGGAGTTGACGTCGCCGATCTCGGACGAGGAGGGCAGCTTGGGGGCGCTGTATCTGGAAGCCAGCATGGAACATCTCGGGCAGCGTCTGATTGGCGACGTTATTGTGGCGGCCATCGTGTCGGTTGTTTTGCTTGGCCTGTCCGTATTGGCATCCCAGAAGCTGCAATCCGTCGTTTCGCAGCCGATCGTCCGGCTTGCTGAAGCAACCGAAGGCATTTCCAGGAAAGCCGACTACTCGGTTCGCGTCAAAAAGGTGGCCGACGACGAGATCGGCAAGCTGTACGACGCCTTCAACGACATGGTGGCCAGGATCCAGGAGCGTGACGCCCGGTTGCGCGAAGCGAGGCATGACCTGGAACGCCGTGTGGATGAACGGACCAGTCAGCTTACCGAGGCGAACAAGAAGCTGAACCAGGAAGTGGCCGAGCGAACGGCGGCGCAGGAACGTCTAGAGCGGGCTCAGCAGCAGTTGGTCGAGACCGCGCGCCAAGCCGGCATGGCCGAGGTGGCGACCGGGGTGCTGCACAACGTCGGCAACGTCCTGAACAGCGTCAACGTGTCCTCGAACGTGATTTCGCGCACGATTCGAGACAGCCAAGCGGCCGGTTTGACTCGCGCCGTCGATCTAATGGACCAATATCGTGACGATCTGGGCTCGTTCGTGACCACGCACGAACGGGGCAAACACCTGCCGAATTTCTTGCGTCAGTTGTCCGGACAACTCGTGTCTGAACGCGAGGCGGTTTTGAACGAACTTGAGTCACTGACCAAGAACATCGAACACATAAAGGAAATCGTGGCAACGCAGCAGGCATTCTCGAAGGTGTCGGGGACTACCGCCGAGTTGAACTTGGCCGATGTCTTCGAAGAAGCACTGAAGCTGAACGGAACGAGCCTCTCGCGCCACGGCATTCAAGTGGATCGCGACTACCGCGAAGTGCCCGCGGTCGTTACGGAGAAGCACCGGGTGATTCAGATCCTGGTCAACTTGATCGGCAATGCGCGCCACGCTCTGAGTGCATCGACAAAGAAAACCAAACGCCTCGCATTGAAAACCGACGGCCGATGCGACGAACACGTGATCCTTCAGGTGTGCGACAACGGTATCGGGATCGCTCACGAGGACCTCACAAGGATCTTCAGTCACGGATTCACAACGCGCCACGACGGCCACGGTTTCGGGCTGCATAGCAGTGCGCTGGCCGCCAAAGAACTGGGGGGATCACTCAGCGCCGAAAGCGAAGGGCCCGGACAAGGCGCAGTGTTCACTCTGGAACTGCCGGTTAAGGCAAAGGCAATAGGCAGGCAGGGTGCGGCTGGATGCGCGATTCTGAGCGCATTGACCTCGCCCGCAGCAACTGACGGAGGGATCGCTCATGCAAACGCACGATTGTGATGAGAATCGTCGTGTGTTGATCGTCGACGATAATGAAGCAATACACGAAGACTTCCGCAAGATTCTCGCCGACCAAAAGGCAAACACGGCGCTGGCCGACGCCGCCGGAGCCTTGTTTGGCGACGCGCCCCAGGCGCCCGCGCCGGTTCGGTTTGAGCTGTTCTCCGCTCATCAAGGACGGGAAGCCGCGGAGATGGTCACCGAGACGTTGCAGAAGGGACAGCCGTTCGCGATGGCGTTCGTGGACATGCGGATGCCGCCGGGCTGGGACGGCGTCGAGACGATCGAGCATCTCTGGAAGGCAGATCCCGACCTCCAGGTTGTCATTTGCTCGGCATATTCCGACTACTCCTGGTCCCAAATCACCGATCGGTTGGGCCGCGAGGATCGATTGCTGATCCTGAAAAAGCCATTTGACGATTCCGAAATCAGCCAGATGGCGTCTGCGCTGACCGACAAGTGGAATCTTGCCCGGCGGGCGCGGCTGAAAATGGAAGAAATGGACCGCATGGTGGCCGAACGGACCGCAGAACTGAAAGCCGCTAACGAGCGTCTGGCCAAAGAGATGAAGGAACGGCTGCGCGCGGCCGAAGAACTTCGCGAAAAGGACCTGCTGCTTCGGCAGAAGCACAAGCTGGAAGCAATCGGATCGCTGGCCGGGGGCGTCGCTCACGAGTTTAACAATCTGCTTCAGGTGATTCGCGGCTATACGCTCTTTGCCATCGGAGAATTGTCCGACAGTGATCAGCCTCTCAAGGACCTCCAGCAAGTGATCGAGGCTGTCGACCGGGCCACCACGATCACGCGCCAACTGTTGAACTTCAGTCGCCATGGTCCGACTCGGAAGGCCAAGCAGGAAGTCAATGAAATCGTCTGCGGTGCAGTTGAGTTGCTGCGTCCCGTATTGGGCGAGGCCATCGAAATCGAACTGTTGTTGGGCGAAAATGCCGGATGGATAGTCGCCGATTCGGCAATCATGGCCCAGGCGCTGATGAACCTGTGCGTGAACGCTCGCGATGCGATGCCCGCGGGTGGAAAGTTGATCGTGGAAACCACCCGCGAGCAACTTCCCGGTCAACGCGACGGCAGTCCCGAATCTCGCCCGGACCTGCCGCCTGGCGAATACGCGGTGCTGAGGGTCACTGACACGGGCTGCGGCATGACGGCGGATGTCCAGCAGCGCATCTTCGACCCCTTCTATACGACCAAGGAAGTCGGAAAAGGTACCGGCATGGGCCTGTCGATGGTCTATGGGGCCGTCGATCAGCACGATGGCGCTATCCGCCTGAAAAGCGAAGTAGGAAAAGGGACTACTTTCACGATCCACTTGCCACTAACCGAGCCATCGGTCCGATCCGCCACGCAGAAGTCGGACCCACAGTACCCGAGCGCCGGCGACAACACCGAGACGATCTTGATCGCCGAAGACGAGCCACTAGTGCGAGCGGTGGCCGATCGCGTGTTGCGTCAAGCGGGGTATAGCGTGATTCTCGCCGTCGACGGCGAGGATGCAATTCGCCAGTTCGAGTTGTACGGCTCGTCGATCTCGCTGGCGATTCTGGACGTTGCCATGCCGAAGTTGTCAGGGCACAAAGTCCATCAGTACCTGAAGCAACACAAAACGGGCGTCGGGGTCGTCTTCTGCACGGGTTACGTTCCTGACGCCGCCCACGAGGACTTTGTCCACGAAGAAGACTTGCGAATCCTCTCGAAACCGTTCGAGCCGGACGTATTGCTCCGAACAGTGCGCGAAGTACTTGGTGAAGTGCAACAGTTCGTGGACTCTGACGCTCAGCCGCAGCCAAGCGAAAGCGCTTTGTCACCCTAGCCCATGCGCAGTCCCGCATGCCGGCGTTGACTTGGATCGCGCGTAGGTGACAATGAGCATTCAGGCCACAGTTATCGTGGTCGTTGGCCGGGTTCTGCATGATCATGCTGGACACGCCCGTAACGCCGCCAAACCCACCGACATCGGCAGAAGAACGGGAGACGATTGATGCGACGATACGCTCTATGGCTGCTCGCCTTTGCCCCGACAATCGCTAACTACGCTTCGGCTGCTGAGTTCGAGGTTCGACTGAATCAGCCGAGTCAGATCGTCACCGTCGAGAATCCGGGGCCTCCCGTTGTTCCGACGGTCTACGTCGTTGGCCAGCCGGATCGAACCGTGCAGCCGGTTCGCAAGACGAAAGGCATAGCGCTCGGCGATACCAGGCTGAGCGAAGCGTTGTTGAGCGAGAGCGTGTTGATCCTGCGACCCGACGGAACCGGCAGTTGGGGATACCACGCCGGTTTCGACATTTTCCGAGGGCCGGAGTTTCGCGACGGCAAACGGATCGACCCACGGACACTGGTCGAATACGACAAGTGGAAATACGATCCATTGGAACCGGTGACCTGCCTTGGTGGAGATATGAACCTACTGCGATTGTACTACAATCGCGCATACAAGCCCGCACTCTACGAAATCGCGTTTCCTTCGCCTGTTACGATTCGGTCCCTCAGAATCGCCTCGAACTGCGATGGCCTCAGCAGAAAAGGCGTTGCCATTCGGATCCGTCTCTACGCGGATCGGCAGCGAGAACGGATGATTGCCGAGCAGTCGGTGGGTCCCGAGCAGGCGACGGAACGATTTCCTGTCGTTTTCGACAAACTCGAACAAAACACGGTGTTCCTGGAACTGTCGGCCAACGCTCCGAAGGGGACGGCAGTCGATTTGTACTACACGTTTTTCGAGGCCCAACTGGATACGCGGGGATTGAAGCTGCCTCGGCTCGATACTGGGAAAAACCGAATAGTACTCACGGATGACGAAGATAGCTCCCATCGCGCCCGTATCCTCTTGCACTGGACCGAGCGTCCACCGGCTGAGCGGTTATGGGACGATTTCGAAGACGGCCTCCGTTGGGGTGGCTGCAAGTTGATGACAGGCGGCCCGGAGAATGGTCTGGCTTTCACGGGCGAACGCTTTGCGCGAGCCACATTTCCCGCCAACGGCCGCGATTTCGGCTTGAATCGTTCGCTGCCTTCGTTGGATCTGACCAAACACAACCGCGTGAGTATTGCCAGCCGCGTCGTTCGTGACGCGCCGATGCGAGCGATCCTGTTTGGCATCAAGAACGAGGATACTCATTACCAATACGTTCGCCCTCGGCCGGGGCGCCGGTGGAACTTCCAGACGTTCGACATCAGTAGATTCCGGCGTGACAAAGTCGTTGCCATGAACTTCTATTGGATGGCCCTACCCGGCTTCAACCGTCCCGACGATCCTTGTATCTACGATGTCGACAGCATCTGCCTGTGGCACGAAAGACCAAAGCCAGCCGTTACGCGAGAATTGCCGGCCAAGATTGCCAACTACGTATCTCCGCTGTCCGACAACGAACTGCCCAAGCGTCCGATCCCGCCGATCCAAGAGTGGTTTCCCATGGGCTTCTACGACGGCATCTGCAGCCGTTCAGACAAGGAATGCGAATGGTTGTTTGACCAAATGAAAAGGCTGCACATGAACGCCGTGTATGTCTCAAACGGCAACCCAAAGGATCTTGAACGTATTCTGCCGCTTGCCGAACGGCGAGGCATCCGTTTGATCTATCAGGGCGGAGGCGAGGGAGCGATGTACTACGAGCATCTGGCGACCGCCGAGGCAAGAAAGCGATCGATGGAGAACGTCATCCTGCCGCGTGCTCGCCAGTGGCTGCCCAAGTTTCGCGATCGTTGGAGTCTGGCGGCATGGAGCCTGACGGAAGAGATCGGACCGGCACTGTCTCGCGAGTTGTCACCGTACTACGGTCTTGTGCGCGAGTTGATGCCAGCCAATCCGCCGACCGTACTGCACAACAATCTGACCGCCGCCATCGCCGATCTGGAGACGAACAAGCCGCTTGTCGTCACCCACGACTTCTACCCGTTCTTCTGGTCGCCGCGCAGCGGGCCATCGAATCCGGGACGATCCGTACCGTACTATCGCGGCCGCGTCAGCGGCTACTATCGGGCCTGCCGCCAGCACGGTGCAAGCCTGTGGATGATGCCACAGAGTTGGGGCACTGCTGAAACGGCTTCACTCGATCCGCCCAACTTCGGCTATCGGAACGGGATGAGGACGCCGGAGCCCGGCGAGATCAAACTGCAAGGCTGGGTGGCGATCGCCGAAGGCGCAACCGGCATCATGTTCTACGCCGCCGTGGCCAACCGGCCACAGGATCATCACCTGTGGGACGTGGGCTGGGCTGAAACGGCCAACACGCGAGCGGCCGCCGAACTGTTCCGCCGCATAACGCACGTGGCACCGCTGCTCTGTCGCCTGGAACGGGACTACAAAGAGAAAGGCTTCGTGACAAGTTCCAACCGGCGGGTTCTTGCTCACAGCTTCGTGAAGCGCAGAGGATATCCCGGCAACGCCCGCTACATCGTCGTTGCATCGCTGGACGGATTCGGACCTCAGACCGTAGACATCTCCATCACCGGCGATGGCAGCGTCTATGACATGATCGAACGGACAGACGTCACAGGGAATCTCACGCAGTTCGAATTGACAGCGGGCGAGGGCCGCGTTTTGCTCGTCGGGAGTTCCGAAGACTTCCAACAAGATTGCCGGCTCATCGACGAAGAGCTAAAGGAGCTTCGGTGATCTGGCCGCTCTGCACTGCAAGCGATCAGGATTCGTGCACCGTGCCCGCAGTCGTTTAACGGCAAGCCGAAGGCGTCGACGATCGCGTCAAACACCGTCGCCTTCGGCTTGCCGTTAAACGACTTCGGTTGTGGTCTTGCCCCCAAGAGACACTTCAACTCGAAAGGCCAGAAAGCTGTGGTTGAGTCGTCGAATGAAGAGACAACCTTTCCAGGGAGGGAACTGATGCTGGTCGCCCTCCGCGTGATGGGCCTGTGGTTCATTTTCGGAGGCATTTGTCTCATTCCGATGGCCGTTTCTACATTCTTCTGGGGCCCCCAAGGTTCGATGACCGCTGGACAGCACCTGTGGCTCTCGCTCAGTGGCATGATACCCGTTGCAGTTCGGATCGTCGTCGGCGTCCTTGTCGTCGCGTTCTCGGGATGGATCGTATCGAAGTTCTATCCTCCGCCCGCTGCGGATTCGGGTGAGATCCGTTTTGGCAAGGTCGGAGCCGGCGACCTCTTCCGCATCGCGTGCTTTGTTCTGGGGATCTACGCGATGCTCCAGGCGGTACCATCGGCTGTCCGTTTGGCCGACGAACTCATGGCGGCAGGGCCGCACACAGGAGGACGTGTTATCCAAGATGCCGTGCATACGGGAATCTACTTGGTCAGTGGACTCATTCTGGTATTCGGCGCCAAAGGCATCGCCCGGTGGATGGCAA
The DNA here is from genome assembly GCA_964623055.1 of uncultured Pirellulaceae bacterium. Taxonomy (GTDB): domain Bacteria; phylum Planctomycetota; class Planctomycetia; order Pirellulales; family Pirellulaceae; genus JADHUC01. The sequence continues at coordinate 14,743 of CAZURK010000219.1, forward strand.
GCCTGCGGTACGATGCCGACACAGTGCCCAAGCAACAGGTCAGCCTGTTGTTTCTGATGGGCATTGTCCTTCTGATCGCGATCGTACTTGGGTTGATGCGGTCCGTCTTCCGATAGCCTAATCAAGTTCGTTGGGACGATCGTCCGGCTTGGGCGGCTCATGATCATCTCCCGTTGATCTTGTTTACCCAAGTTTGTTTCGACAACGATGCTTTGTAGAATACTCGCTGGATCACATAGCTACAACAATCGCATGCGCAAAGGAGAAGCACCATGAGGCAATTCACGTTCAAGATCGCGTTGACCGCCGTCCTGGTACTTGGTTCTGTCGTTGTGACACCCATCAGGGCAGAAATCACGCTTCCAGCGATGTTCAGTGATCACATGGTGCTGCAACGGGACATGCCGATTGCCGTCTGGGGATGGGCTGACCCCGGCGAGGTCGTCACTGGAACGATCGCGGACCAGCGGTTCGAGGCGACGGTAGGCAAGAACGGACGCTGGTCTGCAAGGCTCAAGCCGCTATCGGTCGGCGGCCCGCTGACGATGAAGATCGGAGGCACAGACTCGGAGATCGTGATCAACGATGTGTACGTGGGCGAAGTATGGCTATGCTCCGGCCAATCCAACATGGCCATGGCAGTCAGTCGCGTCACGAACGCCGAGCAGGAAGCGGCATCGGCGGACCATCCGAAGATCCGGATGTTCAAAGTCAACTCAGCGCACGCGCTCACGCCCCAGGACCGTTGCGTTGGCGATTGGAGCGTGTGCAGTCCACAGACCGTGAACGCCTTTTCGGCCACGGCTTACTTCTTTGGTCGAAGTCTGCACAAGGAACTGGATGTACCAATCGGCCTGATCAACTCGTCGGTTGGCGGTACGTCGGTCGAGTCGTGGACCAGCATGCCGGCGCAGGAGGCGGTCCCGGAGATCCAACCACGGCTGGACGCCTGGAAGCAGGCCGATGGCGACTTTGACGGGGACGCGGCCAAGGAGCGATACGAGAAGGCCCTCGCGCTGTGGGAAAAGCGACGGGCAAAGGCCAAAGAAGCGGGCAAACCCACTCCGCGCCGGCCTCGCCAGTCCGCTCAACCTCGCGAGGATCGCAACTATCCGGCGAACCTGTTCAACGGCAAGATCAATCCGCTGATTCCTTGCACCATCCGCGGCGCGATTTGGTACCAAGGCGAAAACAGCAGCGGTCGCGGGTTTGCACATCTCTATCACGATCAACTGAAGACGCTCATTGCCGATTGGCGCGAGCGTTGGGGACAGGGCGACTTTCCCTTCGCCTGGGTACAACTCCCGAACTTCCGGCAGCCTCAGCAGCAGCCCAACGAAACGTCTGGGTGGGTGTTGGTGCAGGAAGGTATGCTCAAGACATTGTGCGTTCCGAACACGGGAATGGCGGTGACGATCGACATTGGAGAGGCCGGCGACATTCATCCGAGAAACAAGCAGGACGTGGGCAAGCGGCTGGCTCTTTGGGCGTTGGCTTCCGTGTACGGCGAAGACGTTGCACCGACCGGCCCGATCTACAAATCCAGCGAACGAGAGGGCAACTGCATCGTCGTCGAGTTTGATCACGTGTGCGGCGGACTCGTAATCAAAGACGGAGAGAATCTGAAGGGCTTCGTGATTGCCGGCGAAGATCGCAAGTTCGTCTGGGCCGAGGCCAAGATCGAAGGCGACACGGTCGTCGTGTCGAGCGCCGACGTTCCAGAGCCCGCGAGCGTGCGTTACGCGTGGGCCGCAAATCCAATCTGCAACCTGTACAACAAAGCCGGTCTACCGGCATCGCCGTTCCGAACGGACGATTGGGATGAGTCCGGCAATCAGTGAGATTAGGTAGGTCCCGTCTGCCGGACGGGACCTTGCGACGCATTAGACGTTGCCAACGTAAGTTGCCGCTTCAGGTCCCGTCCGGCAGACGGGACCTACCAGTTTGAGTCCATGACAAGAATCCAGAGACAAGTATGACCGGCATAGAAGCGTTCCTTGAAATCCTGGCTGCATCGGGCGTTCGGTACATCTTTGGCAATCCGGGTTCAACGGAATTGCCGCTCAATGACGCTCTGGTGAAAGACGATAGATTCCGTTACATCCTCGCTCTGCAGGAAGTCCCGTTGGTTGCCATGGCTGACGGATACGCAATGGCGTCGGGCAAGTTGGGCGTTGTCAATGTTCACATCTGCTGCGGCTTGGGCAACTCGATGGGCATGCTGTACAACGCGTATCAGGAGGGCACGCCGTTGCTTCTGACCGCCGGCCAGCAGGATCGCCGGTTGCTCGTCGAAGAACCAGTGCTGGCAGGCGATATGGTCAGTGTGACGCGTCCCTGGACCAAATGGTCCCACGAGGTGCAACGAGGTGATGATATACCCACCGCCGTTCGCCGCGCCGTGCAGACCGCTTTGACGCCGCCGACGGGGCCGGTGTTTCTGTCTCTGCCGGTTGACGTGCAAATGGATACGGTCGATGGCCTGGATTTGTCGCCGCCGCACGTACCTGATCCGCAAGTTCGCCCACCATTGGAGGCACTGAGTCAAGCCGCAAGCATACTAGCCGAAGCACGAAGCCCAGTGATCCTGGCCGGCTGTCGAGTGACGGAAGCAGACGCCGTGGCCGAGTTGGTTGCAGTTGCAGAACGACTAGGCGCTCCGGTGTGGAGCGAATCGGCCACCTCGCACGGGCGTTTGGCCATTCCGGCCGATCATCCACTGTACGCCGGTGCGTTGCCGCTGTGGTCGCCGGAAGTTCGGTCGCGTCTGGCCGAGCACGATGTCGTTTTCGTGGTCGGCATGGATCTGTTGCGGTTGTATATCTACCACGAGCCGGCGCGGCCAATCCCGGAACACATCCGGCTGATTCAATTGGATGCGGACGCTCGGCAAATCGGTAAGAACTTCCCGGTCGAAGTGGGCCTGATGGGCGATCCCAAGGTTGGCCTAGCCGAACTGGATAGCTTGTTGACAGAGCGAATGTCGGCGGATCGAGTGCGGGCCGCGCAGGAGCGACGCGAACATTGGACCGCTCGCCGAGCCGCCGAGCGCGAGGCATTGGAGGCAGCCATCCAGCAGCAGAGGGACGATCGGCCCATGACGGCAATGACCGCCATGAGTGCCCTGGCTCGAGCTTTGCCTCCAAACGCGGCGGTTGTGGAGGAGGCCGTAACGACCCACCAGCATTTGCTGAAACGGATGGGCGTATTGAAGGACCCGACCGGTCTCTTTGCCCATCGCGGCTGGGCATTGGGATGGGGACTGGGATGCGCGCTAGGGGTGAAGCTCGCCTGGCCGGATCGCCCGGTTGTGGGTCTCTTGGGCGACGGTTCCACCCTGTACGGCATCCAGGGACTTTGGACAGCCGCCCGCTATGGAATCCCCGTCGTGTTCGTGGTGGCGAACAATGCTCAGTACAAGATCCTGAAAGACTGTGGCGGCGTCATGGGGTTGCCGCAGATGGCGGAGAAGAAGTATTTGGGCATGGACCTGGTGGATCCGGAAGTTGACTTCGTGGGGGTCGCGCGTGCTCTGGGCGTAGAAGGCTGCCGTGTGTGCGAGCCAGATGAGCTGAGCGAACGCGTGTCGGAGGGGCTGGCAGGTTCCAAGCCGATCCTGCTGGACGTGTCAATCGAGAGATCGTGACGGTCTTCCGGTGGACGAATAGAAATTCTCGCCAATTCCGTTATCCAGGACCATTGCCAAACGGATCTTACTTAGGTAAGATAATCGTGCCGATAGTGAGATACAGTCTCACTTTCAATAAGAAGACCGACAGGATGGTGTTGCTGTGAGTGATCTAGTTCCCCTCCGTTGTCTAACGCCCGGTCAAACGGCCGAAGTCGGCCAAATCATGGGCGATCCCCATCAGGTCCACAGGCTTCACGAGTTGGGCCTTCACCACGGAACGACTGTCGAGATGGTCCAATCGGGCAGTCCGTGCATTATCCGAATGTCTGGCCACAAGCTATGTTTTCGGCATAACGACGCCCTGAACGTCTTTGTCCGACCGGGTGCAGCCGTCTGAGCCGCCGCGACGCCGCGTGCGGGAAAACAGCATCCATGCCAAGCGAGAACGAAACCGGGACAACTACGGTAGCTTTGCTTGGCAACCCAAACGTCGGCAAATCCACCATTTTTGAATCGCTCTCCGGCGTACGGCAGCGAGTCGGAAATTACCCTGGCGTCACGGTCGAGAAGAAGATCGGCCACGTCGAGATCGGTGATCGGCAGTACACGCTGGTGGACCTCCCGGGCACTTACAGTCTTGCGCCTCGCTCGTTGGACGAAATGGTCGCGGTCGACGTGCTGCTTGGGCGTCGCGACGATGTTGCTCCGCCCGATGCCATCCTGTGCATTTTGGATGCCAGCAATCTCCAACGCAATCTGTACCTGCTGAACCAGACCCTGGAACTCCGGACCCCAACGGTTGTTGCGTTGAACAAGATGGACGTGGCCGCCGAGCAAGGCGTCAAGCTGGACGTGGAACGGCTGCGTGAACACGTCGGTGTGCCGATCGTACCCATGCAGGCGCATCGTAACGTCGGGCTTGACCAGTTGAAGCAGGCCCTTGTGGAAGCGGCCCACGCAGAGGCAGAAACTCACGAGAGTCCGTTTCCGGAAGTCTTCCAGGAAGAGGTCGCGTCATTGGAGGACGAATTGGCCGGCAGGTCGCCCGACCCTTTGCCGCGCTATCTTGTCGAACGGCTTCTGCTGGATAGCGGTGGCTATCTGGAGAGCGCCGATTTGCCTGGCGTGGACGAAGGAGTCATGATTCGAGTACGGGCCGCGCGCGAGCGGCTGGCGGCGGCCGGTTATCCCGTTCCCGCAGTCGAAGCTATGGCTCGATACGACTGGGTGGCCAACGTAATGGAAGGCGCGGTCACGACCCCGGCGAAGTACAAGAGCACGTTCAGCGATCGGATCGACAAGGTACTGACGCATCGCGTTTTCGGGTACGTCATATTCGCCTTGCTGATGGCCATTGTGTTCCAGTCGATTTTCTCCGGGGCCAGGCCCTTGATGGAGGGTATCGAGCATGCCGTTGGCTGGCTCAGCGATACTGCTGCGGGACTGTTGCCCGAAGGGGCGATTCAGTCCCTCTTGGTCCACGGCGTCATTGCCGGCGTGGGCAGCGTTTTGACGTTTTTGCCGCAGATTCTGATTCTCTTTTGCTTCATCGCAGTACTGGAAGACTGCGGATACATGGCCCGGGCGGCCTACTTGATGGACAAACCGATGTCGCGGATTGGCCTGAGTGGCAAGTCGTTCATTCCGCTACTGTCTTCGTTTGCCTGCGCGGTTCCCGGCATCATGGCAACGCGGGTGATCGAAAATCGCCGGGACCGGCTTGTCACGATTCTGGTTGCACCGTTGATGAGTTGCAGTGCGCGGTTGCCAGTGTACGCGCTGCTGATTGCGGCCTTTATTCCCAAGACGGCCTATTTGGGCGGCTGGATCGGCCTGCAAGGAATGACCATGTTGGCCCTATACCTAGTGGGTATCGCCACCGCAGTGCCTGTCGCTTTCGTGTTGAAGAACACCATTCTGCGAGGCGAGACTCCACCGTTCCTAATGGAATTACCCGGCTACAAAGTGCCGTCATTGCGCACCGTGTTGTTGCGCGTCGTGGAAAACGGTTGGTCTTTCGTGCGGGGAGCCGGTACGTTGATCGTCGCCGTGACCGTCGTAGTGTGGGCGGCGGGCTACTTCCCGCACGGTGCCCATGTCGAGCGAAACGTACGTGCCACATATGCGGAGGAGCTTGCCCAACTTGAAGCCGAAATCGCCGAACTCAAGGCCCGTGGTCAACAGCCGTCCGTCAAATCGGCGAACGACAGGCTGGTGATGTTGGACCAACAGCAAGTTGAATTGGAGAAGGAAATCAACAACGTAGTCGCAGCCAGCTACATGAAACAAAGCGTACTGGGACGAGCCGGCAAGTTGATCGAACCGGCGGTGCGGCCGCTGGGGTGGGACTGGCGGATCGGTTGTGCGGTAGTCGCATCGTTTCCGGCCCGCGAGGTCGTGATCGGCACTCTGGGCGTGATTTACCATCTGGGAGAGGGTGAGGACGAGCGATCCGAATCACTCCGCGAGACGCTTCAATCGGCGACCTGGCCAGGAACCAAGCGGCCGATTTTCAACGTTCCTGTCGCGCTGTCCATAATGGTTTTTTTCGCACTATGCGCTCAATGTGCGGCAACGTTGGCCACAATCCGCAGGGAGACGAACAGTTGGCGCTGGCCGCTGTTCACATTCGCGTATATGACGACGCTCGCATATTTGGGAGCTTGGGCGACGTATCAGGTGGGAATACTTTTCGTATCATAGGCAGTCCCATAGATGGACATCGACTGGCAGCAGGCAGTTGCTCTCGGATTGGCAGCACTCGCCGTCAGCCACATTGGCTGGCGCGCGTGGCGTCGGTTTTCCAGCAAGACCGCGTGTGCAGGTTGTGCAGGTTGCGGCACCGGAAGGGCAGGACAAGTCGTGCAAGAGCGGACCGTCGTTCCGATCGAGTCCTTGACGCGGTCGACCCCGCCAATCAGAAACAACGACCTGGCGCTGTCACGCTAACCAGTTCTGTAGCGATGGAGTTCTGCCAGTACCGTTTCTATGTCTTCGGGTAGTGGCGATTCGAATTCGATAGGTTCGCTGTTCGACGGGTGTATCAACGACAATCTGCTCGCGTGGAGGGCTTGGCGAGCAAGGATGACCTTCTCGTCTTCGCGACCGCTGACAAACTCGCCCAACGTGATCTGCGAACGGCCTCCGTACAGTCGATCGCACAGCACCGGGCAACCGATGTGAGCCAGATGCAAACGGATCTGGTGCGTTCGTCCCGTCTTGGGCAAGACCTTGACGGCGGCGAATCCGCGAAAACGCTTTTCCACCTGATAAAAGGTCTTGGCCTCGCGCGTGGTCGAGTGCCCTGCGCGGAGGGCCATTTTTTCGCGTTGCTGTGGATGGGTGCCGATCGGTTGTTCGATCACGTCCCGGTCTCGATCTGGAACGCCGGCCACAATGGCAAAATACTCTTTTTCCACGGTTCTCTGTTCGAACTGCGCGGCCAGGGCCAGATGCGTTTGATCGTCCTTGGCCACCACGATTACACCGCTGGTATCGCGATCCAAGCGATGCACGATTCCCGGGCGAGTCGGCCCGCCGACCGCGCTGAGATGATCGAAATGGTACGCCAGGGCGGCTGTCAAGGTGCCGGACCAGTGCCCTTTGCCTGGATGGACGACCATGCCAGGTGGTTTGTTGATGGCGATCAGATAGTCGTCTTCGTAGAGGATGTCCAGCGGGATGTCTTCAGGCTGCGGGCCCTCGATGACGCGGGCGGGTAGCGCGACGGCCACGGTCTCTCCCCCGCGCAAACGATAAGCGGCTTTGGTCTGGCGGCCATCCACGGTCACGCCTGCCGAGTCGATGGCTCGGCGCAATTGAACGCGGCTGTGTTGAGCAAATCGCTCGGCCAAGAACACGTCCAGCCGCATGCCCGCACAGGCGGCATCGACCGTCAATACGATGGAGTCTTCGGACAGATCGTCGACAGCCATGAGCAGTAACAAACGGTGGGCCGCGGAGACTTGGCCCACCCTACCTTGATATCTCACGCCCGACAACTGTGTATCGTGTCAAGACGACGTGTCCTTGGATTCTGGCTTGGCGTCGTCTTCACTCGTAGCCGCAGGCTTGTCGTTGGGCTTCGCTTCTTCGGCCGGGCCCGGTTCTTTGGGCTTCGGCTTCTCGGCGTCTTTGGCGACCTCTGATGCAGCACCGGCGTCTTCGTCGGCGGACTCCGGCGCCGCAGTTGTATCATCGGGTTTCGGACTCTCTTCGGGGTCCGGTGCCGCGGTTCCCGCGTCGTCGACCGTGACCGGTGGCTCTTTGGTATCCGTCGACATCGGATCGACGGTCACTTGGCCCAGGGGATCTATGCTCAGGGGCGCGTCCAGATTTATGCCGTCCAATCCGTTCGGCATTCCGCTACCGGGTAACGATAGATCGGGCCGCTCTGGCAACTCAGGCGGCGGAGCCGGTTCCTGACGCTCGAACCAATGATACCAACGCTCGACTGATTTGTCCGAGAGCCTGTCGAATCGCAGCTTGGCTACCTTGCCCAAGGCCGAATCGGGCGAGGACTCCGCGACGCCACCGTAGTACTCGCGGGCCTCCTTGATTTCGCTCAGAGACTCATGGACCTGGGCAAGTCCGAAACGGGCGCGTTCCAGCAGTTCGGCGTTGCCGCCGGCATCCTCTTCCACGGCACGAAACTGCTTTCTTGCGTCCTTGAGCGTCTTTTCTGCTTCCTCGCGATCGTTAAATAGCTGGCCAGTTCCCACGGCCACGTTGATTTCGCCCGCCGACAGTCGTGCCCACAACGCCGCTGCGGATCCATCGTGTATCGTGGCGACTTCCTCCAATTTGTTCGCATCGTTGGTCCCGAAAGCCTGGAGATAGTCGCTCCAACCGGCACCGCGTTTCCTGGCCGACTCGTTGGAGAAATACAGTCCCGCCATGATTGCTACGAAAACAAGCAACGTGCCAATGGAAATGTGCCTGGAGTAGGGTTTGATCTGCTGAAGGTGCTTGCCGATGTAGTCGGCCAGGACGTTAGTTTGAAGTTCGTGACGCCGTTGCGTTTTCATGACTGATCCGGGGGGCTTCGAGGTACTGATCCAAGTGAATGCCTCGTCGGTTGCTCAAACCTCGAAGCACCGCGCAAGTATAGGGCTGTCGGCGCCGGACCGTCAATAGCGGGACAAAGGCCCCTTCCGCCGGGAGCGCAAGACTTGTAGCTGAATTCGCGAGAATTCAGATGGATCAAGCCCTCCCGGACCGAATTCTTGTGAATTCAGCTACAAACAACACCCGAACGATAACCCCTTCCGCCGCCTCGTGCCGAAAGCTACGATCGGGGCCTATGACAGGAGAGTTGAATCCAGCGCAGGAAACCGCGGTAAACACGCTTTCCGGGCCATTGCTCGTGTTGGCGGGGGCCGGCACTGGCAAGACGCGCGTCGTGACGTACCGTATCGCTAATCTGATCCGTCATGGCATACGACCCGGCCGTATCCTGGCCGTGACCTTCACCAACAAGGCCGCCGCCGAGATGCAGGAGCGAGTCGGCGGTGTGCTGGGGAAGCGGCTGAAGGAGCGGCCCGTCGTCTCGACGTTTCACTCGCACTGTGTCCGGGTGCTCCGACGACACATCCGTCTGCTGGGGTATCCGGAACGATTCGCGATTTACGACCGAGGCGATCAGGAGAGTCTCGCTCGTGGCGTGCTGCGCGAGATTCGGGTACCGGGCGAATCGCTGCGTCCGGGCGACATGATCAATCTGATCAGCGGCTGGAAGTCCCGGTCGATCACACCTGCCGAAGCTTCGCGCGTGGCCCAAAGCGACAAAGAGCATCTGGCGTCGATGGCGTATCGGCGCTATCAGCAGGCTCTCAGGAACGCTGGTGCGGTGGACTTTGACGATCTGTTGCTGTGTACCGAGGAGCTGTTTCGGGAGCATACCGATGTGCTTCGCGAAGAGGCGGGCTTGTTTGACCATCTGCTGATCGACGAATACCAGGACACGAACGGCAGCCAGTACCGCATCGTCAAAGCACTGGCCATGGGTCATCGTAATCTGTGTGTGGTGGGCGACGACGACCAGTCGATTTACGGTTGGCGGGGTGCGGAGGTCGAGCATATCCTGAGTTTCGCACGCGACTGGCCGGATACGAAGGTCGTGCGGCTGGAAGATAACTACCGCTCGACAGCCGAGATCCTGGCGTACGCGAATCGCCTGATCCGATTCAACACGCAACGCCACGACAAAGCACTTCGGGCGGCCCGCTGCGGAGGCGAGGGCCCGCGCGTGCAGCAGTACACTGACGAAACCGCCGAAGCCAAGGAAGTGGTGGCAGAGATTCGTCGTCTCGTCCAGCGCGACGAGTTGGAGCCGCGGGATTTCGCCATTCTGTTCCGCACCAACGAGCAGACACGCGCGTTCGAGACGGAGTTGCGACGCGCCAAACTCCCGTATGTGCTGGTCGGCGGAATGTCGTTTTTTGACCGCAAGGAAGTGCGCGATATTCTGGCCTATTTCAGAGTGTTGACGTCGCCCGAGGACGAGGTGTCGTTGCTGCGGGTCATCAATAACCCGCCGCGCGGTATCGGACCCAAGACTGTCCAGCAACTGATGGGCGCGGCCGTATCCCAAGGAAAATCCGTATGGGATGTCATGTGTTCGGCCGGCAGCTTGCCTTCGGTTCCGCGGGAGCCGGTGACCCGCTTCGTCGATTTGGTCAAGCAATACCGCAAACGCCGGCGCGGGGCCCTGGCGAAGCTCGCCCGCGATCTGATTGCGGCGATCGACTACGAAGGCGAACTTGTGCGATTGTATCACGACACGAACGAGCGGCAGGCGCGGTTGGACGCCGTGGAAGAAGTGGTCAATGCCTTGGCTTCCTACGAGACGAACACAAAGAAACCGACGCTGCTGGGATTCCTGGACGAAGTGACGCTTGGCGACCGTGATTTCGACAACGAAAAGGAAAAACAGCTAGCACGCAATGCGATCGCCCTGATGACCGTGCACAGTGCCAAGGGCCTGGAATTCCCTCACGTCTACATGGTCGGCATGGAGGAGGGTATTCTGCCGCATCGCCGTAGCGTGAAGATGGGCGACGGGGCGGTCGAGGAAGAGCGAAGGCTGTGCTACGTCGCCGTCACCCGCGCCGAGGACCGGTTGACCCTATCTTTTCCTCTAACGCGAATGAAATGGGGCAAGCCGCGCGAAACGATTCCCAGCCGATTCCTGTATGAACTGACCGGCCGGGCAGACAACCCCCGCGACATCGCTCGGATGCAGAAGGCGAGACGCGACGGGCGGAAGAAACGTCGCCAGACAACTGAGAGACGTGCGAAGGGTGGGTAAGCTACGTAAGCTATGCGCGTCGATCTGGTTGTGCCACAGGTACGGTAATCGCTGATTGTAGCGCTCGTTCCGGCCGATGTTGGTAGCTGAGTTGGCACATTGTACTTTTGGGGTGCCCTCCGTCGGCCAAGTAACTCCGGGTCCAAACGCCATGCAACGGATTGCCGCTTGGTATGTCGTCCTGCCACTGGCTATCTGCGCCTTGGGCTCCGGATGCGCCGTTCGCGACACGGAGGTGAGTTTCGAGACTCCGCACTTGGCCCACTACCAGGAGTTCGCCAAGGAGATCGAATACCCCGACGTCGAGAGCATCACCACGGACGACGTCGCGGCGATGCCCTCGCCAATCACACTGCGCAACTCCGGACCACCGCAATTCCGGGACGTCACCCTGCAAGAGGCGATCGAAATCGCATTGACCAACGCCCAGGTGATCCGCGACCTGCAGGGTTTGGTGTTGCTGTCACCGGACAACGCTCGCACCATCCAGGATCCCGCGATCCAAGAGACCGATCCGATATTCGGTATCGATGCGGCATTGAGTGAATTCGATGCCATGTTGGGAGCGGCGACGTATTTCGAGAAAAACGATCGCGCCTTGAATAACCAGTTTTTTGGCGGCGGCACGCGTTTGCTTCAGCAGGACCTTCATCTGTACCGAGCGGAGATATCAAAACGTACGGCAACGGGTGCTGATTTTACTGTCCGGCACAACGTCGAGTACGACTTCAACAATTCACCCGGCAACGACAAGCCCAACCGCCCTTGGGACGTGAACCTGGAAGCCGAGTTTCGCCAGCCCCTCTGGCAAGGCGCCGGA
>CAZURK010000220.1:0-26371 GCA_964623055.1 uncultured Pirellulaceae bacterium
TCCAGCTCAATCACGACGCCCTGCCGAGCGTCTTCGACAGCCGTGACGCGGCCGGGCGGCATGACCTCGCGGCCCGTGTCGACTGACACTTCGACATCGTCGTACCAGATCCTGCCGTCCCCGAAGTAGTTGAGGCCCACGCAGGCCTGTTGCACGTCGCGTGGGGCCGTCCCGGTGAATTCGTACTGCTTCCACTCGTTGCCGGAGACCACGGGGCTGCGTTCCCAGCCAGTGGCGTTGCCTGACAACCGATCCTTGTGCCACCAGTAGATCATGGCGTGGCGGCCTTCTTCGCCGTTCAGTTTCGCCCAGAAACTCGCCGTGACCTTGGTGCCCGGCTCCACCTGGAATCGCGGCGTGTAGTAATATCCGCCGGGGCTGTCGAGGCGGCCGGACTTGCGCCCGGAGCGGAACACCTGCTCGTCGATAACGTGGTTTTCCAACCAGCCCGGTATGACTCGTGGGGACCAGCCCAGCATACCCGACTCGAAGCCGGGGTTCGTCAGCTTGAAAGCAGCGGTTCTGGCGATCAGCACCGACGTGATCACCGTCGAAGCCGTCTTGCCCGTGACGGCGTTCAGGTAAGGGCCACGCTTTTCGGCACCTTCGAATATACCCGACGCCATAGTGACGCCCGCGGGCGACAAGACGTGAGTCTCCAAGCGGGCCGAGCCGGGCGCGGTAAGGACTGCGGAGTTTGTACCGGTCACTTCGATTCCGCCAAGCGTGTGCAGCACGAAGCTGTAGGCGTGCGGGTCCGGCGCGACGAGCGTATCGCGGATGACGAAGACATGGGGCTTGATGAACAGGATCTCCCGATCTGCTCGTTCCATCACCGGCTTGGGCACCGTGCATTTCGCCCAGAACCGAGCGGTGATCTTTTGTCCGGGCTTGACGGGCAGCCGCTTGCCTTCCGGCAGCCAGTAGTAGTAGCCGCCGGGCGACTCGATGCACGCGCTGCGTTGTCCGGAATGTTTGGTCTCGTGGTCGATCGTGTGCTTGCCGGGGGTGTTCCGTGGGTTCCAGTGTGTCGGTCCATCCTCGAAGCCCGGGTTGGGCAGGTTCAGTTTCTGCCCGTCCACCAGCAACTCGGCATCATCGTACCAGACGCTCCTGCCGGCACCGCCGAACTCCAGGGCCAGGCAGAAGTCGATGGCCTCGTCGGGCGCCGTGCCGGAGAACTCGTACTGCTGCCACTGGTCGCTACTTGGGCTTGGGCCGTCGATCCTGGCAAAGCCGTTCGGTTGCCCTTCCCGCCAGAAGTGGATCCGAGACCTGGTGCCAGAGGTCGCCGAGTTGTAGGTGTCAGCCGCTTCGCCCTGGACGTAGTCAAAGCCCGGATTTGATTGGAACGCTGCGATCCTCCCGCCATTCAGACGCATCTGATCGTGGCCGAGCAGCGGGAAGCCCATGTTGCCAAGATAGTCGTCGCCCACGTCCAAACTGATCGTGTTGTGCCCGAAAGTGCAGCGGCCGTACTTGTTGTCGGGCGGATCGAAGTAGCCGACGTAACCGGGATCGGTGGCGATCCAAACGCCGTTAAAGTGAACCTGGAAGCTATTGTGATCCCGGTGATTGTGCCCGACGATCTGCGTTGGCGGGCCACACTTGAACGCCATGAAGGCCGCGTTGGCGTTGTATCCGTCCCGTAGCGACGCGTAGCCGATATCCACAAACGCTCGCGACGGACTCCACGTAGGCGGCTTCGGCGTCGCGAACGCAACCGGGCGCAGGCCGATCGTGAGAAGCTGTTCGATGGACGATGGCCGGATGTAGCCAATCTCATGCAAGTACCAAGCGGCGTCGGCGTCGCCCCGAAGCGCGAGCAGCGTCATGCACAGCGGAAACGGCTGAGAGAACCAACAGTCGCCGAAACCCGTGTGTTGCTTGTCATTCGGGCACATCTGGCTGATGCAATACCGTGGCAGCGTCGCGAAAAACGGGTGTTCGATTAGCTGGTGGGGCACGCCCGCCGACTCCAGCGCCAGCAGGAAACGTGCCAGCGTGTCGGCGCCGTACGTGCCGTATCCCGGCCCCTCCATGCAGCCGCCATCTCTGCCCTGCGTGTCGAAGAACTCCTTTGCCCAAGCGGCGGCTGTGTCGACCCATGCCTCGGCCTGCGGCTGTTCGCCTTGCAGCGTCACTCCGCAGATCCCCAGTGCCGAAGTGAGCACTGCAAATCCATTCGGCCAGCCACTCGCTCCGTAATGGGGAATTGACTTCAACAGTCTGGCGACCGCCTTATCGAAAAGCGACTTGCGAATCAGCCCCCGTTCGTCGTCCGTTAGTTGGTCGTAGCACCAGTCGTAGAACAAGGCCACCGCCGTCGAAAGATGCGACGTATCCAAACACGCACCGGGGCTGCCGTAGCTGGGATCGGTCCACGGCCCCGGCCAGCGGCATAGGTGCAACGTCATCTGTTTCGCCCGATCGAAGTACGGTCGGTGCTGCGTGACCAGGTGGGCGAAGCTCAAATGGATGATTCGCGTTTCGATCTGCCGCGACATTCCCGTCCAGCAAGGGTAATGCGCGTAGTCGTCATGCTTCGGCGGCGCCTCGTCCGAAAGCGTGTAAGACCACTCCTTCGCCGGGCCGCCGCCTTTCCCCGGCATATTCGCCCGGTAGACGAAGGCCGGCTCTTTCAGGAATTCGTCCGCCTTCTTGCGCACCTCGGCAAACGCCTCAGCCGGCGCGAAGCCGAGCGGCCCCATAGTGGTGTCGCTCGCGAAAGCACGCAGACGCGGCAGGTCCGCTTGCGTTATCCACACGCGAGGATGCGGCGGCTGGGCGAAAGCCGTGACCGCCGACAGAAAGACGAAAAAGAACCAGCATGTCAGTCCCTTTATCGCCTTGCCCCGATAGGTCGCCGCGACACCAGCAACATTGGCCTCCAGGAAACGAAGTCTTCTCACCATAGGTGTCTCTCCCCCAGCGGGTCTCACGTCACACGCTCGGCAAGGCAATCGTTCGCAAGCGATCGAATTCGTTTTCAGACGGAACGAACGGGATGCCCGTCATTGTGGCCCGAAGCCTGTATCCTGTCGATCCTGTTCACTCCGTCTAGCAGCACGTGGTTTTCGCAAGCGGTTACCGGCAGGGGAGATTCCGCCAGATTGCGATAGCGAACGTGCCGATATCGCGGCAAGGTCTATCAACTACTCGAATTGTGCCGGAGCGAGATTTCGGTGATAATGGCGGGGTCGTGCATGTGAAACGTGCGGACGTCGCGGCGGGGAAACAGCATGTTAACGCAAACTAGGGCGGATGAACTCATACAGGTGCGAAAACAGCTAGACGACGTCTTGTCGCCAATCAACTTTCCAGTGGCAGGAGACTCCATTCAACTCAATTCAAAATCGCTAGACGGGCGCGAATTCTTCATCTTTGATGCAAACCGCAAAGGAGCAAGGATAAGGCTTTCGAAGTGTACATATCAGGAGCGGTACGCGGTGATAGAGGTCTTGCTGCGTCTGGATGTCAACGGACCGCCACACGAAAACCCAGATGGTCAGGAGATTCCTTGCCCACACCTTCATGTGTATCGTGAAGGCTACGGCACAAAGTGGGCTAGTCCGTTACCATCGGATTTCACAGACACGTCGGATCTCGTCGAGACACTGCGTGATTTCTTGACCTACTGCAACGTGGATCGAATTCCGTCAATCCAAAGAAGCGTGAACTGATGGCCACAGCTTGTCAGGAACTCGTTGAGTCCTACCTTTCGTGGGTACGAAACAAGATATCTGTCGCCGACATTGACGGTGTGTGCGAAATCACTACACCTTTCCTCGACCGCCATAACGACCGTCTGCAGATCTATGTCGAGCGCACAGACAAAGGGCTGCGTCTGACTGACGATGGTTACATAATCGGAGATCTAGAGGCGTCAGGCTGCTCACTCGATACGCCGAATCGCCAAGCGTTGCTGCAGAATGTGCTCAATGGATTCGGCGTTCACGAGCAGGACGGTGAGCTTTTCGTCGAGGCTTCCGGCGCGAGTTTTCCGCAGAAGAAACATGCGCTGCTTCAATCAATGCTTGCCGTGAACGACATGTTCATGACGGCACGTCAGCGCGTGGCGACTCTTTTCCTTGAGGACGTGTCGCACTTCCTAGACGACCATGAAGTACGATATGCCCCAAACGTGGAGTTCACCGGAAAGACAGGATTTACCCACAAGTTTGATTTCCTCATCCCAAAATCGCGAGCGTATCCCGAAAGACTCATTCGGGCGATCAATCATCCGACTCAGAATTCCGCGACTTCGGTTCTGTTCGCGTGGACTGATACAAAGCACGTTCGCTCACCAGACTCACGGTTCTTCGTGTTTCTGAACGACATAGATCGAGCCCCACCAGGAGAGCTGCTGTCCGCCTTCGAGGAGTATGAGGTTAGTGCGATTCCGTGGAGCCGTCGGGACGAATTCACGGAAGAACTGGCTGCCTGATTGAGTTTCAATTCTTGTTTCTCGGCGGTTGGTCCCACGATGTGAAAGCCCCTAGTTCGTTCAGATTCCCTATGAACGGCAATAGCGACTCTTGAAGACCGGCGCCTTCAAGCTTCCTTCCGGGCAATCGCAAGAAAACCGCGAACGCGCTCGTTGCGGACCACGTGCTCCCACATGATGGCATGCTCATTCTTCCATCATGCAAAGCAGTTGACCGTTTTCGAGAGTGAGGTATAGCTCGCCTTCGGCTGCGGCCATGCCGTTGAAGACGGGAGCTGCGGGGATCGGATGGCGAGCTAGTTCGGTGCCGTCGGATGCGGAGATTGCCAGAAGCAGGGGCGTGGGACTGGCGTTCTGTTTCTCCGGGGCTTTGCCTGGAGACGGGCCGGCTCCGGCGACGAAGATGATGTCTCCGGCCAGAACCATGGCGCGGACATGGACGGGGACCGGCTTGGACCAGTGTGATTTGTCTGCGTCGCAGTGTCGCGCGAAGATGCGGTAGGGGCCGTCTTCGAATTCGCTGGACCAGTGGACTACCTCGCGGCCGTAGCCGTAGACGGTGGTGTTGTCGTGGACGAGGATGCGGCCGTACAGGAGTTTCCTGTCCCGGCCACTGCAGCCGGTTGAGATGGACGACTTCGTGCCGAAGATCCAGTACGAGCGGTGCGTCCAGGTATCGTCCAGGAAGTCAGTCATGGTGAACAGGTGCGGTTTGCGGTCAGAGACTTCTGTGCCCTCCTTGGTGAAAGTCAGGTCGCGCAAGTAGACATACTTGTCGTCGGCCGCGAGGATCTCTGACCGCGCGCCAGGCATGGTGTTCGGCCCGTATTGCTTCGGTTGCCGACCGGTTTCCGGGTCCGGACTGTAGATCTCGGTTTTTGACAACATCTCGCCGGTTGCCGGATCCAATCGGTACAGATCGAGCCCACCATCCAGGTACGACGAGCGGCCGGCCGTGAACGAGAGAGTCCCGTCCTGGACGAGTACGCTGCCGTGGATCGGGGAGGCCGATTCAACCTGGCCGTTCGCCACGATGCGCCGCGGATCGCGTGCGCCCCGGAATCGCCAAGCCAACGCACCGTCGTCGGCCCGCGGGCTGTACACATACCCGTCACAACAGCCGAATAGGACTTGGCCTTTGTGGATAGTCGGAGGCGAGTCGATGCGCCCGCCCGTGGTGAATGTCCACGCGGTCTTGCCGGTGCGGCTGTCGATGGCCAGTAATTCGTGCTGATCAGGGCGGGCGACGAACACCTTGCCGTTGGCCACGGTCGGGGCCGTAAGATTCTCGCCGATCTCGGTTTGCCATTTCTGCGTCAAAGCGGCGGGCACAGTGCACGACGCGCGACCGCTCCTCTGCGCATCGCCACGGTAGGTAGGCCAGCAGTAGGAAGGCTGAAGGCTGGAGACTGAAGGCTGAAGGTCGGAAAGCTCCCCGTACGCGGGGCCCTTCTCCAGCCGACTGTTCTGATTCCGAGTTTCGAGTTTCGAGTTTCGAGTTTCCCTAGCTGGTGCGAGCGCGTTGAAGCCCATCAGCTTCACTGTGATGTAGCATCCGCATGCGTGGGGCGGCACATACAGCATTCCATTGCATGGCATGACGCCGTAGCGGCAGGTGCCGCGTGCCCAACTGTGCCAGAGGTAGTCGCCCGTTTTCAAATCCAGGAACTCCGTGCCGCGGCGACCGCCGAGGATATAGCGATCAGTCGCTCGATTGTCGTAGCACCGGTGATGGTGTTTGGGATTCTCGGCGGTGATCTCCTTGAGGATCTTGCCCGTGGCTAGGTCGCGTTCGACGGCAAAGTACGGACCCCACGACGGCCCAGTGTGCCGCTTGCCGGTATCGTACGGCTTTCCACCTCCGATCCAGAGCGAACCGCCGGCAAAAAGCACGTCCCGAATGTTCGCCAGCCTCGAAGGCTGCGACCACCGCGACTGGCCGTCTTCGGTCGACAGCAGCGTGATCTTCTGCTTGCCCACGCAGACCACTGCGTCTTCGGAAACCGCTCGCAGCAGATCAGACTGCTTTGCCCACACCGTCTTACCGGTCTTCAGATCGAAGCAGTGCAGGCCGCCTCTCTTCATGCAGTAGACTCGATCCCCGCAAGCGCGCAGACTGAGTTGGCGGAGGCCGAGCGCATCGTCGCCCGTCTTCTTCCACAACACTTGCCCGGTCTTCGCATCAAGAGCAAGTATGGTCAAGGGTGCTTGGCCCTCACTCCTTCGGAATGCCTGGACAAACGGATCGCGCGGATCCCTCAGGTGCAACGGCGATTCAGTCTGTGCCGTGAGCCTTTCCCATCTCTTGTATTCGGCCAGGCGTGCATCGGTCACCGCCCTGAGCGCGAGCAGGAGAACGCCCTTATGGCAGAGGATCTCCTCGGCGCCTTCGGTATTGGGATAGACCTTGACCGTTTCTCCAGACGCTGCATCCAGGGCGCTGAGCGGAGCGTGGAAGCCGAGCGTGACGTAGACCCGATCGCTTGCCGCCACCAGCTTGCGCTGAAGTTGACGCGGACCTTGTGTCCAGCCGCAAAGATGCGAGAACCACTTGCCAATGGGCCGTTCCCACTGCGGCAGCCCGTTGTAGGCATCGCGCGCGAGTAGCTTCCACTCGGCAGGTTTCCGCAATGTGGCAATGGGTCCTTGGTCGGCGATGTAGAAGATGCGTCCTCCGGAGGACACCACGGCTTGGATGCTGGGCGTATACTCGTGGCTCCGGCTGTGACGCGGTTCTGCGTGCCACTGGAGATGACGCGGCGGCCCCACAACCGTGTCGTGGGCCACGGGGTTACCGCTGGCGTCATGCAAGAAATGCGTCCACTCGTCGACGCCTTCGCGCGGCGGCTTGCGAATAGAACCGAGAGGCGGAATGGAGCTGAGAGTCGAGTGTCTAGAGTCGAGAGTAAGCAGCACACCGCCAGGAGACAGCACTCGCATGATCTCGTCATCCCGTATCTTGCATCCCGTATCCCGCAACACCACGTTCACCAAATTGTCCGTGTAGGGCAGGTGCTTTCCGTCGAACGTCTCGACTGAAACTGGGCCGTAGAGACCGAGCGACCGAATGTGCTTCCGGGCCTCGTCGACGCAAGCCGGGTCGGTGTCCAACCCGTGGACCACGAAACCATCGTCCTGGCGGAACGCGGCGGTCAGGCGTCCGTCACCACAGCCAAGGTGCACGACCAATCCGCCTTTGACGCCAACGGCCGAGAAGATGGATGGCGACTGCGCCTGTGCCGCTGCGTCACTTCCGTGCACACATACTACAAACGCCGAAAACGCCAATCCAAGACACGTGGCTGCAACGGTTGTTTTCGTGATCATCCTGGTTCTCCTCGGGTAAACGCCGAAAACAGACCCGGCATTTGGCGTAGGATTCTTGCCATCAACTGATGGTGTTCAAAGCCGTCTCCGAAACTCCGAATATTCTTGCCCCGTCTCGAGTATCCGGCGACTTGGGGCAAGAATATGACCGGCAAGAAAATGAGATTCAACCGCCAGACGCGCATCTCGTCTGGCCGGGGCCGCGTCAAACGACGCGCCGTTTGTCACACGTACTGTTCCGGGAACTTCCAAGGATCGCGGTACTCGGGGACGGCCAGGCGGGCGGCTTCTTCGTCGCCGACGATTTTCTCCGTCGCTGGATCGTACTGAATCGAACGGCCTAGCTTCAGTGATAGATTGCCGAGTACGATCGGCACGTTCACTTTGTGATGGTAGAACACGTTGCAGCTAGGCTGCTCGCGAGTTCGGATACAGTCCAGCCATTCGCGTTCTTGGCCGGGCGAATCGGGCGTGGCTCTCTCTGGTTCTTTGGCGTCCTTCATGCGATCGCCTTCGGGCACGATATTGAGGGTGCTGTAGTTAGCCCAGAGCGTTCCATTCACGCCGTGGAAGTACGTACCCAGCTTCCGCCCGAGGCCGCCATTGCCCTGCAGATCGAAGCCGTACGCGTTCACCTGCGACATCATCCAGGTCAGCGTGAAGCCGGGATACTGGCAGGTGGTTTCCTGCGTGTCGTGAGCGTCGCCGGCGTCGCGGCAGATGTATCGGCCGCCCGAGGAACTGATCATGGTCGGCAGTCCCAAGTCGAGCGCCCAGACCGGCAGGTCGATGATGTGAGGAGCCCAGCAGGGAGTCCATCCGCCGCTGTAGTCCATGAAGGCGGAATGGGTGCCGGATGTCTGGATGATCTTCGGATGACACGGCCGCATCGGACCGGGGCCGACCCAGAGATCCCAATCGAGCCCCTCGGGCGGATCGCAGTTGGGGTCGTTTCCAACACCCTTCTCGCCCTGATTCAGCACGTTGAAGGTTCGCGCCACGCTGATCTTGCCAAGATTGCCCGAGCGCACGTGGTCGACAACCTTGTGGTAGTTCTCGCCCGAGTGGATCTGGGTGCCTACTTGACTGATCCGGTCGTGCTTCTTGACAGCCCCTTTCACCGCCAGGCTCTCGGCCAAGTGGAGCGTCATCGGCTTCTGCAGGTAGATGTCCTTGCCCGCCGCGCAGGCGTCGACCGCCTGCAGCGCGTGCCAATGTGGAGGTGATGCGATAATGACCGCGTCGATATCCTTCTGTTCGAGCAACTCTCGGTAGTCGTTGTAGCCTTTCGGTATGTCCTTGTGCTCCCTGATGGCCACATCGCGGCGTTCCCTCCACACTTCACAGATGCCGATCACGGCCACGTCGTCGTACTTGGTACAGTTCCGCAGATTCCCGCGGCCCATCCCTCCGGCACCGATCAGACCGAGTTGAATCTTGTCGTTTGCGCCCACGTTGCCGGCCCGCCCGAGTGCTTTGGCGGAGACAAAGTAGGGTGCGGCAGCACCGGCCGCGCCGGCAACTGCCGTCTTGCGGATGAAACTGCGCCGTGAAAGTTCATTGTCTTTTGTCATTTCGCTCACCTCCGATTGTTGATGTACGAATCATTCCCAAGCGGTCAGTTTTCCGTCACGAGTGACGAGGAACAAACGATTTCCTCCGACGGCCATGCCGTCAAAACGGGGCGCGTCGGGGATCTTCGTCTTCCATACCTGCTTGCCGGTTGTCGGGTCAATTGCCAGCAGCACGCCACCTTGACGACCCTCCAATGCGCCAAGCGGATCGTCCTCCTTCAAGACGTCCGGTTGGCCAGCGGCGAACAGCGTGTCGCTGGCCAACGCCATGGCCTCGATGCGGACGGGCAGGTACTGTTGCCAAACGGTCGGCGCGCCGCGAGTGAAACCGGCTCCCTTGTCCACTTCGACTGTGAAGTCATCGTATAGGTTCGTGATGCGGTTACCATCGTACGTGTACGGCTTCATCACCGTGTCGGGCAACCATTT
Organism: uncultured Pirellulaceae bacterium; assembly: GCA_964623055.1. Lineage (GTDB taxonomy): Bacteria > Planctomycetota > Planctomycetia > Pirellulales > Pirellulaceae > JADHUC01. The sequence goes on from CAZURK010000220.1 coordinate 9,778, forward strand.
GATTGGCTTTGGTGCGTTGGGATCACCCACGAGGAACGGCCGGGTGGAGTTCTTGTCGCAGAACAGCAGATAGCCGGTCGTCTCGGGGTAGAACAGTCCGCTATGGATATTCCGCTCGACGAACCATTTCGTTGCCCAGGTGTTTTCCTCGTCAAACACCAGCAGGTTGCCCGACTTGGGTGCCATCAGCATGAAGTAGAAGCCGGGCCAGCGATTCCCGTGGCTCCAATAGATACGATTGAAGCCGCTGTCATCCAGCAAGCCGCCGGTGGCCATCAGATGGTCCTCGCCAAGGTAGCGGTCGCCGTGGCGCGTATTCCATTTGGTCTCGATGCGATTCAATCGGGCGTCGAACATCTCCTGGGTACAGAAGATGTGCTCGCCATCTGTGGTCAGGATGTCGATATTGGATCCGTCCATCGCAAAGTGTTCTCCGATATCTCTCGAGAGAACGGGCCGCGGCTGTTTGGCGTAGGCAAAGTGGACAATCTTGCCGGATCGAGGCTCGAGGGCATAGAGGTGGGCCCCGCCATCGACGAGCGTCGAGCGTCCCGCCGCGACGTACGCCAACGAGTTCATTACCAGCACGGTTCCATGCACGGGCCAAGGCGATTCGACTTGACCAAACGCGACGATCCTGCGCTCGTTCGGTGCGGCCATGAATCGCCAAGCCAATTGGCCGTCTGATGCATTCAGGCAGTAGACGTGCCCGTCGTTTGCGCCAAACAGCAGCAGACCGTCACGATACGTGGGCGACGAATCGACGCGTCCGCCTGCGATGAACCTCCAGAGTTCTTCGCCGCTAGCGGCATCGAAGGCGTAAACCGTGTGCCGATCCACGGCGGCGGCGAAGACTTTGCCCGCCGCGATAGTTGGCTGCGTGAGTTTGCCACCAATCGTGAAACCCCATTTCTCCTGAAGTTGACGCGAGACATTCGCGTTCCGGTTCGAACCGCTACGTCTAGCGTCGGCACGGTAGGCCGGCCAATCCGCAGAAACCGCTGGCGTGGCGTCCGAGCATCCGTACGCAGGACCTTGTACTAGGCGTTTTCGTGAAAATGGGTCGAGCACGATGGTCGTGTCGGCGCCGCTAGTGGCCACCAAGCCGTCCATCTTCGCGCCCACATAACAGAAGCACTGGTCGGGCGGCGTGTACAACAGCCCATTGCACGGCAGTGCCCCGTAGCGACACGAGCCGCGCAGCCAGTCGTGGCGCATGTGGTCGTTGCCTACCAGGTCAAGGAATTCGGTGCCCCGTTTGGGATAGATGATGAACCGGTCGGTCGCCTTGCTGCGAAAGCAACGCAAGTGATGGCCGGGCGACATGGCGTTCGAGATGTCGATGGTCCGGCGCAGTTCGCCGGTGCGAAAGTCGTGGCCAGACAGTCTGGCACCGGCTCGTCGCGCGAGTGTCGGCCAGTGCTCTTTTCGTTGTTCGAGAATCCCAGTTGTCTCCTGGACACGCCATACCAGATCGTCGATCACCATCAGATCGCGGCCCGTGTTCGGACCTTTCCAGAGATGTTTTCCGTCGGCCAGCGAGAAGCCGTTTGTGCCGCCTTTTCCCGTGGTCAACACAACACCGTTGTGGATCACGACAATGCCGCTGCTCGGGCAATCGGCTTCCCAACGCAAATCGCCACTCTGTTGTTCGTAGCAGAGCAGCTTCGCGCCCTTCACAAAGACGACCGCGTCATCGGCGGCGGCGAGAGTCAGCGTGTTGATCCTGCCGACGTCTTGTCTCCAACGCGCTTGGCCGGTTGCAGCGTCGAGAGCCATCAGGCGTGTCGAGACAGCCTGGCCGCGGCGGGGTGCGGCGTCGGCTCGTAAAGGGCGCACCGATGCGAATACCGTGTTATTGGCGACAACCAATTCCCGTGTGCCTTCAGTGCCCTCGCATTGCGCGAGGATTTCGCCGGTCGCAGCGTCGAGGATGCTGACCGGCGTGTCGTGAAAGCCAAGCGTCATGTAGACGCGATCGCCAACGGCAACCAGACGCCGTGCTACTTCGGCGGGAAACTTGCCTCGTTGTCCACGAAGTGTGCGCCAATCGGCCTCGCCGATTTCCGGTTTCCATTGCTGCCAGCCCCAACGCTTAAGTGGTCGTTTCCAGAGGAACACGCCATTGAACGCGTCGCGGGCGATCAGCATCCAGCGGGCGGGAAAGCGTGGATCGGTGACTCCGATCGGCCCTTCATCCAGGATGTAGAAGAGGCGACCGTTGGCCGAGACCATCGCCGGCAGACTCGAGTCGATTTCGTGACTGCGGCAGTACTTCGGTCCGACAATCCACTGCAGAGCTGTAGCCGGTGCAACTCGCTGGTCTGCAGCCACCGCGTTTCCGGAGGCGCTGTGGAGAAAATGGGTCCATTGATCAATCTCATCCGGCCACGGCTTTTTGAGAGGCTGAAGGCTGGAGGCTGAAGGCTGAAGGGAAATCGCGACACCGCCGGGTGTAAGAACGCGCAAGATCTCTTCATCCCGGATCTCGAATCTCGCATCCTGTATCACGACCAGATTCACAAGGTTGTCCGCGTAGGGCAACGTCTTGCCGTCGAACACCTCGACAGTGATTTTGCCGTACAGACCTTTTGCTTCGAGGTGCTGCCTCGCGTTGGCGACCTTTTGCGAGTCGGTATCGAGGGTCTGCACCGTGACGGCGTCGGGGACGCCCAACTTGGCAGTGAACTCGGCATCGACTAGTCCCAGTTGGACGACCAGACCTCCCTGAATCCCCGATTTCTCGTAGATCGTAGCGACTGGATCGGCCTCGGCGCGCGTTGGTTCCGTGATAAATGGTAGCAAGGACAGAAGAACGACGAGCATTGTTCTCATGGTAGCAGCCTTTGGAAGCCTGACCGGACTGTTTTGGATCTTTGCCATAAGCTGGGTGGCACTGCTTACTTGTTAGCAGTGCACGTCGCGCCCGAGGACACACGGCCAACAAGTAGGCCGTGCCACACCGGACAGGAGAAAAAGGAGGTTCATACCAAATGTGTCAGTCCAGCTTCTTGATGCGAATGTCGCGGAACCGAACAGGGTCCTTGTGTCCGTTGAAGCCGAAGTGGCCCTTCATCACGTCGCGGCCTACGAACTTGTCCACCGGATACATGAAGGTCTCCGGATCCACCTTAGAGACATCGGTTTCGAGTATCACGAAGCCGTTCAGTTCGACCTTCACGGTGTGCCCGACGATCGTGGACTCCTGGAAGTTCCATTGCCCGGTCGGTCGCAGATATCCCCGGTGCGCGGGCACGCGAGCGTAAACCGACGCGTGGGCCTGTCGTGCATTGAGATCGTAGAACTTCTCGTAGTCGGGATCGTTGTACTTGGGATGGCCGTCGTCCAATACTTGCAGTTCACAATAGCTCCCCCACGTTCCGTGGCCCTCGCCCGGATAGCGTATGGCGAGACCATTGTTGCCAGCCGGCGGCAGCGTGAACTCCAGCCGGACTGCAAAATCGCCATATTGCCCCTCGGTGAACAGAGTACCGCCCTTATCGGGTTTGCAGCTTATTGCTCCGTCCTCGACCATGTAGTCGTCGACCGCGCCGGCCCAGCCGGTGAGGTCCTTCCCGTTGAAAACCGACTCGAAGCCTTCGTCGTTCTTTGATGCCAGAATCTCGTTGGCTTCGTCAGGCCCAATCTCTCGGATAAACAGGTTGCGCCAGCGCATTTCGCCGCCGTGGGTCTGCAACTGGAACGGGCCCGTCTTCGGCAAGGGAAGGTGCTCCGCCTCGTCCTTCTTCCTCTTGTTGAAATAGTTGTACAGCCGGCAGTGATCGACCACGAGTTTGTCGTTCAGCCAGACGCTCACGCGCTCGCCAGTCATGACCACACGCATCACGTCCCACTCCCCGATCGGATTATCGGCGAACACCAGCGGGTCTTTCCCGGGCGCATCGGGCGGATTGTTCCAGAGACCGCCGCTCCCTTTGTCGGCGCCGTGTCTAAACTTCTTTTCATCCCTGGCGTCCCAGATTGAAACCTGCGGCGTGCCTCTCAAGTAAATGCCGCTGTCGGCACTCGGCACCATCTTGTAGGAGGCCAGCAACTCGAAATCACCGTAGAACTTGTCAGTCGTCAGGTACGCCCCCGTGCCGTCATTGACAAGCTCGCCGTTCTCGACTCGCCAGTGTTGCTGGACATCCTCCAAACTGGCCTTCTTCTTCTCGGCCAGTTCCTCCGGCGGCAGAGCCATGTAGTCGCGCGGATCCTCCGTCTTCACGCCCCACCATCCGTCGAGGTTCTTTCCGTTGAACAGCGCGACGAATCCTTCCGGAGGAACGTTGTGCTCGGCGAAGACGAGGCTCGTCGACAACACTGCCAACACAACAGCCATCAAGAGCCGTCCGATCGTTTCCAAGTGTCTCACATTCTTCATGTCACTAATCTCCAATCTTCTCGCAACGGGTGTGAAACAGGCAGCGCCACTTCTGAAGCTTGCGAAAGCCGGCATGCCGAAAATCGTGTGTGGAGTGTCCGGGTAGCTCCACCAGTGTGACAAGTGGCGCTGCCTTGTGAAAGGCAGCACTCCAGATTTTATGGCGAGAACTTCAAAGCGAAGCTAACGATTCGCGCCGGCGAGCCGCGACTTCCTTCTTGCGGGATCGTAGACGATGCGGCACTTGGCGATGCGTCGATTCAGCACGTCCACGGCGAAGAGCCGGTCTTTCCAGACGGACAGCGCGGATATGGTTCCGAAAGGAAGTTCCGGGTGAGGATAGACACTGCCCTTGCCCCGGCAGTCCATGTTGCCGTAGCTTCCGAATTCGCCGACCAGCTCTCCCGTCTCGCAATCGATCACCTGAATACTGAATTTGCCGGCGGCGTAGAGATACCCTCTGCTATCCAGCGCCTGATGCAGCCTCGCAGTGACGCACATGCATCGGTAGTTGGCAATGACCTCGGCCTGGCCCACGATGCCGTCCCAGCGTCTGGACCAGAGTGCTTTGCCTCCGGACGGAGCAAACTTGGATAGCGTAAGATAGTAGCGCCAAGGCGCATCGGCAGGTTTGTGAAGGGCATACAGGTTGCCCTGCTCGTCGACTTGGATCCAGCGGGTGGCGCGGAGTTGCACCAGTCCTTTCTCTCGCGGGTTGCCATCGGCGTCATAAACATCCACTTGGTGTCGCGATTCGTCACTCTCGGACGCTTCGGCCACATAGTAGAGGTTGCCCTGCCGGTCGACATCCATGCCGTGATACACGTCATGACAGTTATGGCGCCCCTGCCAAGGCCCCTGTTCGACAATCAGGGCATTTGTCCCTTTGGGTTTGAAAGGAATCGGATTGCCGGAGCGATCGAAGCGCAGAATTCCTATCTCCGTCTTTCCCATTTTCCATCGGTATACCTTTCCGTCCTGCCCGAACAGACAATCAATAAACAGCGGCTCTTCCGGGTAGCGAAAATGGTCGGCTAAATCCGCGGCAACGGCCCTGATGAAGCCATCGGGCGGGTCCTTCGGGCCGGTACCGGGGAAGTGCACGGGCGGCCACTTCTTCAGTATGGTTCCATTCTGATCGAGCCGATACACGGTCCCATACCTGTTGTAGCGGTACATTGAATCGTCTTCCACGTAGATGTGACCGGACTTAGGGTCGACGTTCAGTATCGGGGGGCCCGCGTATTGGGCGGGACTGGACAATGCTTCGCCGTCGTCCTCCCACTTGCCTTTACGCGACAGATCATCGCCTGCCAATTGAAGCAAGGTCCCCGGACCGGCCCCGTTCGCTACCCATACGAGCGGAGGGCTTACTCCGCCGTCCACGGCGATCTGCAATACGTCTTTGTGCAGCGGTTCGGAAACAGCCAGGAGGCGAGGAGCTTGCCAGCTTTCGATCTTGATCACTTTCGTGGAGGGCTCCCCCTCCTTCCTCGATTCGGCGAGCACGTAGAGACATCTCTGAGGGTCAATCGCCAACGCGCTGACGCGCCCTAGGGGATGCTTCGTGCCTTCGTGCTCGTAGTCCTTGATCGAGGCAGCCAAGCGGCCGTTGGGCTCGAATGCCTGGAGGCATCCGCCAAGGGAAGCTACGATCAGATGATCGCCGTCGATGGCCATCCCGCACGGGCCATCGAATGGCGGTTTGCCTGTCTCGCCCTTCTCTCCTGTTGAACCGAGATAGTTACGCGCTTCAGCAAGTTCCTGCTCGCCGCTGAAGCGAAAATCCCTGGCCTCCTCGATCTTCACGCCTTCGAGCAGGCGAAACTTCCAGAGAGCCGATTCTGGACGTCCTTGCCCAACCTCCCAGTAGTAACCATGCCGTTTCAACAGAGAGGATTGTGCCAACCCGCCTGAAACGTAGAGATGGCCGCTGCGGTCAAAACAGGAATAGGGGTAGCACAACGGTGAGTAGGGCAGGTAGCTCTCCATATCAGGGACCTTCCAGCGGTCATAAACCCAGAAGGCGCTATCGAATGGTTCATTCCGGCCTTGATGGTAAACCGACGTCCATCCGTCGGCAGGCAAGCTCCCGTCGGGCTTCATTCTCCACAAGATGCCTCGATAGATGCTCGACAGTAGCAAGTCACCGTTTGGTGCTAGCGTCATCTTCTGCGGCAGATGCCACCAGGCGCCATAGAGCGAAATCTCGCCGCCGGAAATCTCGAACAGTCTCGGCACAATCAACTCCGCCCCACCTTCCACTGCCGTCGCCCGACAGAGGTCTCGCACACTAGAAGCCGGCAAGGCAGGATTGAACGGCATAATGGTTCGCAGATATCCGCCTTGGCGGTCGAAGACGCGCACGTTGGGGATTCCTCTCCACGGCTTGGGGTCCGAGAGCACGTAGAGCTCGCCCTTTTTCTCGTTCACCGCCAGGTCCCAGATGATTGCGCGCGTGTGCGGATCGCCGGCAAGCAGGAATCCCTCCAATTGCAGCCTCACTTCTCCGGTCGTGCCGGGATGGGTGGAACCGGGCCCAAGTCGCAATCTCCGCCCCTGCTGCTTGGCCAAGAACGACTGTTTGGCTTTGGTCGGGATATCAAACCAACGGCCGGGCTCCACATACTCGGGCGCCGGGAGGCGGTCCCGGGCAGGGATGCCCGTCAGGATTCCGCCCTCGGCGGGATCGCAAGAAGTGCCCTGCCAGCAATGAGTCTCGCCGCCGGCCATGCCGGAGCGCATGATATTGAACCCGATCTCCGATGCGAGTGTCTTGTTCTTGTTCAGAACGCTGAATGGAAGCGCCATCTCCACAGTCCAAACACCTTCCCCCACGGCCACGGCAGATTTGAACCGTGGTTGCCACGTCCGGTCGCGCCAAGGGGGCATACGTTCATTGTAGGAAGTGGTCTTCTTGCCGCCCTCTCGGCCAATCCGGATCAGGTAGTATGAGTTCCGATCACCGTTCGAGTCGATCAACAGCTCCAGGTATTCCACTTCCTTCGAGGGCTCGCCGGGCTTGGCCGTTCCCTTCCCTGCATCCTTCCCCGCACAGCTTACACCGATATAGAGATGGTCGGCATCGCGCAAGATGAACGCCTCCGTTGTTGACCTCGCCGGCCCTCCCCGCGCGATCTTGATCGGACCCGTCTTTGCCGTAGCCTTCCAGCATGGCTCCTCAAGTTTCCCGTCCACCACGGGCGTGGAATCCGTCACTGGCACCCGCAACATCGGTCTTCCTGGGTTCATCCGGGAGTCTTCGTTTGACCCGTAGCCGGAGGCGCTGGCGTTTGGAGCATCCACGCCGCGGCCCGCCGGCGCCCGGTCAAGGCACAGCAGTGAACTCAGAATGGCAACCGCGATATGGATGTTTCGTAGCCACTGCGTCGCTGTCCTGTCCGAGCGGTGGGTAACGGTAATGATTAACATCTCGTCCCCTTGTATTGAATGCTGAGATGTCAGTAGCCCCCATTCTTCACCAGTCACACAAGCACGAAGCGCCAGCGAGGGACGGCGGGTGGTTTGCCCTCGCTGGCGCGGCGGGCTGGTGTCAACACGGCGTCGCGATTTCCCAGTCTGTGAGAAACGCGGGGTGGCCCAAACGGCACGTCCCCGAGCGAGCCGTCCAGCCCGACGTCGCCATGATACATCAGCCCGCAATGGGAATCAAAAACGACTCGGTCGTCGCTCTCGGAAACGATTCCCGATTCGTCTTGTCCTCCGCCTGTGACACATTCTCAGACGGGCACGTGACGTGCGAACGCGATCATGTTGCAGGCGCGGCGATGTGTCAGATCGACGCGCAAGGAGTCGCTCCGTTGCGGAGACAAGTCGGCTGTCGACTGCCGGAAACGGAGCGACCGTCCTGTTTTCGGCGCGTAGTGTGCCTTCAACGGAATCCCCAAACCTTGCTCGATTCTCATCGTACATGCTGTCAGATGGTTTGCACCCTCCGCGCAGTTCTTATCATTCGGGCGTGCCAGAATTGAGATCGAGCGCCCACTGCAATTGCTCAACAAGCCGCTGTCGGAGCTCTCGCGGCTTCACGACTTTCGCAAACCCACTCCATCCCAGCAGCCACCATAGGATCTCATCCAAGCCGTCGACGCGGAAAGTAAGCGTTACACTGCCGTCGCGATGTCTCTTGACCTGCTGCGTGTGGTGCCAGCGGGTCTCTGTCACTTGCGTGGCGGCCTCTTGGTTGAAGCGTATCTCAACCTCATAGATTTCGCCTCCACGAAAGACCCCCCACGCATTGCCGAGGTACGCCTTAAGATCAAAGCCGGCCGGTATCTCGGCGTCAACGTCGAGCAGCTGCAGTGTCTTGAAGCGATTGATGCGGTATGTCCGCGGTTCCTCTTTGTTTGTTGGTCTGGCTATCAAATACCAGGCATGCCGGATCAGGCAAAGCCGATAGGGATGAACCGTAAGCCGACACGGCCGCTCGACGTAGGGACTCGCGTACTTCCCTGCCAACTGCTTCGACTTCAGAAGCGCCCACTGGACGGTCTTAATCACCTCCTGGTGCTGGCTATGATCGACCATTTTCAGATCAAGGATCGAAATCAATTGCGATGCCTGATCTACCAGACGCCTTGCCGTGTCGTCCGAGACTGAGGCCAACTTCCGTGTCGTAGTCTTGCCGCCGGTGCCGAGGCCCATCTCGTCCTTGCCACTTACAACGGCGGCCAGCGCCTGCCCCAGTAGCTCGTCCTCGTTCAGGTTCAGTGTGGGAAAGCGGAACTCCGGGCGGACGCGATAACATCCCTGTTGCTTATCGAACCAGAAAGGAATGCCGGCGTATTTCAGCACGTCTAGATATCGATGAACGGTACGTTCGGTGCACTCCAACTCCGCAGCCAAGTTGGCCGCGTTCCAACGGCCATTTCCCTGGATGAATTCCAGGATGCGGAGAACCTTGGCCAAACGATCCGCCTGTCTAACTCGGCGGTCAGCATCCCGATGGGCCTTCGATGTTGGTGATTTCTTCGTCGGCATGATCCTGTTCCTCCCGATGCAGTTGATGTCAGATCAGAATCGTTCTATCGCATTCTTGCCCTTGGCGTTGACACAAGTGGGTCATTCTGTCGCTATTTCAGGAGTTTTTTTTGGCCGATGACCCGCCTGTGTCAATGGCGTTGCGTATTCATTTGTCGTAGAAACCCGACCCGATCACGTAAGGAGCTACTGGGCATGCAAAGAAAAAGAGACGAGGCATCTTACCTGACGAAGCCCTACTGCCAAGCGACCTTGGCTGAACACCGCGAGGCCAATTCATGTCTCGTGCAGAGGCATCTTCGTCAGCATCTGGGCGTTGAGGAGTCTGACATGCGGAGACACGCCAGCAAACATCCCGTGTACGACCTACCCCAGATCCACAACGCATTGGCGGCATGCTTTCCCAAGTGGAAACTGGAGTTCGAGGCAGGCGGCGAAAGGGAGTGGCGCAATTGGTGCCCCTCGCGTGTGCATTGGCAGATCAGACCTGGCGAGTGGCGAGACTTTGTCGACAACGGCAGTCTTTTCTACCGCCTGCCAAACGGGGCAGGCCGCGTAGTGACGCTGTCAGGGCCACACAATACTGGGGATGGCGAGTATTATGAGTTTGCTATCGTCTCACGACGGGACGATCAGAAGGCTGTAACGGAAGAGTTATCGATTTTGCAGCGATGGATGCGGGAAAACCACTACCTGAAGGGACAAACGCTGCGGGTCGACGGTAGTCTGCTACCGCAGTCGCAAGACCTGACATGGGATGATGTGTCGCTGCTCGGGCACGTCCACGAGGCCCTCGTCGAGAACACGGCTAGATTGCTCGAACGCCGACAATTCTTCCGTAAGTACGGTGTTCCCCAGAAACGCGGCTTACTGCTGCACGGCCCTCCTGGTACAGGAAAGACGATGATCGGCAAGGTACTGGCCAGTCAAGGGCTTGCGACCTTCATCTACGCGACCGCGGGAGACTGCGAGTCTTTGCCCTCCATGCGTCACCTGTTCCGACTCGCAAGACGGCTTCGCCCTACGATTCTGTTCTTGGAAGATCTTGATCTATTTGGCGCCGGTCGCTATTCGCAGTCTCGGACTGGGCCGCTGGGAGAGCTGTTGGCCCAGATGGACGGGCTGGAAGAGAATGACGGCTTAATCACGGTGGCGACAACCAATGATCTGGATGCCATCGAGCCTGCCCTGAAAGATCGGCCAAGCCGTTTCGATGTTGTCTTGAAGATCGGATTGCCGGAGAAAACCGAGCGACGACGAATAACCGAGCTTTCTCTTCCTGGGGCGTGTTGTTCTTCAGTGAACGTGAACAAACTCACTGAGGCAACCGACGGCTTCTCCGGCGCTCAGGTCCGGGAACTGGCCTTTCTGGCGATGCAGCAGGCTTTGCTGCGTGGAGATTTCGATGAGGCGACTCCATTGTTGGTCCAGGATGTCGATATTGAGAAGGCGAGACAGCAGATCATCGGTTCACGGAAGCGTGACGGCAAAGTAGGCTTTGCCTACCGAGAGAGCCGCTACGCAGACTGCGACAACTGAGCAAACCAAAGCAAGTACTCGGCCAATCGCGCGGCCGGCGTCGTCGGCCGTGTCTTGGTCGCTGCGGCGGCTGAATACCGCCATCCTCTCATCACTGTCGCGTTTGCCTCTTTGGCACACAGCGGCTATGCTACGTCGTGAATAAAGGGTTCCTGGAACTGGCTCACACCCGGAGACTTGACCGCCATGCAATCAGATTTGAGGCAACGGTACGGACGCTTCTTTGCCGGACTTAGGTTCTATGCCGATGTCTGGTCAAAAGCGAACCGACAACTCCAGAAGCAGATGGCGACCGAATTCAACGTTTTTGACTTCATTCGACCGGATGAAAACAAGTTGTCCGCCATAATTGCCGAACTGCTCAGTCCTCTGGGTCGCCACGGGCAGGGCACCACCTTCCTCAAACAGTTTCTACGCCGCCTCGCTGATGACTGCAAGCGCATCAGCATTCCGCCACTTCAAGATTCCGACTTTGAGCGAGCAGTGGTCGCATGTGAGACTGCCACAACGCTGATTGTTCAACAGCGCCGTCGCATCGATATTCGCATCGATTTCGGCGACGAGTTCGGGATTGGCATCGAAAACAAACCTTGGGCAATTGAGCAAAAAGATCAACTCCAAAACTATTCGGAAGATCTAGAGGGACGATTCTCCGGGCGCTACGTGCTGCTTTTCCTGTGTCAATGCGGAAGACAACCTAAGAGCCTCGAGGTGGAGATGCATGAGCAACTCACTAAGGACGGGACATTCGCCGTTATACATTTCAGCGAACATATTGTCCGCTGGGCGCGAGATTGCCGACAGGTATGTGAGGCAAACAAGGTGCGGTGGTTTCTGCAGGATTTCATTCACTATCTCGAGAATACGCTTTGCGGTGATTCCACAGATCCGAACGAAGGGGACGATTCATGACCACGAACGAGCAGGAAATGGTACTTGAATACATCTTTGGGAGCGAAAACGTCGAACTTGCCCTGAAAATCCTGGATGCAGGAGAGGCTATCAGGAATCGTATTATCAGAGCGTTTGTTAAGTCGCTGAAAAGTGAATTGCAGAAGAGACTGACTGCCGAATGGCAGGTAGGCGACAACCTTGAAGAAGAGAAGAGCGTAACACGCCAATCTTGGGTATCTGTGTACGTCACAAGAAAGAGCTGGCGCGACTGGTATCAGGTGGGAATCTGGGCAGATCGGAGGGGGCCGGGTGCATTTCACTTCGCTATCCGACACGAGTGGGAAAGGATGAAGAACTGCGAAAAAATCGGGAGCGAACGTGCTAAAGAGCTTGGGCGAGGCATTCGTAAATCTGTCGCCAAGGACACGGTCGCGTCAAGAGAATCCGACTGGTGTCCCGTGTGGTACTGGTCTGAGGAATACACCGACTGGGACGACATGACGACGCTTTGGGATCTGCATTCCAACGGTGGGGAGCAGGCTCGTGCGTTCTTTGTAGAAAAGCTCGTTCAGTTGGCAGAAGCATCAGAGTCTGCAATCGATGACGCAGTTAGACAGATAACGCCGCCATGACGTCGGCAACCCGTCCTGGACGTGCATCAAGACCGGAATCCAGCGCACGCCCGGTCGGAGCGTCGTGTTGCCCGGCATGATGGCGGCGCCACAGAGACACGAGGAATTCCTTCATTGACATGATGTCCCACGTGTGATTGCCACAGTCCCCTCTGCCGTCCCCAATCTACCTCCCTCGGAATTGGTCGTCGGCGCGTCGGGCACATCGACCGACATGTCGCAAGACGCTAAACCGATTCAATCAGCAGATGTTCGTTTGAGTTGACTGTGCCGGAAACTCACGAGTTCTCGCGAAAGAGGTCACTCCGAGCGGGAAGACTGCTGTCCGAAACCAGACAGAACGCTCGCTGATGAAACGCCACGGCGAGATGCGCGTGTGGTTGGGGTCAAGGCTCTTTCTTTGCCGGCTGGGCATAGATAATCCGGCATTTCGCGATGCGTCGATTCAGCACGTCCACGGCAAACAGCCGGTCTTTCCAGACGGACAGCGCGGAGATGGTCCCGAAAGGAAGCTCCGGGTGCGGATAGGCACTGCCCTTACCCTTGCAGTCCATATTGCCGTAGCTTCCGAATTCCCCCACCAGCTTTCCCGTCTGGCAGTCAATCACTTGAATGCTGTACTTGCCAGCGGCGTACAGATAGCCTCTTCCGTCCAGCGTCTGGTGAAACCTCGGTGCCACACAATGGCAAGGCGGAGAGATCACTCCGGAGACCCCTAAATAACCCTCCCAGCGCCGAGACCAGAGCGGTTCGCCGCCGGACGGCAAGAACTTCGACAGAGCCAGATATTCGTCCCACGGCCTCTCGGCGGGACGGTGAACGACGTACAAATTGCCTTTGTCGTCCATTTGGATGCCTCGCACGCAATCCAGAGCTAGCAGGCCCCGCTTTTGCAGGTTTCCGTCGGCGTCGTATGCGTTGATCTGGCGGTGCAGGGCAACGTAAGGGCTCACAGGCGGCGACTTCGAATCGACGTCCACTTTGGCGACATAGTAGATGTTGCCGTGTCGGTCGACGTCCATTCCGTGATAGACGTCGTGCCAGAAGCCCACCTTCACAGGGCGATCGACGAACAGGGCGTGCGTCCCGGTGGCCTCGAAAGGAATCGGTTTCCCCGCGCGGCCGAAGCGGAGTAACTCAACGCCCGCCTTGCCCAATTTCCACCGGTAGACTCTGCCGTCCTTTCCGAAGAACGAATCGATCGAGAGCGGCTCCTGCGGATCACGGAAATGGCGTTCGTAATTCAACGTGAACCAAGGCGAGGTCATCTTCAAATCTCTGGCGTTGAAGAAGAAAGACGGCCACTTCTTCAAGACGTTCCCTTCCTGGTCGATCCGGTAGACCGTCCCGTACTGCTTGAGGCGATGGTTCGAGTCGTCTTCGATGTAGAGGTGGCCGGTTTGTCGGTCGATATTGAGTACAGGCTGGCTGCCGGGTTGCATGGGCCAGGAGAGCGTCTCGCCGCTGTCCACCCATTCCGCCTTCACCGTCAGATCGTCGCCCGCCAATTGCACCAGGCTCCCCGGGCCGTTGCCGTTGGCCACCCACACCAGCGGCGGCGATACTCCGGCGTCCACGGCGATTTGCAGTACGTCCGGATGCAAGGGGCCGGAAGCCGCGATAAGCTCGGGCACTTTCCAACTCCTGAGCTTAATCAGTTTCCTTGGGGCCTCCGGAGGTTTCCCTGCCGCGGCGACCACAGCCTTCCGTACCAGTGGCAACGTGCGCTCGACGCGTTGGTCCTTGGGTCTTCGCTGCGGCGCGACGAGCACATAGAGGTTCTTCTCGTGATCGATCGCCAAGGCAGTTGGACCATTCAGTGGTTCTTTCTTCCCTTGGTGTTGATAGTGTGTTATGGATGCGAGTACAAGGCCGTCTTCTCCGAGTACCTGCAGGCGGTTGTTCCCGGCATCGGCTACGATCAGATGGTTTCCGTCGAGGACCAGCCCGCTCGGCTCGGCGAAACCACCGAAAGAACCGCGTCTTTCGTACTTGACCCCCGGATGCAATTGACACTTCCAAACATAAGCTCCTCGTCCTTCCTTCCCGCCTGTTTCCCAGTGGTAGATGACGTCCCGTTCGCTCACTTCGAAGTGGTAGGCGTACCGTTTTGTCGGGTGGGAACTCTGTCCCGCCGAGACATAGAGCAGGCCGTCGGGGTCAAAACAGAAGTAGGGATAGTGAAGTGCGTGAAAGGGCAGGTAGTTTTTCAGATCGAAAACATGCCAGCGATCCTGAGTCCAGGCGGTGCTTTCGAACGGTTCATTTCGCCCTCGATGGTAAGCCGAGGTCCATCCCTCCAGGGGCAACCCTCCATCGGGGTTCATTCTCCATAACGTCCCTCGGTAAATGTTGGACAAAATCAAGTCGCCATTGGGTGCCAGCGTCATCTTTTGAGGGAGGTTCCACCAGTTTCCGTACATCGAGAACTCACCCCAGGTCTCGAACAGTTTCGGGACGACCAACTCTGTCCCCCCTTCCCTCGCCGTCTTTGCGCAAAGGTCCTGCACTCTCGAGCGGGGCAAGTTTGGGTTAAGTGGCATGATCGTCCGCAAATACTCGCCCTGCCGGTCGAAGACCCGCACCTCGGGCAATCCTCTTGTCGGCCTGGTATCGCCGAGCACGTAAAGCTCACTCTTCTGCTCATCCACGGCGAGGTCCCAGATGATGCCCCGCGAATGAGGATCGCCCGCCAGCAAGAAGCCCTCCAACTCCAGCCGTACTTCGCCCGTCGTGCCGGGGTGAGCGGAACCGGGTCCAAGCGATATCGTCCGCCGTTCTTCTTCGGCCAGAAACGATCTGCCCGCCTTGTTCGGCGGGCGATACCAACGGTTGAGCCCGCGTGTTCCATAATCGGGCCTCGGAAGACTCTCCCGCGCTGGGGTGCCAATCAGTGTTCCCCACTCGCCGGGATCAGTCGACGTGCCTTGCCAGCAATGCGTCTCCCCACCGGGCATGCCGGAGCGGATGATGTTGAACCCGATCTCCGATGCAAGCGTTTCGTTCTTGTTGAAGATATTGAAGGGAAGAGCGAATTCAGCGGTCCACACACCCGCGCCCTTAGACGTGGCGGACTTGAATTGCGGTTGCCACGTCCGATCGCACCAGGGAGGTTCGTGTTCATTGAAAGAAGAGGAAATCTCTCCGCTTTGATTGGCAATCCGGATCGAGTAGTACGAATTCCGATCGCCGTTCGAGTCGATTGAGAGTTCGACGATTTCCGCATCTTTCGAGGACTTGCCAGACTCGGCCTTTCCCTCCACTGCACAACTTACACCGACATAGAGATGGTCGACGTCGCGCAAGCAGAACGCCTCCGTTGTTGAATTCGCTAGTTCTCCCCGCGTAGCCCCAAGCGGACCTGTTCTTGCCGCAGCCTTCCAGCACGGTTCCCCGAGCTTCCCGTCTAACACGGGCATGGAATCCGCCAGTGGCACCCGCAACACCGGTCTTCCATCGGACGTGCTCTCCGCCGCCGGGGCCCGGTCAAGGCACAACAGTGAGCCCAGAATGGCAACCGCGATATGGATGTTTCGTAGCCGCTGCGTCTCTGGCCTGTCCGAGCGGTGGCTGCCTGTAATGATCAACATCTCGTCCCCCCAAGTTGAATGATGAGGTGTCATCCCTACTTAACCGAGGCTGCCCGGGAATTGATTGTAGCCGAATTCGTGAGAATTCGGGCGTGCTGACAGTTCACCGAAGTCTCACGACTTCGGCTACAGTAGCAACTGCCACGGCTATCGTTTGTCGGAATCGGGACTCGTCTTCCTCTTTGCCGGGTCGTAGATGATACGGCATTTGGCGATGCGGGCGTTCATTGCATCCACGACGAACAGCCGGTCTTTCCAGACGGCCAGAGTGGCGATCGTGCCAAACGGTAGCTCCGGGTGTGGATTGGCGCGGTCTTTGCCGAGACAATCCATGTTGCCGTAGCTGCCGAACTCGCCCACCAGCCGTCCGGTTTCGCAATCGACGACCTGCACGCTGAACTTGTTGGCTACGTACAGATATCCCTTCCCGTCCAAGGCCTGATGCAGTCTTGGCGTCAGGCAAACGCAATGCGTCTGCATCCACGCAACTCGCCCTGCGCCGCATCCCAGGATGCCTTCCCATCGCCTCGACCAAATCGGTTCGCCTCCGGTGG
>CAZURK010000221.1:0-18159 GCA_964623055.1 uncultured Pirellulaceae bacterium
TGGAATGGTCGACGTCGACCAGTTCGTAGCCAAGATTCTTCGCCAGGTACTGCTGGAGCCCTGGTAGCTTGACAGCGTTCCCCAACATGATCATGCCGGTGATATCCGCGCTGCGATCGATGTTCTGGAAGAAGCCGATCGAGCGTTGTACCTCTGTCAACAGATCGTTGAACACGGGCCGCATGGCTTGAATCACGGCCTTGGCGTCTTCGGCCTCGCGCACGTTTCGCTTCAGGTGTTCCGCCTTGGCGAACGTCAGTTTCAATTCCTTGGTCAGTTGCTTGGTGAAGTGATTGCCGCCCAGCGGAATGTTGCGCTGCCAGACGCGAAATCCGTTTGTGATGACCAGATCCGTAGTGTCCGTTCCGACGCTCAGAATCACAAACGACTCTGGCGGATTGTCGGGATCGTAGACATCCATTTCCAGTTCTTCGGTCATCAAGTTGTGTGCGACAAAGTTGTAAGCACACAACGGCGCCAACTGGATGAGGTCCACTTCCACTTCTTGGTCCAGGAACGGCTCGAGCGCTTCGTACACCTGATCGCGCTTCATCGCAAACAAGCCGACTTCCGCCTCCATCAGGAAGCCTTCCACCTCGCTTGCGCCGCCCATCAACTGAAAATCCCAGTTGACCTCGTCCAGCGGGAACGGTATCTGTTGGCGCGCTTCAAATCGGACGATGTCCGGCAACTTCCTCATGTCCACCGGCGGCGGCTGAAAGAAGCGGGCCAGACCATTCTGGCCAGGGACGGAGAAGCATACTTTGTCGCCCTTCAGTTCGTTGCGATCCAAGAACTGCTGAAGCGATTCTCGGATCAACTCCTTGGGTTCCGCATCCGGCTGACTTAGGATTTTCGGATACTCGATAAAATCGAAAGCCGTGGCCATGAGGATGCGGTTTTCCTCATCGTATTCGCAACGCAGCGCTTTCAGCGCGCACTGACCAATATCGATACCCCAGACACCGTTAGTGGCCGCCATGATTGATCCCCGGGAAATGATAAACGGCAGACCGGCCACCCCAAGAGCCGACCACCGCGGGCTTCGCCCGTAGAATTGACATGTCACCCCCGAATTGGGGAAAAGGACGCTCCGCCCAGCCCCTCGTCTTCTTCCAGTTTAATGAGCCGAAACGGGGCGTGTCAATAATTGACTGTCTGCGCAAGGCTTTCCGTCCCATGGGTTTGGCGATCTTGCCCTACCAGTGAAAATCGGCACGCTCGACTGGCTGCTCCACACAAGCTATCGTGTTATACCTTGATGCGATAGACAATCTCAACCTCTCTATTATAGATCGATGAAATACCAAGAACTAATCATATTGTTGCCATGCCACAGCTTAGAGGATTTTCCCACACATCACGAGGGTGACGAGGCCCAGGGATTACTGGCCAATTGGTCGGCGTTGTGGCATCCGGCTCTGCTAGCATCGGCCGAGGCGATGCCAGCATGGTATCGCGCTGACTCTCCCCCAGAAGACCTGACGAATAAGCTGATTGTCGTGCCTGGGGTGAGTGAAGCGGAATTGCCGACCGGTTTCGCTCAACGTGCCGAAAGCGAGGATGCCTGCCTGGTTCGCGACCGCCTGGATCGAGATGAGATCGTCGGCATGGCGTTGGAAAAACTGGACGGTCCGGGGCGGGATATCGATACGGCCTTGGTGGCCGATTTCCTGGCTTTGGGATACTGCTACTTGCAGGTCGAATTGCTGACGCGTCAGATGCGTTACTCGAGCAATCTGGACGAGATCCACTTTCAGAGCCAACTTGCGGCCGCCGCCGCGGCCACCGTCCAAGGCGACGAGCAGGAGGCGCGCGAGAAGCTGTCGGCTTGTTACGACGTGCTGGCCGAAGAGCGGGACCACTACTATCCGGTGGACGCCTACGTCTTGGATTTGACCCTGTTGGCCCCGTCGACCGTTGGCCAGTCGTTGCGAGATCAGTTGGCCGGTCCGATTCCATCTAACCTGCTCCTGTCCGGCGAACTGCTGGCGTTGATCGCCGAAGCGGAGCCCGACACGCTCGCGGCGGTCCGTCACGCCCTTGACAACGAGGCCGTGGGAATCGTCGGTGGCGAAGACAACGAACTGCGATTGCCGATCGTATCCTGCGAGACAATTCTGCATCAGGTGCGTCGAGGAATTGCCCGTTACGAGTCGCTGCTGGGCCGTCGGCCGACGGTCTACGGTCGACGACGTTTCGGGTTGACGCCGGCGCTGCCTCAGTTGCTTCAGAAACTCGGTTTCGAAGCCGCGTTTCATGCGACGATGGAAGAGGGCGTTTTCCCGGAAGGATCGCAGATGAAGATCCGCTGGGAAGGCTGCGATGGGACCTCGTTGGACGCGATCGGCCGGCCGCCGCTCGACGCAAGCAAGCCGGACGCGTATTTGGGCTACGCCGTCAAGCTGGGCGAGGCGCTGGACATGGACCACGTTGCCACGGTTTGTTTCGCGCACTGGCCGGGCCAAACGAGCCCTTGGTACGAAGACCTGCGGCGTGCTGCCCAGTACAGTTCGGTTCTCGGAAAGTTCCTGACCTTAGAGCAGTACTTCCGCGAGACGGATGTTCCCGTACATCAGGATCGGTTCGAAGCGGATCGGTATCGCTCGCCGTACCTGGTTCAGGCCGTTAGCAGCGAGCGTCCAAATCCGATTTCTTCGTCGGTCCTGTATTGGCAGCGGCGGGCCATTGCCGAAGCCGCACAGTCACTGGATACGCTGGCCGTTCTGGCAGCCGGAAAGAGGGCGGAATCTGCCGACACGGGAGGCGAATCGAACGCCGTCGCTCCATGCGATCTGCTATCGGCCATCGACGATGCCGCCGGCGAGGGCGACGAGCAGACGACGGACCAGCACCTTGACACCGCACTGCAAGACGCAGTCAAGCGTTTCGCCGACACGGTGCCGCGCCGTTCGGAAACGAGCGAAACCGGCTATCTGGTTGCCAATCCGCACAGCTTTGTGAGACGTATCGGCCTTCACACGCCGGATCTGGAGTCGCTACCCACGATCGAGCGACCGGTCTATGCGGCATCGAAGAGCGGCAACTCGAAGCACGCCGTCGTGGACGTGCCTCCAATGGGATTCGTCTGGGTCAAGCCCGGCGGTCGCCAGGGCCGCTCGAAGAAGAGCCAGCAAGCATTGGCTGACGAGTGCATCCTGAGAAACGAATTCTTGGAGGCGCTGATCGACCCCAAGACCGGAGCGTTGCGGGCCCTTCACGACTACGAATCACGTGGCAATCGCATGTCCCAACGGATCGTCTTTCACGCGGGCCGTTCAAGACGGCAAGATCGGGACGCAGACAATCCTGCCGCACATTCGGTGATGGCGGCCGATTCTATCGAGACCACCGTGGCAACGCCGACCTTGGGCGAAATCGTTGCCCGAGGTCGACTCTTGGACCGGAAAGGCAAGCCGCTGGCCGGTTTCCAGCAGACGTATCGAATCTGGCGTGGCGGCCGTGTTTTGGAATTGGAGATCGAGCTTGATCCGCAAGTCGAATGCAAGCCGAATCCGTGGAATTCCTACTTTGCCGTTCGCTCCGCCTGGGGTACGGAAAGCGCCGATTTGTGGCGGGGCGTCAATCAAATGCGTCAGAAGGCCACGGCCAAACGACTCGAAGCACCTCATTACATTGAAATCGACGAAGTGACCAACCGCACGGCGATCCTGACCGGGGGCTTGCCTTTCCATCGACTGGTCGGCCGCCGGATGCTGGACAGTTTGCTGGTCGTACGCGGCGAGCAGTGTCGGTGTTTCCGCATGGGAATCGGCGTCGACTTGAAACATCCCCTCCAGGAAGCCCTGAGTCTGCTGACGCCCGAGACGGTGGTTTGTCAGTCTGCGGCGCCGCCTTCGCCGGCCGATTCCGGTTCGCTGTTCCACGTGGACAGCAGAAATGTCATCGCCACGTACTGGGCCCCCCTGGTCGATGACGACGATGTCAAAGGCTTCCGTGTTCGTCTGCTGGAAACGGGGGGCCGGTCAGCCAAGACCAGGCTCAGTTCGTTTCGCCCGATTGCTTCAGCGCGCCAAGTGAACTTCTGCGGCGAATCCCAGGCCGACTGTCAACTGGCAGAGGGACAAATCCAACTCGGCTTGGGCGCTCACGAGTGGGTGGAAGTCGAGGCCAGATGGTGACGGGTGGTCACGTGAAGCTACTTGATCTCACACTCGAAACACCGGAAGAGAATCTGGCCCTGGACGAGGCGCTGCTGGACGAAGCGGACGAGGCCGATGGCCCGATGGAAGTGCTGCGGTTGTGGGAGCCATCGCAGCCGATCGTCATAGCCGGTCGTTCGTCGCGCGTTTCTGCCGAAGTTGATTGCGATCAGTGCCGGAAGCTGGGGATAACGATCTTGCGTCGTTGTAGCGGCGGGGCGACCGTCCTGACAGGGCCGGGCTGCTTGATGTACGCGCTGGTGCTGAGCTACGAACGCAGACCCGCGCTGCAGATGATCTCCGAGGCCCACAGATTCGTGCTCGAGACAATGTCGAATATGCTCGCGTCGGTTGTCTCAGGTGTCCAACCTCGCGGAACGAGCGACCTGACGGTTTCCGGCAGGAAGTTCTCCGGAAATAGCATGCGTGCAAAGCGTACTCATATGCTGTATCACGGCACTTTGCTGTACGACTTTCCGCTGGGACTAATCTCCAAGTGCTTGCGCATGCCCCCGCGCCAACCTGACTATCGGCAGGAACGCAGTCACGACGATTTCCTCACCAACCTTCCCACATCGGCAGCCGAGTTGCGAAACATGTTGAAGAAAGGCTGGAATGTGCAAGAGCCCCTCTGCGAGTGGCCTCGCTTGCGCACCGACGAGTTGGCCCGTGCACGATACTCGAAGCAGGAATGGAATTTCCGCATACCATAGGGCCCCGGAAGGCAGGCAATTAGGATCGTTCGAGAAGCAACTGTCGCAGCCGAAGTGGCAACAGTTCGGGCGGAAGCGGCGAATCCCGAAGTCTTGCGACTCCGGCTACACTTGAATTCGACAGTTTCTTCTCGAATGATGCCGATCGGCTGCCGATGCTGCATTGACCGGCGGGTCGTCTCTGGCTATTCTCCGACGCCCCGTCCCGTCGAGGAATTTCCGTGTCCGGTCGCATAGTGATATTGCTCGCGATTCTGATCCAATCGGGCTGTGCGACCCCAATGGTGTCAAGAAACGCCTCAGTCCACCCAAAGGAAGACATTCCATTGGCCGACGTGCATCTCTTTGTCGAGCCGCTGCCCGGCCTCCTTCAGGCCACCAAGTAACCACGCTCCTGTTTGCGGTCCCGCGCTGATCGCCCGTCGTTTCTCAAACGTTGTCGCGACTCAAATAACCAGCGCTAGACTTACCCGTTCCGCCTTGCCTACAATAGACGGGATTCACATTCGGGCGATGGGCGTCGACTATAGCCATCGCGAAAGGCCAATAGCAATGAGAGTATTCGTGGTTATCGTGTGTCTCGCGTCATGGATCCAGTTGGGCGCTCATGGCGTATCCTGCGGTGGGGAACCCAATCAGGCGGACGCCGTCGATATGTATGCGCGGGCAATCACGCTAGTGCAAGATTTGGGGGACGAGCAGTTTTCGATTCGTGAACGCGCGACATCGCAATTGATCGAAATGGGCTTGCCTGCCAAGGAAGCTCTGGACGAGGGCCGGCAACATGCGGATCGAGAAATCCGCTATCGTTGCGAACGAATTCTGGCCATTGTCGAGGAAATTGATTTCCAGCGGCGCCTGGCGGCTTTTGCGGCCGGCCGCACCGAAGGCGAGGACGAGTTGCCCGCTTGGAAGCATTTCCGCACTTTGTTCGGCGATGACGGCGAAGCCAGGGCGTTTTTCGTCGACATGCAGAAGGCCGAACCAGGAGTGCTGAAGGCCGTGCACGAGGGCCCGCAAGGGGTCGGTACGGCGGTGGATGCGCGGTGTTTGGAACTGCAACAGGCTCAACAGATCTCGCGTTCAATATCGATAGGAAGCATCGCCGCCTTGCTTTTCGCTGCCGGGGACACGGAGGTACACCTGAATTTCCGAACCGCCTCGTATTTGTGCAGTTTCTGCTATCGGACGGAACTGCAGAACGCCATGAATGACGCAGCCCAGAAGAAGTTCATGCGAGGGATGTTAGGGACGTGGATCAAACGAGCCGATGGCGTCACCGCTCAACAGACGCTGTCATTGGCGATGCGATTCGATCTGAAGGAAGGATTGGTCCCGGCGGTTAAGATCCTGGAGAATCGGGGTAACCCGGCTTACATCCGCCAAAACGCCATCGTGGCAATTGCCAAGCTGGGCGATGACGGTCACACGAAGCTGCTGGAATCATTGTTGGACGACGCAGCCAAGTACACGACGCAACGAGTGAAGAATGTAACTTACGAAACGCAAATCCGCGACGTCGCGCTGGCGGCGTTGGTGATCATGAAGAAGCAGGATCCCAAGAAGTTCGGTTTCGATCGATTGCAGCAACACCCCACGAATGTTTTCAGCACCAATACGGTCGGATTCCAGAACGACGAGACACGCGGCAAGGCACTCGCCAAGTGGAAGGAGTTCAAGGACGCCGAGAAGAAGAAATGACCGATGACCAAATCCCAATGACCAATGCCAAAGCCGACGTGCTTTGGGATCGGCGCTTGGACGAAGTACCCGAACGCAACGGGATAGCCTTGAGCCTTCCGTTCTTTCATTGGTCATTGGGAATTGGACATTAGTCATTCTCTCCTCTGATGCCCCGCGCCGGTACTTGGGCTTACGGCGCTTCGAAATGAGTTCTTCAAGAGTTCGGCGGCAGATTGCGTGGGAAGCTGCGCGCCTGATGTACAATCGACAGGAATCCGAGTACTACCGGGCCAAGATGAAAGCCGCCCGGCGTGTGTGCAAAGGCTGGGTCAAGCCCGCGGATTTGCCCAGCAACGCAGAGATTCGCGATGAAATCCAAGTATTCGCCCGGCTGCACGAAGGAGACGGGCGAACGCAAAACCTACGCGAGATGCGACTGGAAGCACTGCGATTGATGCGAGTCCTACGTAGGTACCGCCCGCGACTGATCGGCAGCGTTCTGACGGGCCACGTTCGCCGCGGTTCCGATATCGACCTGCACGTGTTTTCAGACAGCATCGACGCGGTCACGCTGGCATTGGACGATGAAGGCGTCGTATACGACGTCGAACGAAAACGAGTCAGGAAGAACGGCGAAGAGCGCATCTTCACGCACGTTCACGTCAAAGATCGCTTTCCCTTCGAACTGACTGTCTACGCCTCCAACCTCGCTCACTTTGTCTCTAAGAGTTCGGTCACCGGCAAGGCGATAGAAAGGGCCAGTATTGCAGAACTGGAGCAGTTCCTCGCACGCGAGTATCCGGACATGGACTTGGAAGACAAGATGGCCGAGGTCGAGCAGCAAGTGGATCGCTTCCAAGTCTACGAGGCCCTGTTGTTGCCGTTGGAGGACGTGAAAGAAAGCCCGGCGTACCATCCGGAGGGCGATGTACTGTATCACAGTCTTCAGGTGTTCGATCTGGCTCGCGACCAGTTACCCTACGACGAAGAGTTCATGCTGGCAGCGCTGCTGCACGACGTGGGCAAGGCGATCGACAGGTACGATCACACCGCCGCGGGTTTGGAGGGGCTGGAAGGATTCATCACCGAACGCACCGCGTGGCTGATCGAGCATCACATGGCGGCTCAAAACGCATTGGATGGTACAATCGGCTTGCGCGCCAGACGCCGTCTACAGCGAAACGAAAGCTACGATGAACTGCTGCTGCTGGCCCGCTGCGACCGCGAAGGCCGAAAATGTGGCGTCGAAGCGCCGGAACTAGAAGAGGCCCTCGACTATGTCCGCGAATTGTCGTTGACGTTCGGCGAGTGACCCTCCGGCTCGGCCTTGTCAATCTTCTCGACGGGGCCGATGTATTTGGCGTTCTTGAGCGACATCCCAAGCCTGTACAAGCCCGCGAGACTGCGAAGTCGCTGGTCGATTACCTCTGAAGAGATCTCGTCGTCACTATTTGGGCGGCTCGGACTGCTCGGTTCGGTCGTTGTCATCGGGAATCCCCAAGCCACACCGCCGCAGATTGCGTAGTCCAAGCCTCGACGATTGAGGGCCTTAACCAAATCTCGAAGTTCCTCGTAGAGATCCACGGGGTCTGCGTGCCGTTACCATCCGGAAAGAGGTCGGCGGGGTATGGCAAGAGGTCGCGAAAAAAGTCGGCACAACCTGATGTCATAGTACTGAGTACCGAGTACAGAGTAGGCAATGCCTGAACCGGAGTGCATGGTACTGAGTGCAGTAGTCTGCGTACTTGTACTCGTTCCTGCGTCGCAGTACCCGAACCATCATCGCCAAGCCCCGGTGGTCGCCGGGCCTACACCACACGCCGAGCGGACGTGCCGATCCCAGGATTTGGGTGGCCGGCTTTGCGGCGGATTCTGAGTGGACATCGTGATTCTCGCGTGCCTCGTGGCAAACCGGCAAAGATCATGATAATATTGGTTCAATCAGAGGTTCAGGGGCTGCCGAGAAGGACCGCAAAAATCAGTGCACTAGCACAACCTTCGCACGGAAAGAACCTAGCGGCAAAGACTTACGGCGATTGCGAAGGTCTTCAATCTTCCAGGTGTTTTGTTGGAAAGGGATCGATTCGATGAGAGTGATTATTCAACCTGACTACGATACGGTAAGCGCGTGGGCGGCAGCGCATGTGGCCAATGCGATCAATCGGTTCAAGCCGACTGCTCAGAAGCCGTTTGTGCTGGGGCTCCCGACGGGAAGTTCGCCATTGGGCATGTACAAAGAACTAGCCCGGTTGAACCAGAAGAAACAGGTGAGCTTCCGCAACGTGGTCACGTTCAACATGGACGAGTATGTGAAAATACCGAAGGAGCACCCCGAGAGCTATTACTCCTTCATGTGGGACAACTTCTTTTCGCACATCGACATCAAAAAGACGAATGCGAACATTCTGAACGGCAATGCGAGGAACCTGGAAGCAGAATGCGCACGTTATGAGAAAAAAATCAATCGATATGGGGGGATTGAACTGTTTGTTGGCGGGATCGGGCCGGACGGACATATCGCCTTCAATGAACCGGGTTCGTCGCTTTCCAGCCGAACGCGCGTCAAGACGCTAACTGAGGATACGATCATCGCCAATTCCCGCTTCTTCGGCGGCGATGTCAACAAAGTCCCCAAGACGGCTTTGACCGTGGGCGTGGGCACGGTGATGGATGCCCGGCGGGTGCTGATCATTGTGAGTGGCCATAACAAAGCACGGGCACTTCAGCAGGCCGTCGAATTTGGCGTGAACCACATGTGGACCCTGTCGTGTCTGCAACTGCACCCTCATGGGATCATTGTGTGCGACGATTCGGCGACGGTCGAGATGAAGGTTGGGACGGTCAACTACTTCAAAGACATTGAGAAGGACCAACTGGATCCCAAAGTGACTCTCGGTTCTTGATCGGAACCTGAGGCCAAAGGATGCCTGATGCCCCTGGTTCTGGATCGTCAACACGTCTTGGATGTCTATGCTCGGGCTGCTGAGGATAGATGGGTTGTCCCTACGTTTTGCACGGAGAACCTTACGACGACCGAGGCCGTTCTCTCGGCCGCCGCGGAATACGGCGGCCGAATCGGCCGGCTCGACGTTCCGGTTACGATTGCCATAACGAACCAGTACGCTCATCGCAGCCAGTCGGTCTACTATACTCACACGCGAAGATGGGATATCGGCCTCAAGCTGTTTCTTGCCGATCTGCAGGTTCTCACTGCTTCGGGTTCGCCGTTCGCGGGGCTCAACGTCATGGTTCACCTGGATCACACCCAGTGGGACAACGACGCCGAGTTGCTGCGGTGGGACATGAAGCAGTTTTCCATGATCATGTACGACGCCTCCGCCCTGCCGTTGGACGAAAACATCAAGAAGACGGCTGAGTTTGTGGAGAAGCATGGTCACGAAATCGTCGTCGAAGGCGCGTGTGACGAAATCGTCGATGCCGTCGGCGATCAAAGAAGCGACCTGACAAGCCCCGAAGCGGCCGAACGCTATTTTCGTGAGACGGGCGTCGACTACATCGTCGCCAATCTCGGAACGGAACATCGCGCAAGCGCAGCGGATCTGAAGTACCACGGCGACCTGGCCCGCCGGATAAGCGTGCGAACGGGTCCAAAGCTTGTGCTGCACGGCACATCTTCGGTTGGGCAGGAACAGATTGGAAATCTCTTCGCCGACGGGATTGCCAAGGTGAACATCTGGACGTGTCTGGAGCGCGACAGTTCACCATCGCTGTTAGCCGACATGGTCGCCAACGCGGCAAAGGTTGCCGGCTCTCAGCGGTGCGCCCAGTTGCTTGACGCCGGACTGCTGGGGCCAAACGCCGACACCACCGGCAACCAACCGCTATCACACTGCACGACCACCTACCGTCAGGAAATCGTTTTTGAGGAGATGAAAAGGATCGCCCTGGACTACTTCAGGCTGTGGTACGTGTAGCCTAATGAGGTGATCGGCAAATGAGAATACTGGTAGCGGAACTCGCCAAGAGTTTCGGCCGGCATGGTGAATCACCGAAAGTCTTGGCGACTTCCGCTACGGCGTGTGAGGATTCAACTGCCGCTCGCCCAAGCTCTCACGCCGAGGCTCTCATCCGGCAAAGGGCACTGTTTGCGGTTCGGCGAGATCCTCCGGCTTTGATGATTCCTCGGACTCGGTTGACGGCGTTCCCGCGGGGAGCCAGCCCACTACGTCCGTAACGTCAATCAGTCCGGCAGGCCGGCCGTTTGCATCGACCACCGGCAGTTCGCTGATCTTCTTCTCTACCAGGATCTCGACGGCGTCCGTCATCATCGAACCGGACTGGATGCTCTTCGGTGAACGTGTCATGACGGCGCTGACCGGGCCGTCGATGTACGGGTCACGCCGGTCCTCCAACAGTCGCGCCAGGTCGCTGTCCGTGAACAACCCGGTCAACATCCCCTGCTCGTCAATCAGCATGATGGCGCCCGTACGTCGTCCCGGCCGACTGACATCGACGAATACTTCGCGGACGGTCTTGTCTTCCGGCGCGATTCGGCACTGGTCCAAGGGGCGCATTACGTCGTCCACCTTCGCCAGCTTACGTCCGAGACTGCCACCTGGGTGAAATCGCACAAAGTCCTCAGGGCCGAACGACCGCATGCGGCTCATCACCAAAGCCAAAGCATCTCCCATCGCTAGCATGGCAGTCGTGCTGGTGCTGGGCGCCAGCCCCAACGTGCCAGCTTCGCGGACCGGCCCCAGATCCAACGTCACGCGGGCGGCTTGCGCCATTGTACTATGGGGTTTGCCGGTCATAGCGACGATTGGCACTTCGCGCAACGATGGGAGCAATCGTGTGACTTCTTCCGTCTCGCCGCTGAACGACAACATCAGCACCACATCATCGTGATACACTCGGCCAAGATCGCCGTGGATGGCCTCGGCGGGATGGACAAAGTGGCTGCGCGTGCCCGTAGAAGCCAGAGTGGCCACAATTTTCTGCCCGATCAGGCCCGCTTTGCCCATACCGATGACGATCACGCTGCCTCGACAGTGAAACAGCAGGTCGACCGCCTGACAGAACTCGTCGCCCAGACGATCCGACAGCGATAGCAGTGCTTGCGATTCAGTGCGAACGATCTCGCGGGCCAGATGCAGTTGTTCGAACGGGGTGAGAGACGCCGAATGGCTGACAGCTTCCGTGCTCATGATCACACTCCTCCTTGGCGTGGCACGCGGGGATTGTAGCTGCGGGAGCGTTTCGAGGCAACGTTAGCCAGCGGTAGGTTATGCTTCAGCATATCGACGCGGTAGCTGGGGGGAGTATCGAGGTATTGTTAGCCGAGACAGTGTACTCAACTCATTTCAGTACCTTGACTTGAGGCCGGTTTCCAGCTCAATCAGCGGAGCAAGAAGACCCGATACACTCTCTTGATGGGCTCTCGTTGTGCATCGCGTGTGTTACCATTGAGTCAGCTACTTTGTGGTCAATGCAGCCAAGCGGAGAAGACAAGTGGCCAAAAAGAAAAAAGCTGGACCGACTCGTCCCTGTCCGCTTTGCAGCAAGCCAGTGCATCCCCGATGCAAGACCTGTCCGCATTGCGCCAGGGCAATTCGAAGCACGGCTAAGAAGACATCACCGCCAAAGAAGAAGCTAGCGACCAAGGCACGCGCCAAAGCGACCTCGAACGATCTTGTGGGCCAGCCCAAAACGGGGACCGCCAAACCAGCAGAAGACGAGTGGATAGACAGGCTGCTGGAAACCTACGACTAACCGCGCCCTCGCCCAAGCGACTCCTGCAACTGTGTGAACGCGGGCTTGAGCTGTGGATAGAGGTTTTGGTACACGCGGAAATATGTATCGTAGCGACCCGCGAGAGACACATCGGCAGGGCGTTCCTCTGTGACTTCGATGGTCTGAATCGCCTGCGGCAGGCCGTCGAACAACCCAACCCCGACGCCGGCGGCAAAGGCCGCGCCCAGCGAAGTCGCGTCAGCCGACCGTGTGGACAGCGTTTGTATCGCGACGCCACAGACGTTCGCCAGCATCTGCTGCCACAGAGCGGATTGCCCCCCGCCACCGATCAGACGCAACGCCGGCACGGCGAACGACTCCCGCATAACTTCTAGCACGCTCCGCAACGCGAACGAGACGCCTTCGACAGTTGCCCGCAAGAGGTGCTCACGCTGGTGAACCGGGGAGAGCCCGAAGAACACTCCGCGTGCATTGGGATCGAAGATCGGGGATCGTTCGCCTTCCAGGTAAGGAAGGAAGATTAGCCCTTCACTTCCGGGTTGGACACCCGCAAGCAGATCATCGAATCGCGCGAAATCTGTTTCGCCCAATAGACCCATGGCCCAATCCACGGAGCGGCCGGCAGCTTGGACCGTCCCGAAGACTCCATTGTTTTCTCCATCGAGAGCAAGAACGTTGAATACTCGTCGCTGTCTGTCGAACAACGGCTCCGCAGTCGTTGCCGCGATCCAGGCCGTCGTTCCCAGGCAGCAGTACGTGTCGCCGATGTTCACGGCGCCGGCCCCGGCTGAAGCACAGGAGCCGTCGCCGCCGCCAGCGACGACCGGGATGCCCGTCGGCAGATTCAGAGCCCGCGCGGCCTCCCGGGTCAACTTGCCGACCACATCGGTCGAGCGAAACAAACATGGGAACTTCGCCAAGTCGATCTCAAGCTCGACGAACACTTCCGCCGCGTAAGACTTCGTTCGAATGTCGAGCCACTGTGCATGGGAAGCGTCGGAGAAATCCGTCGAGTCGAAGCTGCCAGTCAGACGGCCGACGATGTAGTCCTTGGACTGGAGAAAGCGGGCTGTCCGCTCGTAAACGTCTGGCTCGTTCTCTTTGATCCAGAGAACCTTGCACAAGCTGGAACGCGATTCGAGGATGTTGCCGGTCAGTTCGTACATGGCGTCATCGCCAATCCGATTGCGCACAGTCTCGCATGGGCCGGTGGCGCGACAGTCCGAGTGAATCATACTGGGCCGCAACGCTTTTCCGTCTGAGTCGACCGGTAGACACCCCAGCATGTGGCCGCTGACGCCGATGCCGGCGATGTTGCTTCGAAGCTCCGAGTGCTTGGCTATGAGAGCTGCGGTGTTCCGACACACTCCGTCCCACCAGTCCGCGGGCTGCTGCTCAGCCCAGCCCGCACGCGGGAATTGGGTCGCGTGTGCGCGGCTTTCTGAAGCCACAATCGTTCCGTCAGGCCACACGAGAGAGCTCTTCGTGCCGCTAGTGCCGATGTCGTGTGCGAGAATGAGCGGGCCCCGCATGACAGCTTTCCTACACTGTGGCTTACTGATCGCTCGGAATAACGACCGCCTTGATCACTCCGTCGGCGTATCTGCGGACCAGATCCATCGCCGTCGCGGTCTCGTTCAGCGGGAAGCGATGTGTCACCATCTCTTCTATCGGGATATCCTCTCGCGCAAGGAGTTCCAGGGCGGCTGCCGTTTTGAGGTTCGATCGACGTACCTGTCGCAGGGGAAGCTCTTTGCGTCTGGCGGTATGAAGGTCGATCTCCACCTTCGTCTCCCTGGGTATCCCGATGATCACAGCCGTTCCCCCGATGGCCGCCGACTCGATCGTGTGGTCTAGCGTCTCTTGCTCTCCCGCCGCTTCAAACGCAACGTCAACTCCGCGTCCGTCTGTAACGTCACGGATAGCCTGAATGACGTTTTCGCGGCCCGAGTCGATCGTATGCGAGGCGCCCAACCGCGCAGCGAAAACGCGCCGAGCCTCCAAAGCCTCAGATGCGATGATCTCTTGGATCCCTGCCGAGCGAAGGGCTGCGATCACCGACAGACCGATCGGCCCGCAGCCGAAGACGGCCGCCGTCTCGCCCGCTCGTATCCCGGAAATGGACAATGCCTCGAGCCCTACCCCGAGTGGTTCCGCCACCGCGCACGCCTCTGCGGAGACGCCTGCGGGGGCCGGCAGGCAGTTTTCCTGCGGCATCACCAGGTATTCCTGGAAGGCGCCGACCGTATCCGGTTGCGCGAGGAATCGCACATTGGGGCAGAGGTTGGGTTTCCCCCGGCCGCACGGTTCACAGCGCCCGCAGGGAATCCCCGGCTCCACAGCGACCAGGGCTCCTTCCGCAAGCCCTGAAACGCCTTCACCGACGGCCGTGACAATTCCGGCAGGCTCATGCCCCAGGCCCATCGGATAGGCGGCCGATGCACTGCCTATGCGTCCTTCGTGAAAAAAGTGAACATCCGACCCGCACACTCCGACAGCCGTCAGACGCACCAGCACCGCACCAACTCCCGGAGCCGGATTGGCAACGTCCTGGATAGAAACCTCGCGCGGGGCGGTCAGCAACGCAGCTCTCATGTCTTGTCCCTTAACGTTGGCATTGCTTCCCACGTCAATGCAATTAGGCGGTCGGCGAATTCATCCGTTTGGTCACCCCAAACTTCGCGCAGCTTCGCACCAACATCTTCTCTCGTACGGGGTGCGCTGTCTGTTGTGCCCATCAACGCTGCTGCGGCGCCTCGGGCGATTTGGAACGGCTCAATGCCTTGCGCTAACGCAAGCCGCATCGTTCCAAACAGGCGATCATCGTACCCGAGCTTCCGGTACGCGTCGCGCGTGATGCGCTCGACCAGGTCATTCAGATTTGGATTAACCATGCGTTCGATCAGGTCGTCCGCATAGGCACGATAGCCGCCTGTTGTGAAGAGCGGGTCACCAAAATGTGCGTATTTCTTCACCAGCGCCGCACCAGATTCGTCGATGAAAGCCGCGCGCGCCGTGGTCATGATGTCATCGTGCTGAACGGCCTGTGCCATCGTCGTCAGTCCTCGAAGGTGAGCTAGATAGCCGATCAACGCATGAATGGCGTTGTGACCGTACAGCTTGGCCTCTTCGAAGGGCAACAAATCGTCCTTTTCGACAAACACTTCTATGCCGCGTTGGAAACCTTCAAGCGTCACGCGGGATACAAGGATGTGATTGAACCGTTCGACCAGTATGGCTCGCGGCGTATCCGGCGTTAGCGGTGCAAGGCTGAGCCGTCGGATCGTGTCGACATCGGTGATCACGCCGCTCATCTTGCCGACGACCGTGTTCAGCACTTGCACGTTGCTCAAGCGATCGGCGGGGACTGTGGCAGTCAGAAGTTCCGCGAGGATTTCCGCCGCACGGTTGTGATTCTCCGCCGCGTAGATGATCGCGGGATTCGACAGATCGCGTCGGTCGAAGCCATCGGCCAACAGTCTCGCTACGCTCGTCACGTCGCCCGCGTCATAGAATCGCACGCTGGGCAGCGCCGTCGCCATTTCGTCCGCGACGGCAATCGCTTCGACCAATTCCTTGCGGTCGGAATCATCGGAGGGATTGCACAGCCGTACACCGTCCACCACCACTTGCTCGCTGCGATCGGGGTGTGCAATGTTCATCGAATACCGGCCGCCGCCCGTGCGCACCGCATCGACAAGCGCCGCATCGACTTCGGCAATCACATAGCGATCGAAATTGCCCGAACAATACGCCTCGTACAGAAAGAGCGCGCTTTGAATGGGCCCGAACCCGAAACCGACGAACGTTTTCCCTCCACGCGACACTTACCCATTCCTTCCGGAGATTGCTCGAAGAATCGTGGGGCACGTTTCCAACGTGCCAAACTGGCAATAGCTGGTAGGCTTGGGAGTTGAGTCTAATGGATTCCGGCACGTTGGAAACGTGCCCCACGTACTCCCTAGCCACTTATTCAGGATCCCCCCCCCGCAACGCGCAGCAGTTCCCGTTCGGCTTCGCGATTCCATTTGCCATTTTCCAGTTTTTCGGCAACCGTCGGGAGGTGTTCGTCCAACTCGGTCAACGGTATCAGGCCAACGTCGTGCAGCATCGGGTAGACGATGATCTTGCCGGCCATGGTGCGGTTCTCCACTGCGGCGATGCCCTCGGTCGCTCCCGCCATGCCGCTGATCGCGTCCACGGATGCGTCGGTATCAAGCAGATCGCCTTCGACCTTCTTCAACACGATGCGCAAGTCCTCGATCGTGGAACCGCTGGTGCCGAACATGAAGCATCGCTTTTCGATGTAGGCATCGACGTCCAGATCGTGCTTTGTCGGCGCGGGTATGCCGGCGAAGATGTTGATGATTGCGTCGTCGTCGGACTTCTGGATCGCGTCGGCGACCAATGCCCCCACAGGGGCCATCAACGCGAAATACGTGAACGTCTCGTCGACGGGCTCGTTCTGCGGATTGACCAACCGCAAGGCCACACCATTTGCCTTCGCCATCGGTTCCGCCTTGGCCCGTAGCGATTCGATTCGCGGGTCATCGAAATCCGTACCGACGACACTCACGCCCGGTATGCCAAGGCAAACATTGCGAATCACATGCATCTGACCCATCGGTCCGCCTGCACCAACGACGAGGATCTTGTCGTTTTCGCGGATCTCGCCATCGGCCGGGATGTGTTTGTACGACTCGGCCGCGTCGTCACCCGTAGTACCGACCCAGCGTGTCATACCGTAGTGAAGACGACCGACGCCCACCGACACCAGTTCGCCAATTCGCTCGCCACCCAGCACGATGTTAAAAATGCCGCCGGCGGTGAGCTTGTCGTTCAGCACATCGATGGTTGCCTTGTCGGATCCGAAGTAAACGATATCGTCGAAGCGTTCATCGGGAAGATCAACGACTTCACTCGGCGAAGCAGTTTTCACCTCGGCCGGTTCGCCTTCCGGCGACAAGGACTCGGCCACGCCTTTCGCCTCGCGCCCGTCGGCCACGACGACCAGCAACCTGCCGCCGGCCTTGATCGTGTTCCGCTCGCGGGTGACATAGGAATCCTCGACGCACGCCCACGGTTCAACCAACGCCACTGCCGAGGCGCTTTTCTCCTCGCCCACCGGAAGCAGAAAACGGTCGCCATCCGGCGCGATGACCACGCGTTCGTCGAACAACGTGTATTCCTGCAAGCCGCCCTCAAAGTTGTATCCAAACGCTGCATTGGACCCGGCCGCCGTCGGCAACTGACGGTAGTCGGCCTGCACAAGGTAGCGATCGCCGACCTTGTGGTGTTTCACTTGATCGCCAACAGCAACCACCCGGCAGACGACTTCGTGCCCCGGCACCGTAGGCAGCATTCCGGGAACAAAGCTCTGGATACCTTTCAGAACGTCCGGCTCGATTCCGCCGACGATTTCGGTCTTGCGCACATGCTTGTCGAACTGTTTGAGCAGCTTCAAATCGGAGAAGCACAACCCCACGGCCTCGACCTTCACCAAGATCTCGTGCGGCCCAGGCGTCGGCACCAGTTTCGAGGTATTCAATGTCAACTCGCCGGGGCCAACAAGCTGCACCGCATGTTGAGTCTCCGGCAATGTCACCGTCTCTGATGTCATGATTCACGACTCTCTCGGGATGAAATATTCCTGAGAATCATCCGTGTGTCTCCATCCGTGTGCGCAAGCAAGGCTGAACCGTTCCGCACACGGATGGAGACACACGGATGGGGTCAACTGAGCATCACCTGCCCGCCCGTCACTGGCAGGGCCTGACCTGTCTCATACTGTTGCTCGATCAGATAGTAGATCGCTTTCATCACGTCCGCTGTCGTGCAACCGCGGCCCATCGGCACTTTGGCTTCGTAGGCGCGACGCACGTCGT
>CAZURK010000221.1:18259-26354 GCA_964623055.1 uncultured Pirellulaceae bacterium
GTCGTGCAACCGCGGCCCATCGGCACTTTGGCTTCGTAGGCGCGACGCACGTCGTCGATGGTCTTCGCGTCCGGTACTTTGCCCGTTCGCAGGTACTGCACGAACAGACCGTTCTGCGGATCGGACCATAACGGGCCGTCGAAGAAATTGCCGGGGCAGATGGAATTGACCTTAATACCATCGGCGATCAGTTCCAACGCGAACGACTGGGTCAGACCGATCCCGCCAAACTTGCTGCCCGCGTACGCCGCGTTGCGGTTCGAACCGACCAGGCCCGACTTGGAGTTGATCTGGATAATGTCGCTCATGCAAGCCGAGTTTGCCTTGTGTTGGGTAGCGAGAATCGGCGCGGCTTTTTGAACGCACCGGAAATAGCCTCTGTAGTTTACGTCCGTAACGAATTCGAAATCCTCTTCGGATTGCGTCTTGACAGATTCGGCTTTCAACACGCCCGCGTTGGAAATGAACACGTCAAACCCACCGTAGGTACGCACGACTTGATCGATGCACTCTCCGACCGCCTCGCCGTCGGTAACGTTGATCGGCACACCAACCGCGCGTCCGATACCGTGCCGCGCACGCAGGTCATCAGCCGCGCTGGCCGCCCCCTGCTCGTTGATATCCGTGAGCGCAACGTGAGCGCCTTCGGCAGCGAGGCTCTGGGCAATCTCCAACCCGAAACCCTGAGCCGCCCCGGTCACAACGGCGACCTTGCCGTTCAGTCGACCGGCCGCGGCACCGCTCGCCGCAGCGACTTTCTTGCGGTACACCTCGGATTCCCAGTTCTCGATGAACAGACGCTGGCGATCCGTCAAGTAGCTCACCCCCTCGGGGCCTCCACCTAGGCGAGTCGCGCCGGCCATGACCTTGATCGCGTCCAGGTACACTTCGCGCGCCGTGTTGGCCATCTTGAAATCTTCGCCAACACCAAATAGCCCCACATTCTGCACCAGCACAACTTTTGGCGCAAAGCGCTTTTCCTTGATGTGCTGATCGATCGCGGCGCGCAAACGCGCGATCAGTGCGACCTCGTCTTCACCGTCTTTCGGCTCGAACCACAGGGGGAAGCTATTGGAGTAGACGATCTGATCCGGTGACAGCGGCCCGGCACATGCCATCGCTTTTCCGGCTTCAGCCCCAGTCAAGCCCAGTGCGACATCCGAATCGTCGAAGGTGACGACCTTCAATGGCCCGGCGGGATCTTCGGCCAAGAGGGCACGTAACGCGGGACCGATCTTGCGTACGAATGCATTTGCGTCGCCCACGCGCGTGACCGCGCCAATCGATTTGGTCTGCCAATCCTCGTCCAGACGCGCGGCGATCTTGCTGAGGATTTCGTCGGTGTTGGCCCGGATCGCCTCTGGATCGTCGCCAGCGACAATCAGGCCGTGGTTGGCCATCAGGATCGCCTTTGCCTGCTGGCGACCTGTGCGAGTTTGGTACTCTTCGAGCGCTTGCTTCAACGTCTGTGCGAGGATGAAACCTGGGTCGACATACGGCACCCACACGATGTCGTCCCCGAAGATCTCCTCGGCAAGCGCTTTGCCGCCGGTGTAACACGTCAGTGTATTCGCGATCGTCGCGTGACTGTGCACAATGTACCGGCCCGGCACGAGATGATGCAGCAACGCCTCGACCGACGGGCGTTGGCCCTTTTCGGGTTCGCATATCGCGTCTGCGATCGCTGCGCTATACTGCGCCTCACGCGTGTCGGGATCCTCGTCAAGCGTCGCACTAGCCAACTCGTCAAGCCTTCCACGATCCATCTTCACGAAACCGTCGCGCGTCATGGTCGCCAACGCAGTTCCGCTGCCTTTCACATACAGGATGTCATCGATCTTGCACGAACTGTTGCCGCCTCCGGCCAGCACAATCGATGGGTCGGCACCGTAGAAGTTCGATAGCCTGACAATCACATCGAGCGGATCGTCGTTCGAAGTGAAGGTTGGCCAGTCGGAAGTGGTCGTCGCGGTCAAGGTCGTCTCCTCAAGTCAGAGCACAGATCTGAAATTGTAGCAGGGCTCTGCTTCAGAAGAAGAGGGTGTTCTAGTCCACCGAACACGCTTCGAAGTACCGCTCGATCACGGCCGCACCGATTTTGGCAAACGCTTTGATGCGTTCATCCGCCGAGGCGAAATTGGGATTCGGATTCCCTTCGCCATCCACGAATCCACATTCGCCGTGCAACGTGAGAAACTGGTGCCCCGCTACCATGCACGCGCCTTCCCAGAAGATCGCCCGAATGTCGTCAGGCACGTCACCATCCTTGCAGAACGGGTCGAGCTGAATCAGGTCCAGGGTGTTGTGCTCGGTCCCGGCCGCGACCGCCAAACCGGCCTCGCGCATCTTCACGACGTACTCGCGCAGCACGCGGGTCGTGTTTCGAATCGGAATCCACTCCACGGCGTGAATATTACGTTTTTGGATTTCGGCGATCAGTTCATTTGGCGACTCTTCAAACTGACAAATCGGCGATGCGCCGTCAGCAAGCGTTGGGTAGCATGGAACGCCGCCGAGTTCCAGTATCAATTGATGCGCGTCCTCGAAGCTGACAAACGTTTCGTCGACGAACGCCGGTTTGCCCGCTTTCATAAGCTGCGAACGGATGTCGTTTTGCATCGCCACAAAGTCTTCGGCATCTTTTGCTTTCGTTTCGGCGCCCAAGACCCTGTTCAGTCGCTCGATCCTCTGTTCCGGCGGGACCTTTTCGAACAACGCTTCCTGAAATGCCTGCGAGGCGTGCCGTTCCTGCAAGTACACCGTGTCGCGATCGCTACCGTGGCGACGGACGATCATGTTTACCACGGCATCTTCATCGATACCCGTTTCCAGGCCGCGCTCGGTGAAGATCTGCTCCATCCGCTCGACCATTTGCGCCATGCGAACCGAATCGTTGCGTCGAATGACTTCGAGCAGCCTGGCCGCTTCGGGCGTCATTTCGTCAAAACGCGTAATGCCCTTGCCGCCAATGTAGATTTTGCCGGGATTGCCCGGATCATTAATCTTGATCCCGGCATTGAGCAGAGCGTCATCCATGCAGATGATCTCAAGCCCGAACAGAGGGAAGATGCCTTTTTCGCGGGCACGGTCGACGAAGTTGCCATACACCTCGTAATCGTAGTAGTTGCTGACGCCAAGCGCACCGATGCCTTGTTCCGCCGCAAGATCCACCGCGTCCTGCACGCTTTCAAAAACGGAAAAGTTCGGCGGCAGATGAACGTGAGCGTTCACGCGAGGCGGCGATTGCGGGCCGTAGCCCTGCCCGGCCAGCGCACGTATCTCATCCGGCGTTCCCAGTTGGCGCAAGACGTCCAGCGCTTCGGCGACTTGTTGGCCCATTTGTGGTTCCTTCGAAGGAGGAGTTCAAGGATCGGGACCCGCACCCGGAAGCAGCAGAGGAACGACAGCCGATTGAACTCTGAACCGTGAGTTCTCACACAGCCGCCCGAATGATCTTGCGCGGCGGGAGGTGGAGGCCCATGTTCAGCGCGTCCTCGGCCGATTCCTTGAGCGCTTCGCCAATCGTGGGATGCGCCCAGACCGTTTCGGCAACGTCGTGCATCGACACTTTCTGGTGCAACAAGGCCGTCGTTGCCGCAATGCACTCCGTCGCATTATGGCCGATCATGTGAGCACCCAGCAACTCACCTGACTCACGGTTACGAATCATTTTCGCGAATCCATCTGGATGCCGCACGGCCATGGCCTTGCCGAGATGGCCGATGGGATAACGGCCAATCGCGATCGGCAGGCCTTGATCCCGTGCTTCCTGTTCGCTCAAGCCTACCGCAGCCACTTCCGGAAAGGTGTATACGGCGGAGGGTATCGGCGCGTCAAACGCCTTCGAGCCTCCCAGCGCATTTTCAATGGCAGTCATGCCGTGTGCCGACGCCGCGTGAGCCAACATGCAGCGGCCATTCGCGTCGCCAATGCAGTAGTGGCCTCGCACATTCGTTTCCAGTTGATCGTTCACCGGAACGAACCCATGCTTGTCCGTTTGAATACCGGCGTTGTTCAGCCCCAGGTTGGCCGTATTTGGACGCCGCCCCGTGGCGACCAGCACCCGGTCAAATTCAGGCGACTCGCCGTTGGACAACCGCGTCTTGATGACACTGCCTCCGGAGGCGACTTCAATGTCCTCAACCTTCGTATCGACGTGGCATGTGATCCCGCGCGTCTTGAAGATCTTGTGCAACGCCTTACCAAGATCGTAATCGAGTGTCGGCAACAGGTTCGGCAGCATTTCGACCACGGTCACCTCGACACCAAACGCTTGCATCATGCACGCGAACTCGCAGCCGATCACACCGCCGCCGACGATCAGTAGCTTCTTGGGCAATGTCGCCCAGTGAACCGCTTCGTCCGATGTGCACACCGCCGCGGGATCATCCGGCCAACCCGGTATGCGCATGGGGACCGACCCCGTCGCGATGATCACCTTGTCCGCGGTTACGGTTTGCGGCGAACCATCGTTGGGCGTCACCAACACGCGTCCGGATGAGTCGAAACTGCCGAGACCCTGCAAGTGGGTGACCCTGCGACCTTTGAACAAGTTGGCGATCCCGCCACGAAGCTGACGCAGAACCTGGCTCTTGTGCTTGATGATTTTCTGCCAGTCGAAACCGATATCACCGTTGACGGTGACGCCCCACTTGTCGGCATCCTGCACGGAATGGAGCATTTCCGCAGACGACAGAAGCGCTTTGGAGGGAATGCAGCCGTAGTTCAAACACGTGCCGCCCAGGTTGTGCTGTTCGACGACTGCCGTCCGCGCGCCCATCTGAGCAGCTTTCAGTGCGGCGATGTAGCCGCCGGGGCCGGTACCAATGACAAAAACATCGAAGTGGTCAGTAGTCATGAGTGGCGAGTGTCCAGTGGCAAGTATCGAGTGGCAAGTGAGGTTTCGTCTGGCGGTCAGCCCAACTCCTCTTCCGGATTTTCCAAGATCTCCTTCAATCGTCCAAGGAACTTCGCGCCAATTACGCCATCGACGATGCGGTGATCTGCGCTGAGCGTCATGGTCATTACGCGTCCCGGTCGCATCGTGCCGTCTTCGACGATTACCGTCTCGCGCACGGCGCTTACCGCAAGGAGGCAT
Organism: uncultured Pirellulaceae bacterium; assembly: GCA_964623055.1. Lineage (GTDB taxonomy): Bacteria > Planctomycetota > Planctomycetia > Pirellulales > Pirellulaceae > JADHUC01. The sequence continues at coordinate 23,358 of CAZURK010000221.1, forward strand.
GATTCCGGCGGGTTGATGATGGCGCTGAATTCCTCGACGCCGAACATCCCGAGATTGCTGATGGTGAAGTTGCCCCGGCCGATGTTTTCCAGCTTACCGTTGCGGCCGTTTTCGACGACTCGCCTGGCTTCGACGGCCAGTTGGGCCAGCGTAAGCTGATCGACGTTCAGCACCACGGGTACGATTAGGCCTTCGTCCACACCGACTGCAATGCCGATATTGGCGTGCGGGTATTCGATGATCTCATCGCCGAATTGGCTGCGCACGGCGGGAAACTCCGCCATCGCTCGACCGACGGCCAGCACGACACAGTCATTGAGCGTGCAGTTGGTACGCGGTTTCTGCTCCCGATAGTAGGCAAACAGTGGATCGGCATCAATGGTCATTCGCACGTAGAAGTGCGGGATGGTCTGTTTCGATTTCTGCAGGTTCAACCCAATCGCACGGCGCATTTTCGACACAGGCCGGCGAATCGGTTGGCCGTCCGTCGAGACGGGGGCCAGAGCCCGTGCGTTCTGAACGTCGGTTGAAAGAATGCGCCCGCCGGGGCCACTACCTGCGCCGAGTAACGCAAGGTCGATGCCACGTTCGGCTGCAATCTTCCGCGCCGCCGGTGAGGCCTTGATACGACCCTCGGCCGTCAGGGGCGCGGGGTCGGCGCTCACTCTCGCTCCCGCAACAATGGCTCCCGAACCGGCAGGTGAACCGCCCGCGGCAACCGCCGGAGCGGGTGTCTCAGCCGCTGTTGCCGTCCCCATTGCCACCACATACGCATCGACGTCGGCATCATTGTCGGCAAGGAATGCGATTGGCTCCTTGATGGGAACGATATCGCCTTCATGAGCTACGATGCGCGCCAAGCGACCAGCTTCCGGTGATTCGTGTTCGATGGTCGCCTTGTCGGTCTCGATCTCACAGATGACCTGACCGACCTTGATGTCGTCACCTTCAGTCACTCTCCACGAAAGCACGATGCCTTCTTCCATCGTATTGCCGGCCTGTGGCATTAGAAGCGGCGTGATGCTGTCGGAGGCTCCGGAGGTTGTGGGGCTTTCGGAAGTCGCTTCCTCGGGAGTATCGGAAGATTGTTGGGTCACGGTCGTCTCCGGTTCGGACTGCGGCACCGGCTCGCCGGTCACCTCGGCTCGGGCCAGTTCGGCTCCGACGCTTACCGTATCTAATGGATTGGCAACTACCTGAACAAGCGTACCTGGTTGTGACGCCTCCAACTCCACCAGCGCGTCCTCGATCTCCAATTCCACCAGCGCATCGCCCGCGGCAAACGCATCGCCGGGCTCCCTGAGCCAGCGAACAACGGTGGCGGTGATGACGCCGTCAGCAAATTGGGGAAGAGTGATCGATTGCATCATCATGTCCTCCAATCACTCGATTCCCCATGTTCGGGTCCCCAAGTGATCCGCCTGCATCATGAAGAAATTGCAGACTTTTCTCCATAATATGCAGGTAATTCAAGCAGTTTTTTGACCAACCTATTGATTTTTCTGGCGATTTTGAGTCGACTATTGGGCACCCAAATCGGCAGTTGAGGGTAACACGGGGTCTGTGATGAGTCAAGCCGCGGAAGAACGCCGCAAGAAGATAATGACGCAACTGCTTGACAGAAAGCATGTTACGGTCAAGGAACTGGCTAGCTCGATGGCCGTGTCGGGGGCGACGGTGCGCCGCGACCTGAAAGTGTTGGCAGACGAAGAAGACCTGTTGCTGGTTCATGGCGGAGCGACATTGCCGCGTCAGAAGGATTTTTCGTTCAAGGCCAAACAGCTTCGGGCCGCGGACGAGAAGAGAGTCATCGGGGGGCTGGCAGCGGCGCTGGTGCTGGACGGCGATCAGGTGTTCCTCGACTCCGGCACCACTTGCTCCGAGATGGTTCCCTACTTGAAGAAGATGCACGGCGTCGCGGTGCTGGCCAACAGTGCGCGACTCGCCTTGGAGTTGAACGCGCCGGGACTCCAGATCTTCTTGATCGGCGGCGAATACCGTCCCGACCGAATGGACACCGTCGGCCCGATGGCGATGAGCGTGCTGGATCGGTTGCGAGGCTATGTCGCATTCATCGGCGCGGATGGTTTGAGCATGGATTTCGGCCCGTCGGCCAGCGATGTCGCGAGCGCTCACCTGCATCGCGTCGTCATTGAAAACGCGAGAGAGGCCGTGCTGCTGGTCGACCGCAGCAAGTTCGGCGGCGCGTCGCTGTTTCAGATCGTCGAATGGTCGCGGATCAGCAAGGTCGTGACCGACGGCGAACCGGATGAACCGTGGAAGCGTTTCTTTGAAGAGCAAAACATCGAACTGATAACACCACTGGCGAGTGACAAGTGACGAGTGGCAACTGGCTACTGTCGCGTCAGTCACCGGCTGCCTGCCACTTGCCACGACGAGGAGACTAACGACATGCCCAAAGAACTGATGGTCAACCCGACCGATGCGCGAGCGAAAGGTTTTTCCGAGTTCACGCCGATCCCGATCAACCAGTACGACAAAACCGTGACCGACGAACTTGCCGCAGGCAACGTCACGAAAGATGATCTGGTCCGCATCCAGCGCGATATGATGATCGTTCGCACGTTCGAGAGCATGCTCGATTCGGTCAAGAAGCAGGGCCATCACAAGAACATCGAATACAATCATCGTGGGCCTGCGCACCTGTCGATCGGTCAGGAGGCCGCGGCTGTCGGCCAGGCGTTCCTGTTGGGGACCGACGACCACATATACGGATCGCACCGTTCACACGGCGAGATTCTTGCCAAGGGGCTGTCGGCGATTCACAAGCTGGACGAGGACGCGCTGATGAAAATCATGCGCGAGTATTTCGGCGGCGATTGCCTTCGCGTCGTTGAAAAGGACGCAACGGGCGACGTGAAGGATCTGGCCATAGACTACCTTGTTTACGGAGCGCTCGCGGAGATCTTCGCTCGCGAAGTCGGCTTCAACAAAGGGCTCGGCGGGTCGATGCACGCCTTCTTCCCGCCGTTTGGA
>CAZURK010000222.1:0-26160 GCA_964623055.1 uncultured Pirellulaceae bacterium
GAACCCTCTGATTAAGAGTCAGATGCTCTGCCGATTGAGCTATAGGGGCGTAACTGCGTTGTCTGTTGGCTTCTCTGGATTTCGTGTAGGGAACAAGTCTATCAAAGCTCGTTGCCATGGTAAACCCGCCGAATCGCGCGTTGATCACCTGCCGACCCTCCGCTTCATTGGTGGTAGCTCCTTGGAAGCATATGGGCGAGGTGGTTTTGGCCGAGAGTAGGAAGTAGAATCCTTCTCATTCATGGTATGGGGGACTCCGTGCCGCGTTCCGCGTACAGTTTGTTCAGAGGGAGGAACTCGGTCATGAGAAATGTGTTGTGCGTCGCGATCGTTGCAGTACTTCCCGGCCTCGTTTCTGCGGCAGAAACTGACCCCGCTTCGCTCCCGCGTCCGCTGGAATTGGTGGGCCTGCATGCTTATGCGGATAAGATCCTGTGCGCGGGCGAAACGATCCGCTTTCGCGTCAGCAGCACAGTGCCGTACGAGCTGTCGGTTTGCCGCCTCGGCCACGAAGTGGACGACCCCGCGGGCGATGAAGTGCTGTTCGCGTTTCCCCAATCGCCGCCCGTCTCGCAGCCGATCCACCCGGGCTCGTTTGTTTTCGTCGAGAAGGCACTGCCTGCAGATGAGCCGCTAGAGGCATTGACCTTGGAATGCTGGGTTCGGCCGTGGCGGCTGAATACGTACCAAACCTTGATTTCGCAGTACGACTATCCATCCGCGTGTGGCTTCGGCCTGTTCATCGACCCGGACGGGAAACTGCAGTTCTATTTGGGCGACGGGGCGGCCTACCGCAAGGAGTTGGCTGGCGTTGGACCGCAACTCGAGGTCCGTCGCTGGCATCACGTTGTGGCCACGTGGGATGGGAAGATGAAATCCCTGTGGCTCGATGGGAAACAGGCCGGCCAATGGCCTTTTGAAGGACCGGCTTGCCTGCCTAACGCGCCACTTCGGTTGGGGAGTTGCGGACACGATGGGCCAGCCGTGAACATCCTGGATGGCGATGTTGCCATGCCGGTCATCTATAGCTGTTCGTTGACCCCGGACCAGATCGTCAAGCGATATGAAGGCAACGGGCTGGAGCCAGCCCGCGGGGATGAGGTGCTGGCATGCTGGCCCTTGTGCGAAGAATGCGGCGATAGGATCGAAGACGTCTCCGGTAATGGACGTCACGGTCGCATTGTGAATGAGGCCACGTGGATGATCGGCGGCCCGAGTTTCGACGGCAGCAAGGTTCCGCGTTACGGCGACTATTATCCTGCGAAAGATGCGGTGCGAGGCCACGGTTTGCGGTTCGCGTCGGATGATCTCTACGATTGCCGCTGGAACGTGACCCACGAATACCGCCTTCCCAGGACCGCCAAGCCGGGCCTTTACGTCGGGCGGCTCCGCTTCGAGATTGACGGCGTGCCGCGTCTGTACCATGCGACCTTCGTCGTAAAGAAAGCCATGGATCAACCGAAAGCCCCAATCCTGGTCATCGCATCGACAAACTCCTGGCTTGCTTACATGGCTACTGCATTCCCCGTGACGCCGCCGGGATTGCTCTATCACTGGGGCACGGGCGGTATCGGCAACAGCCCCGGCAACCCGCCGGCATATTGCATGTACCGCAACCATCATGGCGGTTTGCCGGCCTACAAAGTCGGTGTCAACAAACCCTGGCCCAACGCTGGTCCGTATGTGCTGTATGCAAGCGGCGGTTCCGGATACAGCCATTTGACGCGAGCCGAACGTTTTGCCTTGGTCTGGCTCGAAAAGAACGGCTACGACTACGACATGCTGGGGGACATAGATGTACATCGAAATCCCGACATCCTTTCCGACTACAAGGTCGTGGTCATCAACGGACACGGCGAGTACTGGTCGCGGGAAGCCTACGAGGGTCTGGACCGATACTTGTGTGGCGGGGGGAATGTGCTCGTTCTGTCGGGCAACGTGATGGTATGGCGAGTGAGCTTCAACGAGGACGAGACGATCATGGAGTGCCGCAAGTTGGGCGCCGGGCTGGGCGGTCGCGCGGGCTGTACGGTGGGCGAACTCTGGCACACTCAAGACAAGCGTCGCGGCAGCCTGATGCGCGAGTGTGACTTGCCGGCCTGGAAGGTCATCGGGCTGAGCATGCTTGGTTGGGCCGGGATCGGGCCCAACGATTTCGGTCTGTACGAAGTCGAACAACCAGAGCATTTCCTATTCCATCAGCCGGAGGAAGTGGGCCTGAAGAAAGGCGAAACGTTCGGTGGCGACCCCGGCGGCGGATTGCCTCGATCCGTAGGACACGAATGCGACGTGCGCATGGCGATGTTTCGCGAGTTGACCACGACAGTGCCCGCCGGCGCCACGTTGCCCGAGGAACCATCGGGTATCACCACTCTGGCCAACGGCGTGCTGCCGCGTTACAGCGGATTCGACTACTTCACCCGTTCCGTGAAATTGGAGAATGCAGTCGTAGCGCACATGATCTATTGGGAGCGTCCCCAAGGCGGACGCGTCTTCCACACCGGCTCCCTCGGCTCGGGCTGGGGATTGTCCGTAGACCCTAAATTCCAGGCGTTGATTCGAAACGTATTCCACCACTTCGGCGTGGAGCACGAGAAGTAGGTCCCGTCTGCCGGACGGGACCTTCATGCGGCCGGACGCCGAATCGCCGAGAAAAGGCGTACGGGAAGTTTGCATAACGGGCGCTTTTCGTGATACTCATTGGATAATCAGAGTCCAGACACTGTTCGTCATGCGTGAAAGGAGCACGTCTTGAGGATCTTCCCCGCCGATTGCTGTGTGGTGTATCTGCTGGTCATGGCCTCAACGCAAAACGCCGCGTTGGCGGCCGAGCCGCCGGCCAACAGCTTCACAGTCCGGGCCGACTGGTACGATCGTGGCAACGTACACGCAAATCGGCCCGGTGAGGGATACGCCAAGACTTACCCGTGCATTTGGAACGCGGGGCCCGTGCCGAACCGGGCGGAGTATGACATCGAGTTTCCTGTCACGGCCGAATACAAGTTTGTCGCTCTGTACACGGCCCGCAGCTCGCGGCCCGTGGATATCTACTTGGACGATGCGAAGGTGCATCGTGGCTTCGCCGGGGTGACTGGTAGCTGGCAAACCGATGCTGCGAAGTGGGAAGAACAGTGCACGATACGCGTCACCGAGGGAAAACACACGATCAAGTTGATTTGCCCAGGTCCTTGCATGCCGCATATTTGCGCGTTCCGCATGGAGTCGTCCGTTCCGTTTCCAGACGACTGGGCTCTTTGCCGTCAAGCGACGCAAGAGAACATCGCTATGGACAGCGAAACGGCGAAGGACGGTCAGACGTACGTGTGCGACTATCCGGTCGAACCGCCGGCCGTTTACGACTACCACCAGCCGTTCAAGCGAATCCCGCCACCCACGCCCAAAGCTCATCGGATCCTCGAGTTCACACTCATGGGCGAGGGCAAGTATCCGGTCGAAGCCGACATCGTTGCTCGTGCCGAGGCATATCAATCGGAGCCGGCCTCGCGCAATGAACTGCTCCAGAGCCGCGACGACATTGCAGTAGAAATGACGCCTTGGCTTGCGCGATTGTCGGTCAAGGTTGGCGAAGGCCGGACCGAGAAGGAAACGCTCAATCTCTCGCCGGACCATCTCCGCAGGATGCTCCAGCACACGCTTCGGCTGGTCGATGCCTTTCGCGCGGCGGCTGACCGGGACGGTGACCTTTTGCAGAGCGAGCGTGAGCAGACGCAGAAGATACTTGGCGATATGGAACGATTGCTCGCGCAGCCGGATGACCAATCGAAGTGGCAAGCCTTCTACGATTTGTACTTGTCTGCCTATCAACTGAAGAACCGCGTGGCACTCAGCAACCCGTTGCTGGATTTCGACCGGCTCCTTCTTGCCAAACGCCTGACGTATAACACATCGCACATCTACACCACGTACTACGACGGCAGCGGGCGCTACAAAGCCGGCAGCGGCATCTTTACGCTGTCGCCAGTCCGACCGGACGGCTCGGTGGCGAATTTGACCGGCGAGTTGAAGACCGACGCGATCTACCGCGATCCCGATTTATCCTTCGACGCACAGAACGTGCTGTTTTCTTACAAGCCGGATCGGCCGACTCCGTGCCGGATCTACGAGATCGGCATCGACGGCAACGGCTTGCGCCAAATCACCGACAGCGAATATGACGACGTGGATCCGTGCCATTTGCCGGATGGAAAGATCTTATTCGTGTCCACTCGCTGCCGTCGAGTGACGTTGTGCCACAACGCTTTCACGGTATCCGTGCTGCATACGATGGATGCCGACGGATCGAACATCTGTTGCATCTCGCGAAACACGGTCCACGACTTCAGGCCCAGCTTGATGCCCAACGGCCAGATCACATTCACACGATGGGAGTATGTGGATAAGCATTTGGGTAATCAGCAGAGCCTCTGGATATCCAACCCGGACGGCACGCGCACGACGCATGTGGCGGGCAACCACTTTGGACCGCTGACCTATTGGGAGCCGTTCCGGGTGCCTGACAGTCGCCAATACGTCTGCATCCTCGCGCCGCACATGCCTCTGGCTGCCGGTCCGGTCGCACTGATCGACCCGATTCACAGTTCGGCCAGCCCCGCGATCTACGACAGCATCACGCCCGAGTTGCCGCCGGCGACCCACTTCAGTTGGCTGCGAAAAGACGTGGGCTATTACACGTACGCGTATCCGCTGTCCGAAGACTACTTCATCGTTTCCTATTGTTACGGGCCAGACGACCGGGGCCCAACCGGTTACGGGATCTACCTGTTGGATCGATGGAATAACCGAGATCTGATCTACCGCGATCCGGAACTTGCGTGTTTCGAACCGATCCCGGTACGCACGCGGAAGCGGCCGCCCATCATTCCGCCACGCGAGCGCGACGACGAAGTCGATACCGGCACTTTCTTTGTTGCCAACGTGCACGAAGGGCTGCCGGGCGTGGCGCCGGGCGAAGTGAAGTACCTGCGCATCATCGAGGAGATTCCCAAACCGGTCTCGGCCGACTGCCCCGGCTTTGCCATCCAGTACCCGGTGATTTCCAACCGAGGCCATTTGGCCGCGAAACGGCTGTGGGGCACTGTTCCTGTCGAATCGGACGGTTCGGCTCATTTCCGCGCGCCGGCCGATCGGCCGATCTACTTTGCCGCGTTGGACGAGAACTTCATGGAAGTCCAGCGCATGCGGAGTTTCACGAGCGTGTCGCCAGGACAACAGTTTGCGTGTATCGGGTGCCACGAACCGAAGCACACGAGCCCCAGGAGTATGGACACGATCGCCATGCACCGCCCGCCATCGGAGATCACGCCGCCGCCGAACGCCGGTGTGCATGCGCCTGACTTCTATCACGACGTGCAACCCGTACTGGACAAGCATTGCGCGAAGTGCCACACCGGCGCAGAGCCTAAGGGCGGTGTCGATCTATCGGCCGACTTCACTACCTTGTTCAATGTGGCATACGACACGCTGACGGGCAAAGGGCTTGTGAAGTACGTGAGCGACTACGACGTGACCAGTCTGCCTACGCGACCTCCCAAGTACTACGGCTCGCACGCCAGCAGAGTCATCCAGACCCTGCTGACCAAGCACCGTGAAGAGGGCCGCGTGGACATGCCGCCCGAGGATTTCCGCCGGCTGGTCACTTGGATCGACTGCAACTGCCCGTACTACGGGACGTATACGTTTTCGCGTTCCGGAACGATTGGCGGACGCGAGTTGTTTGCACCGCACAAGGTAGCTCTGAACGAAATCTACGAGCGTCGCTGCCAATCTTGTCACGGTGCGGAGATGGAGAGGCGGCTATTTCGAGTCTGCCTTCCTGATTTCGACAAGAGTCGACCACTGGTAGCTCCGCTGGCCAAAGGCGCTGGCGGCGAGCAGAGTTGCGAGCCTGTGGTGTTTGCCAATGCCGACGATCCCGACTATCGGAAGCTCGCTGACATCTTCGCCAAGGTGAAGGCCGAAACGGATGCCAACCCGCGAGTGGACATGCTTCGCGAGCGGCCCCCGTTGTTGGATCCCGACTGCCGATACGTGTTCCGGCCGTAGTCCGCGTCCCGGGCCGGTGTCCAGTAGGACTGCGCCATTTCGATGATCGATTGAAGCCTGAAGCGCAAGCGAAGAAACGAGTTGTGCCGTTGGATCTTCGCTTGCGCTTCAGGCTTCAATTTCCACGCTCTGCCCACCAAAGTGGCGCTGTCCAGCTACTCATCGCTGCCATGGGTCACGAGCACTCGTAGATCGCATACGTTTGTGTGAGTCGGACCGGTGCGGATCAGCGCTTCTAGCGGATCGAAGAAGTTGTACGCGTCGTTGCGGGCGAGGTAGTCGGCCGCCGCGAGTCCCTTTGTGTGCGCCGCCGTTGCCGAATCCGCGTCAAGAATCGCTCCGGCGGCGTCAGTGGGGCCGTCTTCGCCGTCTGTGCCTCCTGACAACAGAGCGAATCCGTGGGCCTCGGCTTTCTGGTCGATCAGTCGCTGAAACGCGGCAAGCACCAACTGTTGATTGCGTCCGCCCAGGCCGCGCTGGTTGGCGTCGATCAATTTCACAGTGGGCTCACCTCCACTGATCAGACAGCGGCGACCGGACGCCTCGCGCATCCCGAGGGCTCTGTGCGCCAACTCGCCGCCGATTTGCTCGGCTTCTCCCTCCAAATGCTGGACCGCGTCGAGTTCCGTCTGGTATCCGCGCCGTTCCGCCTCCTTACCTGCTGCCCGAACCGCGGTTTCATTGTTACCGACTATTAGATTCGTGACGCGACATATCTGTTCAGTTCGGTGGCGGATTTCGCTGGCGGCCTTCTCCAAATAGTGAAACACCGTGGCGGATATGCCGGCATTGAGGGCATCGAACCGGCTGAGCACATCGAGCGCGTCCAATGGCGTTGAAGTATCCTCGACCGTCGGCCCCGAGGCGATGACATCCAGCGGATCTCCGAGCACGTCGGAGATGATCAGCGTGATCAGTCGACTCGCGCGGCACGCCCGGGCCAATGCGCCGCCTTTGATACGGCTCAGTTGCTTGCGAACGGTGTTCAACTCCTGAATGTTGGCACCGGCTGCGCTCAGGTGGCATGTGACCGCCAGTTTGTCGGCCAGTGTGATGCCCTCGGCCGGCGCAGGCAGCAGCGCTGAACCGCCTCCTGAGATCAGGCACAAACACAGGTCTTCAGGAGCGATCGAATGGACCATTTGCAGGATTCGCTCCGCACCGTCCACACCCTCCTGCGTTGGCTCGTTCACGCCTGCAGGCCTGGCCCCGTGTAGGTGAATGCGTTCGAGCGACCGGACGCAATCGTCGGGCACATTCACCCAGCCTTCGACCTGTTTCTGGTCCAGGATACGATCGCCCAGGGCCGCCTCCAGACCGGATGCCATTCCGGCACCCGCCTTTCCGCATCCGACGACGACAATACGGCGAATGCCGTCTAGAGACAGGATCTGATCGCCCACCACGAGTTGACCGGCGTCGACATGCACGGTATCCAATACTAGACGGTCGCTGCGCACCGCATCGACACCTGCTTGCCAGATCGCCAGGGCGTCGTCGCGAAGGTGTTTCGCAGAACGGCTCATCGTTGGGCTCCTTCCGTGTTGAGTGTCGGTGTGCGGCACGGACGGAGTATATCCCGAATTACTGTTTGGAGCAAAGAGTCGGAACGATGGTGAACGTGAAAGTCGAAGATGAGATCGCTGATCTGATCGTCGCGTTGGTCGAGGCGACGAACGTCGAGATCTCCGACTCGTCCAAAGAACTGCGGGACCGCTGTGACGATGTATGTCGCGCGGTTGCCGAGCATGGGCTGCCCGGAGGCGACCAGCGGCGGACGGCTGTCCGCGATCTGCTTCGCACAGGTGGATTCAAGCCGGCCGGCCGAAACAAACCGGCTCAAGAGTACCTGCTTCGGACTGTGAAGCAAGATGGTTCGTTGCCTGCCATATCGAATGCAGTCGACGTGATCAACGTGATCTCGCTTCAGGCCGGTTTGCCGATCTCGTTGGTGTCTGTGAACCGTGTCGGCACGATGCTGACGCTGCGCTTCGGCCGTCCCGGCGAGGCGTTTGTGTTCAACCAGGCTGGCCAGGAGTTGTCCGTGAATGGCCTACTCTGCCTGTGTGCGGATGCGGACGGCGAGTCCGATCCGGTGGGCAGCCCGGTGAAGGATTCGATGAAGGCCAAGGTGGACGCAACGGATGATCACCTGCTGGCGTGCATCTACGGATCGCGGAAGGCCATATCTCCGGGCGAGTTGCGCGATTCTGCGGAGCTGTTGGGGGAGGGCCTCACGCGGTTTTGCGGGGCGTCGGGGTACCAGTTGACGGTGCTGCCCTGATCTCGGCCAGCGGGCCGCTCGGGAGACCCTGGTTGTGTCGTGGTCTCACGACCACGACACTCGCTCGACCGAGGTCTCCCTATCATCAAGTGAGATCCACGGTTGGGCCAGCGGCCGGTCGGGAGACCGGCCCGCAACGAGAGGGAGACCAGCCTGCAACTGGATCGAAATCAGCACTTGGTACCGGACCTAATCGTGCCGGTGTTGGTAGACCGCTTGCAGCAGCGATTCGACATCCTTGAACTTCTTCTTGGCTGCCAATGCCGCGTCCAGCAATCGCCGGGCCTCGGATTCGTTGTGGCCCAGCGATTGGAGCACGTGGAAAGTCTCCTGGACAACGTCCTGCTGGACGTCGGCTTCATAGCTCTCCTCGCCTGCCACCAGCAACGCAAACTTGGGCATCTTGCGGCGGAGTTTCGCGACGATTCGTTCGGCTGTCGCCGGGCCGATTCCAGGCAGCGCTGAAAGTCCCTTGGCGTTTTGCTCCTCGATCAGGCCAGCCACATCCTGCACCGGGCGCACCATTGCTCGCAGGGCTTTTTTGGCGCCCACGCCGTCCACCGAGCAAAACAATTCGAAGAACTCCCGTTCGACCTCCGTCAGAAATCCGACCAATCGCGGTGTCAGGCGGCCGTGGGCCGGATTGCCTTCCATGTAGTGAAGCGTGTACAGGCTGACAGGATCGCCCAGGCACGCTTGGAGACGTCGACGAGCGAACTCGGGAATCAAAACTTCGTACTCAAAAGCGTCGATCTCGAGCGTTGCCTGATCGTCGCCGACGGATAGCAGTTTTCCGGTGATTTTCGTGATCAAGACTCAGCATCCATTCAGGTTAAGGTGCAGGTGTGTTAGTCGACGGTTGTGCATCTACGTCGCTGAAAGACGCGCCTCAGTCCGTCCGAAGTGGACGTGACAGAGCGCGACTGCCAGGGCATCGGCCACGTCGGGCGGTTCAGGAGCATCAGGCAAGCCGAACTCGCGACAAATCGCCATCTGGACTTGCGACTTTGGCGCGCGGCCGCTGCCGGTCAGCATCTTCTTGATATGGGTTGCCCCGTAATGTTTGATCGGGATGCCCGATTGCGATGCGGCAAGGCAAATGACGCCCCGCGCGTGGCCCATCAATATCGCCGTCCGCGGCCGTTCGTAGTGCGAGTACAACTCCTCGATGGCCATCGACGACGGTTTGAACGATTCAAGGACGTCGACGACGCCTCGGTGGATTTCCACCAACTTTTCTTCCAGCGAGGCCCGACGCCGAGTGCGCACGACTCCGCCTTCTCGCAACTTCGGACCTCTGTCCGTCACCTCCACGACGCCGTATCCCGTGATATTCAAACCGGGATCGATCCCCAGGACGATTTCAGATTTGGGCTCGTTGGGCATGGCTACTGCAACCGCCAAAGGGTACCTTCTTTTCGGTCCTCGATTGTGACGCCCAACTCGTCCAGCGAATCGCGAATCCGATCGGCGGTGGCGAAGTCCTTCTTCGTGCGCGACTCGGTGCGGAGTTCTACGAGCAAATCTAGCAGCTTTCCAACCAACTTATTGTCCCCGCCGGCGTTTCTCTCGGGTGGGCGGCACAGCACTCCCAACGGCGCCGTCAGTTCGCGCAGCGTTGCCGTGCCTCGCCGGAACGATGCCAATTGAGCATCCTCCCTGGCCGTCGCGTCCTCCAGCCCCGCTTGATCGATGAACTTGTTCAGCGCACGGACCAACTCGAACACGTCGCTGACAGCGCCGCCCGTGTTGAAGTCCTCGTCCATTTTGGCCAGATAACTGGTTCGACGCTCGGCCACCTCTTCCAGAAGCGGATCGCTGCCGGGATCGAAGTCGCCGTCCGCTCGACGTGCGATCGGAGTCAGTTCGTAGAAGCTCTCGCCGGTGATCCGTTCGTAACGCTCGGCGAATCGGTGAAACGTCTCCAGTGCCACCCCGGCTTCGTCGATGCCTCCCTCGCCGAAGGCAATCGTACTGCGGTAATGGGTCCGCAGCAGCAAGAAACGGATTGCTTCACCGCCGCGATGAGCGATCAGGTCGGCCAAGCCCCCTGCACCTTTCGATCGACTCATCTTTGTTTCGGTCGTGGCCTGTTCCTGCTCGCGTTCGGATCGTCCTCCGATTTTGCCCGCGGCGGCCGCTCGCAATAGACCGTTGTGCATCCAGTACTTGACCATGGGCCTGCCATGACAGCATTCGCTCTGCGCGATTTCGTTCTCGTGGTGTGGGAAGACGAGGTCCAATCCGCCGCCATGAATGTCGAACGTCTCGCCCAGCAAACGGCGGCTCATGGCCGAGCATTCGATGTGCCAACCGGGGCGGCCATTACCCCAAGGGCTGTCCCACGACGGTTCGTCGGCCTTGGCTACCTTCCATAACGCGAAGTCGCCCGACGAGCGTTTCTTGGCCGCAGCCTCGCCGCCTTCGCCTTGCTGGCTATCCGCGCTCCGATTGCTCAACTTGCCGTACTCCAGATCCTTACCCACATCAAAAAACACGTCGCCATCGGACTCATAGGCGAAACCTCTTTCGATGAGCCGTTCAATGAAACTGATGATTTCGTCGATGTTTTCGGTTGCTTTCGGCATGTGATCGATCTGATCCACGCCGAGCCCGTCAAGGTTTGCCAGGTAGTCCGCGGTGTTCTCTTCGGCTACCTCCATCATTGAAATGCCGCGTTCGTTGGCCTTCCTGATCAGCTTGTCGTCCACGTCGGTGATGTTCACCACCCATGTAACGTCGTAGCCGCTGTAGACCAGGTATCGTTTAATCGTGTCGAAGATAACCGGTCCCACCATGTGGCCGATGTGCGCCTTGTCGTAGACGGTGGGGCCGCACAGGTAGATTCCGACTTTGCCCGGCGTAACCGGCTCGAACGGCTCTTTCGTTTTCGTCAATGTGTTGTAGACGCGAATGGTCATTTCACTTTCTCGACGTGAGGGAAGCCAAATTGTCAGCGTGTCTGCTCCAGCAGCGCCACGCATTGCGCCACGATAACCTCCTCGTTGCCAACCAACCCAACGCCTTCGCCCGTCTTGGCCTTCAGGCCGATCTCCTCAGGCGAGATGGCAAGTATTTCTGCGATCCGTTGGCGAATGGCTGTCCGGTGGGGACTCAACTTCGGCCGTTGGGCGAACACAACGCAGTCGACGTTGGCGATCGAGTATCCGGCATCGCCGACCTGCCGGTAGGCAACTTGCAGCATTTCGGCGGAATCTCGATTGCGGTTTGCTTCGTCTGTGTTGGGAAACAACTCGCCGATGTCGCCTAACGCCGCGGCTCCGAGTAAGGCGTCCGTGACGGCATGTAACAGCACGTCGGCGTCGCTATGGCCGTGCAAATGGCGATCGTGCGGGATGTCGATGCCGCCCAGTCTGAGCGGCCCCCCTCCGGCCAAGCGATGCGTGTCGTGTCCAATACCTATCCGTGTTTTGGCCGTGGTACAGACTCCTTACATACGGATGAGTAACCTCTTACTGCATGAAGGTTTACGTGAACCCGTCCGTTTGCTGGTGGCGATTATAGCGAACCTGCGCTGGCGGGACAATGTTAGCGGACGAGTCCTATTCCGGGAGAGAGGTCGACGCTATAATCCATCGCCGACTCCGGAGCGGTGCAATCGAGCGTTCTGCGAGTCCGCTTTGACGCAAAAAAAATGAGGACTCTTGCTCGCCGCAACAAGAGTCCTCGAGGATCGGCTGACCGGCCGGATGGACCATCGACCGGAGACCCACAGCCGTACCTGCCCTATCGGGTATTGCGGCAATGCAACTTTAGCAGCGCGCGCAAAAAGTCAAGTTGAACCCATGACGCAAACGGCAAAACTGGCACTGGAAGACGGAACGGTGTTTGCCGGGACGTCGTTTGGTGCGCAAGGCGAGGTGGACGGCGAGGTGGTCTTCAACACCTCAATGACCGGATATCAGGAGATCCTGACCGATCCAAGTTACCGCGGTCAGATCGTCACAATGACTTACCCGGAGATCGGCAACTACGGCGTCAACGACGAGGACGTAGAAAGCCAGAAGCCTCATCTGGCTGGCTTCATCGTGCGAGAGAACAGTCGCATCGCCAGCAATTTCCGGTCGCAAGGATCGCTGGACGACTACTTGCGCGGACACAATATCGTCGGCTTGGCCGGCATCGACACGCGAGCGCTGGTACGACGCATTCGCATCGAAGGCGCTATGAAAGGAATGCTGTCCACGGTTGACTTGGACGACGACAGTCTGGTGGCCAAGGCGAAGGCCAGCCCGGGGCTCGTCGGTCGGGATCTGGTCCGAGAAGTCGTCCCCGACGAAGCCAGGACCTGGAATTCGGATCTTCACAGCTTGGCGCACATTCACGATAGGGCGGACCCGTCGGAATACGAGCCGGAGTCTGTCCATGTCGTGGCACTGGACTTTGGCATGAAGTGGAACATCGCGCGCCACCTCTACGATGTGGGTTGCCGCGTCACCATTCTGCCGGGCACCGCGACCGAGGAGGACGTACTGGCGCAGAATCCCGATGGCGTGTTTCTCTCGAATGGCCCCGGCGATCCCGAGCCGATCGAGTATGCGATCGAGACGATTCGCGGTTTGTTGGGCAAGAAGCCTGTGTTTGGCATCTGCCTGGGGCATCAGTTGTTTGGCTTGGCCTGCGGGGCCAAGACGTTCAAACTAAAGTTCGGACACCGCGGCGCCAATCAACCGGTATTGAATCTGGATAGAGGCAGCGTCGAGATCACCGCGCAGAATCACGGTTTTGCCGTTGAAGAGGCATCGCTCCCGGGTGAACTGGAGATCACACATCGCAACCTGAACGACAATACCGTCGCAGGTCTGCGTCATCGAGAACTGCCGGCTTTCAGCGTGCAATACCACCCGGAGGCATCGTCCGGCCCGCACGACAGCCGCTATCTGTTTCAACAGTTCCGGCGAATGATGTAGTCGAAGCTGCCGCCGCGAGATCAACGCGTGGGATAGGCTGGAAGACTATCCGACGATTCGCGCTGCAGCAGTTTGTTGTCCGTTGCCGTGTGGTCTGCTAGATTGGCCTGCGCGCCAGGTAACACTGCCATTGGAAATCGTCGCGAGGCTGCGTCGAGAAGAAGTGGACAACCCGCTCGGTTGATTCACTGATCAAGACGGTCATCCCTTCCGAAAGGAGCCTTACATGAAGATGTCTTTACTCCGCGCCGTATTCAAGACGGCGTGCAGCGGGTTGTTTGTATGGCTCGTGTTTCCAGCCCTGTTATGCGGTGCCGAATTGCAGGTCGGAACCGCGTCGGTTGATATCACGCCGAACAAAGCCGTGGCCCTGTGGGGACAATTCGGCCTGCGGCTCTCGACCAAGCCCGATACGCCGCTGACGGCCAACGTGGTCGCGCTCGAGTCCGGCGACGCGCGGACCACCTTTGTCTCGCTGGACCTCTTACAGTTGCCGGGTGTCTTTGTGCAAGCGATCCGCGAGGCGGTGGCGAAAAAAGACGCTTCGATCAACGTTCAGAACATTGTCCTGACCGCCACGCATACGCATACCGCCCCCGTCCTCCGTCCGGGGACGCCGGGCATTCCGGTCAACGACCAAACCATGACGGTCGAAGAAACCATCACCTATCTGGCCGACAAGATCAGCGACGGCATTGTGGCTGCCTGGAAGAACCTCGCTCCGGGAAAGATGTCGTATGGGCTGGACCGGAATAGCATCGGCTTCGGGCGCCGGGCCGTTTATGCGACCGGTTCGGCGCAAATGTACGGCAACACGAACCGGGCAGACTTTGTCAATCTGGAAGGCATGGACGACGATGACGTCGGCTCCATTTTCTTCTACGATCGGCAGGACAACTTGAAGGCGATTATCGTCAACGTGGCCTGTCCGTCTCAAGTGGTCGAAAGTCAATCCTCCATCAACGCGGACTTTTGGCTTCCCGTTCGTGACACGCTGAAGGCCCGTTACGGCGAAGGGATTGTGGTGCTGGGCTGGGGTGCTGCGGCCGGGGATATGTCTCCGCGTCCGATATTGCACAAAGCCGCTAATGCTCGTATGCGCGCTCTGCGTGGCATCAACGAAATGCAGGAATTGGCCCGGCGGCTCGATCTTTCCGTCAGCCAGACGTTGGACGCGGTCCAGAAGGAGAAATCCACCGACCCGCTTCTGAAACATGTCGCCGTCACGCTGCAATTGCCGTTGAATGAGATTTCCGAAGCACAGTACCAGCAAGCCCTCAAAGCGTATAACAACGTGATGATGCAGGTCGAAAAGGATCCGGCTTGCGCAGCCCGAGTCGCCTTCATGGCCAGAGATTGGCATCACGGCGTCGTGAAACGCTACGAGCAATTGCAGAAAAAGCCGGATGCGACGTATCCCGTCGAGATTCACGTCGTCCGGCTTGGCGATTTCGTGGTCTGCTCTAATCCCTTTGAAATGTACTGCGAATACGGCATTCGCATCAAAGCCCGGTCAAAAGCGACACAGACATTCATCGTCCAGATGTCCGGTTTCGGCAGCTATTTGGCCACCGCCCGCGCCCAGGCTGGCGGCTCCTATTCGGCCATTCCGCAAAGCAACATCATCGGTCCGGAGGGCGGACAGATGCTGGTCGATAAGACCGTGGAAATCATTGATGAGCTGTGGAAGTAAGCAGGGGGCTGGAGGTCAACTGCTGAAACTTCGCGAACTGGCCCTCGGTGGGGACCTACGGGACATGATACAATGAAACACATTATCGCTCTTGCCGTTCTGCTGTGCTTCTCTGTGACGTCCTCGGCGGAAGACGTCCGCCATCAGCCGCTCAAGGATCTGAAGGGCTATTTTCCCTTCAGCCCGCCGGGATCCCTGGACCAGTGGGAGCAGCGGAAGGAGTATGTACGGCGACAGATTCTGGTGGCGGCAGGTCTCTGGCCGATGCCGACGAAGACGCCGCTCAATGCGGTCATTCACGGCAAGATCGAACGCGACGGGTACACGGTGGAGAAGGTCTATTTCGAGAGCGTACCCGGTCTCTTCGTCACGGGGAACCTATACCGCCCGAAGAGCATCCAGGGCAAGGTGCCGGGGGTCATGTTCGCGCACGGCCACCGGAAGGATGCTCGTCTCCATGTGACGCCCGAGGACACGATACGCAAAAAGATCGCCGACGGAGAGGAGCGTTTCGAGAGCGCCGCGCGCAGCACCTACCAATCGCTGTGTCGCCAACTGGCCCTGATGGGCTGCGTGGTATGGCAGTGGGACATGCTTGGCGACTCGGATTCGATTCAGTTTTCGCGGGAGCTTGTGCATGGCCACGGGGCGGTAGAACAACGGCCGGAGATGAACACGACGGAGAACTGGGGCCTGTTCAGCCCGCAGGCCGAGGCGCATTCCCAGAACGTCATGGGCTTACAGACGCTCAACAGCATACGTGGCCTCGACTTCCTGCTCAGCCTGCCCGAGGTGGACTCGCAGCGCGTCGCCATCACCGGCGCGAGCGGCGGCGGCACACAGACGATGATGCTGGCGGCGATTGACGACCGCATCAAACTGTCCTTTCCCGTCGTCATGGTCAGCACCGCGATGCAGGGCGGCTGCCCGTGCGAAAACGCCAGCCTGCTGCGTGTGAATACCGGCAATGTCGAGTTCGCCGCCCTGTTCGCGCCGAAGCCACAGGGCATGAACAGCGCGAACGATTGGACGAAGGAGATGGCCACCAAGGGCTTTCCCGAGTTGCAGCAGCTCTACTCGGCGTACGGCAAGCGGGGCAACGTCTTCCTTAAGCGTGGCGAACACTTCCCGCACAACTACAATGCCGTCACACGCTCCGCCTTCTACACGTTCCTCAACAAGCATTTCAAGCTCGGCTTCACGGCGCCGGTGATCGAGCAGGATTTCGATCCGCTGCCGCCCGAGCAGCTCACCGTCTGGGACGACCAGCATCCCGTGCCGAAGGCCGCCGATCCGGATTTCGAGCGCAAGTTGCTCGCATGGTTTACCGAGGATGCCGAGCGGCAACTCGTCGCTGCCGCAGCGACCCCTGAAGGCCTGCAAAACCTCATCCGCCCGGCGGTGGAGGTGCTCATCGGCCGCACGTTCGACAACGCGGGCGACGTGGGATGGGAACTCAAAGACGAGCACGATCGCGGTGACTTTGTGGAAAGAACTGGCACGCTGCTCAACAAGGCGTACGGCGAGGAAGTGAACGTCGTCTGGCTTTGTCCGGAGCAGTGGAACGGCCGCGTCGTCATCTGGCTCGATGACCCGGGCAAGGCCGCGCTTCGCAACGCCGATGGCAGCGTGAAAGCCGCCGTGCTGACGCTGGTTCAAGCCGGCGCTGCCGTGCTTGGCGCCGATTTGTTCCTGCAGGGCGGCGAACCGGTAGAGCAGACTCGCGCCGTTGTCAATCGCCGTGAATATGCGGGGTACACCTTCGGCTACAACCACGCGCTCTTCGCCCAGCGCACGCACGATGTGCTTACCATCGTGAGTCTCCTCCGTCGCACGAGAATTGGCCCTTGTCCGAATCCGAAGACCATTGCCATCGCCGGCTGGCACAGCACCGGTCCCGTCGTTGCGGCTGCAGGCGCGCTTGCCGGCGAGGCCATCGACCGCGCCGCGATCGAGACGCAAGGGTTTCGCTTCGGCCAACTGCTCGACTACCGCGATCCGATGTTCCTCCCTGGCGGAGCGAAGTACCTCGATCTGCCCGGCCTGATCGCACTGCATGCTCCGCGCCCGCTCTGGCTCGCCGGCGAGGGCCAAGAACCAGCGATCATCACCGCCGCGTATCGCGCCGCTTCCCAAGCCGACGGACTGGTCACCTTCACCAGCGAGCCCGCGCAACAAGAAGCCGCGGCCAGCCAGTGGCTGCTGAAGTAGATAAGACCGCTCGACGCCGAAGACGTAAACATATGGATCGTAATTTCTAATCCTCCCACATCTTCGCGTCGTATTGGCTGCGTCGAAGGAAAACCGTGACCACCCACGCCGTCACGGCCTGATTGCCCGGGGCAGCCCGAGCGGAGATAATCGCGTGTGTCGTCGGCCGTCCTGTCGGGGGCCGTCCATTTCGCTGCCGATTGCAGATTCGGAGATCAGCCATGAGATCGATTCGACTGCTGTGTACAAGCGTCTTACTCGGGCTATGGACCTGCTCGGCCCTTGCCGCCGACTGGAAGGTCGGTATCGCCCGCGTCGACATCACGCCGGAGAAGCCTGTCTGGATGGCTGGCTATGCCTCGCGGGACCATTTGCCCGAGGGCACGATCCACCCGCTGTGGGCGAAGGCACTGGCAATCGAGGACTCGGCGGGCAGTCGGCTGGTGGTCGTCACCACTGACCTGATCGGCATGCCTCGCGAGTTGGGCGACGCGGTGTGCGCCCGCGCGAAGAAGAGCACGGGGATCGACAGGGGCCGTGTCCTCTTGAACTTCTCGCACACCCACTGCGGCCCCGTCGTGCTCGCCAGCGCTCCGGTGGCCTACGGCCTAACGCCCGAGCAAACTGCCGACGCCGAAGCCTATGCCCAAACGCTCCAGGACAAGCTCGTCAAGCTGATCGAGGCGGCCTCGGACGACTTGCGGCCAGCCCGACTGGCCTATGGCGAAGGCAAGGCCACGTTCGCCATCAATCGACGGGCAAAGCGCACGTCGAAGAAAGGCGAACCGGTCGATCGAAGCGCCCTGGTACCCGTCGACCACAGCGTGCCCGTCCTGCAGGTGACCGACGCGCAAGGCAAGGTCACGGCGGTGCTGTTCGGCTACGCTTGTCACAACACGACCACGCCAATCTACCACTACAACGGCGACTACGCGGGCTACGCGCAGATTGCGCTGGAGGCGGCCCATCCCGGCGCGACGGCGCTGTTCATGATCGGTTGCGGGGCCGACCAGAATCCGGACCCGCGCGGCAAGATCGAATTGGCCGAACAGTACGGCAAGTCGCTGGCCGCCGCCGTCGACACGGCGCTGGCCGGCAAGCTCCAACCGGTCGACGGCTGCCTAAGCGCCGCGTACGAGGTGGTCGACCTGCCGGTCGTCGACCCGCCTACAAAGAAGGAGTTGGAGGAACGCCGCGGCCAGGGCAACAAGTACCACCAGCGGCTCACCGAGCGGCTGCTGTCGCAATTGGAGAAGGAAGGCTCGATTCCCGCGACGGTTCCCTGCCCAATCCAGGTCGTCCGCTTCGGCGAGGACTTGTCGATCGTCGCCATTGCCGGCGAGGTCGTGATCGACTACGCGCTGAGGCTTAAAGAGGAGTTCGCCGACGAACGGCTCTGGGTGGCCAGCTACTCCAACAGCGTCCCGGCCTACATTCCCTCGGAGCAAGTCCTGAAAGAGGGAGGCTACGAAGGGGGCACGGCCATGGTCTACTTCGGCATCCACGGCCCCTTCCTGCCAGGCGTCGAGGATCGTGTCGTGGGCGCAGTGCGGCGGTTGATGGACCGCTGCCGATAGGGAGGGCAGATGTCGGCCGTGATCGCTAGCAACGCTCACGCAATGATGTCCTCGCTCGTGGATTCCGGAAGATGAAGGAAATAGATTAGGGAGAAAGATTAGGGTGGGCACGCGCCCTAATCTTTCTCCTTCATCTCTCGCCCTGATCTGGTCGTGTCCAGCCGCGCCCGCCATGGGACGGCCAAAGTAGCAACGGTCACAAATCGGAACAGAATGGGGAAGCTATTTCGTGGGCGATGTCACTCCCCGACGATCTCGTAGGTTCCTGCTCCATGCCCGGAGAAGGTGACGCTGGTCTCTGTGGTGTCCTCGGGTTTGGCCTCCAATCCACCGGTGCACAGCACCACGGGCCGCGCACGGAACGGTAGTGAGAACGTTAGCGTCTCACCCGCGACGGCCCGACCGACAATGCGGCGTTCAAACGTACGGTTGGGGCGTGAATCGTATGTGAATGCGCCTAGGACGGCGATGGGCGCGTTCAGCGCCTCGATACGAATCGCGCGAAGGCCGAATCCGAGGCCCAGGATCCCCTTGCGATTCTCCATGAAGTGCGCGGTCTTCTCGATGTCGAGAAAGGGAACGTTGGTCGGTTGGAGCAGCTTCTCGTCGCCGTCGATGAACACATTACACTCACGGAATGGCTCGCCATCGACATGGGGCACAATCTTGCCGTCGTCCGCTGCGCCCCAGCAGTTGACGACCGTATGCCAGCAGACTCACGCGATCGCCATGTCCGAGACTCGCCTCTGGGAGCGTGAAGAACTGCCAGAACCTCTTTCCGGGAGCGATGGAGACCAGGTTGTGAGTTGTGAAGCTCGGCCGAATCTCCGCGCGCACGTGGGATTCACGCATGACGGTGATGTCACCCCAGGCGCTGGTATTCCAGAATGCCACGTTGTGGGACTCAAAGCTGACCGCGCGGCCATGCCGGTGGTTCTCGATGGCATGGAACTCGAACCCGGGGTTGAGAAGCAGGTTCATCGGGTTGCCCCCTTCCGACGCGCTGCCGTTCGCCGAAAGCAACAGCGATAGGGGCAGCACTAAGGCTCTCATGCCAAGGTGCGGCTTCCGATCGTTAGGTGATGTCATGTATCGTTGCTCCTGTAGCGTAGGCCGTGCCCACGAATTGTGCCGACCCGCAGCAGAACAACCGCGCAGCTGCAAACTCTTTCTCGTGGGATAGGCTTCCAGCCTGTCATGGTAGTGTCAAAGTGCGTTTTTTGGTCGGTCGCGAGACGCTACAAAACGTGTTGCCTATCGATCGGACAAGTATCGGCTGAATCAACGGCACATTCCGACAGGCTGGAAGCCTATCCCACGATGTTCATGCAACGCTGGGCTCAAGTCTCTGCGAGCTGAGCCTTCGCCCGTTCGTAGTCATACAGCGCGAACGGAAAAGTCACATCGACCGACGCAAGTTTCGTGAATTGGGTGTCAGACCGAGGCATGCAAAGAGCTTGGGAGACTCTGCTTGGTGTGCGCCACCGATTGCCCTTTGCGAACAGCCGTTTCCTACCTCGGTCGTGAACACCAACGCGCGCAAGCCACACCAGGTTCGTGCAGCAGGTGGGGGCGACCGACGCGCGAAACGAACATAACTTTGGTCGCCTGGGACGGTGTGTGTCCAACGCGCGACATGTCCGGGAGATCTATTTGAACGGATGGAACTGGTGTGGACGAAAGCCACGGGCGGGAAGAGATCTCTCAGGCTGAGACGGCAAGGAAAAGCCCTACTCGGTCCTCTGCTGGCGAACTCTACTGGCCCAGCTCACGCAACTTCTCGTCGATCAAGGTATCCTGGATTGCTCCCTCTCCGAGCTTCATCCCTAGCTTCACCTCGAGCTTGCCCGCCGCTTCCTGCTCCAAGTCGTGAGCCTCCGCCAGCATCTTCTCCGCGTCCTCACCGAGGTGCTCTTCGGAGAACTCCGTCCGTTGAAGCCGTCGTGTTGCCGCGCCAAGATTGCGCAGTGTCTCTTGGGACTCTCGTTCATATGCATCGAGCGCCACCAATGTCCTGGCGACCTCTCTCAGCTCGTTCTGAAGCGCGTCCTTTGCCGTCTGGGATGACGTTTTTGCCAGTTCCGCACGAACCTCCGTCGCCTGTTTCTCAAGCATCTCTCGGAAGTCCGGGACGCTTGTAGTAATCCTCTTCTCCAAGTCGCTCCTCCTCGCGTGCAGTAACTCGAGGGGGGAGTGAACAGCCGGCTCGGCAACAAAGGAACGCGTACCGTTCGTTTGGTAGACATAGTCGAAACTAACAGAGCTCTCAAAAGTACCTTCGACGAATTTGGTGACTCGCAACTTCGCATATCCTCCGCTGTCTATCGCTTCAACGCAGTACGTATGTCCCTCTTTGACCGGACAGGATGACGGCTCTTCGCGTGGTACCTCATTAACATCAGTCAGAGGGACTGGGCCGCAATCCCACGTTGGCGTGTATCCAAAGTGCGGATTGTAGTCGCTCCGAAATGAGAGGTCTCCACCGGATGTGACCGTCCGCTCCAAGGCGAAGGAGAACGCCTCGTCCGAGGCGTGCCTCGCCACCAGGGTCACCGAGCCGGTCCGCAGACTGCTCGGCAGTTCCTTCTGTTGTACGCCTACCGTGCGAGATCCCGGGCTATAGGGGCTCCGCGTACACCCGACCAAGAGACCGAACAGGACAACAGCCGCCCAGAGGAACGTCTTCATGGTTAGCCTCTTGATTGACCGGATTGCTTGCTCTAGATAAGCTCCTTGGCGCGTGATTACTCGTCGCTCATGATCGCTTGGAATTCCTGCTCGTCCACGGTTGTTTCTGCCTCATCAGCCAGACCCTCTAGAGAGATGTCGCCGCCAACATTCTCAGCAGAGTCGACAAGCGTGGTGAGCACGGATCGCATACTAACCAGCCGGTCCTTTAGATCGGTTGACAGCTCCTCCACCTTGACTCTCTGAGTTGCAACCTCTATTTCCCTCAACTGGGCGTGAGCCTTGGCTGTAAGATCTTTGATCTTGGCAAGTTCGGCATCGCATCTGCGGACGCCCTCATCGCACTTTGCGACGAGGGATTCCTGCTGTTTCACCTGCGTATGCAGGCCAACGATCTGCCGCTTGGTCCAATCCTCGTCTCGTGGTTGCCCCTTCCAGCTGATTGGCCATTCGCCATTCTCGTTGGCTGCGCGGTATGCGACCTTCAGGTCGGCGAGGGCCTTCTTCCCCACCTCGATTTTGCGAGTGGCCTCTTCCTTCATTGAGAGGTTCTTGCCGCGATTCTGAGACGTGGCGAGTTCGGACGCCTTCAAGTCCTTGATGATCTGTGTTGTCTGCTTCTGGCAGAAGGTAAGATAACCCTTGGGATCGTTTGCGATGTTCTCAGGGGTCCATCTGGCGACTTGCTCGACTGCCTGGTCGATCTTTGTGCTGAAAACATCGCTGAAGAAATAAAGCCCAGCACCGGCCAGGGCGACCAGCGCGATGAGCCCGAGAATGAAAGAGGTTTTCATTGCCATGCCCCCTTAAAAGGATGCCATCTTGTTTTCCCCAACAGAGCTTATGCTAGCAGGAGGAACCGCTGAATCAAGGGGTCAGGCAGCCGCAGGGCGCCCCGTGTTTGGAGGTTTTTGTGTGAACTTGCCGGTCTATCAGCCGACGCAACATGCCGCAAACCAGGGGTTGATCCGTCGGCTGGCACGCACCGTCCCGTTGTCGCGAGCTGAGGAGTTGGTAATGAATGCGAAGAAGACCTTGTGGACGGTTCTTTTGGCGTTGCTGTGCGTGCCGGCCTCTGCCGTGGGGATCGTTTTAGGATTCATCGTCGGCTGCGTCGTAGCAATGATACTGGTAAGCATCGTGGAACCTGGCGCCGGTTACGACCATTACTCGGTTGGCACCCCGCTGCACTTGGCAAGATGCAGTTACTAGCGTCGGTGAAATCGACCGACGCATGAAAACGGCGCGAGAGCAATTCGCAGCTTGGAGTAGCGTCCCTCTCGGTTGGTTCTGAGGAGTTCGTTCAGATTGCCAAGGCGAGCCAAGACCCGCTACGCCGTGCTGCTACGGAACACGACCGGATGCCTCGGCGTAAATGCCTCCGCCGTTCACTGGATCAACGTAACCGATTCTGGAGCGGATGCAATTCTCTGCATCCTTCTTCACTATGGGGCAAGAAGGCTAAGGTCAATCCAGATGTCGATTTCTGGTTCTGAACATCGCTACCCGGAGGCAAGCTCAATGACACTAACCCCAAAACGACTTGCAGCGGTAACGCGAGATCACAGGGCCGTTTGCGGCCCTTTTCCGCCGCAGGCGGTCTAGGCCCGTGCTTGAGCACGGGTAACAGCCGTAAAACACCACACCGACTCTCCGCCCTCGCCGCCGCGTTGCGGCGGCGAGGGCCCGGCGGAGGCGGCGAGTCGAACCCGACGTGAACGTCGGGCCTAATACCGCTTACGCGGCAAAGCCCGGTGAACCGGGCTCACTAAAGTTTGGTGAGGGAAGCTCCGCAGTGGCAACGTGCCGCAGCAGTCAGCTTCCGTTCTGACAGAGCATCGGCCTGCCGACTGGAAGATCGCGAACCGCTCTGCTAATCTCTAGGGGAGACTGCTGGTCGGAGCATGTCCGAGCGGAGACCGAACGAGAAACACGTCAAGGAGAAACAAGCATGTACCGATTCGCATTCCTGCTCTTGGCGACGATTGTTCTCCTGGCAGCGTCTGCCACCACCCAGGCGGCCGACGAGAAGCCCTTCCTGGCCGGGGCGGCCACCAGCAATATCACCCCGTGGCTGGGCGACGGGCTGGTGGGCAACTTCGGCACTCCGCCGCCTGCCAAGTACGTCCACGACGAACTGTACGCGCGGTGCTTCGTCCTGGACGACGGCACCACGCGGATCGCGCTGGTCGTCAGCGACAACATCTACATCAGCCGCGAAGTGCTGGACGACGCCAAACGGCAGGTGACCGAGGCGACCGGGTTGCCGGCGGATCGGATGCTCATGTCCTGCACGCATACGCACTCGTCGGTGAGTGCCCGATGGAAAAATCCGCTCCAGCCCGAGAAGGAATTCTCCGAGTACCAGCGGTTCGTGGCCCATCGCATTTCCGACGGAGTGCGTTGCGCGATCCACAACCTCCAGCCGGCACGCGTCGCCTGGGGCACCGTCGACTTGCCTGGGCAAGTGTTCTGCCGACGGTGGCTGCTTAAGCCGGGCGCCAAGCTGTTCAACCCGTTCGGCGAGCCGGACGAAGTCAGGATGAATCCGGGGAACCGCCCCGATCTGCTGAAGCCGGCCGGGCCCATCGATCCCCAGATCGCATTTCTTGCGATCGAGACGCTCGACGGCCGGCCCCTGGGCCTGTTGGCCAACTACTCTCTCCACTACGTGGGCGGAACCGGTCGACACAACATCTCCGCCGACTACTTCGGCGTGTTCGCCGACCGCATCCAGCAGTTGCTGGACGCCGATCGGCTGGATCCGCCTTTTGTGGCCGCGCTGAGCAACGGCACCAGCGCCAATATCAACAACATCGACTACTCGAAGCCCCGCAAGAGACGCAAACCGTACGAGCAAATCCGGCTGGTCGCCGACGAGTGCGCCAAGGCCGTTTGTGGGCAGTACGAGAAGCTCGTGTGGCACGACCAGGTGCCGCTGGGCATGCGGCAGCGAGAGTTGGAGCTGGCCGTGCGCAAGCCCACGCCCGCGCAGCTCGAACACGCCAAGAAGGTCCTGGCTGATCCCGATCATCGCGACCAGTTCCCGCGCGAGCGGGCCTACGCGTACAAGGCCATCCAGCAGCTCAAGTCGCCCGACACGGTCTGCGTCTTACTCCAGGCAGTGCGGATCGGCGAGCTGGGCATCTCCGCCATCCCTTTCGAGGTGTTCTCTGAAATCGGCCTGGAGCTGAAAGCCCGTAATCCCTTCAAGCCCAGTTTCACGATGGAACTGGCCAACGGTGGCTATGGCTATCTACCCACGCCCGAGCAACACAAGCTCGGAGGCTACGAGACATGGCTGGGCACCAGCAAGGTGGAAGAGCAGGCCTCGGTCAAGATCATCGACGCCCTGCTGGAGATGTTTGCGGAACTGAAAGATTGATGAATCGGTCCAGGTGATCAACTCGCCGGCGTGTTTCGGGAGCGAGAGCTTGAAATCTTACCTCCTGTTGGCGAATTCTCATCTGCCGCTCGCCTAAAGGAGCAAAGGGACTGATGAAGGTCAAAAAGGCATGGCTAAGTTGCGTGTGTTGGACTCTCGGAATGAGTATTGTTCTGGGTGCGGACGCACCGGTTCCTTCGCTTGACATGCCGGGCTGGAAGCTGACGTTTCATGACGAGTTCGACCGGCCGCAGTTGAACGATATGTACTGGTTCTCGGCCTATCGGTCGGGTCGCAAGGAGTACTTCAAGCGCATCGGCCACAAGAGCCGGTGGGTCGATCACAATGCCCACTTCGTGATCGAAGACGGGATTCTGAAGCTGCGCATTGACGAGACACTGCCGTTCCGTCCGGACAAGAGCACGCCGTGCGTCAGTTGTATCCAGACTTCAGATCACCGTTTCGGGGCGACCACCGACGAGTATCAGATTCTCGACAAGTTCGCGCAGAAGTACGGCTGGTTTGAAATCCGCTGCAAGTGCCCGCGCGGCGAAGGGCTGCTGAGCGCCTTCTGGCTGCACCAGCACGATCCCACCAAACAGGAATATACGCCGGAGGGCCGCAGAAAAGGGCTCGCTGATGGAGTGGTGGAGATCGACATCATCGAACAACAAGGACGATACATCGACGATGCGGCCAGCCACGTGGATCTGAACGTTCACTTCACCAAGAACGGCCATAGCCGGCCCAAGGTCGACATCGACGCCTCCAAGGAATTCCACGTCTGGGCCATGGAGTGGCAGGAAGGGCAGGTTGACTGGTACCTGGACGGCAAGGTCGTGAGCACTTACCGAGGCCCCACCCCGCAGGAAAAAATGTTCATCCTGATGGCGCTCTTCCAATACTCCGGCTGGATTGGGAATGTCGATCCAAACATGACGTACCCGCGCGATTTCGAAATCGACTACGTTCGGGTCTATGCAAAGGACACGAAGTAGTGGGTAGGGCCGGTTCCTACCGGCCGCAAGATGGATCTTCTTCTCATCGGCCGGTGGGAACCGGCCCTACGCCTAGTAATCTGTCACGGACACACGGCATCGTTTCTCACTCCTTGACGACAACATCCCGGCGTTTCTTCAGCCTTCCATACCTGTTTTCGCCGACCAGCCAAACTTGCACGGTGCCTTTGCTCTGAATCAAGCCGGCAGGAACGACGACTTTGCCATTCTGTCGGTCCTGCTCAGACACGAACACGTTGTGTTCATCGTAGCCGTTCGTGCTGCTCTTCAAATACGCGATGATCACATCCATGTTGTCGGAAGTGAATT
>CAZURK010000223.1:0-26069 GCA_964623055.1 uncultured Pirellulaceae bacterium
GATCCGGCGGCGTTTTTCATGCATACCATGTGGGGAATTCCGCCGTGGATGTACTACGGTTCGATAGCATTTGTCTTAGTGGTCAGCTTCGGGCTTTTTGAGGGCTTAGAGCGGCTGCTCCGAGGACGAAACACGACGACTGTGCTGGGACGTTCGGTGGGGGCTGCCGCGGCGTCCATCGCAATCGACTCGCAGTCCAACGCTGATCGTATTGACTTGCTGCGAATCCCAGTCATTCGCAAGCTGTTCATGTCGCGGTTCTTCCGCTTCGTATGCCAAGCGGTTCTTGTCGCACTGTTCTTTCTGATCCTTGCCGCCGGGCTGTTTGGCAGCCAGAATCCCGCGCTGAATATCGCGCCGATTTTAACGTGGACTGTGTGGTGGGGCGGGTTGGTCGTGCTGATCATGTTTGTCGGCAAAGCGTGGTGCTACGTGTGTCCGTGGGACGCCGTTGCTGGTTGGATGGAGAAGCTCCGCTTCTGGAAGAAGACCGACGAAGGACTGGGACTCGATCTGCCGTGGCCAAAGATCTTCCGCAATATCCTGATCGCTACGGTTCTGTTCGTCGGCTTGACGTGGGTCGAACTCGGATTCGGCGTAACGATGAAGCCGCGTATGACCGCCTACTTGGGAATCGCCATGCTGTTGATGGCCATCATCAGCGCGTTTCTATTTCGCCGCAAGAGTTTCTGTCGCTACGGATGCCTGGTTGGCCGTGTCAGTGGACTGTACGCAATGTTCTCAGGCATCGAAATCCGTCCCCGCAAGGAAGGCGTATGCCGCAGTTGCGGCGACAAGCCGTGTGTTCGCGGCACTCGATCGGCCTACGGATGTCCGACGTTCCTGTACCCAGGCAAGCTGTCGGAAAACACCTATTGCATCCAATGCAGCGAGTGTCTGCAGACATGTCCTGAAGACAACCTGGCGATGAACCTTCGACCTTGGGGGGCCGATCTGGCGAGCGACCACCGCTGGCGAGCCGACGAAGCCTACCTTGCCCTTTTGATGCTGTCGATCACCGCTTTCCACGGCCTAACGATGACGCCCAACTGGCGCCACTTGACCGAATGGCTTCGCGACGGACTCTCGCTGGGTCACATGCTGGCGTTCTCCCTGGGAATGACGCTCTTGATGCTGGGCCCCATCGTCATCTACGGCGTGCTGGTGGCCGTATCGTACCGGCTGGGAGCATCGAAGCTGGATGGCCGCCGATTCACATACCACGAGTACTTCGTCCGCTACGCCTATGCGCTATTGCCGATTGCGTTGTTTTACCACTTGGCCCACAATTTGGAGCACTTGCTCATGGAGGGACCGAAGGTGGTGGCGCTGGCGTCGGATCCATTTGGCTGGAGATGGGATCTCTTCGGCACGTTCAATTGGAACGTACCGCCGCTGGTGTCGTTGGACGTGCTCTGGATTCTGCAAATCCTGCTGGTCCTGGTCGGCCACGTCTATAGCCTGTGGGTCGCTGGTCGAACGTCGACTCACGTATTCGGCGACCGCAAAAAGGCTTTTCTCAGCCAAGTCCCCTTGCTGCTGGGCATGATCCTGTTCAGCGTCTTCAGCCTTTGGCTCTTGAAGCAGCCAATGGAGATGCGAACGTCGGCAATGTAGCCTACCGCAGCACATTCTGCTTGTATCTCTGCCGCCTGCCGACTCCTTCAGTTCGGAGTCGGCTGCGCGTAGAATAGCGATCTTCAAGTGCACACGCTCTGAACCTCTGAGATTGAGCGATCCTAGAGTTTCATTTCCCGTCACGACTAGGAACAACAGATGCCAACCAGCGGTCGAACCGTCTATCGAAGGAATCCTCCCAGAAAAACGCTCTTTCACGGTGGGGCTGGAAGACGTCTCATCCAGCTTCTCGCGATTCTGTTCGCAACGGCAGGCATTTCGGCGTACGCGGCCGATGATCCATTGCGCACATTTGACGGCAAGTACGACATCAGCCGAATTCGTGTCACCGTGGTTTATTTCGTTCCACGGGACCGCTTGCCGCTGCCGGATTGGAAGGCTCGGGTACAATACTTCTGCCGTAGGATCGAACGGTTTCACCAGCGTGAGTTACAGGGTCAATCAAAGCTGACCACCGTAACTCACCCACAACCATTCATCTCTGCGAAAGACTCCGCCGCCTTGCGCAACGGCGACCGTGACTTTATCTTCTTCCAAACGCTGCACGAGGTGGAATCCGCCTTGCCTGAAAGCGTGAACAAGGATGAGGCGTACCCTATCTTGCTGGTGCTGAGCGATATCAATTGGCGCGAGCTCGATGACTTCTACCGCATGCGGATTGTGGACGGCCAGCCTCAGCACGAAGGCCAAATCATCGGTGATCGACACTTCCCGGGCGCAGCATCTGGCGGAGCTCGAGCGCTGTACTGGCCCAATCGCGGCGTCGGTTGGGGATTGGTTAGCGCCGACGGCTGGCGCGTGCCGTACAGCGGCTCGGATGCGGTTGTCTATCACGAGGGGGTCGGTCATCCGATCGGCCTGCCACATCCTGAACCGGGCAACGGATCGGTGATGAGTCTCGCGCAGTACCGCTCCTGGCTGAGCCAGAGTTGGATCGACGAGGCGCAGAAAAAGAAACTGGGGTGGAAGCCGGCAGCCAACGTCGACGGCGACAAAGGCGGGCTCTTCTCCACGTTCACGGCGATTCCCGAACCGTTCGTACCGACGCCTGGACAGGAAGTCTTTTTGCGGATGGCCTGGCCGGCTGAAGCTCGTGTCAAACAGCTTACCATTCGCCTGCAAACAGAGCTGTTCGGCCCGTGGTACGAAGTCCCGTCAGATGCCGCGGGCCCCGCGCCGGAACGCGTGTCGCTGGGGACTTTCGACCGGCCAACACCGGTCAGTTATCGCGTGGATGCCGTGCTGGAGGACGGTCAGGACATCGAATTGTGGGGCTATTTCCAGGTCCGTGCGGCAGACGATGTGATGCCGCTTCCGCCAAGCTCGACACCGCATCAGGATTCGACAACGCCCGTTCGTTGGGATGAAACCGTCGATCTGTTATCGCTGGTTGATCCACAGCGTGATCGCGTGTCGGGCGACTGGAAGATGCAGGATGGGCGTCTGGAGTGTAACAAGCAGTATGGGGCTCGCATCGAAATCCCCTACCAACCGCCACGCGAGTACGTGATGACCGTGATTGCAGAACCGCTGGACGATCCGAACGGCCTGATCATTGGCCAGCGATCCGGCGATCGTCGTCTTCTGACATTGATCAACTTTGTGCGCAAAGGCCAGTCGCCTGCCAGCGCGTTGGAGAATGTCGACGGGCTGAACGTTGAACGAAACGCCACGACGGTACGCGCGAAATTGCTCGAAAAGAATCGCCCGTCCGCCATCGTGTGCACGGTCCGTGAGGACCGTGTTACCGTAACCTGTGACGGGCGTTCATTGATCGACTGGCACGGTGATGCCTCGCGACTGAGCCTGTCGGACTACTGGCAAACGCCAAATCAAGATAGACTGTTCCTGGGTGCTTACGACTGCCCCTACCGTTTCCATCGTGTAACTCTCGCGCCGATCACCGGCAAAGGCAAGCCGCTCGACCCCAGCAGGGAACCACCCGCCGAACCAAAGCCAAAGGAATAGGATGTGCTTGCCATGATTAGACCGCGATGCGTACTGTCGCTTGCCGGAGCGCTGGTAGTCTGCGCCGCCACTGCGGCGTTCGACGGCCACAAAGTGACGGAAGGACCGTTGACGGTGACGATTGCTGAGATTCCAGACGTCACAGCCTACGAAACGCCCCAACGAGTCGAGGTTGTTTTGCGCAATGCCGCCGACCGTCCACTAGATGTGGTCGTAGAAGTCAAGAATCTGGTGGATGAATGGCGAGTGGTTGGCGACTCGCGGCGTCAAATAGCGCTCGCGGCAAAGGCGGACGCCCGGGCGCGATTTGAAATCGTCGCCGGTCGTGGATGCCACTCGGCGCACTACCCCGTCCATGTATACGCAACGTTCAAGGATTCCGGTCGAGACGTGGTTGCCCACGCGGTGCGCATCTTTCAGACCGACTTCCCGATGGCCGACGGGACCGCTACGCCATCAA
The DNA here is from genome assembly GCA_964623055.1 of uncultured Pirellulaceae bacterium. Lineage (GTDB taxonomy): Bacteria > Planctomycetota > Planctomycetia > Pirellulales > Pirellulaceae > JADHUC01. The sequence continues at coordinate 4,067 of CAZURK010000223.1, forward strand.
CCGATTTGCCGCTGATGGTCGTTCCGAAATCGGGTGCCTTGCCGTTGGCCACCACGACCAAACATCGCGTGTGCTGGTCCTACTTCGATTCGCCGGAATCGACGTTGCCCGTCGGCTGGCATGGCAGCGAACCGACCAGCCGAGCAAGCTTCCACCGTGGCCAGACCGCGCGCGGCGAAACCAGGCAGGCGATCCAGATGCATCCGCCTTATCTCCCCGGCGGCGGGCCGATATTCGCCGAGTATCGTCTGCGGCTTCCCGATACGAAACCGTTGCGGCTGACCTTCTTCAATGCCATCCGCGATCACCATCCGCCGGAGCCGCCTAGCGACGGTGTGACGTTTCGTGTTTGGGCGGATGACAAGATGCTGTTCGAACGACACACGGATGCAAAGCGATGGGTGGCCGGCGAGGCTGACCTGAGCCAGCTTGCCGGCAAAGAGATTCTCTTGCGACTGGAGAGCCACCCGGGCCCCAAACGCAGCACGACGTGCGACTCGTCGTATTGGGGCGATCCTGCCGTCATTGCCGGACTGCAGCCCGAGCAGTTGTCGCCCGATGAAAGGAAGGCACTCGCCGTCCGGGCCGCGAAAGCACTAGCTGAAGGCAAACCAGTCGGCGAAGACTGTTATGTCTTCGATTTGGAGGGCGATTGCCGGGCGGCGATTGCCTTGGGACGTCACGGACTGTCCGATGCCGCTATTGTGCTCGGCTCGGGCGACCGCACAGTGTCATTCGACGGGTTCCAGGTGTCTGTCTTGGATCAACCTGTGGGGACTTGGCCGTCGGGTATTTCTACGGATAGCATCCGATCCGATGTCGATGCCACGGGTCACTTGAAGATCATCCACAGGCTGTGTCACAGCGACCAATCGTTCGACTTGACCGCCGAACTATGGCCCGAGTCCACCGGGTTGCGGGTGAAGATCTCCTGTCCTGAACGCATCACCGATCTTGCGCTTGGTCCGGCCAATCAAAAGGCTCCGCACGTCTATTACGGCCACGGGTTCTGTATCGTCGAACCAGAAGCGTTTCGAGCCTCAGGAGGCGGGCACAACCTGTCGACCAGCCACGTCGGTTTCGATTTCGATGGTGGTGTGTCGCTGCTGCTGGCCTGTGATACACCGCCCGATTACCTGCAAGTCGACCCGGCGCAGAATGTCTACACGCTGCACGCTCATCCTGACACGATGTTCACGCTGGTGCCCAGCCTGAACGGTACGATCGACTGTGCGCTGAAATACCGACCGCTGTACGACAAAGAACCGTCTGCCGGCCTCACTCGCAAAGCGGGACGATTCTGCTTCGATATCTGGGGCGGTGGATACGCCGAAGACGCCGCACTCGTGCGCCGGTGTTTCAACTACGGTTTGACCGACTCGCTGGTCATCATGCACGTCTGGCAACGTTGGGGTTACGACTACCGCTTGCCGGACATCTGTCCGCCAAATCCTCAGTTGGGAACGGTCGAGGACCTTAAGGCGTTTTCGCAGCTTTGCACCGAACACGATGTGCCCTTCGGGTTGCACGACAACTACATCGACTTCTATCCGGATGCCGAGGAGTTCAGCTACGAGCACATCGTCTTCACCCCAGATGGCCGACCTCAGAAAGCCTGGATCAACACAGGACGCGACGCTCAAAGCTATCGCTGGCGGCCGGATCGCATCCAGCCGTTTGTCGAACGCAACTTGCGACTGATCCAGCCCAATGTGCCGCAAACAGCCTACTTCATCGATGTCTTCACTTCGGCTAACAGCTTCGATTTCTACGATCAACAGGGCGGATTTCACTCGAAACTGCAGACGCGTCGGGCGTGGGGCGAGGCATTTGCGTGGATTCGCGACTTCCTTGGTGGTAATGCCCCAATGTGTTCCGAAGCCGGCGGCGACCACCTGATCGGCTATGTCGATGGATCGGATTGCCAGTTCCTGCAAATCGGCCCGCAATCGAAGCGGTTTCACATCCGGATCCCCTGCCAGGATTGGGAACGAGTGCCCTGGTTCGACGCGGTGAATCACACGCGGTTCAGCCTGCACGGCGTCGGTTACTCGGGCCGCTACCAAGGCGGGCGGTCCCGGCCGTTGCACGGCATCGAAAGTGATGACTACATCAGCGCGGAACTCCTTACAGGCCATGCGCTGATGATCGACCGCGGGGGCCTCGTCCATGGGGCTGTTCGCAAGTACTGGTTGGCCCAAGATCTGATTCGCAGTCTGGCGATGGACGAAATCAAGGACTTCGAGTTTGCCGACGGCGATGTTCACCGGGCGATCGTCACCTGGAAATCCAGTGCTCGCGTGTATGTAAATCGCGGTGAAAGCGACTGGGCCGTTGCAGGCCGCACCTTGCCCCAGTACGGTTACCTTGCGACAAACGGCGACATTGAATCGAGCATCGAACGAATCGACGGCGTGGTCGTCGAGCGATCTCATGCGAAAGACCAGTTCTATGTCAACGGACGTGGTTACTTGCCCGATCCACCGTTGCGCATCCGGCCGTCGGCCGAACGCGTCGAGTACCTCGGCGAGCGGCGCTTCAAGCTGTTGGTCAATTGGGACGCCAAACAGCCGGCTCCGAAGGACCTTACCGTCTTCATGCACTTCTTCAAACCGCAGGTATCCCGTTTGGTGCTGACGGGTTTCTACGGAGGAGGCGGTCGACCGACGCCGCCCACAAACAAGTGGCAAGGCCAAGTGACCACGGGCCAGAACTGGACGATGACACTGCCCGAAGACTGCCCGCCCGGCGAATACGAAATCCTCGTCGGTTTGTACGATCCGGGATCGCGTGGTCAGCGTTATCGGCTGGTGGGCGACGAGGACCCGCAGCGACGGTACAGAATCGGCACGTTGGTCGTCGAGGGCAAGGGTAAAGATGTCACCGCAATACGTATGGAAAAATCGAACGACACTTCGTCGTTGGCCGCACGCTTGGAGCCGAACGTCACACCCACCGATTTTGGCGCGGCGGAAACGACCGGCGGTATCCGTTGCCAAATCCACGACGATCACCTGTTGGTGACACCACTGCCGGATGGCGACGCCTTTCCGTTGACTCTGCGTTTGAACGAGATCCTGGATGCCAGCGCGCGGGTACGTACCGTTTGTGCTGTCGACGCCCAAGGCAAGAAAACGAAGGATATCGAATTCCGGTCACTCGATGGGCAGCTCATGTTTCAGATAGCCAAAGAAGATTTCGCGTACCGCATTGACTTGAGAACTGGCGAATGAGCCGGGCTCAGACGTACAGAATTCAGAATTGGCCGGGACGCGTTTGGTGTTAGAAGGCGTCCTGCGAGACGACCTCGCGGCCGGCTCGCGTCACCAGGGATGCGTACACTTTCGGGGACATTTCTTCGGCCAGGAACTGAACGCTGTTGTCGGCGAAGAAGCAATAGACGCCCCCTGGATGGAAAGCGAACGCTTCGTTGTTATTGGTGCAATTGATAGCGCAGGTGCCAGGCGCAAGCAGGCCATCCGCACTAGAACTGTGGAAAGGAACAATGCTATTCGGATCGGCCCACCCTGCTCCTTGGACGCGCCCGCCGACAACGGGCAGTTCGGTGCAGACGGGGGAGGGAGGGGGGCGGTTGGGATCATGGTTTGGCGGGCCAATTCCGTCAGCCGTGCGGAACATCGGGCGTCCCGCGTCTTCGACCATAACGATCGTGGTGGAGAGCCCGTCGCGGATATCCTGAACGCGAAGCCATTTGGGTCTTGGAGTGGCTGACAGATCCAATAAAGGCATTGCGCCGCCGAGGTTTTTCGGCGGCAGGATTTCGTCGGGAGGAGGATAGTTGAAAGGGTAAAGGGCATCGTGGACGCTGCCCACGGGCGCATAATCCGATATGGCCGCTTGGATTCCCGGTGCGACCTGATCCAAACGATCGTCGCCGCCCGGGGTCGAAGGACAAGCGAAGACCTCGACGAGTGTTGTGATCGCCTCTTGATTAGACGGATCATTCCAGGAGACCTTCCAGTCGTAAATCGAAGCGATGCTCTCCTCTTCCATGTAAGTCAACAGAGCGGGTGCCCAACTGTGCTGCGTTCGGCCATCCAGACGGCCGGGAGGGAGAACGTGGTATTGCGAATGGTACTGTTGGACAGAAAAAGCGATCTGTTTCAGGTTGTTCTGACAGGTTGTGCGTCGCGCCGATTCGCGCGCTGCCTGAATTGCTGGGATCAATAGTGCCGCCAGAACGCCAATGATTGCTATGACTACGAGCATCTCGACGAGCGTGAAACCTGTTCGTCGCAATCGTTCTGTGTGGGACATGATGAATGGCTCCTTCGACAGGCAAGTGCTCTGCGGATCCAGCCAAGGTCCGAGAGAAGATGTATGAAAAGAATCGCCTCGTTCCCTTATCCTCCATTAGACAACGTAATGACAAGAATTTCCAGAGCGTTTTCAAGAATGACGTTGCCGCCGCGGGTCACGGCCCGGCGTGAAAGTTGGCTATTGCTTCGGAAGTCCGGAGAAAACGACTGTAGATTCGGACTTTTTTGAGTCCATCGCGCAGTGACGGCGCTAGTCGAAGCTCGCCGGAACCGGATACGTCGCCCAAAACGCCCGAGTAGCGGTGCCAGCCGAACTCGCGTGCTTCGCCACCGTCCGCCAAGAGGCCGTCGACCACAAAAGTGATGATTCCGGGGCCAGCGTCAACGATTGCCGCAACGTGGTGGAGTTTCCCAGCCTCGAGTAGGTCTGGATCGCATTCCCGCGAAGCTTTCGTTCGGCCATCGTTCAATACGATTCGGATCGTGTTCGAGCCGGTCATTACGAGCGCAAGCCCAACGCCGTCCGCCGTGCGCGAGTCCACGATGACCTGATCCTCCGCCGAATCGTCGAACTGGAACCAGAGGTCCAGCGTTATCCCGCCGGACTGTTCCACGTCCAGCGACTTCGGTAGCTTGGCCGTTCCGGCCCGGATCGCTTGGGCGTCGAGTTCCACGACCAGACCCTCTCGCACAACTTCCTTCGCCTCGCCCTGCGTCCACACCGCTTCCAGCAGGCTCTTGTCGATTTCGTGTACGCGAGCGACCGTTTTCTGAGTCTCGGTCACCCAATAGCGTCCGTCTTGTTCAATCAAATCGGGGTAGCTCATTCGCATTGCGGGGTTGGGATCGTACAACAGGATTTCCGGCTGCGACCAGTGGATGTAGCCATCTCGTTCGATGCCGCCTGAAATCCACGCTGGGTTTCGCCCGCTGAACCCGTTATTGCTTGTGTCGCTATGGTTGTGGTACCAGAACAGGAACTTGCCGTTCTTAGTGCGCCATATGCGCGGGCAGGCTCGCGGCGTTTTCATTCTCGGGCCGTCTGGCGTATACGTCGCGTGAACCGGGTGAGTCCACGTATGCCCGCCGTCGCGGCTATAGGCGTGGAACGGATAGCCGATTTTTGTGCGGTACATGCAGTAGAGCGATCCATCGGACAACGCAACGATGTTCTGTTCAGCATGGACATCGCCGTATTCGAGGTCCTTCAAACCGTGTTCCCCGTCGGGCAGTAGCTGCCACTGAATCTTCTCCGGATCGGACTCCGTGAGGATGTTGTCCGACCGGTAGAACCAACCTTCCGATTTGTCGACGACCAGCGCCCCGCAGCGGCTGAAAGCAAACCACATTGCTGCGTCGTGAACAATCGGCTTGCCAATGCCCCAGAAGATTTGGTGATCGCCGGCAAAAGTGTTCGTGTGGTCCACGGGCGCGGGCGGTAGCGGTAGACGATATCGCTCGTCCGACCATGTGCGCCCGCAGTCGTCGGAGAATTTGTAGCAGTACCAGCCGACCGTGTCGGTACGGATCGGTTTGTCGTCCCAGGTGCGCAGGTGCTCGCCGTTGTAGGTGTAGAAGCCATACACGCGCCCGCTGGGCGTCACCAATGGCATTACCCAACTGGCCTCCGGCCCGTCGGCAGGCTCGATGTCGATCAGTGGCGACCAGGTACGCCCCTGGTCCTTGCTGATCGTGGCCACGATGTGTTGTCCGTGGTCTCCTTCACGGCCCGGCCCAGTGGTCATGGTGCATAGCCAGTTGCCATCCTTGGTGATGACCGTGTACGGCTGGTCGCAGTAACCTTCGTCGGGGATGCGGTATCCAGTGCGGATGTTGCGCGGATCGCGTTTCGGCGGAGGCGGAGCATCCGGGCACAGCGCGCGGACTTCGGCGGCGGTCAACGCCCGGCCGTAGATCCGCACGTCGTCGACCGCACCACGAAAATAACGGGAATGGCCCGTTCCGTCGAACTCGCGTCCCACCACCTGTTTGATCAGCTTGATTGGGGCGGAGAACTGCAAGAGATCGCCCATGTCCTCCTGGACGCCGTTGGTGAACAGCTCCAATGTGCCTGCTGCCGTGTCAGCGACGATGGCAACGTGATACCACACGTCGTTTGCCAGTCGCATACTGCTCAGCCGCCCACGCCGCGCGTCCCCCATGTGCAGATGAACGTCCACAATGCCGCGTTTGAGCGGAATATGAAACACACCTTCCTCCCAACCGTCGCTGGTAACCAGCCCTTGCCATCCTCCGGTTCGGTCCACGTCGTCGGTTTTCATCCAGAAGGCAATCGTCGCGGTTTTGTGCTCCCCCAAATCGCCAAGCTCGACGTAATCGTCCTGCCCATCAAACATCAGTGCGCCGCTGATCGTCCCTTCCGTTCTGGTTGCTCCATGCACTTTCGCATGTCGATTCCCACCGGATGAATCCTCGGCAATATCGCCCTCGACTGCATCGAATGTCCAATGGCCAAGCAATTCGTCTTTGGCCGAAAGGGTCGATGCTGGCAGAAGGAATGACATCGCCAGCATAGCTAGAGTTGTGTTGGTGATACGTGATTGCATGATGGCACCGCAGTCATTAGAGTTCGGACAGGGATTCATCGTTCGTTTCGTGAAGCAGTTCCTCCGGCGCGGGCAAATTGTCATACAATGGTATCAAATCGTCGGCCCCAACGGTAACGGCAATCACTTCGACGAAATGGTTAGTGCAATACGATGGCGGTAATTGAAGAGGAGACATGAGGAATGTACAGTCGAAGAACTCTTGCGTTTTTCTCGCTCGTGTTGGTCGTCTGTCTGTGCGCGATCCGCGTCGGGGTCGCCGAGGACGCGGTGTTGCGAGTTGCGACATTCCAGTGTGACGTGACTCCGCCGCTGGGCCAGCCTATCTACAGCAGCTATCGCCCGCTGGCAAAGATCGAACACCCGTTACTAGCAAAAGGAATCGTGTTGGCGGAAGGCGATCGGCGATATGTGTTGTGCGTGTTAGATTGGTGCGAAGTGTGCAATTCTTCGCATACGCTTTTCCGCACGCTTCTTGCAGAGGCGGCGGGGACCAATGCCTCGTGCGTGGCGGTCCAAACCGTGCATCAACACACGGCCCCGATGGCCGACGCCGATGCCATGCGGTTGCTGAGCACCATCGAGAACCCTCCCCCGCGCCCGGACCCGGACGTGATTGAAAAGGCAGCACGACGCGTGGCCACAGCCTTGCGTGAATCGTTGAAAGAGATGCAGCCGGTGGATCGAATTGGCATGGGGCAAGCCGTCGTCGAAGGCGTTGGCTCGACACGTCGCGTCAGAGCGGACGATGGCAAGATCCTGGTTCGTTGGAGTCGCTGCACCGACCCGAAGTTGCGTGCCATGCCTGACGGTCGGATCGACCCATACCTGAAGACAATCACATTCGCCCGCGACGAGCGCCCGCTAGTGCGTCTGCACTATTACGCGACACACCCGCAGAGCTTCTACGGCGACCCGCGTGCCAGCTACGATTTTCCAGGCATGGCTCGCCAGAAGCTTGAACAGGAAGAAGGCGTGTTTCAGATGTACTTCACGGGTTGCGGCGGCGATGTGACGGCGGGCAAGTATAACGACGGCTCGCGCGAGGCGCGCGATCGTTTGACGGCGCAACTGCTGGCCGGCATGAAGGAAGCCCTGAGCGCCACGCAATACGAGCCGGTCCGGTCGCTCCAGTGGCGCACGGTTCCAGTCACGTTGCCGGTCCGTGACGATCCCGGCTTCACCGAGGACGATACCCGCGCCAGAATGCTGAATCCAAATGCGTCACCGTCCGCGCGAATCTACAACGGTGCCATGCGAGTCGCGGCCGCCCAGCGTGCAGACGTACCGTACGAATTGTCGGCTCTCCAAATCAACGAAACATACATCCTGCACCTGCCGGGCGAGTGCATGGTCGAGTTCCAACTGTTCGCCCAGCAACAACGTCCCGACGGTTTCGTAGCCGTCGCCGCGTACGGCGACTGTGCACCGGGGTACATTTGCACCGAAGCTGCTTTCACCGAGGGCGGTTACGAGCCACGTGATGCGGGCGTCGCACCGCACTCCGAGGCGATTGTGAAACGGGCCATCCGCCGACTATTGGCACTCGAGTAAAGCCAGGCCTTTGTCCGCCAAAACTCTCGCTTCCTGTTGACGAAACGTCGCCAGATTCGGAGGAGTCCGCAAACGGCAGTGTCCGGGGACCGTGGCGTCAGGATGCCGAGCCGCTGTTTCAAGGCGGAGGCCACTGCATGCTGTTTCGCACGTTGGAAGGCCAACTGACACTCGCGCTGCACGGCCCGAACCGCTCGACGCACGAACGAGCGAAACTCTTCCGCGTGAAAGAACGGGAAGAGACGCTCGAACTTGTCAGAGAGTAGCTCGCCGGCCGCTACTTGGCTGCGGCCTTTTTGTCAATCGGTTTCTTCGCTTTGCCCTTTTTGTCGACCGGCTTCTTTACTACAGGCTTCTTGTCGACGGCTTTCTTGCTTTTCTGCTTCTTCGCAGCCGCTTTCTTCGCTGACTGTTTCTTCACCGCAGCCTCTTCCGGAATCTGCTTCGCCGCCTGAAAGGCTCTCTTGCGAGCTTCCTGAATTCGTTTGGCAGCCTCGGTATGGCGTTTGGCGAATGCCGCTTGCATGTGCTGGCGAAGAACGTCGCCCGCCCGTTTCAGTTCGTTCGGATCAAGCTGACCATCCTTGTTGGCATCAACTCGTTCGAAATGTCGTTTGAGTGGTTCCGGAGCTTCTTCCTTGCTGAGCTTTCCGTCTTTGTTCTTGTCGGCGGCTTTGAAGCGGCTCATCACTGCCTCGGGACGCATCGGCGGTCGCTGCATGGTCATGGGACCGCCAGGACGTCGCGTTGGGGGCCGCACGTGAGCTGCCCGCGCCCGCATCGCCATTGCTCGGGCTGCTCGAGCTCGCGCTCCCTGCGCCTGAGCAGCGCGGGCGCGTGCTGCTTGTGCACCAGGAGTTCGCGCCTGTGGCGTCCGAGGCGCTTGCATATGCGCCGCGCGACCCCGCGCGGCTCTGGCCCATGGAGGAGGACCTTGCCCTGGACGCTGGCCCATCGCCGGCCGGCGCTGTGGCATCTGCCGCTGGTGAACGGCTTTCATTCCTGCCGTGAATTCTTCTAGCGACAACTTGCCGTCCTTGTCACGATCCATGTGCTGGAAAGCGACTTTCGGATCGGGCAGCGGTCGTTGTGCCTGAGGGCGAGGCCCTGCACCGGGATGCGGTCCACGCTGCGACGGGGCACCCGCCATTGGGCCGCGACCAGAGCCGGGACGTCCAGCGCGATCGACACCACCTCGATGGGGGCCAGGCCGCTGCGGCTGGGCCTGCGGGACGGGACTAGGTCTGCGGCCGTGATGCGCGGCCGGTCCGGGTCCGGGACCACGTCTAGGGCCAAACTGGCTAATGGCCGCTCGGAACTCCTCAGCCGTAACTGTCTTGTCTGCGTTCTTGTCGGCCCGTTTCAAAAGGCCCTTGACGAACTCCGGTGCTGCTTCCGGAATCTCGTCCGCCGTCACTTTGCCGTCTTTGTTCTGGTCCAGACGCTTCAGCATCATCTCCGGTCCGCGGGGCCCGGGACGCTTCTGGTCTTCGGCCATCGCTGCGTTGCAGAGGATGGCGACCGCTGTGGCGGTTGAGAACATGGGCACCAACTTTTTCATCGCTTCTGACTCCCTGGAAATGTGGTTCGAGGTGGAGAAAGTCCGCTACAGTCATAATAAACCGCGCAGACGTCCAGAAGTTCCGCTTGGGGGCGCGATGCCTTGACAATGGTAAGGCTGGAAGCATAAAAAGGGTGGTGTCGAAAACCCTGCTGTCGGGCTAGGCAGTGTCTGCACCACCAGCGATAGGCAGTCGAAGACGATGTTGAAGAGCGGCCGGGCCTACACCATTGAACAACTATCCAAGAACCACCCACATTGGAAGGGAGTCCAAGACGCCATTTCTCGCCGGACAAAACCCGGCACGTCCCGTCTTCAGCTTGCCGAGCTACATGAAGTCCGCTGGGTGCAGAAGCCTTTTTCCTGGTCGTACCGCGACTTCAAGAAAGGCCGACGTTGGTTTTTTCATGGGACCCGCACGGCGAGCATCGCTCGCATTCTCAATGAGGGGTTCAAGATCAAAAAGGCCCGAACCGGTCGCATGTTGGGCGATGGAGTGTACGCCACGTATCACACGAACAAAGGCAAATCATACGGTCCGGACGGATACGTTGTCTCGGTGATGATTTACGCACCGAAAACCTACGTTGTCGGCCCCGGCCAGTCGATCGCCTTCAAGGACTTGGCCAAACTCTGCAAGACGCGTCAAGCCATCGAAGTCAGAACGGGGGCCGTTGTCGGCGGTTATACCATGCAGAATCACGAGATCTGTGTTTACGACACTCGGCGCATCATACCGCGATTCGTGCTGAAGCTGGGATAACGGACAGATGCCGCTGGCAGGAGCCGACATGCGACCGGACATTGTTTTTCACGGACACGTAACCTACAGGAACGATTCGGCCGTTGCCGAGTTGGCGAACTCTCGCGCGAATACGCCCTCGGATCGCCTACTCGGGTGTATGGTTGGGCTCGCGGTCGGGGACATCCTGGGCTGTCCGGTTGAAGGCCTTTCCTACCGGGATATTCGTGCCAGACACGGACCTGTCTCGAAGCTCATCTGGCCAGAGTTGGGGTCGCATTGGCGTCTGCCCGGTCTTCATTCGGACGACACCCAGCAGGCACTGGCGACCTTGGAAGCCTGCCGTCTGGCGGGGCGGAAGAAGTCGTGGTTCTCTGGAAAGAGCACGCCCGATCGAGCCGCGGAGCGGCTTGCCAGTCTGTTCGTCGAAGGGCTCAAACGGCATCCTCAAGGCCGTTTCGGTTGCTGGCGTGGAACGGGCGCCAATTTCCGCGAGGCCGTCAAGGGATTGAGTCGGCGGGCGAAGATGGGAGCGTGGTACCTGCAGTGCGGGCAGCCAAGCGCTGGGTTGGGGGTAGCCATGCGCATTGCCCCGGTCGGTCACCTGCTGGCCGACGTCCGGGAAATCTGCGATATGACATCGAAGATGTCGGCTGTGACGCATGCTGATGCGCTGGCTTATGTCTCTGCGTGCGCCGTGGCGATCGCGTGCCGCCTGCTACGCGAGCACCGCGGCGGACGGTTTCGCGTGTCTTCGTTTCTGGATGGTCTTATTCAGGAACTGCGGTTCGCAGAGAATAGTCTGGATGATCTGTGTGACCGGCGTCTTTTCCCGCGTCCGACTGATGGTCATCAGACGCTCACGTCGACGTTAATCGATCAAGTCCAGGAGTTGATCGATGCACCCCCCTCGACAGCCATACCGCACATCTCGAGGGTCGCCGGACGGATCCTCGGGAAACAGATCCATCCCCTCGGCGGGTTTGGCCCAACCGGCGTGGCGGCTTGCCTGTATTTCCTGCTGAGTTGTCACCCGGATCCAGTTCAGCCAGTACTGATGGCGGTGAATGCGGGTGGCGACACAGACACCACCGCTGCCGTCGTTGGGGCGCTGAGCGGATCACTGTCTGGCACCGCTCCATTCGCTGAATCCGCACGTGACCTGGTCTGTTTGCCCGAGATCGTTTCGCAGGTGCAGGATTTCGAGACCACCGATGGAGGAGGTCACACGGACCTGATTCAGCAAGAGATCTACTTCACCAATCTAGAGGAAGACATGAGGGTGGGCTTGCACGACCGTCACGGGCATCGGCGGTAAGGGGCCGTCTCGGTATTCGTATAGGCTTTGGTGGCCGATCGCCCGGAAATACCGGGATCGAGCCGTCATGTCGGAGCAGCACAAACATGGATATCCTGATCACCTGCGCTATTGGACTACTCGTTCTATTTGTCGTGTCACAGGTCCTTTCCCGTGCGGTATGGGCTCTCCGATACCCATTCCTGTTCACTAATTGGCTGCAGTGGCTTCTTGCCTGTCCCGTACAGCACTTGCTGCGCAATCCAGGTTCCGCCTTCCCTCGTTTCGCTTTCACGACTTTTGCGCCACTTCGCATCGCGTACGGCGTCGCAGCTTACGTGCTGCTCACGCCCGTACGTCTTGTCAACGCCATCTACTTCGATCTGCTCCTCTTCTGGAGTGTCACTATGCGAGACGGCTTGGCCGACTTGTTCGCTCCGCGTCATGGAGTCTACAGGAATCGTGCCGGTTTGACGTACGCTATCTTGTGGCTTTTCTTGCTGCCGCTGCGCGTCCTGAAGCTTGCCTGGAAGTATCCCGTGGCAATTGTCCAAGGGATCGCCATGACTTGTTTCGACATCGCTTGGCCGACGCTGACGCTTTTTCACGGCACGAGCTTCGAACACGCCGCCACCAAAATCACACACACAGGCATTTGGTTCGTCGGCACCGGGAACTACGCGGGAACGGGCATTTACTTTGGGCTCAGGGAGGCCGTAGCGCAACACTACGCCCGGCATGCGCCGGGTACGCCGGCGATCGTTGTGGGCCGGGTCACGCTTTCAGTCTGCCGTCCCATCGCGACTTTGCCGGCCCACGTGCGCTCCCAGATCGGCGCATCCGGGACGACCATCAGCCAGGCAGTGAGGTTCCCCTTCGCGTCGGTGGAACACTGGCGCACGGATATGCACTGGTTCGAGTTCTGCATTGTGTATCCGCGCACGAAAACGTACGTTAACTCCTGGCGAGTCCGCCCGATCTGTCTCGTTGACAGGAACAGTGGCGCTCCGCTCAGAGTCTATGGCGGGCTCCGCGTCTGGCCGGCAAACGCTCGGGGCTGGGCTATCGTCATCGCAACGTTCGCCGCGTATTACTTTTTGGGATTGGCTCTGGCCACATGATGCGACGGCCTTGTAACAGCGGCACAATGTCATACGCTATGTGTTTGCAGTTGTGAGGTCGGCGACCACAATCGTACAGGTCAGGCTTGCCATCTCACGTGTCCGCTTGGATCGCCCAGCCCATGAGAAACGGGCGGGGTTTGCAGAAGCCCTAGACCGATCGAGGACTCTATGTGGCCCATTGTTTTGATCTGCATCTATTGCCTGCTCGTCGCTTTGGCGTCCCTTGCCGGTGGCGTTCTGCCATCAAAGATGCGTCTGTCCCATACGGGCATGCAGGTCATAATGAGCTTTGTTGGCGGATTGGTGCTGGGCGTGGGCTTGCTTCACCTGCTGCCTCACTCGTATGCACAAACGGGAAACCTGGATCACACCGTATGGGCAGCGTTGGCCGGACTGCTGACGATGTTCTTCTTGATTCGGATCTTCCACGTTCACCAGCACGGCCCGGTCGAGCAAGCGGAAACGTGCGGGCACAGCCACTGCGATACGTCCACAGACCACAAAGAACATCGCCATCATGACTATCCCACCGACGGCGAGTCGTGCGTCGCGCATCAACATCGTTATAGCTGGTTGGGACTATTCGTAGGATTGACGCTGCATACTGTAATCGACGGGATGGCGCTGGCCGCAAGTGTATCGGCCGAAGCGCACGAGGCGACGGCGGGCGTATCGCTGTTTGGCGTGGGCACGTTTCTGGCCGTTTTTCTTCACAAACCGCTGGACGCCATGTCGATCACCACGGTGATGGCCGCAGGCGGTTGGTCGGTGCGAAACCGCAACCTGGTGAACCTTGGCTTTGCATCGATGTGCGCAGTCGGCGCAGCCGGCTTCTACCTGGGCATCCAGCAGTTTTCGGCTAGCCAACAGACGATTCTGGGCTGGGCGTTGGGATTCGCAGCCGGCGTGTTCCTCTGCATTTCGTTGGGTGACATTCTGCCCGAAGTCCAGTTTCACGCGCACGACAAGGCCAAGCTGTCGAGCGCTTTGGTACTGGGGATCGCGTTAGCATACGCAATCGGCTTCGTCGAACCGGCCCACCAACACGGTCATCCAGCGGTCGAAACAGACGGGCACGAGGTTCACGCTGAGGACAAGCATCGCAGCGAGCAGGACCCTCACGCCGGGCACAATCACTGATTGCTCTGGTGCGCCGGCGCGACTTCCTTGTCCCAATCACCCAATCATTTCGGCGCACACGGTCTTGGCATCTGCCCAGAGCGATGGCGACACATCATGCGGCTGTCCGGCGACTAGTCGTTGCAGGCACTCGTCGGGCGAATCATCGCGAACAATCGTCAAAGCGGCGGCAATGATCGCCGGCGAACGGCTCATGCCGGCAGCGCAGGTAACCAGCAAAGGCACCTGCTTTCGGATCAGAGAGGCTGTCGTTTCGATCGCAGTCGCAAGTACTGCCGGTGAGTTCCCCGCGCCGTCAACGAGCGGAAAGCGACAATACATCATGTCGCGAGTCATCTGGGCCGGCAGTTCTTCGAGGGCCAGATCCACAAGCGCCGCGATGCCCAAGTCATACAGTCGACGAGGTTCGCGATCCAACGCGTTTCCGAGCCAGAGTCGTTGCGGGATTATCTCTCGCATTCATCAAAACCGCCGCAGGCAGAACTAGTGCTCGACCTTTCCCCAATACTCCTCGAAAGCCCCCTCCACATGGAAGTCCGGACTGTTGTCCAAGTCGTGACACTCCATGCATTTCCTCTCAGCTTTCTCCCCCAGTTTCATTTCCTCTCGCAGCGTCTTCAGGAAGTCGTCGGTGGCGTCCTCGTCAACCTCTGCATCCGCGTGCGCTGAACCTGGGCCATGGCAGTTTTCGCATCCCACGTTGTGCATCTCCGGCGTTTCCTCCAGGCCGAGATATCCGGATTTGTAGGGAAGATAGCTTGGGGGAGTGCTCCAGCCGGTCACGTGACAAACGATGCACTCCGGATCAAAGTGCCGCGGGATCTCGCTCCGTTCGCCGGGGTGGACAAGCGAATCCAGAGCCTCGGCGTGGCCCGTCTCCTCCCAGATGTCGTATTCTTCTTCATGGCAATCCTTACAGGCGTCTGATCCGACGAACGTTCGGCCGCTCGGGTGCGGGGTCGGCTTCAAATCCAATCCTCCCAGACCGGCTGTTTCCAGATCCTTCTGGTAGGACGCCAGGATGTTTAGCATCTCGCGCGAGTCTGGAAAACGATCATCGAGCGGCACTCTCTGGTAACGCAGGGGCTTCTCTTTGTCGTCGAATACACCGACCACGCCCACATGCGTGCCCTTGGTGCCCACTTGAACGAGAATGGCGTCCGTGTTCGGAATCTTCTCGGCTTCGTACGTCGGCTCGCCCGCGCCGCCAGCAGTCACTACGACATCGAAATTCGAAAACTTCTGGGCTACTCGTTGCGATTCTTCGATCGACGCGTGAGCCAGCAGAACGTACAAATCACAGGCTTCCTTCTCCAACTCGGCCCACACCTCGCTCAATGCCTCGTCGGGCGGCTGTTTCAGGATCTCGTCGCTGGTGATCTTGTCCTGGTGTTCCGCGCTCAGGAATGCAGTGACCCCGATTTTCTTGCCGCGGGCTTCGATCACGTGGAATCGCGGCGTCCAGTCTCGTTCAACCACAGCCGCGTTGGCGCACACAAACTCGCTCGGATGGCCCTCGTCTTTGGCGGTGAGCCTCGCCACTTCGACGTAGAACAGCCGCAGATCGTCGGGACCGAATCCGATCGCTCGGTAACCCATCTGCTTCATGGCATCGACGGTATACTGGAATTTGATTTCCGGCTGCCGGCCATATCGGCGCACTTGGTTGCCCACGTCAACGGGGACCACTTCCCAGCCGCGTTCGATCAACTGCTTCCTTAGCGTAAAGCGGCGAACGAGGCCGCCTTTCTGGTTCGCCAGGCCAGTGCAGCCGCACGGTTCGATAAAGCCGTCCTGCCGCCCGGTGACATACAACACGAACTGAGGATCCGGCCAGCCGACAAACAAAGGCTCCCGCTTCTTGGCTTTCTTTTTCGAGTCGGTATCAGTCTCCCTCTCCTTCGGCCGCGCCTCCTTGCCATCGGGTTTGGGGTCCGTCTTCGACACGTCAGCTTTGGCCGTACCAGGATCCGAACGATCCGGGACGTCTGCCGTTTTGTCTGCCGGACACCCGGCGAAAACGCACAGCACAACGATCGACAGACAAGCCGACCTTGTGTTTGACACGCCACGCAATTGCGCTGTCATGAACGGCTCCTTCCTTCGCTCGGACTGCGCCGAAGGGCACGGTCCGCTTACTTGACCGCAAACTTCACGTAGATGGGCACTTCTTTGGCTATAGGATGCGTTGTCTTGATCAGAATCTTACCGAAACTCCCTTTCTCGGCGCCCAGACAATTGACTGTGCGTGAACCTTTCGGGACCTCCACCGTTAGCGGGTACATGTGGACGGCACCGTCGCTGATCTCCTTCTTCTCGCCAAACGTGGCTGACAGCGAATCAGCCGGGCTGATCTCCTTTAACTCGAAGCGCACATCTTGCCGATGGGGGCCTTTGACCAACAGGCGCAGAGTTGTTTTCGCTCCTTCAGACGCATCGACTGTTCCAAACCTGACGACACTGTGTTCGTGGGAAAAATTCCTGGGCCCCACGATAGAAATATCACCGATGACGGAACCGCTAACAGACAACTCTAGCTTCGAGGCTTTCTCGACATTGGTCGTCAGATGAATTTTCTGATTTATCGGCCCCAAGGGCAACCCTGGTTTCACCGTCAGCGTCGCGCCCAAACCGCAGGTCACGTCCGGTTTGTCCTCGAAATCGGCAGGTTCCAGTTCCTCGAACGTTAACTCGAAGAACGACGCCGTTTCTTCGTTGTCGAATTCGTGTTTCAGTACCTTGAAATCGTCCATGCCGAATCCGTAGATCCGGAACGGGATCTCGCTTCCCTCGCTGACCGAAACGCTGCTGAGTACCAGATCCATGGGGTCGATCCGCAATATGTCCGTGGTCTTACCAGTGATTTCCAGCAGAATCGTCGAATAACCTGGGTCGTTGGTGTAGATTTCTGCTGTTTGTCGGAATTGTTCGCCCGGTACGTTCAATTTCCATTCAAGCGTTACCTTACCGCTCTCTCCGGGCCTGATGCTGTCCGACTCCAGATCGCTCAGGGCGCACTTGCAACTGGTTGGGCCCTTCTCTAGCGTCAACGGGATACTGCCATCGTTCCTGACTACGAACGTGTGCTTCATTTTGCTGCCGCGCTGGGCTTTGCCGAAATCGTAGGTCTTGCCGTCGACGACAACCGCATGGGGAATCTCCATTGGCAGGCCGTCGTCTCGGACCTTCGGCACGGGTCGATTGTGCGGTTCGAATTGATTGGGCACTTTGGCAAACTCGATGTACACGCCGCCGAAACCCGTTCCAATGCCAACCAAGATCGCGACAGCACCGATAACCCAGACTCTCATCGTGCTCAGGACTCCTCTAATTGCTATCAAAGACCTACCCAGCGGAAGCTAATTCAAGACTCGCCATAATCACTACGCAGACGCTTCATCAGTTGTTCGGCATTCCCGTCTTCGGGTCGCTTGTTCGCCGGGTAGTAGACTTGTTGTTCACTAAGCCTCTTTTCCCAGTGTGGATTCAGTTTGTCAAGCTCTAATGCTCTTTGCGCTTCCCGTGCAGCGTATTGATCCTCTCCGGCGATGCTGTAGGCCCAAGCTAACTGGGCGTGCGCCAAGTTGTTGTTGGGATACAGCTGTACCCACCTTCTGTAGGCCTCGATTGCTCGATCGAGCTGCTCGGGATCACCGAACACACAATACAGTTCAAGACGCATATTGCCCAGTCGCCCGAACGCACGGTGGGAACGTCGATCGCGTTTCAATGCCTCTTCGGCAGCGTGATCAAACGGTTGAATTCGCGATTCGTCAAGCGATTCGATCGCGAGTCGCTGGTGCAACGATGCCAAGTGCATCCACGGTTCCGCCGAATACGGGTCGGCTAACGCCGCACGGGCATAAGCCGCCTCCGCTTGGTCAAATCGTCGATTCTCGACGTAGGAACTTCCTTCGTTGATGCTTGCCTGGCGCCCAAGCACCGGTTGGTACATCGTCTGATGAAACGCCAACACCAGCAGCACTGCCACCACGCCCGCGCCGGCCGCGGCTACTCGCGGGACCGGCTTCAACGGTCGATCGACGTCCAGCAAGCCCAGCGTGATCGCCATCAGCAACCACCAATTCTGAGCCACCCCAGGAAAGCCGATTCCGCCGGCGGCCAACAGATTGACCAACAGCACCACAGCGGCCACCGCCGATACCCATACCGGCATCGTGCCCCGCACCGTCCAAGCGTACAGCAGACCGGCGCAAACGACCGCCATCGGCAGCCCCATCCACAGCAGCGCGACATCAGGCAAGAAACCAGCCACCATCCCACACGGAAAGGCCAGCAAGACCCCCAACACGGCACCCCCGTAAACAAAGCCAACCATCGGAGCATCTGCCGAATACCGCTCGACGGTCTTCACCGGTGCTACCTCTTCCCCCCGATCTCTTCCCCCTGACCTCTGACTTCCGACCTCTAACCTCTGACCTCTGACTTCTTCCCCCTCCCCTCTCCGCACCAACCGCCACGCAAACAACAAGAGAACCGACACAAACGTCAACATCACTAGCGATCCAGCCGTTGCCCACACTTCCAGCAAAAAGTTGTGCGGATCGGCGATCGTCTCGCTAGCTTCGGGCAGCTTGTACGTTGCATAGTACTGCTGGAAGTTCCCCGGTCCGCAGCCAAACCAAGGGTAGTCGGAAATCATCCCCATGGTCGACTGCCAATATTGGATGCGGTACAGCGCTGACTTGGGCGTTTCGCTGAGCACCAGCAAATCAAAAGAACCGGCTGCAATCGCGCCCACCAATAGCGTCACGAACACTGCACCACCAACCGCAACGATCCGCCAGTCGATTCCACGTCCGCCTCGCCAACGATGCCAAGCAAGGAATACCAAGCCTGCGACAACCGCTATCACTGCCGTACGACTCTTGGTCAAAAAAAGACAAAAACCGATCACCAAGCAGCACACGGCCACGCCGGCCACCGTTTGCCATCGTAGCCGCGTGTTCTTCCGCGCGGACACGCCGATTCCCACAGCCGCCACCAGCCACGACGCCAACAGGCCGGCAAGGGAATTTGTCAGCGCAAACGTCGCGGTCGGCTCCGTGCTTTCCAAACGGTCTTCAAACAGTTTCCGTTCCGGCGAGCCCGGCGTGAGATCGATCCCCGCCTCGCGCAACACGCTCTCTGGGTCGCGATCATATTCGTTGCGCAACTGCGGCATGCTGTAGAAGTGTTGGTAGAAGCCTAGCATCGAAAGGCAAACCGCCAGCGACAACATGACAGCGCATACGGCTCGCGCTTCCGCTGCGGTCCGCAGCAACTGGCGTGCAAGCAAGAAGCAGACACCGAAGCTGAGCCACTGCCACATCATGTTGATCGTCGGCCGAGCGTGGCCTTGCCCAGCCATGATGATCGCGCTCAGCGAGTGCAAAACCAGAAACACTACAACCGCTGCGTCGATCCAGCCAAATCGAAACGCCGTTTGCCTGAGGGCGAGGCCTGCGACAAGCCAGACGACCAGGAGCAACAGCCACAACATGATCAGCAGCGTGCCGGTCCCTAGTTCCGCCGCCGATTCGCTGGGAATGAGTGGCGTGGCCACCAACAACGCCACCAGTGCCGCCAAGGCCACGCGACGAGCAAGTTCGATACCGGGCTCACCGGGCGGTGCCTCCCCCGATGGCTTCGTTCGTTGAGATCGTTTGTCGGAATGCTGTTTCGGCATGCGCCGTCTCTGTTCTGCCACGATGCCTCAGACGGCCGCTCGACGCGGTTGGCTGCCGATCTGAACACCCATAACATTGGCGATACTGCGGACCTTAGCCATCGTCTGCTCGAACTGCTGAAAAGTCAACGACTGGTACCCGTCGCTCATCGCACCTTCCGGATTGGGATGCACTTCCACGATCAAGCCATCGGCGCCCGCCGCGACGCTGGCCGCCGCCATATCCGGCACCAAGTACGCATGACCAGTACCGTGACTCGGGTCGACGACCACGGGCAAGTGGGTCTTATTGTGCAGATAGGGGACCGAGGCAAGCGGCAATGTGAAGCGTGTATGCGACTCGAACGTGCGAACTCCACGTTCGCACAGCATCACATTGGGGTTACCTTCGTTCAGGATGTATTCTGCCGCCAACAACAATTCGTCCATTGTTGCCGACGGGCCACGCTTCAGCAGAACGGGCGTGTCCAATCGGCCGGCTTCCTCAAGAAGGCGGTAGTTCTGCATATTGCGAGCGCCAATTTGCAGAACATCCGCGTACGAGGCGACCAACTCCACGTCCTCCGGCGACATCACCTCGGTCACCACGGCCAGCCCGGTTTCCTCGCGCGCGGCGGCCAATAGCCTCAATCCATCCTCCTTGAGCCCCTGGAAACTGTAAGGACTTGTCCGCGGCTTGAAGGCCCCGCCCCTGAGCGCCGTCGCCCCGGCGGCTTTGACGGATCGAGCCGTGTTGATAAGCTGCTCCTCGCCTTCAACCGAACACGGCCCGGCGATAATCCCCAACACGCCCGCACCGACCGTCAAGTTGCCAGCGGCCACTTGCGTGGGTTCGAGTTTGACCTCTCGGCTAGCAACTTTGTACGGAGCCAGAATCGGGACGACCTCGGCAACTCCGGCACCGCTTTCCAGCGATTCCTTCATGTGCTCGCGCTTCTCGCCGATCGCAGCGATCACTGTGCGTTCAGTCCCGCGAATCACATGGGCTCGCAGACCCAAAGCTTCGACGCGGTTGGACATGTGTTGGACTTGGTCTTCGGACGCACCTCTCTCCATTACAACAATCATCGAGAAACCCTCCTTCTTCAGTGGATTACGTGGTGGAATAGCGATCATGGCATACGGCTCCTTTCTCTCTTGCTGAACAGTCTTTTTCTGTGTGCACTGCCATGACCAAGTCCGCGTCGTCCGGGAAACCAACAAAAAAAGCCCCGACGACCGGCCTGGTCTTCGGGGCTTAGGAATGTCTGTCTAGTTTTCAGCAGTAACTACACGCCTCCTCCGGCCCCTCGACCACGAGGGCTAAAAAAGTAATAGCGATAAAAGCCGAAAGAGATCGTTTCCATGACGTCATTATGCTCCGGCCAGCCCGTGAAGCAAGGCCGGATCAAAGGTAATCCTCACGAATCGGGTAGAATATGTCCAAGGCTCTAACCGGTTTATCGCCCGCAACCACCTTGTGCCGCACGCCGCCGGGAATTCGCCACATGCCCCCTGGGCGGACGACATGATGTTCCTCGTCGATGAAGAACTCCGCTTCTCCTTCCAGCAGCAGCCCCATTTGCTCGTTCGGATGGCTATGCCACTCGACAACCGCCCCCGGATCAAACTCGACAACCGACATCATCACGTTCTCCCCCGCAAATGTATGGATATTCACACCGGGGAAGATGTTATGATGCGAGCACCGGTCTATATCGGCAACGTATTTCGACATTGTCCCATTCCTTCATCCGAGAGCGCGAACCCAGCGAAATCAGCGGTGGTCTGATTCTAGTGTCTGCGCACCACAAGTAGAAGAAGGCATTCAACTTAGGATATCGCCTGGGACCTCCTCGGGATTGACTCGTCGGATCGGGACAGGCATTGGAGAGTCGGAAGCCCACACCGGTTCCCTCCATCCCGCCACCGATTGCGGCCGAAGTCACCGTTGACTGGAGCCATCCAGCAGTTAAGATACCCTTTACGAAAACCACCGCGGGGCGTGGCTCAGGCTGGTAGAGCGCTGCGTTCGGGACGCAGAGGTCGCTGGTTCAAATCCAGTCGCCC
>CAZURK010000224.1:0-25752 GCA_964623055.1 uncultured Pirellulaceae bacterium
CGGTGTCCTCCGTCCCCGTATCTTCGGTGCCCGTGTCTTCCGTTCCGGTGTCTTCGGTGCCCGTGTCTTCGGTACCCGTGTCCTCCGTTCCGGTGTCTTCGGTGCCCGTGTCTTCCGTTCCGGTGTCTTCCGAGCCCGTGTCACCGACCGGCTCGGTGGTCTCGCCGTTGTCGCCACTGTCGTCGGTGCCTTCGCCACATCCGACGATGAACAGGCCCAAGCCCAGAATCACAACTAGCCAGGACAAAGTCTTCATTCCCTCGCTCCTTTTGGTACGAATTTGGATTGTTGGCACTAGCAACACACCAGTAGGTTGCTAACACAGAACTTCACAGACACTAGATCCCCATTGGCGCCGAGATATTCCCGGAGTCACAAAAAACTGGGCCAATTAGGGTAAAAGCATGTAAAGACTGCACGAATCCAAAAACGCCATCGATATTCTTGTGAAAATGGGGAATAATGAAGCAGTCTTTGGGATCGCTATGGGGTAGGTAGATATGGCCGATCGTTCCACGCGCGTGACGTGCGATACGAGCAATGCCGCGAGCCGGGCGCAAGTCGACCTTGGCTCGTTGGTGGGCCAGTACCATGGCGACGTGTACCGTTACGCATACCGCCTGTCCGGAAATCAAGCGGATGCCGAGGATTTGGCGCAGCAGACGTTTCTGATTGCCCACCAGCGTTTTGATCAACTCCGTGACCCGGACAAGGCAGCCGCGTGGCTGTTCGCCATATTGCGTAGCTGTTATTTGAAGAGCCGGAGGAGACGCCGGCCAATGGCGGCCGCAAGTTTGGAGTTGGATGTCGAGGCGATTCCGGATAGCATCCCTGATGAGGAGATCGATTCGGACCTGCTTCAATTGGC
Organism: uncultured Pirellulaceae bacterium; assembly: GCA_964623055.1. Classification (GTDB taxonomy): domain Bacteria; phylum Planctomycetota; class Planctomycetia; order Pirellulales; family Pirellulaceae; genus JADHUC01. Next base: position 869 of record CAZURK010000224.1, read on the forward strand.
GATTGATGAGTTGCCGGACGAATACAAGCTTGTTTTGGTGATGTTCTACTTCGAGGATTGTTCGTACAAAGACATCGCCGCCAAGTTGAGTATTCCAATCGGCACAGTGATGAGCCGCCTGGCACGCGCAAAGAGCCGTTTGCGCGGGCGGCTTTTCCAGACGGAAGGGAGTCAGCAGGACACACCAGCACGGAGGCCGCCAACCGATACCTCCAGCGGGCCAGTACAACCCGCTGGAACGAAAGGGCGTCGGGTCGGCCGGTGAGGTACGACAGATGAACGATCCAGATAGCAGAAAAACGATCCAACAGTCCATCGACGCCTGTCGACCGGGCGCAGACGATGCGAATCTGCCTGAGATGTCCGCATTGGCGGAAAGACTTCAGGACGACGAGCAGGTGCGCGGGTGGTACGACCGTACCCAGCAAAGTGACGCAGCCATCGTTCGCGCGTTCCGAGACGTCCCAGTCCCCGATGGTATGTCAGAGCGGCTATTGGCAGCCATCCAGAAGGATAAGGATGGGGGGGAGTCTGCCAAGGGATCTTCGTCCTCCTTTGTCGACCAGGCAGTCACGGAACAGGACGACCTGAGACCAACAGCCGTTGTAGCCATCCCCGCCGCGAGACCCCGGCGATGGGTACGGGTGGCGAGCGTGGGAGCTATCGGTGCCTCCCTGGTTGCGGTGGTGTGTTTCGTCCTTTTCCGCTCTGGCGACCAAGACATCGCGATTGAAGAGCAACTCCAAAGTGACGTCCACGAGTGGATGATGCAGGCCTGCGACTGGACCGACTGGAGTGCGGACCCTGCGGAAGCGCCCGCCGAAGTTTGCCCAAATGACCCCGTACTTCGTGCCGACCCCAAGCAATGGCGCGTTGCTGAAACGCGTTATGACTCGCGCACGATCATCTATGACATCTCACGTCCTGGGCAGCATGACTCCGCATACCTGTTCTGTATCCGCGCCAAAGGTGGGACACCCGCGTTCCCGGCCACCATGCCGACGACCCCCCGATGGACCACCGGCGGAGTTGCCATCGGAGCTTGGCAGCGAAAGGGAATGCTGTACGTCCTGGCCGTGAAGGGTGGAAAGGCGGAATACCGCAAATACGTCGGGCCAGGGATGCCGATCATATGAATCGTGGGAGGTTGGGCTTCTTGTTTGCCTGATCCGCAGGGTTTGACGCGTTTCTTTGGCCTCGCTCAAATAGGCTCATCTCCCAACGCTACGCGGGCCGAAGCCGAATACGGCGGGTCGCCACACCTCCCGCCCCACAACGCTGGCCGATCGCTCTGTCTCGCTGTCACTGCGTCGGCCCTTTCCCACCCCAACTGACATCCCGCGCGTAAGTCACATGATATTTTTCACCCGATCCGCAGTGTTGATCTGTGCGTCCATAGGCGCTGGAATGGCCACGCAAGAGGCCGTCAATCGGCTTTCAATGGACGATGAGCAGAGTGAGGGTCCCGCGCTCGGCGCGTTGGGCGTCTGGAGTACAGCGGAAGGGTACTACCGCGCGAGTGATGCGTCCGACTTCTTGCTGGCCGCGGCACCCCAAGTGCCAGGGGATCCAAAGCCCGCCAGTGCCTACGATACCGGCGCTACGGAAACGCCAGCCAAGGATCATGGCGTTGGTGCGGATCACGCGGATGCACAGCTTCATCCGCGAGAACTTGTCCAAGACGATCCTCGCCCGTCCGCGGCGATCGGGACGCCAAGCGTTGCAGTACCCGAACCGGAACCCAGCGTTGTCCAAACGCTGCCCGCGCCCACGAAGCGAACACCCACTGGAAACGAACACAACAACGACGGTTCTCTGGATCGGCCGGACCGTCCCGGCTACGTGCGTACCCCAGTCGAGGTCGCACCGCCCACGATTCGCCGTGCCGTCCCGCCCGTCCGTCCCGTGGTTCCGGTATACGATCGGATAGGGTATCCTGATCCTGCGGAGGCGGTCCAGCGACGGGCTCAATTGCGCGCGGAAGAACGCCGTAAACGAATCGAAGCCCGGAAATGGCTGGGCTACTCGCCTCTGCGGCCCCCGGTTGGCGCGACGCCATTCATGGAAGGCGACAGCAGAAGGCCGGCCGTGATCATTATTCCCTACGTGGTGTACGACCGGGATTGATGCTGCTCGGCGGGATGGGCTTTCTAGTATGGCGGCGGTCAGCCTGGACGGGCCGGCCTGCCGGCTGCGGGCACGCCGATCGTCCCCCAGAGCCCCAACTCCCACCACAGTAGGCGATGTATCAAACCATGCAGATTGTTGCACGTCGATATGACACATTCAGCCCCGTTTCTGTCCGCATCGAAGGTCGTCACGTCCACGAGGTCGAAACGCTGAACGGCGCCTGCGAGGGTGTCGACCTGCCATGGGTTGCACCAGGATTCGTCGATCTGCAAGTCAATGGTCATGGCGGACGAGATTTCGCCGATTCGTCGTTGACTGTCGAAGATGTTGTGGCGATCAGCACCGCTCTGGACCGTGACGGCGTCACAAGCTACTGCCCGACGGCCACTACGCATAGCTTCGAGAGGCTTTGTCGCGCACTGACAACGATCGCTCGCGCTTGCGAGCAGTCTTCGGACGTGGCAGATCGCGTGGCGGGAATTCACCTCGAGGGCCCGTATACCTCTGCAGAGGAAGGCCCCCGCGGCGCTCATCCGGCCGAGCATGTTCGGGCGCCCGACTGGAGAGAATTCCAGCGATTACAGGAGGCTGCCGGAGGTCGAATACGTATCCTGACAATGTCCCCCGAACACGAGGGGTCAACGGACTTCATATCCAGGGTTGCGGACACAGGCGTTTTGGTGGCGATTGGCCACACGAATGCCACCACGGACCAGATCAAGGCCGCGGTGGACGCGGGGGCTCGTCTCAGTACTCACCTCGGCAACGGCGCTCATGGGAGAATTCGACGTCATCCCAACTACATCTGGGACCAACTGGCCGAAGATCGGCTTGTGGCCAGCTTGATTGTCGACGGCCATCACTTGCCGCCGGCCGTAGTCAAGACTCTTGTACGCGCCAAGTCGCCGGAACGCTGTATTCTGGTGAGCGACATCACCGGCATGGCAGGAATGCCGCCGGGGCACTACAGGAATTCAAGCCTCGGTGAGGTCGAGGTTGCCGAGGACGGACGTCTTCTGATCGCGGGTCAGCAGCAATTGCTGGCTGGGGCCGCTTTGCCGCTCCGCAAAGGAATCGCCAACGTCCTGCGCTACACGGACCAGGATCTTCGCTCGGCCGTAGACATGGCGAGCACACGGCCTTCGTCACTGGTCGGGCGCGAGCCGACTCGCTTGGAGGCGGGTGCTGTGGCAGATCTGACGGTCTTCCGGCTTCCAGGTGCCGCCGGCGAAGCGCCAATCGGGGATCTGGAAGTCGTCGCGACGATCAACGGCGGTGAACTCGTCTTCGGATCGCTGCCGTAGTACGTCTCGTCATTCGGTCTTGTAGGTTGGGCATTCCTGCCCCACCCCAAACCGACGGGCAGGAATGCCCATCCCACCGGAATCTGCCACCTAGCCAATCCGCGATCGATCCGCAACAATACGCGGTTTGCCCAAAGAGAATTTCGACACCAATACTCAGAAGAAGGTAGTTCAATGAACACAATCGCAGACATTCGTGCTCGTCAGATCTTGGATAGCCGGGGCAATCCGACGGTCGAGGTCGAGGTCACGTTGGTCGACGGTTCTTCGGGCCGGGCGGCTGTTCCCAGCGGTGCCAGCACCGGCGCACACGAGGCGTGGGAACTACGGGACGGCGACGATGCCGTTTATGTAGGAAAAGGCGTCAGCAAGGCTGTGGAAAACGTCAACACCACTCTGGCCAGCGAGTTGGAGGGTTTGAATGGATTGGACCAGATTGGTCTGGACCGCAAGATGATCGCTTTGGACGGCACGCCGAACAAGAAGAACCTGGGGGCCAACGCAATTCTGGGCGTTTCGCTGGCCGTGGCCAAGGCGGCGGCCGAGTATACGGGGCAACGGTTGTATCGCTATCTCGGCGGATCAGGCGCTTGCCTGCTGCCGGCGCCGATGATGAACATCGTGAACGGCGGCGAACATGCGGACAACTCGGTGGATGTTCAGGAGTTCATGGTCATGCCCCTGGGCTTCGAGCGATTCAGCGATGCTCTGCGCTGTGGTGTGGAGATCTTCCACAATCTGAAGAAGGTGCTGAAGTCGAACAAGCTGAACACCGCGGTTGGCGACGAGGGCGGTTTTGCACCCGATCTGGGCAGCAATGTCGAGGCATTGGATCGAATCCTGGAGGCCATTGACAAAGCGGGTTACGAAGCGGGCAAACAAGTTCACATCGCTTTGGACGTGGCTGCCACCGAGTTGTACGATGCAGACAAGGGCGTCTACACCGTGGACGGCAAGGAAATCGATTCGGCGGCCATGGTCGGTTTTCTCGCCGATTGGGCAGCGAATTACCCCATTTGCTCGATCGAGGATGGCTGCAGCGAGGACGACTGGGACGGGTGGAAGCTGATGACCGAGAAACTGGGCGACAAGGTGCAGTTGGTCGGTGACGACTTGTTCGTGACCAACACCGAGCGGTTGCAGCGCGGCATCGACGAAGGCATCGCCAACAGCATTCTGATCAAGGTGAATCAGATCGGTACGCTGACCGAGACAATCGAGGCGATCCGGTTGGCCGCCCGCAACGGCTACACCACCGTGACCAGCCACCGTAGCGGCGAAACGGAAGACGCCACAATCGCCGATCTGGCCGTGGCTTTGTCGACGGGTCAGATCAAAACAGGCTCGGCCTCGCGCAGCGACCGCATGGCCAAGTACAACCAACTGCTACGGATCGAAGAGGACTTGGGGGACGCGGCACAATACGGCGGCCCTCTGTTCCCGAAGGTCTGACGCGGCAAACAGTAGGCCCAAGTAGGTCCCGTCTGCCGGACGGGACCTGGAAGTCAGACCGCTTTCGCCGCTCGAGGTCCCGCTCGGCAAGCGGGGCCTACCAGGATCCGCCCGGGTCTTTTCGTATGTCCGGATGCTGCCAACCAGAAGACTGCGTCGCTCACCATCCGTAGAATCGCTACAGGTGGACAAGTCGGGCACAGTTCGCTCAGTTTGACACCCGCGTATATCGTATTTCCATTCAGTTGTCACGAATCCTCTTCTTGGGGGACAGTTCTTCTTGACAACTGCGAAGGCGGGTGGATTCGATGAAACGACTGCTTCAAGCGGTGGCTGCGGTATCATTCGGCTTGGTATTGGGCGTCTTGATCGCCAAACTGAAACTTCTGATCGCGGAAGATTCACTTTCGATGCTGATGGCGCAGGCATTGGCCTTCGACATGCGGGCGGAATTGCTGCAGGTTCTCTCAGGATTCGGTGCGCTGGCGGTCTCGGCCTTTGCGCTAGTTGGCCTCGGTTGCATGCCGAAGACGAGGCAATCATCGGAGGAGACGGCATCGGACGTGTTGGTCGCCTGCGACGTTCGGGAAGCGCCGCAGGAGGAACACCGCGAAGTGAATGCGGAGACGCAGGAGGCTTTGCCCAGGGAGCTCAACGGCGTGTCCAGGGGCCTGGACCTCCAACCAGTTGCGAGCTACGTGCGCGACTACGTCAGCAAGCAACTGGACGCGCTGGAAAGAGGCTTGACGGTGTTCGTCGACGCAGGCGGACGCCGGGGCGTTGGGTTTGCCACGCCGTTTGGCCATATTGACATCCTGGCCAAAGACAACACGGGTGATTTGGTTGTGGTCAGGGTTGCCTTGGATGACAAACTGGAGGCGTTTTGCGGCAACATGCTCGCGCAAATCGCGTGGGTCAGGCAGCACTTGGCAGGTACCAGGGAGGTTCGCGGAATCCTCATCGCACGGACGGTGCCGGAGGATCTGCGTTACGCTCTTTCGGAGATTCCCTGGATCCAGACGTGCGAATTCGAGTTGCAGGTAAGACTGCGTTGCGAGAAATCCCCGAAGGCGCAGATCACACCAACCGTGACGATGCCGCACGACGCATTTGGGCCAGCGACAGTCAGTCTCGTCTCCTAGCCCGGATAGGTCACGCCCCCTGGGAATTGCGTGACAGATTGTCGTAGCCACGTTCGCCAGAGCGTAGTTTATGATGCCCGCTACCAGGGCACAATCAAGATCGAATACCCTCTGCACCCTCTTTTCGGACGATGGGGCACCGTCCGCAGGCAGGTGAAATATGGCGGTGTTCCCTTTTTCGACCTCCTCGTCGAGGGAAAGCCCGTCACAGTCGCCCAATGGATGACGCGGCCGGAACTCTGCCGATTTCTCACTTGCGGATTCGATCCCGTCTGTGAGTGGCCCACGCTTCGAGAACTTCTGAGCCTACTCGATAGCCAGGATGTGTGAGCCTTCGCGGTTCACGGTTACCTTGCAACGAACATCTTTTGTTCACGGAGGTAACCATGAACCGCAAGTCATCGCCGCGGCAACTCGCGCTGTTTCCAGCCGAGTTGCCCACTTGGAAATCGTTGCCACACGACCGGCAACAGGCCCTGCAAGAAATGCTGTCCTTGCTGTTGGAACAGGCGCTCTCACAGCAACCATGCCCAACCGTTCACAATCCACCAGAACCTACCGCGGAGGAACATCATGTCTGAAAAGATCAAGCCGCAACATCAACAACGGCTGGCCGCCGTGTGCAACAAGCGATGGAACGTCTCTTCGAGAAGTTCGAAACTTGCCGCAGCGTGAGCCAGTTGTTGAGTTGGCTGTGGGAACAAAACATCCCGTTGCCGCGATCGCCCGTCTGCGGCGACGGCATGCAAGTCGAGTGGGTCGAGGCGAACTACCGCTGCCTGTTGGATGTGCTGAAAAACCCGAAATACGCGGGAATCTACGTCTATCCGCGTTATCAACAAGAGACGAAGGCCTTGCCTTGTGGTACAGTCCAAAAGTGCCGTCGATTGTCTCGGCCCGACCAGTGGCAGGTGGTGTTCAAGGACCATCATCCGGCTTACATCAGGCCGCAGCAGTACGAGGCCAATCAGCAAAAGATTGCGATGAACGCTCAACGTTATACTTCTTCCCGCGGAGCCGTGAACCGTGGCTCGTCGTTGTTGGCGGGACTGATCGAATGCCGTCGTTGCGGCCATGTGATGCAAGTGAGTTACCGCAGCACGGGCCGCGTGAATTACAGTTGCCGTAACGGTCGCCGCCAGCGCGACGACGATCGTCAAGACGGCTCGCCGGGCTGCTTCCGTTTTTCAGCAGACGAGTTGGAGCGACAGTTGTCCGAGCAGATTCTTTACGCCGTAAGTCCGGCAGGCGTGCGGGCCGCGGAGTTGGCGGCCGAGCGGATGGCTTCGGAACGAGACGCGCGCCGGTCGGCCTTAAGCGGCCAGTTAGAACAACTCCGCTATGATGCCGACTTGACCCGTCGGCGTTTGGATAGCGTGGATCCGGCGAACCGTCTGGTGTTCGATACGTTGGCTTCGGAGTGGGAAGTCTGTTTGCAGGCGGTGTCGGATGGTGAATCGGCGTTAGCAGAATTCGACCGCGATGATCCGCCTCGTCCGACGGCGGAAGAACGCCAGCGGTTGCAGGAGTTAGGCAGGCGTTTGGAAGACGTGTGGTATGCGCCGCAAGCGGACGGGCGATTGAAACAACAAGTGACACGTTTGTTGATCGAGCACGTATACGCAGACCTGGATGATGAACGCGACGAAGTGGTGTTGTGGTTGAAATGGTCGGGCGGTCATCACACCGAGCTTCGCAGTCCTCGCCGAGCCCAGCCGGGCCGTCGCGGTGAGGATTTGTCAACGCTGCTGGAGACGTTGCGAAAAATTGCCGATGACGAATCGGCAAGCCGCGCGTTGAACCGGGCAGGTGTCTTGACGCCGACGGGAAAAACCTGGACAAAGGCTCGCGTCACGCAGTCCCGGCGTCGCGCCGGTATCGCCAGTTTCGACACGCGTTTGAAAGAGCAAGAAGGCTGGCTGACGCAGTCCGAGGCCGCTACCTATCTGGGGATCAGTCCGATGAGCCTCAATCGTCTAATTCAGCAAGGCCTCTTGCCCGCCGAAGGCGAATCCCGCCTCCCGCGAGTCATCCTCCGATCCGACCTGGAAAGCAAGGCAATCCAGGCCGCAGTGCGTCGGATCAAGTCACACGGAAACGCCCCGCTACCAAAAAACCCAGACCAGAAAACCCTACTCTTTTAACCCTTTACGAAAAGGTGCATCAATGCCGGACAGTCCCCAGAACGTGGGACGTCGCCTGGAGTTGCGACCACGTTCTGGCGAACGTGGCTACGACAGTCTGTCACGCAATTCCCTCGGGCGTGAAATATCCGGGCTAGATGGGGCGAGGGCAGGCACGGCGAAGACCCTTCTGGCAAGGAGCCCTCTTGGCGCGATGTCTTGTGTCTTGCACCATGCGTCGTATGGCAATTGCCCCACAAACGACTGACTCGTTCCAGGCTCGACCCTTGCAGATCGGGCCGCTTCTCGTTGACCCGCCAGTGCTCCAGGCGCCGATGGCGGGTTTCACGGACTTTGCCTTTCGCCAAATCGTCCGCGAATTTGGCGGGGCCGGTCTGCTGGCGACCGAGATGGTCAATGCGAAGAGCTTCGTATGGCTGGACCAGCGCGATGCCGAGTTTCCGGATCGGCTCTGGGGTGTGCGTGATGAGGGACGACCGCTTGCAGTTCAGATTTGGGACAACGACCCGGATAGGATGGCACGTGTCGGTGCTCGGCTGGCGCATGAGTATCGAGTTAGCGTTGTCGATATCAACTTTGGCTGCCCCGTGCGGAAAGTGACCGCCGACGCGTGCAGCGGATCCTATCTCCTGCAATACCCTGATCGCGTGGGTGAGATTGTAGAACAAGTGGTCCGCGCGTGCGAACCAACGCCAGTGACGGCAAAAATCCGGCTTGGCTGCACGCGAAACACGATTAACGCGATCGACGTAGCCAAGGTCGCCGAGTCGGCCGGCGCAGCAGCTATCACAGTTCACGGACGCACGGCCCAGGAGAAGTTCCGCGGCAAGGCGGACTGGGAATGCATCTCGGAGGTCAAGCCTCACCTCCAGCGGATACCTTTGATCGGCAACGGCGATTTGGATTCCCCAGGCGGCGTAGTCGAGGCGTTCCGCCGCTACGCTGTCGACGGTGTTATGATCGGCCGCGCCGCTTTAGGTCGACCGTGGATATTCGCCCAAGTACGGGCCGCGCTGCATGACGAGGCGATTCCACCCGATCCCTCACTCGACGAACAGCGTGACTTGCTGCTACGACACTGCAATCTGATTGTCGAACGCTTTGGCGCCGAAAAGGGCACGATGTTAATGCGCAAATACGCTTGCTGCTACGTTCAGAGCCGCCGCGGCGCTCGGCGTTTTCGGGCCGAGATTGGCCACGCAAAATCCGTCGATGAGTTCCGCAAAGTCGTCGAACAGTACTTCACTCCGCAGACTGGCGTCAGGTCTTAACTTGTCACTTAAGCCCGCTCGCGAAATGAGGCATCGCCGACACGTGGCTTGCTTAAGTTACAAGTCAAGACCTGACCTCGATTTACCACCTCCGGGAATGGCGGTCGCGTTGGAGGATTTGCGCGAACTGTTGGCTCAGGCCGTATTCGCGGCTGGGTCGGTTCAGCTCCAGCATCACGTGCAACTGGGAATTGGGCGAATCGGAACTGACAACCGGGGCACGGGCCACTCGCAAGACGCTGGTTGGCGTGCCGTTCCATCGAGCCACGTACATACTGGCGTCCAGTGATGGCTCGCGGCGCATGCCGTAGTATTTCAGAAGTACCGCCACGAGCTTTCGATCGTCGCCGGTGTAGCCGTCAAACGTCAGACGCTGAACGCGATGGTAGCGATCGAAATAGTAGGTGAGCGAGCCGGCCAGATCGCCGGTATTGGTTCCGGTGACAACCGGGACTCGCAGCCCTTCCATTCCCAACTCGGCAGTGACCGTCGTGACGCGAGGCCATCGGCTGGTGACCCAGGCGGGCGAGATGTCGAAGCGGACGATCTCGCCGAAATCAGCGACCGGCGGACCGGTCAGCGTGGTGTCAAGTTGCGATCGGGGGCGCTCTGCCTGCGCGCCGGTCGTGAACTCCGAGTTGTACTCGGTTGCTCCCCAGTCAACGGTTGCCGTTCCATCTGATGTCGGAACGGATGGTGCCGGTCCATCGCCGTCCGACCACAGTGTCTGGATCTTTTGATTCGTTAGCACATACGGCCCACCAGCGGCGGCCGCCAAGATGACAGGGAAAATGAGTTTTCGTTTCAACATTTCAGCACCGTCCGGGGTGGCGGGAATTTGGGATCATCGATCTACATCGGCCTGCTGTATGAATTCTCTTTGCGGTTTCTGTAGCGCGCAAAACGACTAACAAAATCGGCGGAATTGGCATCTACGGTTCGAACCGGCAGGTGGAGCCTATGTGACGATCCTTACGATCGTACACATCATGACGCCAAGCTTGCTCGTCAGGGCCTCGTCAAGGCCGATTTGCGTTACGGATCATTGTTTCGTAGAACACAGCCCGTGACTCACTACTGCTTTGACCTGAACAACCAAAAACGGAGACCAATCAAATGAAATGCATTCCCGCGCTGCTGATTCCCTTCCTTCTGTCTGTCTCGCCGTCAGTCGCTGCGGAGGCCGATCCGGCCGCGCGTTGGGAAGAACACATTCGCAAATTCGAGGAGGCGGACAGGAACAAACCGCCTCAGCCGGACGGCATCCTCTTTGTGGGGTCCTCATCGATTCGCATGTGGGATACCGACAAGTGGTTTCCCGGCGCTGGCGTGATCAATCGCGGGTTTGGTGGTTCCCAGATATCGGATGTGAACTACTTCGCCGAGCGCATCGTTCTGAAGTACCGCCCCAGGGTGATCGTTTTCTACGCCGGCGATAACGACGTGGCCAAAGGAAAATCTCCCAAACGCGTGCTTGGCGATTTCAAGGCTTTCGCCGGTCTTGTGGCCGACGAGTTGCCCGATACCCACATCGTCTACGTTCCCATCAAGCCCAGCCTGGCACGGTGGAAGCTATGGCCCATCATGCGCGAGGCCAATGCAATGATCAAGGAATTCATTGACAGTAAAGACAACCTGCACTACGCCGATACGGCAACGCCGATGCTAGGGGAAGACGGGAAGCCCGAGGCCGATCTGTTCATCAAGGACGGTCTTCACCTGAGCGATAAAGGCTACGAACTGTGGACGGGGATCGTGAGGCCGCTCATCGAGAAGACGAAGCCTAGGAATGACGAATGACCAAATCCCAATGACCAATGAGCCTCTACGCCCCAAGGAAGACCATGGCGCCGCCACAAAGTGCGATCGTACCGCCTGCGATGGCGTGCGAGAAACGCTGGAACCGGGGGAATGAGAACTTTGCCAGACCGAGATAGGCTGCGATGACGATCACTTGCATCGTGGCCAACGTGGCCACTGCAAACACTGCGGCCACCATGACGACGCCCAATATGCTCAAAGTGGCCGCCGGATACATCAGCACTGGGATCAGAAGCTCGCAGGGACCGAACACAAAAATCGCGAAAAGTATCCACGGTGTCATGCTCTCCGCACGTTCTTCATCGTGGACGTGCACATGGTTGCCGTGATGCGTGTGTTCGTGATCATGAACGGAGCCGTCCATATGTCCGTGAGTGTGCTCGTGCTGGCGATTCCGGATGGCTCGCACGAGCCCCCAGAGCATGTACGCCAGCCCAAATCCGAATAACAGCCATCCCGCGATGTTACCCCGGTAATCCTCCACCGGCGTCAGGCTACCTACGACCCATCCCAAGGCGATGCCAAGCGTCCCCAGCACAACCGAACTGAGCACGTGGCCTAAACCGCAGGCAAAAGTTATCGCGATGGTGCGACGTAACGACCAACGACCGACGCGGGCCATGGCAATGAATGGGACGTAGTGATCCGGACCAGCCAGGGTGTGGATGAAGCCAATCGCAGCCGCAGAACCGAGTAAGGCCCCAAGCGTCGTATCGTCCATTCGCAAAACTCCGTGTGAGCGTCACAAGACGCGATCTAACTGTCGTCATCCCCAGGCTTGCTCTTGGGCCCATCGACCAAGAGCTTCCCGGTACTCTTGTCCCAGCGAACCGTGCGGGCCTTCAGTCGATGGCGCCCGTGGCAATCCGTACAGGCAATCTTCTTAACGTCTTTCTTCTCCGGGCAACGCGTCTGCCAGCGGGCGATGATCTTCTCCGCCGGTGCGTCGTGCGTGTCGTGGCATTCCTGGCATGCGTCGTCGATCTCGGCCAGCGGGTACATGAGATCCGGTGGTGTGATGTTGTCTTCATCGTTGCGGTGCGCCACAGATTCGCCGTGGCAGTCGACACAGCCGATCTCTTCCTTGGCATGAACAAGCATCAACGGTTCGTCTTTGTAGTTGTCGTGGCAGACGAAACAGGACTGGTTGATGCGCAGGAACTTCTTTTCCTTCTCGTCCGAGGGTTCCTCCAGCAGCAACGGGGCGCTCTTGTCGATCACCAGCGGAGGCAACTCGTCCGCCGCGTCCTTCGGCTTCTCGGCACTGGGCTCCGCTGCGTGGGAAGCGGGGACCAACGCCGCTTGGCGGATGGCAGGACCTGGGCCGAAGACCACGAGGGCGACGACAGCCAGAGCGGCCAATCCGAATACTGAAAGTCGCGTGTTCATCGACATGAATCTCCCGTTTCTCCACATCGTCATTGTACCACAGTGTCGGCGTAACATCGATTCAAGTAATCGCGTGACTTGGCCAGAGCCTCGGACATGGCGTCTGCCTCGATGTCCCCGTGCATGAATGGATTGACATATCCACCATAACGTATCTTGGCCAACGCGGCGATCCATGGCTTGAAATCCATGGGGCCATGACCGGGTAGCTGGTCGACACCGTGGCCTCGTTGCCAAGCATAGAAGTAGAACAACTGCCGCCCGCAGACGCCAATCGCCTCCTCGACAGACACTTTGGCCCCTTGCAGATGATACGGGGCCAGCGCAATACCCAAACGCGGCGATTTGTTCATGTCGACAAACGCCTTGAAGGAATCCAAGGAATCAAGCAGCGCGTGGCCGTGGTTTTCGATGGCAAGATACGAGTTGTGCTTCTCGGCAAGTTCCGCAAGGGGTTTGAGGCTCTCCAGAAAATCACGCATGCGAGCCTGCAACTCACTCGGCTCGCACGGTCGCGTGCTGCCTTGGATCGCCACGCCTCCACCGGCCTTCCCAAGCAATTCGGCGTAGCGGGCATACCCTCCTCGGTAGACCGAGAAAGAGAACAACTTCAGTTTGTTGTCTTCCAGCACCCGTTTGAGGCCGTTGGCGCCAAGGCGATCGAGCACATCGTCCAGGTGCGGGCATCCGGCGTGCGCGGACCAGACGTCGACGCCTTCGAAGCCCAGCTTTGCGATTCGCTCGCACGCCTGCTCGATCGGCAGATGCAGATAATGGATCGACGATGTGGACAGTCGCATTTGCCAAGCGTCTTCGCTTTCGGCGGTCGCTTGTGTTGCTGCCGCCCGCGTCACTGCAAGCAGACCGGTCGCGGCGCCCGCAGAAACCGCCGCGAGAAACTGGCGTCGTGGAAAGGACATTTCGTCGTGTGAACGCGTCATGGTCACTCCTCCCGAATGGCAGGTCTACGCGATGAGGGGTGAGCCGGCAAAGTCACCCTCTCGCGCCACACCGAATCCGCCAAACAAAGCTCCGCCCCGCTATTAGGGCACAAAGGGACCAGTCTATCAAGAATGTCCAGTTTGAGAAGGGGCAAGCCGCCCGTATGACACCGTCTATTAGTGGGGATCCAGGCAATCACTACGCACACTTCCCAAACTTCGCATCTTGTCCAGTCCAGAAAAGCAGAAAACTCCGCTAAACCTTTAGATTCGGCGCAACCGATACTCGTGACGGAAGTGGACTCTACACTCGGACTACACCCACAACGTCTCTCACAGGACAGAAACGATGGCGCGTCTGGTTAACGGTTCAATTGTGCTGGTTTTTGTTGGCGGGATCGTTGCAGCCATGGTTGCAGCACAGGATCAACCCCCCGTGGTTGGCGGAGCGAATGAGGCGGCCACGGCCCCTGCCGCTCCCAATGCGGGCAGCATGGGGCTGACTGCGAAGTTGGCTTCCGTTGGCCAATCGGTTACGTCTGAGTACAACCCCAGTCAGACGGGAGCCGCCGTGCCGGCGGAACTGGATCTCCCCCTGGATCCGCCACCGACATCCGAGCCCGCGATGCTACTGGCGGCGGACGACTCGACATCGGGGGCCTTACGGTCCGTGCTGAAGCGGTCGCCTAAGAGGGCCAGTACGCCCACTCCGCCACCGACTCGGAACATTCAAGAGCCGAAGCCGCTGACCACAGCCACGGAGCCCGCGCCCGCAGCCGCACGACCCCAAGCAGCCGCCCCTTCGACGCCTGCGCCCGAAACCACGATACCGAAGACTGCCGTCCCTTCGACACCCGCGCCGGAAACCGCGATACCCAAGACGGTAGCCCCTTCGGCGCCCGTGGCACGCGACAATTCAAGGATCTCGTCGAGGCGGACTTTCCGCTCGGAGCCTCCATCTTCCCGGTCGACGATCGTTGCGTCCAAACCGGTCTCGTCGCGACGCGCCAGCCTGCCAACCTACACGGCCGGAACACCCACTGACGACGCCCTGGCAAGCAGCGTGGGTGCATTGCTGCGGGTGGACACAATCGGTCCGCGTGCCATAACGCTGGGCGAAGCAAGCGACTATGTCATACGGATGTCGAACGCAGGTGTCACGGAAGCGCGAGACGTTGTGGTTCGCGTTACCATCCCGGACAGCGTACAAGTCGCGTCGACGAAGGCGAGCGACGGGAATGACAGCATCCAGCAGGAGGCGGGAGCTGTGCGGCAATTGGTTTGGACTTTGCAGCGTGTGCCGGCGCGGGCTGAACGCCAGTTGACGCTCAAGTTGATTCCCACCGCAAATCGCCCCTTTGATCTGACCGCTGAATGGGCCATATCGCCGGTCTTGGCTACGGCAAACATCGACGTGCGGCAGGCTTTGCTGGAGATCGCCCTTAGTGGCCCAGCCCAAATCGTTCATGGCGAAACCAAGGTCTACTCGATTGTCCTATCGAACCCCGGAACCGGCGACGCGAAGAACGTGTCTATTCGCCTTGCGATGGGCGACGAGAACGCGGACACGCTGCAGGTCGGAACCCTTCCGGCTGGTGGCAACCAGAAATTCGACGTCGAAATCACCGCTCGTAAGGCCGGCGCCATGCAAATTGTGGCCACGGCGACGGGTGCGAACAAATTGCAGGCTCAGGCGGTCGAGCAGATCGTGGTGCAGCGTGCGGATCTGCAGATTCAGGCGCTGGGTTCGGCACACAAGTTCGCCGGCTCGGTAGGTACTTATCAAGTCCGCGTGACCAACGTCGGGGACGCCACGGCAAGGAATGTCCAAGTCGCGGCTCGTCTGCCGGTTGGTGTCAAGTACGTCAAAGGGATCGACAGTGCCACGCAGGAAGCGGACCTGCTGCGGTGGAAAATCGGCGAGTTGGCGCCCAGCACCGAGCGTACCTATCGATTCTTCTGCGAGTTGACCGCGGACGGTGACGCCTTGTTCCGTTTCCTCGTCAGCGGCGATGGCGGGCTCGAAGCCGTGAGCGACGTGGTGACGAAGGTCGAAGCACTGGCGGACCTGAAGCTGGAGGTCAACGATCCCAAGGGGCCGATCCCGATCGGCGAGGATGTGACGTACGAGATCCAAGTCACCAACCGGGGCACCAAGGCCGCCACAAACGTGCAAGTGGTCGCTCAGTTCTCCGAAGGCATCGAGCCCATTGCGGCCGGCGGAGTGCGGGCCGACTTGATACCTGGCCAGGTGGTATTCCAGGCGATCCCCCGAATCGGCCCGGGCGAGATTACCAAGTTGAGCATCAAAGCCCGAGCTGATGCAGAGGGCAATCACGTGTTCCGAGCCGAGGTCAAATGTGCCGATCCTCAAACCAAGCTGGTTGCGGAAGACACGACGCGGTTTTTCGGCGAGGACAAGCTGACCAGCCCGAGGGCCCCAACGGTTGCTTCGCCGAGCGACAATGACGCCGATGCGCCCCGGGTAGGAACGAAACCACTCTGGTTCGGGAGCGGCACACCAGACTGACCTCCGATATCCGAATTTGGCGGGGGCGGAACGTCGTTCGAGTCGGCAGTGCCGGAAGCTGCTACTTGGCGATGTTCCACCCCCGCTTGCGTTCTTGTCCGCCTCCCTAGCAGCCGATCGGTAACTTGGTATGATTGTGCGATCGTTGCCAGGAAAGGTCGGTCAGAAACTCTCTTCTGCGGCAAAAAGGTCACTGCCATGCTTGAAGCCCTGCAAATGGCCCCCCCGGATGCGATTCTAGGATTGAACGAGGCGTTCAAGGCGGACTCGAATCCGGACAAGATCAATTTGAGTGTTGGGGTCTACCAGGACAATGACGGTCGTACACCGATTCTCGACTCCGTGAAGGCGGCGGAGAGACGACTGGTCGAAAGCCAGACCAGCAAAAGCTATCTAGCCATAACCGGCATAGCCGAGTATGGAAAACTGGTTCGACAACTGGTGTTCGGCGTAGATCATCCACTGGCAAGCAGCGGCCGGGCGGCGACGCTGCAAACGCCCGGCGGCACCGGCGCTTGCCGCGTCGCGGGCGATTTCCTGGCACAGAAACTCGGCGTACGCACCATCTGGTGCAGCAAACCAACCTGGCCCAACCATCTGGGGATATTCAAAACGGCGGGCCTGGCGATCCAGGCATATCCCTACTTTGACCAGGACGGGTTCCAACTGAACTTTGACGGGATGCTCGATGCATTGAAGGAAGCTCCGTCCGGCGACGCCGTTTGTCTGCACGCGTGCTGCCACAACCCATCGGGCGTCGACCCCACCAGTGATCAGTGGAGTCAAGTGGCCGACGTATTGGCCGCGCGAGGACTGCTGCCCGTGCTGGATTTTGCCTACCAGGGCTTTGGTGACGGGCTGATAGAGGACGCTGACGGCGTGGCCCAGATTTGCTCGAAGTTGGACGAGGTGCTGATCTGCAGTTCGTTCTCGAAGAACTTTGGGCTGTACAGCGAACGCACCGGTGCAATGACGTTGGTTGCCGGGTCGGAGGAAGCAGCACAGACCGCGCTGAGTCACGCCAAGATCTGCGTGCGCACCAACTACTCGAACCCGCCCGAACACGGCGGCGCCATCGTCACGGCCGTGCTGTCCGACGACCAACTGCGTGCTGAATGGGAGGTGGAACTGGCCCGGATGCGCGACAGAATCAACGGCATGCGACAACTGTTTGCCGACACAATGAAGGCGAAGAACGCGTCTCGCGATTTTTCGTTCATTACCCGCCAGCGCGGAATCTTCTCATTTTCCGGTTTGACGGCCGTTCAGGTGGACGAGTTGCGCAACAAACACTCGATCTACGCCGTCGGCGATGGGCGCATCAATGTTGCGGGCATGACCGAAGCAAACATGGATCGGCTGTGCGACGCGATCATTTCGGTGCTCTAGCGCCGGTTTCAGTTGGAGACTTCCATCGAACAAAGGATGGGAGACTGTTAGGCTGGCGTGCTCTGAGCGTGATCGGCAACGGGGATTCCTTCAGAAACGGCCCCAGAGTCCCGTTTGACTTTCTCGTGGTAGTGCGTCAGGCGTTCTCTGGCGTACTTGCGATCCTGAGTGCGCGCCAGTAATTCGCCAAGCGCATAGATGTGCCTGCCAAAGTCGGAGACGGCTTCCGGCGGCAGTTCATGCGGACGACCGAATATGACGGCCCGGGCGAATACGTACAGAATGCCCAACGCCACGAAGTGCAACAGGATCGCGCCGATCGGCCATACCGTGAAGGCCTCCATGCCCGTGGGATGATTCTCGCTGGGATCTGTCTCGAACACAAACGGACCTCCCGGTTCGCTCTCCAAGAAGACGGCCTTCCCGGGTGGTCCGCATTCGGCGATCAGCTTGCCGGCAAGTTTTCGATGCTCCTTTTCCACTAGCGGCAAGTTCAGCAGAAATGAACCGTTGGTCACGACGATGATTTGCCCCCCGTCCCAGTCGGCGCACGTGATTCGGCGCACCAGCACGTCGTTGTCGGCACTCAACAGCGTCTCGGAAAGCAACCGGCCGCCACCCTGCCCATGGGGCGTATTGGTGGGAGCGTCCAGACGCCCCTGGATCTCGATCTCCAAAGCCGAATCATCGATCGTCGGATCGCGACTCCAGCTTCCGCTCATCCTCGTGGGCGTCTCGGCCCCCTTCCCAACAAACCGCTTCGCGTCCTCGCGGCGTGGTCCGAACCAGCGGCAGCCGCTGTCTTGCGTGATGGCGGATCGCTCGCGGTTGTGGTTCGCGCGGGCTTTGGCCAGTCGCCGCGCGACCTCGACTGCTTGATCCGGCGGTGCGTTGGGTTGCACCTTCTCCCAATATGTGATCGCCGCATCGTAGTCCCGCCCGATGTAGATCACGGTCTGTATTTCGCCTTCATACAACAAGTTTTCGAGGAACTCCTGAACGTCGTCCGCCGGCGGTGCAAAATCGTCTGGGGCCCATACGATGATGTTGTGGTCCTTGCCAATTTTCGGCGAAAGGAAGCGTTTGGTTGCGACCCGATGGCCGGCTTCCTCGAACATCTCCGCCAGTACGGCCGTGCCGTTAACGCTCGGGCCACCATCCGCCCCGCGCGGCTTGCCGTATGTGACATCGATGTCCTTCGCGCTGCATCCGGCCAGCGCAAGAAGCAGCAGCACCGCGCACGGCCAACACAATTGTCGTCGTCGCCGCCATTTATGCTGCAGTTTCATCAGACCGCTGCCTGCTCGACACGTTCATGGAATTCGTCCAAGCCCAGCCAACACGATTCAAAGCCCTCGCGGTCGAGTTGATGGTGACCGAAGAACACGTCTTCGAACGCGACCATCGTCCGCTCGAACATCTTCCGCAGGTCCGGGCGCGGCCACACTTCGCGAAGGTACTGCCGATTCGTCTTGCCGCGCGCCAGGCGAATCACATCGTGTCTGTCCATCTGCACCAATTGGTAGCTGAACAGGTAAATGATCGCTTCGCCATAGTTCCCTTGCTCGTAGTGCCGGCGTGCCTCGGCCAGCATGTCCCCTCGGGGACGCTTCATCTGGAACGGCAGGCTCTCGATCAGATCCTCCTCGGTGCGCGAATCCTCCGCTTCTGATTCTACCGTCGAGTCACTTGATTCCACTCCGCTGTTCATGAAAACGCGAACCAACAACACGATGAGGAAAGCAAATACGGCGGCAATTGCCACCCAGAGAAGCCATTTGAGAATCTGCCCGAGTACTCGAAACAGGTCCGCCAGCCACGATGCACGCTGGGCGGCCGGTGCCGAGACCGGCTTGGCCTCCCAATTCGACCCGCGGTGAGCGGCCGCCTCCTTAGGCGTCTCGACGTCGATGCGGCGAATGCTATCACTTTCCTCGTCGTACCAAGGGTAGTCAGAACCGCCAGCCAGCGCCTCTCGCCCTGCCTCGACAGCCCGTTGCCCGTTCAGAGTTTCGGCGGACGCCGACAATGCGAGAACAAACAGGCTCGACAAACCGACGAGGAGTGATCTGGCAAGCGGTGTTTGGACTGTCGATTCGCTAGAGGGCATTTCAAAACCTCGTACGACGGACTTCCAAGTCCGTCGTACACCGAAACGGGTTTTGAAACTGCTTCTACTCATCGTCAAACTCTGACAGATCAAGTCTTGGCCGGATGATGCGCCAGGTCGCCCGCAAGCCGCGCGGCTTCGGCGCGCAGACGCAGTTCCACTTCCCAACCTTCCTGCCGTATACGAGCGTCGAGATAGCTTAGAAAACGAAATACCGTGAAGTATCCCGTCGTGATCCACATGGCCAGCGGGAATCCGAAGCGGATCATCGACGGCGGCTGGCTCCAATCGTTTCGCATCACGCCCGAAACAAACATGAACGTGCCGTAGACAGCCAGAACCAGAAGAATGCCGATCAGGTTTGCAGCGATTCCGCGAACGAGCAGATCTCCACCATTGGCATGCAGCATCGAACTTCGGCGGCCAATCGTCATCACGCGTTTGTTCGTTGATGATAACGGATTTCGCTCCAGCAGCACGATCTCGTTGATAAACGGCCGAAACGCGCGCAAGCACATCGCCCATATCAGCAACATCACCAGCAGAAAGCCTTCCACAAGGAAGTTGAATTCATCGTAGCGATCGACGCAAAGCAACAGCAGCCACGCGGGCGCGATGCCGCGAATCAGCAGTTGACACCAGACGATTCGGGGGAACATCTTGCCGACGTCCTTAATGACGTCTCGAAAACGCGGCCGATCCAGGAATACCGCCTGCCCCAGGTACGAAGTGGCGAAGACCGATGCCAGCGGAGCTTCGATGTACACGAGCAGTGTGATGACGTAGACAAATCGCAACGGGAACACGGACCGTTCTTCTGCACCTACGAGCATCCAGTCCAGCAGCAGATGGTTGATCACCACCAACGGAATCACACCCATCGCCATCGTTGCCAGAAGCGGCAGCGCGTACATGCGCAGCACGTGCAAGGACAAATCCATCGTGTCCAACACGCCCCGCTCCCGAACTGCGATACGAGTCCTATCCAGTTGCACCAAATCGTCCTCTACCCAAACGGGCCTCCGCCGGAACCGCCTGCCCCTGTGCGGTGAGCCAACGCCCGTCCGCCGTTTCTACGCGGAAAGCCAAGCACTACGAAATAGAACGTCAACAGGCCGCACGAAATCACCGCGACCGTGGCTTTCATCAAGTACGGCAAACCCGACGGCGATATGAACGCTTCGATCAACGCCGCAAAAAAAAACATACACATGGCCGCGCCCATCAGCGGCATAGCGTCGCGCGCGGTCTTGCGCAGCGAAGCTACGCGGCTAAGACGACCTGGCGCCAGCCAAGCCATGCCCAGCCGAAGCCCCGCCCCAGCCGACAGCACAATGGCGGTCAATTCGAAGGGCCCGTGTGCCGTGACGAAATGGAAGAAATTTGTGCCCTCGGTCACCGCGGGGCGCGCCATATAGCCAAAAGAGGCACCCAATGAGGCGGCGTTGAACAAGGTGGTAAAGATCCCGGGAATCACCAGAAGGCCGCCAGCGAAACACTTGATGCCGATCCCTGTGTTGTGCTGTATGTAGAATCCGGCCATGAAGACGCTCGCTTCCGTGTCACGACCGTCCATCGGTTTGGAAAAATCGTCTTCCAGTCGCTCGATCATTGGGGCCCCCAGCACATTCTCCGCATAATTGGGCCACATAGCCTGCGAGTAGGCCAGGATGGCCGAAGCAATGAAAACGCCCCAGAACAGGCAAAACGCCACCTGAACGCAACGGTCGTTGAAAATCCACTGCGGCGCATCCTCCAACAGCAGCTTGCCCCACGTCGAGATCTTGAAGCTGCGCGCACGGTACAGTTGGTTGTGGGCCCGGCCGACCAGGCGGTGCAGGTATTGCACCGTGTTTGGCGGCAGTTGGTACGCATCGGCCAGAGCCAGATCGGCGCACGCCGCCCGATACAACGCGGCGAACCGTGACAAGCGCGCCGCCCCCAGCGAGTTGCCGCGCCGAGCCCGCACCTGTACGCACAGTTGCTCCAATTCCTGCCAGTTCTTCCGGCGAAGTTCCAGTAGCTCGGCAACCTTCACGTTTTTTCACTCCGCATTTATCGTATGGGCGCCTGCACCACGGACGTGGGCGCGACCGCCTGTGACACCGCCTGAGCACGCCCAGCGGGCGCGAACGGCGAAATACCTCCGAACGACTCCGGCTCGTCCTCGTCCGGCCGATCGGCGATGAACGTTCGATGGTACAGAGCGCAAAGCAACAGGTCGCAACTTGTGTCCTTGCGAAACCCGAATCTCTCCAGCAGCGGTTCGCCCAAATGCCGGGCTACCTCGCTGCGACGAGCCAGACTGAAGAAACGTCGACGTTCAACATACGTGGCCAGCGTCCTCGCCAGACTGCGGCTGACGCGAAAGTCAGTCGGCAAGTACTCGGCCAGCTTGGCCACCCGCGGATCTTCCAGCTTGGCCACGCCCGTCAGCCAGCGGCGTTCCTCGACAACTACCATCGTGCCACAGACCAAATCTCCCATACGCTGGAATCTGCGATTGCACGTCATGGCGGCCAGCCCCAAGACATATGTTGGCAACGCGTACCAGGGAACCGGTATCCCGATCACTTGCACAGACAATAGCGGGTACATGTCCACCACGCGCAAGAAGTTCCGCAACACGGCCTGAAGTCCGTTGATAGGCTGCCCGTCCGTCGTCAGTACGCGGATCCCCATCACCCACTTACCGGGGGTTTGGCCGTTCCAATAGGCTTCGAAGAAACCGCCGTAGAACCACTCGAGCAGGAAAAACGAGATGATCAATATCGCCGCGATCAAGCCGCCAGCGCCCGTAAATGCCCCTACGAACGCCAGAATGAAAAACAGAATCATGAACACGCCGACTCGGATGCACAGATCCAGCAGGTACGCCGGCCAGCGGCGGAAGGGGCCAGCCACGCGGTATTCGAAGGAGATGTTCTCCGGGGTGACGACATCGATCGTCGTGTCGAGTTGTGCGCCCGTTCCGTCCATAACACGATTATTCGCCAATTCCCCACGCCACGCAACCTTCCCCCTCTTGTGAATCTCGGGAGAGCTACTACAAATTGAGCCACCCAGTAGGTCCCGTCTGCCGGACGGGACCTCGAGTCAACAGGAAACGTGGCCAGACGACTCAAGGTCCCGTCCGGCAGACGAGACATACCTGGATACGACCGTCCTGCCGGCGGGACCGACACAAACAGAGGGAAGATGAAACAAATGAAACTGCAAGGCAAAACAGCCGTGATCACAGGTGGCGGAACCGGGATCGGCCTGGGAATTGCCCAGGCGTTGACAGCGGAGGGTTGCCGAGTCGTGATTGCCGGCCGCCGCGAGGAAAAGCTGCGCGAGGCTGCCGAAGCGCGCCAAACTGAACCACCGCTCTTGCACCACGTGGTCGATGTGACCGACCGCGACAGCGTCAAGCGGCTGTTCGACTGGGCCAACGAACAACTTGGCAAGATAGACATACTTGTCACTTCGGCGGGGATCAACATCAAGACACGCTCGATGGCCACCATGTCGCCCGAGCAATGGGACGAAGTCATGGCGATCAATGCCACCGGCGCGTACAACTGCATCTACGAAGTGCTGCCACAGATGCGCGAGCGCGCCGATGGCCTGATCATGAACGTGTCATCCATCGCTGGGAAGCGAGCACTCGCGCTTGGCGGAATCGCTTACTGTGCATCCAAATTCGCCATGTCGGCAATGGGAACCGCCATAAGCAACGAAGAGGCTCCACACGGGATTCGCGTGACAAATATCTATCCCGGCGAAGTGAATACGCCGATCCTGGAGAACCGGCCCGAGCCGGTTAGTGACGAACGGAAAGCGGCGATGGTGCAGCCGGAAGATATCGGCGAATTGGCCGTCACGATTGCCAGTCTGCCGCCTCGATCACACGTATCCGACGTGATCATCAAGCCGCTTGTGCAAGAATATGTCTGACATCTGGCGGTCTGCCATGCTTTCTGCTATTCTTTAAGGTTCGCGAGGCGGGTGAGGACGCTCACATCGGCGACGCGTCAGTTTTGGGTTTTGCAGGCGTCCAAATCGGAGACATTCAGTGGGATCGAAGAAGACGGGAAAAGGCCGGCGAAAGATCGGCCGGAAGAAGCGTCGCATGCGTGCAAAGATTCGGCACCGCAAGAAATAGTCAATCAGAGCTAATGCTCCGTCAATCTTGAAGTGACGCGCTGTCGGTAGCTGGATTCGGTAGAATTCAGCCGCCTTCTCCATTGGGCTGGATTCTCGCGAATCCAGCTACCCGTCATGAGATTCGACCAAGCCTAGTGCCTCGTAGCCAACCCAATCGAGCCCGTGATCGACTGTAGCATGTCGTCGAAGGCCGTCGTCGTGTCTTCGAAGACCACCAGATGATCGCCCGGGTGCAGGACGTAATCGTACACGGGATCCACGCTCCGGCTGCTGTGGTCGTACTTGACCTCAAGCTTCTGCCTCTCTCCCCGCACGGGTCGCATGACCTGAATGTTCATCCTGCGAAATCGCTTTGTGGCACCGATCTGTTCCAATGCCTCTTGAACGCGAGTGACGCCGGTCAAGGGCATTTTCCCAATCTCTGGCTGTTTCCGCGCCCGGCGGATTTCCGTGGTGATCAATCCACCTGCCGGTTGCCTGGAATCCGTCAGAGATTCAGAAGCTTGGCCGGGTAACTCCAAGACACCAGCATCGGTGGGACCTACCGTACTGCAGCCTGCGGCCAAGACGACCAAACACAAAACGGCTGCTAGGATTAGACTTCGCTTGAAGTAGAGTGCGCTCGACATGAGAGGCATCCTTTCCTCTTCTCACCTGTGCTGCGACTGCACTACATTCACAGCCGCATGTTTACCTGGCTTTCCTGACCCGTACAGTCAACATAATCGTCATTTTCGGAATCCGTCTTCGGTCAAACTTGAGTCTTTTCGCCAGAAAATCGCAGATTTCGCGGATTGCGGACCGCGACGTGTATCAGAACGGGGACCCGGGGGGCGACATTAGCCGGATTGGTCATGAAGCACTCGTGATTCGTCGCAATATGCGTGACAATAAAGACTTGCATCTGTATTAGCGCCGCGCGTTGAAGCCCGAAGCGCAAGCGAGGGAGTCGCGGCGGTTTCCGTCGCTTCCGCGTCGGGCTGAAATAACCCGGGATTAGCCAGTGTGTAGACGTAACCCGGTCCCGCCTAACTCGTTCTGCAAGTAGGGCAGGAACTTCAGGTAGAACGAGGCTACGTGTTGGATGGTGTCGACGCGGAACCATTGGCGTG
>CAZURK010000225.1:0-25710 GCA_964623055.1 uncultured Pirellulaceae bacterium
CCGGATTTCTACGTCAAAACGTTCCACGACGACAACTACTGGTCGGCCACACCCAAGGAATTCCGAGAGCCCTTCTGCTGGTACGACAACGTGGGAGGAAACTCGTACAGCGGAAAGACAGGTGACCACAACCGGTTCCACGACAATATCTGGTGTCTTGACCCCGAAAAGACGATCAAGGTCATGCGTAAAGTAGCGGTGCCCTGGATCGCGTTTAAGGTACTCGCGGCCAGCGCCATTCATCCACGGCACGGCTTCCGGTTTGCATTCGAGAACGGCGCAGACTTCATTGCAGTGGGCATGCTCGACTTCCAGATTCGGGAAAACGCTGATCGCACGAAGCAGTGCATGAGGGTCTCGAAAGACCGAGTTCGACCCTGGCGGGCTTAAGCCTCTGCGGCTTGGCATGCGCATACGGAAAAATGTCTTCAGTACGTCGAAGTCACTCGTTATGAAGTGCCTGCGGACAGCATCGCTGGGTTGTTGTGCAGCTTGGGCTTTGATCGTGCCTGCTGCCACCGCGTTGGGCGAGGCGTTGGATGCTGAAACGGCGACGAAGGGCCTTCACGTTGCCGATGGCATGGAAGTTGAACTGTTCGCCAGCGAGCCGATGATCCGCCAGCCGGTGACGATGAGTTTCGACGAGCGTGGCCGGCTTTGGGTGATTCAGTACCTTCAGTACCCCATTCCCGCCGGTTTGAAGGCAGTGTCCCGCGATCAATACGATCGCGTGAAATACGACCGAATTCCGGAACCGCCTCCCCGTGGGCCCGCTGGGGCAGATCGAGTGACCATCTTGGAGGACACCGATGGCGATGGTCGAGCAGACAAAGCTGCCGACTTCGTCACCGGATTGAATCTGGCCACAGGTCTAGCTTTGGGGCACGGAGGGGTTTGGGTGTTGCAGTCGCCCTACCTGCTGTTTTATCCCGACCGTGACCAGGACGATGTGCCCGACGGTGATCCCGAAGTTCACTTGGCCCACTTCGGTCTCGAAGACCCCCATGCGCTGGCCAATTCCTTGCAGTGGGGCCCTGACAGTTGGCTTTACGGTGTACACGGCAGCACGGTGACCGCCAACATCCGCGGAATCGAGTTTCAGCAGGGCATCTGGCGATACCATCCCATTACCAAGGAGTTCGAGCTGTTTTCCGAGGGAGGCGGCAACAGCTACGGTCTTGATTTCGACCCTCACGGTCAGGCCATTGTGGGATCGAACTACAGCGTGCCCGGATTGCACCAGGTGCAGGGGGCCTACTACATCAAGAACTTCGGCAAGCATGGCGCGTTGCACAATCCCTTTACGTTCGGCTACTTCGGCCACATGCCCCACGAGGGCGCCAGCATCGGCAAGCTGAGCGTGGGTGGCATTATCTACCAAGCAAGCGCCTTGCCACAGTCGCTGCAAGGGATGTTCCTCACCACCAACGGGTTGAACCACGCCGTATACATCGTCAGCCTGCGTCGAACAGGATCGACGTACCGATCACGTTACGAAGGCAGGGTACTCTGGAGCGACGACCGCTGTTTTCAACCCATCGACTTGGCGTTGGCGCCCGACGGCTCGGTGTTTGTGGCGGACTGGTACGATTCGGACATCAACTACCAGCGTACGCTCCGAAACATGGCGAGTTTCGACCGAAAGCGAGGTCGCATCTACCGTATCTTCGCCACTGGTAACCAGCGTACAGGCAGTTTTGATCTGCGCAAGCTGTCCAGCGACGAGTTGGTCGATTTGCTTTCGCACGAGAACAACTGGTACGCCGTCGAGGCGCGGCGTCTGCTGGGCGAGCGGCGCGACGAGTCCGTGATTCCTCGTCTACGAAGACTGACGGTTTCTGCTGACGGTCCAACGGCGTTGAAGACGCTATGGGCCCTTTACGTCAGCGGCGGCTTCGACGACGAGTTGGCCATCAGACTTCTCGACCACAACAACGAAGATGTCCGGGCATGGACAGTTCGGCTACTGGGCGACCGGCGGGAGGTATCTGCCGAGATAGCCGAAAGGCTGGTAAAGCTTGCCGCGGAGGAAGCCAGTCCAGTCGTCCGCAACCAAATGGCCTGTACAAGCAAACGGTTGCCCGCGGACAGTGCGCTGGCGGTTGTTGCCCAGCTACTGCGTCACGACGAAGATGCCGGCGATCCCTTTATTCCGCTTCTGTTGTGGTGGGCTGTGGAAGACAAAGCGATCTCGGATTGCGACCGCGTATTGCAGTTGGCTGCGGAGCGGGAGTTTTGGCAGTCACCGCTTCCGCGCACGGCGATCGCCGGCCGACTGGCCCGTCGTTTTGCCGCCGAAGACACGGATCAGGGCTTTGCTGCGTGTGCTCGGTTGCTGGCGATGGCCCCCGGCGCTGCCGAGACTGATCTGCTGATTCGAGCGATGGAACAGGAGTTCCAAGGCCGCCGTCTGGAGAGGATTCCGCCAGCCATGGAAGAGCCCTTGGCCGAACTCTGGGCGAAAGGACCGCCGAACGTAGCCCTGGTGCAATTCATGCTGCGGCTAGGTAGCCAGTCCGCGTACCGAAGTGCGTTGGAGTTGAGTGCCAACACCGATACGGCGACGAATGAACGGCTCTCGCTACTTTCGGCAGTGGGCGAATCGGGACGGTCCGAGTCTGTCCCGGTCTTGCTGGAATTGCTCAACGAGAAGGAGCCGGCGTGCATCCGCACCGCCGCGATGGCGGCCTTAGGACGTTATGAAGATGACCGTATTGCGCGGGCTGTGCTTTCCACGTACCCATCAATGGAACCGGAGCTACGCGACCGAGCCCGCGTGATGATGTATGGCCGAAAGCAGTGGTCGCTGGAACTGCTTCGGACGATTGATGCCGGAAGCATCGAACCCAAGGAAATTGCTTCGGTGGAACTTCGCAACCTTCTAGCACACCAAGATCCAAAGATCAACGGGCTGGTCGAGAAACTCTGGGGCAAGGTCCGCACAACGCCGCCGCAGGAACTCCAGCATCGGATGCTCGAGATCGCCGAACTGCTCGATCTCAAGCCCGGCAATCCAAAACGCGGGAAAGAGGCGTTCGCAAAACATTGCGGCGTCTGCCACAAGCTGAACGGGAAGGGATTTGACATCGGGCCCGACCTGACGGGTTACCCGCGTCACGATTTGGGCTACGTGCTTTCCAACGTG
The DNA here is from genome assembly GCA_964623055.1 of uncultured Pirellulaceae bacterium. Classification (GTDB taxonomy): domain Bacteria; phylum Planctomycetota; class Planctomycetia; order Pirellulales; family Pirellulaceae; genus JADHUC01. The sequence goes on from CAZURK010000225.1 coordinate 3,146, forward strand.
ATCGACCCCAATGCCATCATCCGCCCGGAGTACCAGGTGCACGTCGTGATCACCGACAACGGGCGCGTGCTCACCGGACTGTTGGCCGAATCAAGTCCCAAAACGATTGTCATCCTCGATGCAAAAAACCAGCGCACCGTAATCGCCAAGGACGAGATCGACGAAATGGAAACGTCGAAGCTCTCTCTGATGCCCGAACGCATACTCAAGGAATCCAGCAAACAGGAGATCTGCGATTTGTTTGGCTATGTGCAGGCTGGCACTGATCGGCCACAGGATAAGTCGCTGGCCGGTTTGGGGATCGCAAGAAGTACCTTCACCTCGGGCACTGGACAGTGGACGATTAGCGACAACGGCGTCGGACAGAAACCCGTGTTCCAGTCGTCTGGAGGAAACCCCGGCGGTTGGATCCAATTGGACGATCAGACCGGCGGCAAGATGGCAGCCGTTGCCCCGCGGAGATTCCTCGGCAATCTGACGCGCTTCGACGGCGGCGGACTGTCGTTCGATACGCGCACAGTCGACTCCCGAGGCGGATCGGCCCACACATGCTTTGGCGAGATCGCGATTACCGGCGCAGGTCGAACCGTTCGCACCGACGCGGCCCCCGATCGAGAGGTTCCCGACACCCAATGGACAACCTACCGCGTCCCGCTGACACCCAATACCTTCGGCGCGAGCCCCGATGTCTGGCGAAGCATCCTTGCCGACGTGACCGGAATCGTAGTCACAATCGAAGCTTTCAGCAGCTCGAGCGAGACCATGGGCTTGGACAACGTTATGCTACGCGGTCGACGTCCAGATTAACGTGATCACTGCTCTTCATCTTCGGGCGGCTCGATCCGGTGTTTGCCGTGGCAGTCGGTGCAGACGACGGGTGATTCGGTGATCTTCCGCTCGACAAACCGCGTGATAACCTCTGTTGCCGGTATGTCGTGGTGCTCGTGACACTGGCCGCACATCGCATCGACCTGGCCGCGCTTGTACACGGTGTCCGGCTTCGTGGCGCCGATGTCCTCGTCGTTGGCGTGGGCAGCACTGAGTCCATGGCACTTGATGCACGTGACCTCTTCTTTGAAGTGGACTCGGCTAATCTCTTCCCGGACGAACGTCATGTGGCACACGTAGCACGTGGCATTGACGCTCAACGGGTCGATCGTGTCGTCAGCTTTGGCCGGTTTGTCGGCCGCAGCATCTTTGGGCTCGCCCGGCCCGTCAGCGACAGCCGAAGAGCCTCGGACGAGTAGTGTGGCGACAAGAATCCCGGCGGCGCCGACACCGATGGCCAACGCACGCCGGATGTAGCGATCTCGCATCAAACGTGTTCCCACTGGTGCAGCCATCGGTACTCGGGGGTGAGGTTGGCGTAGTAGTTGCGTCTGCATTCGTGCAGGGCCTGTTCGTCTTCGGCGGTCTTCGGCTTGCCCTTTTCGTAGGAACCCTGAACATTCACCTCGAGCTGCTCGGGGATATTCACGCCGGGAATGACCGCGGAAAGGCGTTCTTCCTGAAGCATTTCTTTCACCAGCGATGTGGCTCGCTTGTCGATCTTGCCCCGGATCTGCTGAGGTTTCAAACCGAAGGTGGTTCCCGCGCCGAACGGCTTCAAACCGATCACCCCGACGTTTTTCTCCTGAGCCAGCTTCAACAGACTGTCGCCGCCGAATTCCTTCGTCAGAAACAGGTACGGGAAAATGATCACCGAGAACTGCGGGTAGTCGTTCAGCACGCGACGGAAGACCTTGGGATTGTGGGCGGAAACGCCCAGGAAACGGACCTTGCCCTGCTGTTTGGCCTTCTCGAAAACCTGGACAACCAAATCCAGGGTCTTCTCGCTAACCATCAACATCGTTGCCATGGCCTTTTGCCCCTCGCCCCACGTGGCGCCAACCGGCCGCCACATATCGAGCATATCGGTGCGGTACGATTCTAGCCGGTCCTCGATGGACTTCATCATGCCGTCGGCGGTCAAATTGTCTTCGTATTCCGTGGTGATTTTCTGGGGCCACGAGGCAAAGCCGATGAACCACTTGTCGCGCGCGGCACTCTTTGTCTTGGCCATCGCAGCGCCGTATAGGTCGCACTCGCCCGCGATATTGTTGTCAACGTAATTCAGGCCCAATTCCACAGCCTTCTCCAGCACCGGGACGCGATCGTCAATCGTTCGCCCACCGTGGCCGCCGAGACTGACTTCGGAGATCATGAACCCGGTCTTGCCCAGCGTTCGATAGGTCATCTTGGAGTTGTAGTTGAGAATCTTCGACGTATCGACGGGTGCGGCGGAAACATGAGCAGCAATCGAGGCACCTGCCACGGCCGCCGACGTGGCTTTGAGAAAATCGCGACGCGTGTTTTGATCATCAGTCGTCATGGTATTTCCCTTATGTCAGTCTCCAACACGGACACATCCCTCTGCATATTGTAGCCGAACGCCCCTCAAGCCAACAGCCAACAAATGGCCAATGAACAATGACGAAAGAACAAAGGTTGTCTAACTCGACTGTAAGGTCTCGATAACGAAGGTAACAAGTTATGTCACCACCTATCAGGTCTGCTATCATGTGCAGGCAAGTAGCGGTGCGTCATCCGTGTGTCTTCATCCGTGTGCGAAAGCAATGTCGGCGAAACGCACACGGATTGAGACACACGGATATCTCGGCTCTCGGCGTCCTTGCTCGGAGGTCGACGATCCGTGTTGAGGAATCTCGTTTGTACAGGAGCGAGTGGGTGTAGCGAGCAAGACACATGAAGAAACTCATCACATCAGCAGTTCAATTCTTCTTGATCACAATCGGTGTGTCTGTCGGCCAGTGCGCGGAAGCGGCCCGCGAGGGAGTGGCCGGGGCTGAAGACGCACGCGAAGCGCTTTGTCGGCGACTCGCCGGTCAGTACAACGCCAGGGATATCGTCTTCGCGGAACGGACTCACAACGGGCGTGGTAAGAACGCGGATGGGCATTGGTACGCGAATCTCGGCTATTACGCTCGGGACCCGCAGAAGAAAGCGTATTCATCGGGCGGCTCACTCTGCAAACTCGATCTGACGACCGGCAAGCTCACGGTTCTGATAAATGACGACAGCGGAACCTTTCGTGACCCGGCCGCGCATTATGACGGCAGGACCATCGTCTTCAGCTATCGCAAGGGAGGAACCGGCCCCTTTCATCTGTACGAAATCCAGTCCGACGGCAGCGGGCTGCGGCAGCTCACGTTCGGGATTTACGATGATATCGAACCGTGCTGGCTTCCGGACGACTCGATCATGTTTGTCAGCAGCCGTGCCAGACGCTTCGTGCAATGCTGGGTCACGCAGGTGGCGACGCTACACCGATGTGACCGCGAAGGTCAGAACATCCGGCAGATTTCGGCCAACGTGGAATACGACAACACCCCGTGCGTGCTCCCGGATGGACGGGTTGTCTTTCAGCGTTGGGAATACGTTGATCGCAGCCAAGTCCACTATCACCACCTGTGGAGCGTGAATCCGGACGGCACGAGCCAGATGGTCTATTACGGCAACATGCGTCCCGGCGGCGTCTTCATCGACCCGCAACCCATCCCCGGCTCCAGTCGAATCGTATTTGTCCACTCGCCCAGCCACGGCCGAGTTGAACACGCGGGGACCATTTGCACCGTGAGCGACCGCAACGGGCCTGATGACCCAGGTGCGCTCCGCGTTGTGCACAAAGCAGGTAATCTCCGCGATCCATGGGCGTTGTCACCGGTCATCACCTGCCTGGCCGAGAACCCAAGCTCTACGCGAACACGACAATTCGAGCCATGTGCCTCAAAGGCACCCTGGCACCCGATGGCGATGAGTACAGATCTGATTCCGCCAGCCTGACTACCGGTAAGCCGCGCAAGGAACCTCGCACCTCGGCCCCAGCCGGGCGGCGTTAGGCTCGCTGACCTGTCATCATCACCGTTTCGTCAGAGTTTCATCAAACAACCTTTTCTGGCTCGAATGGTTCCAGCAGGTTCGATGCGTCGGTGCCGTCGAAATGTGCGACGAGCAGAACATCGCTTGCACGCTCAGGACACGCCCTCCTCGGCGCCTTACGCGCGAAGCGCAACTGCGGGAGGTGTGCGCCACCGACGCGCCTTGGTGCACGCAGCTAAAGCGCGTCGGCGTGTCGGTACCAACGCGCGCAATTTGCTTTCGCGAAGGCGGCCCTCCACCGGCCGTGCACGGCGGTCTAGGTGGGGAGGGAAGTGACCAACGAGGGCCTCTGTCCATCCCCAAGTTATACAGCTTTTCGATATTCTGATTCCTTTGGATGCCGCTTCGGCTTGATCTGCGCCGGATCGACGACAAAGAACATCGTATGCCTTCAGAAAGAAACGCAGACGGCGTCTTGGAAGAGGGGAGGAAAATGAGCGAGATGAGCGAGGGGTTCTGGTTCTTGCGTCCGCTTACTTGTACAATGACCGATAGATATGCTTGATTTGATTTAGTCCTGCTGCTGAGTCCCGCAGGCTCGGGCCCTACCGCCTGCGCCACTCCATCGTACTTCGCCCACAACTGGCTGACGGTACTCCTGATCCACTCGAAACGTCGTTTAAGATCCTCAGGGCTCTCGACGGCTTTCACGGCGATAGGTTCACAAATGAAACCGCGAGATATCACGCCGCTGGAACAGAACTTAGCTCACAATAACGGAATCGAGCTGCTGTCGGATACCAAACTTATTGCTTCATTGGAAGCCGGCGATAGGCACGCAATCGCGGACAAATGGTTCCAAGAATTCACTAACGTGCATCGGCAACTGTTCGCTTCCCGAGATTTCAATCATGATGATGAGAGACCAGGAAACATCTGGAGCGGCAGGGGAAGAACCGTCGCGTCAATCCTGAAGACACTGGTGAAACAGCTCTACGACGAAGAAGGGTTTCCAACGAAGCCAACACGTGAAAAACTAGCCTCATATCTTGCAGATGCATTTACGCAGATCAGTCAAAACGACCCATTTGAATACGGCAATGACCTCGCGCTGCGCGTCTTCTTTTCGCTGATAGGCAAGACAGAAGCCGTCACCGACGACAAGGGTTCCTCGCTTGACGTTGATTTCACTCGCCTCTCCGCCGACGATTTCAAACAACTCAAACGCATGCGAAAGACGGATCACGAACGGATAGACGCGATTTTCGAACGGCTCCTCGATTCCGGGTACGATCCGCCAGCGACGCCCATCTCATTTACAGACAGATGGACACGTTTGCCGAAATCAGAGGCGGAATTTGTGGAAAAGCGATTCCTCTGTCATACCCATGCCAATTCGTTGTGCTTGGTAACCGTAAATGGTGGACTGGTTCCATTAGATGCAATCGAAGGCGATTTACGACAACACCTTAATCGGGGCCGTCATCCGACAGATTTTTCAGTGTCTCGCCAAAAGATATTTCACTACCTGATCAAGGACGGGCGTGAAACCGAAAATTCTATTGACGGGATCCCTATTTCGGACGAGGCGGTACCGTTGTTTCCATTGGATGTCGACATCGTTACTGGTTTGGTTATAACAACCCAGCTCCCCAGTGTCCTTGCGTACTGCAAGAAACACAATACCCATCCCTTAGTCCTTCCGGAATACATCAAGGCACATTCACTACCAGTAAACCTTAAGAGTCGCCTAGAAAGGGCAGCAAAGCGTATCGAGCAAACACGCGAAGTGGTGTGGGGGGCTATTGATGGGGCGTTTGATGGGAAGACACCCGTTGTGGGGTACGAGACTTCCGACGACAGTGATGATGCGTCGCGGGCTAAGCGTATTGCAGAGCCGCAAGTGATAATGACGATGGGAGGCACAGCCAGTGGCAAGAGCAATCTTGAAACAAGAACAAAAGAGATTACCAATGACAATTACGTAATCGCGTCTCTAGACGACTCGAGAAGGGTTTTCAAAACGTATGGCCTATATTCTGTCGTTGGCCAGCATCTTGAAGACAATCTTGACGAGCAGAGTGAAGACGGAAGTGAGATCCGTACGGGACACCATCTTGGTGATTACATCGCCCTCGCGTATGGAGCTGGATTAATCCGCGAAGGGATTGTCGAAAGGGCCAAAGGCTACCCAGCTAAATTCGAGGATCTGAAAAAGGTAGACCAAGACAAGACGCAGCGGTACAACATTTTGTACGACGGGTCAGGCGTACCGTATAAGGGACATTACGAGAAAATCATCCAAAGCCTGCACGACGAAGGGTTCGAAACACATATCCTCGTCGCGGATGCGGAGATAGAGGCGGCATTTGAAAGAGCGGCCAAGCGGCTACGAGATGAGGATGGGCGTGCTGTGCCGCCAAAAATAATTGTCGCGAAACACCGAGGGCTACCGCGAGCTATGCGCGATGCCGCCGGGGACGAATACGTCGAGCATTTTGAGATCGTGGATACTGCTGGAGAGATCGGCGAGCAGTATACTCTCGCACATCGTGTCACCACTCGGCTTGAGACAGTCAACAAACTGGAAGCCGCAAGGAAACGAACTGAGGAGCAAAGGGGAAAAAATGAGGATCCGTTGGCACTGTACAACGAACTGTGTGAACATAAACTCTTGCCGCCACCTAGTGAATTCGCGCCGAGCGATTACGAGAAGAGAGTTGAGTTTGTGATTGTGTTCCACGATCACCATACACGCATGTCTAGGGTCCTTATTATTGTAGATTGCGAACGAATGGCGAGGATTATCAGAAAAGGTGCGCTCAACCCGCACGCGGCGGGCAAGAAGGACCTTTGGTCCCGGCACCAACCGTTTGAAAAGATACTGGACGAGTCGATGGAAGCTGGCCGTAATATAGTCCCCTTGCCTCACCGCGACACGTTTGAGTCTCAGCGCAAGGCCGGCCTGCGTTAAGGACTTCGTTGATACTGAATGTCATGCAATCGCTTCGCTCCCGGCGTCCCGGACTCTTCCCCTTTGGTCAGCTCCGCGTTGAACGTGGCCAACTCGACGAACCCCGCCCCGAACGCGCTGTAGTGTGCTGGTCCATCAGCGAGTTTCGAGTGAACACTTGTCGACATGAATTGCGAGCAAGTCTAGGCAAACAGAAGGAAACGGCCCGTGCTTCGACGACCGCGAAGGCACGTTCGCCATCCACTGCTATCTCCCCGTTGGCGGGGGTGGCGGGCCGATTGGTTCGGAGCTGTCAGAGCAATAAAGCTGGTTTGCGCCGTTCCGGCAAGGGGTTCGGCCTCGGTCCGGCCTACGCGGTGCGCGATTGAGTTTAGGCGACGGCCTTGGCGACGCGACCCGAGGCGAGCTTGCGCGGGTGTGGATTGGCGGCTCGCGCGGGCAACGTGGTGAGCACGACGCAGATCGTATCCGTCGCGGGATCGGCCCAGGCGAGGGTGCCTGTCGCGCTGGTGTGGCCGAAGGTCTTCTCCGAACAGCCCGGACTGCCGGCCCTGGTACCGATGGCAAAGCCGAGCCCGCGCGGCGTTAGACTTTCGCGATTGTGATTGCGCACCATCAGGCGAGCGGTTTCCGGCTTGACAACCTTGCCCGCCGGATGAAGAAACTCGGCGAAGAAGCGGGCGACGTCCGGCGCCGAGGCGTGCGCACCGCCCCACGGCGCCCCAAACTTGCGCCAGTAAGGACTGTTCCAATCCCACTCCTTGGCCGACGGGTCGCCGGCGCCGGATTCCGGCGCGGCATCCTGGACCTGGCAGCGCATCGTTTCTTCGAGTTTGAACCGCCCAAGCCCAAGGGCGGAATGCTCCATTCCTAGCGGGCGGAAGACGGTTTTGTCGACGAACTCGGGGAATACCGTTCCGCTGATACGGTACGTCACTTCCGAAGCCAGGAGGATCCCCATACTGGAGTACTTGTACCGAGAGCCCGGCTCGAAAAGTAGCGGCGTGCGGATGGCCCCGTCGACGAACTCAGATAGCTTGGCGTGGCGCCTTCGGAGCGATTGGTTCTCCGGCAATTGATCCGGAAGGCCCGAAACGTGCGTGAGCAACTGCCGAATCGTGATCTTGTCCCTTCCAACGCCGGTGAACTCCGGGATGAACTTCTTGACCGGGTCATCGAGATGAAACTCGCCTTGGTCGTTGAGCGTCATCAGAGCCGCCGCGGACATCGGCTTCGAGATCGAAGCCAGCAGAAAAATGTCGTCGGCTGATTTGGACGCGCCGAAGGACTTGGAGAAAACGTCCTCGCCTTGACGGACATAGAGGGCCGCCGCGTAGACCTGGCCTTCCGCCGCCGCCTTCGCCAATACTGCGGCTGCGGCGTCCAGCCTATCCTGCTCGACAGCGGAGATCAGCGGGGCCGCCAAGACTGTTCCCAGACTGCTTTGAAGGAACGTTCGACGTTGCATCGCACGTAATCCTAGGAGGAATTCTCCCTACTCGGTGGGCGGCTCGACCTTCAGACCGAAGAGCATCACGTCGTCCCACTGGGCGGTATCGCCGAAGGAGCCCAGTCCGATCTTGCCCCAGGCAAAGTCCTTGTCGACGGCCGTTTTGGCGGGTTGCTTCATATCGTCGAAGTAGAGTTCGATCGTGCCGTCCTTCACACGGCGTACGAGCTTGATCTGGTGCCAGCCTTTGTCCCAGGGTGTTGCCTCGTTGGTCTGGCCGATGGGCTTGCGCGGGCCCTTGTCCACCTTGAGCAGTTGATTGGAGATGGCGTCGCGCACGAGACCCTGGTGAGCGTAGTAGAAATGCTCGGGATTCTGGTAGCCGAAGAAGATGCAGCAGTCGCGGTGTGCCCCTGCCTCGAAAGCCGTGTTGCGCACCTTGACCAGGAGCACGAAGTCGCCAACCACAATGTCCTTGAGCAGCGACAGGTTGCTGGGGCTGCGGTGCGGAGGCTTATAGTCGCTTTGCCGGTGCTGGTCGTAGACCTTGCCTTGACCGTCCGTCTCGGTGATTTTCCACGCCTTGGGGTCGGTGGGTTGCCAATGGTCGGCGCCCTGCTCGAAGTCGTCGGCAAAGATCAACGGCAGGCCGTCGTGTTGTTCGGCGCCGCAACTTAGCGCCGTTAGCGACAAGCATACGACAATGGCCAGTGCAGTTCGGTACAGCATGGAGGTTCTCCTTGTATGCAAGTGAAATTCCCGAGCGGTCTCAAGTCATTGATCGGCGGCCCGAGGGGCCAGCTTTGGGGCACTCAACCAACTTATGCGACCGACGCGCCGGTGGCAACCGACGAGGGCCTAATCTCGTCGGCGCGGAAACGGTTTGGTAGACTGCCATCGTCACCTCTCGCCATACCTATAAGGTCCGCAGACCATATTCTCTGTACGTTTGCCCGTTGTGTTTGAATCTGGAAAGGAGGAAGGCATGACTCATTCACGTGCTATTGTCCTAGTTTTGATCGCCGCCTGGTTTTGGGCTACGGATTCCAGGGCGGCCGATCTTCCGCTGGGAGCGCTCTCCCACGATGGTCCGCCAACGCCCGAGCAGATCTCCCTGTACCTTCCCGTGACGGGTCGTTTGGATAGCTCGGCAACGGCCACGGTTCGGTACCGGCCGTCGTCGAGCGGGGCGTGGCTCGTTGCCCATCCGCTGCACCGCATTCGGCCCTCGGACACCACCGGCTCGCCGCCCGCCGATGCGTTTGCGGGCGTCATCACGGGCCTTTCGCCGGGAACTTCGTACGGCGTGGAAGTGACCGTCGGCTTGGAAGAGGCGTCGGCGGTCAAGACCCTGACCGCCCGGACGCGAGCGTTACCGGACGAGACGGGTAAGCCGACCAAGACCATTGCCGCCGGTGCGACAGCCGACCAGATCGGCGCGGTCCTCAAGGACGCGGACCCCGGCGACGTGATCCAGTTCGAGAACGGCACCTACACGGTGGACGGGCTGCAGATCCAACGTAGCGGGACCCCGGCCCGCCCGATTTACTTGAGGGGAGAAAGCCGCAAAGGTGTGAAGCTCAAGGACGCCTCGGGGACGATCCTGCAGTTCCTGGCGGTCAGCGACGTGATCGTCGAGAACCTGACGCTCGAGGGATCGAAAACCGACTCCGGAACCAATTCCTCTTCGCGTGGGATCAGCTTTTGGAGCGGCGGCTTGCCGCAGGAGCGGGTGACCGTTCGCCGCGTTACCTTCGAAGGGGTCGACATGGGGATCGTGGCCTGGGGCGACACGAAGCAGCTCTTGGTTTACGACAACACGCTAACGGGGAACAACAAGTGGGAGGCAGAGTTCCTCCAATCCAATCTGACGTGGAACGATGACGGTATCCGCGTGCCAGGAACCGGTAACGCCGTCTTCAACAATACGCTCAGCGGATTCGGCGATGCGCTGGCGATGAGCGCGGGGGCCACAAATACCGGCGTTCACTTCTATCGAAACGACATCCGGATGACGGGCGACGACGCCTTCGAGGGGGATTACGGCGTTCGTAACGTCACCTTCTACGACAACCGCATTCACAACTCGATGACCCACGTATCCTTCGATCCCATCTACGGAGGCCCGGCGTTTGTTTTCCGGAACATCGCGATCAACGTGGGGCGTGCACCCTACAAGCTGAACAACAAGAACACAGGTTTCTTCCTGTACAACAACACGGTGGTGCGCACCAAGGGGTATTCGAGCGGCGCTACGTGGGGCTGGGCCCAGTATGCCAACGGGCCGCTGGTGGCCTGGGGATATCGCAACAATATCCTGATCTTCCACGAAGGTGACCGACTGCTGGCCATGGAGCCGAGGGGCCAGGAGCCCGTCGATTTCGACCATAATGCCTGGTATCCCGACGGAAGCGTCTGGTGGACCAGGTCCGGGGGCTCATACAGGTCGATCGAGGAAGCCCGGTCCAAGCTGCCTCCAACAACGCCGGTTTTCGGCACGAGCACCCAGCGTCACGACGCGGACGTGATCTCGGAACCGAACCCCTTCACGCGGAAGGTGCAATTGAGAAAAGACCATCTGACACAAATCACGGTCCCTTACACGCCCAGGCTCGCCGACGGGACCGCTCCTCGAAACGCGGGTGCGGCGATTCCCGGCGTGACGGACGGATTCACTGGCAAGGCACCCGACATGGGCGCACTGATTACGGGAAGAGCGACGTGCGTGTGGGGCGATCGCACGACCAAGTAGCCACCGATGAACCCGATAGTTCTGGCCGCCCCGAAATGCAGCGCCGTGAAGCATCTTAGTAGCCGGATTCGCAAGAATTCGGGCCTTTGGGTGTACCCCCGAAGTCTTGCGACTTCGGCTACGGCCATTTGCCGCGGTTCTTCCCGTACAGAAATGCTTCACCGAATTGCTCGAAATGCCTTTGTCTGGGTAGCGCCGGACGTTGACAGCACGAGCGACACAGACGAGCATGATGGGTATGCCAAATGTTCAGTAATCCTTACACCAAATGGAGTTTCCTGCTTCTGCGCAAATCATGGGATTGTACGGTTTTGTACGAGGACAATCCGTGGTCGTCCTGAATCAGTGGGGAATACCAGGCGCCATTCAGCCCCACGGATTCAGGACAGCCACGGATTAGGTGGAAACGTTCAACCTCAAAGGCAACGTGACTTGGCCAGAATACCGTTCGGTGCTTGCAGCCGTTTTGAAGATTCATCAACCACGGCAATCCAAACTCGTGGAGGAGAACTCGATCATGACTGACCAAGGAATCACCCGACGACAGTTTGTCCGCGGTACCGTCGCTGCAGCCGCCGCGGCCGGGCTTACCGCCACCTACACTGTCCACGCCGGCAATCCGGACAAGGCCGATACCGGCAAGATCGTCAATTACAATGCCGACATGGAGTACCGCCGTTGCGGCAGGACCGGTCTGATGGTCTCGGCCGTTTGTCTGGGAGGACACTGGAAACGGATGGACAGGATCGTCCGCGGCGTGAGTTACCGGGGGAGAATCTCCGCTGCCAACCTGGACGACCCCGACTTCGCCAAGAACCGCCGTGAGGTCGTCAGTCGATGTATTGATCGCGGTATCAATTATGTCGACGCCTGCACTGGCCCGGAAATCATCGCCTACACCAACGCGCTCAAGGGCCGCCGCGACAAAATGTACATCGGCTACTCCTGGTATACCAGGGAACCCTATTCCAAGGAGCATCGTACCCTGAAGATAATACAGGCGGCGTTGGACGACGGAATGAAACAGGCCGGACTTGAGTACGTCGACGTCTGGCGACTCAGCTTGCTGCACACCATCAGTCGCCACACCGATGCAGAGATCGAGGAGGCAATGGCCGCCCTGGACTGGGCCAAGAAGACCGGCCGGGCACGATTCACCGGCATCTCCTCGCACGACCGACTGGACATCAAGAAGCTCATTGAGAAGTATCCCGATCAGATTGAGGTCGTCCTGACGCCCTATACCGCCAAGACCAAGACGGTCAACGACGATAGCGGTCTGTGGGCCACCATGCAGAAACACAACGTGGGCTGGTTCGGGATCAAACCGTTTGCGAACAACTCGCTGTTCAAGGGCGACAGCACTCCTGGCAATCCTCATGCCGAAGAGGACAACCGGCTCGCCCGACTGGCCATTCGCTACATCCTCTGCAATCCGGCGATCACCGCACCCATTCCCGGCCTGATCACCGTCGAACACGTCGACAACGTTGCCCTGGCCGTCAAGGAACGCCGCGAACTGGACGTGGACGAAAAAGCCGAACTGGATCGGGCCATGCATCGCGCGTGGGCCAACCTGCCGCACGAGTATCAATGGCTGAGAGATTGGGAGTACGTATAGACGAGAGGGCCGCGTTCACAAGAGTGGATCGTCCGTGTTGCGAGGCGCCCGACCGATGGCGAACGCTCGGAGGTCACTCGCAGGCCGGGAAGCAAATTCCTCCATCTCGGAGAGCCACGTGATCGCGGACTCACGCGACAAATCATCGACGTTTCTTGCTGTAAGCTGCTCATCCTGCTAGCCTCAACAGGCCCGGGGAATCGAGAATCCCCATCCGTCGAGCCGGTGCCGCGGGCTTTGCCGGGCGATGCCGTTCGTCGTTCAATACCACTGAAGTAACGGAGGCATGACCAATGATCTCTCAGAGGCGCAGCAATGGACGAAGCTATGTGGCGATCATCACGGTGGTCACGATCCTTTGGGTATCGGTTGCCGCTGCCGACGCGGGCGAACTGTTCATCGGCACAGCGAGTGTGAACATCACGCCGCCCCAACCGGTGGCCCTGTCCGGCCAGCGGCGTACTCGAATCGCCCACCAAGTGGAGAGCCCGGTCACGGCCACGGCCTTGGCGCTCGAGACGCGGGATGGTGAGAGGGTATTGGACCAGGCAATCATGGTTTCCTGCGATCTGGTCGCAATCCGGGATGGCATCCAGGACCGCTTCCGCGAGCGGGTGAGGACACGTCTGCCCGACTTCGACATCAACAAGTTGTTCCTCGCCGCAACGCACACGCACACGGCGCCCGTGACGCGCGAGGGAGTCTACGTCATTCCCGAACAGGGCGTCATCAAACCGCTTGAGTATGTCGACTTCCTCAACGAGCGCCTGGAAGACGCGGTGGTTCGGGCGTGGCAGAGACGCCGGCCAGGCGGTGTGAGCTGGGGGTTGGGTCATGCCCTGGTGGCGCACAACCGCCGGGCTGTGTACGCGGACGGCAACGCCCGAATGTACGGCTCTACGGACGGATCGTCTTTCCGGGGAATCGAAGGCTATGAGGACCACTACGTCGACGTCCTCTTCTTCTTCAATGCGGATGAGGAGTTGATCGCAGTGGCCGTCAACGTCGCTTGTCCGTCACAAGAGGTGGAAAGCCGCGAGAAGGTCAACGCAGATTTTTGGCACGAAGCCCGACGGCTGCTGCGCAAACGATTCGGCGAGGATCTCCAAGTAATCGCTTGGACGGGCGCCGGTGGCGACCAATCCCCGCACTTGATGTGGTACAAGCGCGCCGAAGAACGCATGCGCACACTCCGCGGCCTGACTCGATTAGAGGAAATTGCTCGCCGGATCGATGTTGCGGTGGACGAGGCGTATCAGGGCGCAAAACAGGACATTCGTTTCGAAGCGTCCCTCACACACCACGTGAAGAGTATTCCGCTTCCCGTACGGATGGTCACGGAACAGGAATTCGCGGAGGCCAAGGCGTTTTGTGAGGCGGTCGCGAAAGAGGAAAAGCTTGACCCTCGCAAGTGCCTGGAACGGATGTGGAATCAAGGCATTGTAGATCGCTATGAACAGCAGAAAGCGAATCCTCACTATACGATGGAGCTGCATGTCTTACGCCTGGGCGACGTCGCCGTTTGCACGAATCCGTTTGAGCTGTATACCGAGTTCGGTGTACGGATCAAGGCTCGGAGCAAAGCGGTGCAGACGTTCGTCGTTCAGCTCGCGTGCGGTTCCGGGGCCTATGTCCCCACCATGGAAGCCCTCCAGGGCGGTTCTTACAGTACGGCGGTCTACAGCAACCTGGTGGGGCCCGAAGGCGGCGACTCGCTGGTGGACCAGACTGTCGAAGCGATCAATGCGATGTGGGACTGATGGTAGAGTCCGTTAGTTTCACCAGCTCAATGCCTGGGCCGGTTCCTGCATTGCGAGAATAGCGCTTGTCGGTCGGATTGTTCCAGTGCTCGTACACGCCCAGACTGGCCAGCCGGGTTGCGTTGCCGTCATGGTCGGGGTCGTAGAAGGTGCCCGAGGGTGGATCGTTGGCCAGGGCAGCCTCGACCAGATAGTCATTTGTGCCGGATCGGTGCGGCGCGTCGTCCCATTCGGTCCGGAGAAAATCGAAGCCGACGGCGTCGATGGCAACCGGATCCTGGGATACGAACAGACTGGAACTCCAGTCTCCGTTGAACGGAGGACTGTTCCATTTCCTGGGGGAGCGTTCCTTGGCGTGTTTGCCGGCGTACAGTCCGTCAATCAGGTACAGCAGAGTCTTTCCACCAAGATGCTTGTGCCCCATCAAATCCACCAGAGGCCGGTAATGCCCCATGCCAGGTTTGACGAAGGGAAGGTCGTTGTGCATGTTGAAATAGCCCTTTGCGGGCGGCGTACGGACTAGAGAGCCGTAGTGGTTCTTCGCGCAGAGCGTGATTCCGGCAAAGTCGTTGTGGCTCTTGAGGTTCGCCATGTTGATCAGGTAATCGGCCTCGACGTAGGAAACGGGTAGGTAGTCGGTTTCCTTTCCCGCCGCGTCCGGCGTACTCCAGTATAGAGGAACGGAGGACCGCCTCGCACGGGTTCGACCGAAGGCTCCCACGTAATCCAAGTACCGGACACTGGGAAACTTCTTGTGACACATTTCGTAGAATTCGTTGGGGAAATAGCACAGCGTGTCTCCCACCGTAACATCGGCTTCCTGCACGCCGGCATGATTCCTGAGCTGCCTAAGTAGGGCGATGATCATCTGAGGGGACGTATTCATGTAGTCAGCCCTTCGCAAGTCGTACTGATCGATCCGCGTGATTTTGCTCGGATTCCATGCCCTGATGCAGCCGACGAAATTCACCTTGATTGCGATCTTCTCACCGGATCTGTATCCGATGTCCCCCTTGTCGTGAGTCCTATTGTGATACCTGAAGAGCTTGTCCCATGCGGCACCACTTTCTTTCTCACCAGCGAGTGCCCGGATTGCTCGGTCCATCATGTTGTCCACGACGTCCTGGCTCGTATGGTTACTTTCCCACCAATGTCCGTATCCAGGCCCATCCCAATCGGTCGCGTCAGGATCGTGCACCCAGACGACCCGCCCCGGATGAACGCCCCTGGCAATTCCGATGGGAGCATTTGGCGTCGGGGCCTCCGCCGAGATGACTTTCTCTGAGGTTGCGCTGTGAGCCAGCCATAGTCCCCCAGCGCTGACGGCCAAAAGCAAGGCAAACGGAGCGTACCGTGCCTGCGCCAAGCATCGTTTTGCCCTGCTAATGGCCGTGATCGAGCCGACTACTCCGATCAGCCACACAACGAAGGCCGAGGCCAGCGGGAACGCAGCCTGCTGACACGGATACGTTGCGCGAGACGGTTTCGGAATCACCCGTACGAGGAACCAGATCAACGCACATAGCCCGGTTAGGACAAGCGTCCACCGCAGCCAAGAACAGCCCCTGTCGGACGCGGGAAGCTCATCCGTCTGACGACAAGTTGACCGATCATGTTCTTTGCTTGCGTGTCGCATCGGATTCTCCTCCGCGGGTTGTGAACACTCGCCCACATTGTGTCCGGACGCATTCAAGATGTCAAAGATGGACCGTGACAACGCGTCGGCGGGGAGGTTCTGTTTCTTGCAGAGGACACGAAAAGCCCGGCCAAGCGTAGCCACCCGAGCAGCGGGCAGCTATCTTGGTTAGACATGGGTGTATACGAGAATCTGGGGCTTGAGCCCATTATCAATGCGTGCGGTTCAGCGACCCGGCTGGGCGGGGCGCCCATGCCGGGGGCCGTGTTGGAAGCGTTCAATGAGGCGGCCGGAGGTTGGGTTCCGCTCGAGCAGCTTCAAGCCGCCGCTTCCAGAGTGATCGCGCAATTCACGGGTGCCGAGGCTGGATTGGTAACCGCGGGGTCGGCTGCCAGCCTCACTTTGGGAGCAGCCGGCATCCTGACGCGCTACGATTTGGGCAAGATGGAACGGCTACCGCATTGTGAAGGTTTTGCCCACGAGTTTGTCGTCGCGCGCGAACATCGCAACGGATATGACCATGCGGTAAGAGCCGCCGGTGCGCGATTCGTCGAAGTTGGCTTCAACGAAATTGTCTCCGGCGCAGGGGTCAGGCGAACTGAGGCATGGGAATACGAAGCGGCCTTCACCGTCGACACGGCTGGCGTGTTTTATGTGTTTACGTCTGATTCGAGACCGACGCTGGAAGAGGTGGTTGCCCGTGCCCATCGGCAGAATATTCCGGTTTTGGTTGACGCGGCTGGCCAGTTGCCGCCACGGTCGAATCTGCGGTTGGCTTCGGACACGGGCGCGGATCTGGTTGCATTCAGCGGCGGCAAGGCGATCCGTGGACCGCAATCCACGGGCATCTTGTGCGGACGCAAAGACCTGATCGCTGCCGCGGCGCTGCAGATGCTCGACATGGACGACCATTTCGAGTTGTGGGAGCCGCCTGTCGGACTCATTGACAAGAGCAAACTTGACGGCCTCCCCCGGCACGGGATCGGACGTGCCATGAAAGTGTCAAAGGAAGAGATAGTCGCATTGACAACCGCGTTGGCGATGTTCGCAGATGGGAAAGACGTCGCCGAATTGCAGGCGAACCACGAGTGTCTACGCAGGATCGTCGAGCTGCTGGGAGACGCGCCCGCCAAGTGTCAAATCATCGACGCAAGCGACGGCGGGGGGCCGCCCATCCTTGAAGTCACGATTGAAGTGCCATCGGGACGGGCAGCGCTGGAGGTTTGCCGACGGCTGCGCCAAGGTTCTCCGCCGATTTACGTGGGCCACGGCAAGCTCCACGAGGGCAAGTTGGTCGTGCACCCACTTTGCCTCACGGCACAAGACGCGGAGACGTTGGGGCGAAGGCTGCTCGAAGAGCTGAGACTATGACGGATCAGGCGGCGACGAACTGGCCAACCGGATGCGGACCCGCGCCGCACGCGAGCCTTGGAGTGTTGGATCATGGTCGTGCCGTGGGCATCAAGAAAGACGGGAAGTTCTGAATACGCAACCTCAACGCTTTGAGAAGGAGCCGACTGATGAGAAACGATGAAAACGAACGGTTTGACCTTTGCCCGCATCACCATCCGGCCTTCTGCGGTGGGGATCTTGGTCGACGCGACTTTCTCAAGGGCATGGCGCTCGCTTCGGCGGCCTTGGGGGCGCTGGGGCAAGTGGCTGGCGCGGATGGGAATGCGCCGAAACCCGCCGCAAAGAAGAAGCCTGCCGTGCTGAAGGTCGGCTACGTGCGGCACGCCAAGGCCTCCGGCGGCGGCTGGCCCGGCCATGGTTTCAACAACGACACCGCCTGCCAAGAGTATTCCCAGAAGCTGCAGGGGATTGGCAGGGAGTTGGGCGTCGAGATCGATCTGGCCGATGCGATGATCACAGACGACGCCGGCGCCGAGCGGTTCATCAAAGCCGCCAAGTCGCAGCGTCCTGACGCCCTGATGATCCTGCCCATTGGCATTTTCAGCATGTGGAAACGGGCCAACCGAATCTTCGACGCGCTGCAGGATATCCCTACGCTGGTCTTCACCCCAATCGGAGGTAGCTTCACCTTGGAGACCGCGCCGATCGCGCATAAGCCTGGTTTCTACCTAGTCAGTTCGCTGGACATAGCCGACGTCCGCCCGGGCCTGGAGATGGTCAAGACCGCGGCGATCCTCAGGCAGAGTACGCTTCTGGTCATCGGACGCTCCGGCTATGGACCGCCTTTCAAGGGTGACGTCTTCGGCCCCTTGGGCACGAAACTGAAAGACGTGCCGAGCGCAGAGTACGTCGATGCGTACAAGAAGAGCCCCGTCACCGACGAGGTCCGCCAACTTGCCAACGAAGCGATCAAACAGGCCAAGGCGGTCAAAGAGGTCACCGAGGAGGACATCGTCAACGCGGCGAAGCACTATTTCGTCTCAAAGCGCCTCCTGGCCGAGCACGGTGCCGACGGCCTGACCGGGGTCTGCCTGAGCTTCTGCCGCCACGTGGGCACGCCCTGCCTGGGGTGGTCGCGGCTGATGGACGAGGGCATCCCGGCCGGCTGCGAGTCGGACATCGGCTCGGCGATGACGATGATGCTGATCCACAAGCTGCTCGGGCGACCCGGGTTCATGGCCGACCCCTTCGTCGATACGGCCCAGAACCTCTTCGGCAACGCCCACTGCAACTCACCAACAAAGCTCGACGGCTTTGACGGCCCGCAGGCGGAATACATCGTGCGGGCTCATCACGCCGGTGGGCATTGGGTGTCGCCCCAGGTCCTTTGGCGGATCGGCCAGGTATTCACGCTCTCGCGGTTCCAACGGCCGAACATGCTGATCGTGGATCGGGCCAAGGTGGTCTGCAACTACGACAGCCCGCCCTCGGCCGCCTGCATCACCAACACCGGGGCAATCGTCGAGGGCGCCGAGGACGATCCGCACCAAGTCGCCGGCTTCCACGTGCTGCAAATCTACGGCGATCACGTCCGCAAGCTCCGCGATTACTGCCAGCTCTACGGCATCGAAGCGGTGCACTCCTGGGACGAGCGAGTTTCTTTCAATCCCGAGATGAACTGCGGCTGAGCGCAGAAGGGCGCTTGCTTGCCGCGGTGCCTCTGGCACACATGCTCTTCAACAGTCAAAATGAACCTCGTTGACGCGAATATGACCTACAGCGATGATTCTCGCGGTTATTGCTTTTCCCAAGCCCGACCATCGTAACTGGAGAGCGCCGCTTTGCTGTCCCACACAAGCCCGACGCGCAAGCGAGGGAACACGTTGCGGCCAATCCCTCGCTGGCGCGTCGGGCTTGTGAATTGCGGACTTCGCGCCGAAGTGGCGCTCTCCGACTAAGATGCGTCAGGCTCTAACCGAAGGAGGGCGAGTGTGCCTGATTTTGACAATTTTCGGACGGCCGTTCTGTGCAAAGGCGAGCCGAAGCGGATACCACAATTCGATGGAACCGTCGCCGAGGACATCAAGGCCGAGTTTCTCGGCAGACCGATCGCCGGTTTGGAGGACGAGGTCGAGTTTCAGATGACGGCTGGCTACGACTACGTGCCGCTGAGTCTGGGGTTCCGTCAGGCGATCCGAGGGGAAGCCACTGGGGTGATGGGCGGGAGACAGTCGGAGACGACCATACTGAAACCGCTCGAAGCACAGTACAACCCCCGCGACAGCGAAAAGCACACGCGGATGTGGGCCGAAGAGGGTGTCGGGGTGATTCACGACATGGCCTCGTTCGAGTCTTTCGATTGGCCCGACCCGGATACGGCCTTCAGCTACGACACGCTCGATCAACTCCGCAGACTACTCCCCGATGAGGCTAAGGCGATTGTCAACGTGGGCTACGTCTTCACTGCCCCCTGGATGTTGATGGGCCTGGAGAACTTCTGCATGGCGCTGGCCGCGGGCGACCCGCTCGTCGAAAAAGTGATCGACCGAGTGGCGAAAACGCAACTCCGCGTTGTGGAGAACATCTTGCAGTTCGACTGCGTCGGCGCGATCCGCATGCCCGACGATCTGGGCCACACCGGCGGAACGATCGTCTCGCCTCGCTTCTTGCGCGAGTACATCTTCCCTTGGCACAAACGGATCGGCGACATAGTACACGCCAAGGGACTCTTGTACATGTATCACTCCGACGGTCGACTTTACCAAGTGATCGACGACCTGATCGCGTGCGGTTTTCAGGCGCTTCATCCGTGCGAACCGGCCAGCATGGACATCGACCAGTTGAAACGCACCTACGCCGGTCGTCTCTGCTTGAACGGGAACATCAACCTCGATTCGACCATGACGATGGGATCGCCCGAGGATGTCGAGCAAGAGGTGAAGCTGCGAATCCGCACCATCGGCCCCGGCGGGGGCTACTGCTGTGGAACCTCCAACTCCGTCCCGGAGTACGTGCCGTTCGAGAATTACACGGCAATGATCAGGACGATCCAGCAGCACGGTACGTATCCGATTCACGGAGCATAATCGCCTAGGCCGAAAGTACTGACCTTCGGTGAACTTTGGACAAGCGAAAGGAACGCACCATGAGCACGAACGAGAATCGTGTTGAATTGAAGATCGCCGGCGAGACGGCCTGCGGCGGTTGCTGCAACAGTTCACATCCGGTAGCCGGCGGCGGCCTCTCCCGGAGAAGCTTCCTCCAGGGCGTGGGGGCCGCGGGCGTGGCGCTGGGCAGCGTCGTATTCGCCGCGGAGGAAGGCCGGAACGACTCGTCCGGGCCGGCGCTGGGCCAACCCTTTCCGCGCGGCAAGACACTGCGCGTTAAGCCGACGATCCTTGCGCTGGCCTTACATGACACGCTTCCCAAGCCGCATACCATGACTCGCAGTTGGCGAGCCTACGGCGGCATCCAAACCCCGGCTGATCTCCAGAAGGAGGTGCAGCGTCTGGAAAAGGACATGACGGAGTTGGCCGCCAAGTCCGATTTCCCGGTCGAGTTCCTCCCGATGGCTGCCGTGCATAACCTCGAAGAAGCCCAACAGGTCGCCGGTGGCGATCAGGACGCGGTGCTGATCTTCGGGGCGAGTGGCTACGATGGGGGGCGCCTCTCCAGTGTGATCGCGTCCAAGTCGCCGGGGATCTTCTTCGTGCGCCATCGCACGGAGCCGCACTACGCCGCTCACACGACCATCGGCCGCTACATCTTGCGGCACGATACCGATGCCGGCATCGACCCCAACCTGGATGCAAGCGACGTGGTCGTGGACGACTACGGTGAGATTCTGTGGCGGCTGCGTGCGATCTACGGCCTAGAGAACGCCAAGGGCACCAAGATGTTGGCTATCGGTGGCCTGCAGCACTACAGCCGGCTCGGTCAACAACACGCCCCCAAGCATGCCCAGGATGTCTGGGGCTACGGCGTCGAAGTCGTCTCGCTGGAGGATTTCGGCAAACGGTTGACGGCCGCGCGGGCGGACCAGAAGGTCGTCGATGCCGCTGATCAGCAAACCGGGGCACTGCTCGCCCAGCCCAACGTGACTCTGCGAACGGATCGCAAGTTCGTTTCCAATTCCTTTATGGCCCTGCGCGTGGCCAAAGAACTGATGAAGGAGAAAGGGGCGACCAACTTCGGATTCGCCGGATGCATGGGGAATTCGGTCATCGGCCTGCTCGACACGCCGCCGTGTTTGGTCCTGGCGCTGGCCAACGACGAGGGCCATACGGCCTACTGCCACACCGACCTCATGCACACGATGCCCGGCGTGTTGTTGCGTTGGATCAGCAGCCAACCGGCCTTCGTCGCCAACTCGCATTTCCCCCACGACGGCATCTACACGGTGGCCCACTGCTCCGCACCGCGCAAGATGAACGGCAAGAACTACGAGCCGACGGACGTTGTGACTCACTACGAGTCCGATTACGGCGCGGCCACCAAGGTGCACTACACCAAAGGCCAAACCGTAACGGTCGTCATCCCGGCGCATGATTGCTCCAAGTGGCAAGGGTTTCGCGGGAAGATCGTCGATGCCCCATCGCGTCCAGCCTGTCGATCGCAGATGGACATCGAGGTCGACGGGGACTGGAAGAAGCTGGAGAACCAAGTCGGCTACCACGTGCTGGTCAGCTACGGCGATTGGCTGCGCGAGGTCGGCTATTCCCTGAGGAAATTGAAGAACGGCCCGGCCTGGGAGAGCTTTAGCGAAGCGTAGACAGGGTGAAGGCACGGCAACCACGAGAGTTGTGAGGCAAGTCCCAAGAGAAGACATACCAGTGGTCGGGGACTGTCCCGATTTTCGCGCAGGCTTTGCGGAGCGAAAATGGGGCTGTCCCCTTCACGCGTTCACAACAGGAGAACAAGAAATGCCTGCTCGAGAGAGATCTGAGTGCCGCCATTGTGCGAGCGGAGTAAGCCGGCGCGGGTTCATTCAAGCGGTGGGCGGTACCGCCGCGTTCGCAACGGCGTCGTCTCTCTTGGACGACGTGCTGAGCTTTGCCGCCGAAGCGGTCCCGGCACACGCTCCCACCGTCGTGAAGCCCGTGGTGGACGTGGTGTCCTGCTGGCCGAAAGACCATGCCAA
>CAZURK010000226.1:0-25704 GCA_964623055.1 uncultured Pirellulaceae bacterium
CGACGCGGTGGTCGTCGTGACCGTGTACCGCGGTCCCCACGAGTTCACTTTCTTCCATCACAAGGCCATCTTCGAGTTCGCGGATGCGGGCCCCCATTCGAGACAGTTCCGCACACATCACAGCGATACGGTCGGTCTCCTTGATACGGGCCTGAGGCACATTGGCCAACGTGGTCGTGCCCTTCGCGAAACAGCCGACAACCGCCATCATCGGCAACGCGTCCGGCGTCGCGTTCAGATCCAGTTCCGTTCCTTGAAGTTCGCGAGGGCGGACGCCAATCGAATCCTCCTCAACCTCGACTTCAGCTCCCATTTGCCTCAGATAGTCCACCACCGCTTTGTCGCCCTGCGAATCACTCATGTCGAGTCCGCGCAGGATCACATCATTATCGGCTAAAGCGCCGGCGGCCAAGAAGAACGTCGCCGACGAGAAATCCGCTGGGATTCTACGGTCGACCGTCCTATAGCTCTGCCCGCCGGGGACACGGAATTCGCGCATTTCGTCGTGCTCGAATTCGATCCCCTGACGCTCGAGCCAGTCAAGGGTTATCTGGACATAGGGCTGTTCGTTCAGAACAGGAACACGGATCGTGGTGTCGCCATCGGCCAACGGCGTATTGAGCAGCAGGCTGGTGACGTATTGGCTGGTCAACGCCTCGATCGTGGTCTCGCCGCCGCGAAGCGATCCCTGAATCACAAACGGAGGTTTCCCGTTGTCGCGCGTCGAACGTACCGTTGCACCAAGATCGTTCAGGGATTCGGCCAGCGGCCCTGCCGGCCGATTGCACACCTGTGCATCGCCGGTCACCACCGCCATTCCTTCCCGCAGCAGGGCACAGGACCCCAGAACGGTCCTCATTGTGGTGCCCGAATTCTTCACGTCGATGACGTTATCCGGTGCGGTCAGCGTTCCGCCCGTGCCTCGAACCCGCCAGATATCCGGCTCCATGTCGATTTCGGCACCCAAACGCCTGTAGGCTTCCACTGCGGCAAGCGTATCGGCTGATTCCAACGGGGCCAAAATGCGGCTATCGCCCTGCGCCAAGCTGGCAATCGCCACCGCGCGGATCGTGTGCGATTTGGAGCCGGGGATGGTAACCTCCCCGCAAAGTCGGGATTTTTTGCAGACGAATTTCATTGTTTTGGCACCGAAAACCGTGCCGGAAACGTCCAACAGCCCAAGTTCGGCGGGAAACGCTCCCAGACACAGATCCTCCAAAAGCCGAACCCCTTAGTATCGTCGTGAACTCGCGGCGGTCAAGAGGTCGGAGGGCGGTGTTCGGCTCGATGTAGGCATGCACGGTCGCCAGCCAAGGTTGAAATGCCGGTGGGTCAGGCTATAACCAGACGGTGACGATGTCTGCCGGATACCAGAGTCCTGGCGGGCAAAATCTTCACGCCGTGCCCGCATGTTGGAGTTCACGCTTTAGCGTGTCTTCGAAGGCACGCTAAAGCGTGAACTCCAGCCTTGCATGCGGCCACGCGGCCTAAGGAGAACACTCACATGACCCCTCGGGAACGAGTTCTTGCCTCCCTATGCCACGAATTGCCCGATCGTTTGCCGATCGACTTTGGCGGGCATCGATCATCGGGCATCGCGGCAATCGCGTATCGCGAGCTGCGGGATTATTTGGGCTTAGAGGAACGACCGATTCGCGTCTACGACCCGGTCCAGCAACTGGCGATCATCGACGAAGATGTGCTGGACCGGTTCGACGTCGACACGATCGAATTGGGACGCGGTTTCGCGTTGGAGGACGAGCACTGGTCCGACTGGACGCTGCCGGATGGTTCGCCATGCCAGATGCCCGCTTGGGCCTTGCCCGAGCATGACGAAGACGATTGGGTGATTCGCTCGTCAAGCGGTCGCGCCTTGGCTCGCATGCCCGGAGGTTCGCTATACTTCGAGCAGTGCTACTGGCCGTACGTTGAAGAAGACGATTTCGACAGGCTGCCGGAGGCGTTGAGCGAAAACATGTGGTGCGCCGTCCAATCGCCACCTGGACCGTTGGTGGCCGGTGAGGGCGGAGGGCAAGTACTTGCCGACGGAGCACGCCGGCTGCGCGAACGTACCGATCGTGCGATCATCGGGCTGTTCGGTGGCAACCTTTTGGAGGTCGGCCAGTTCCTTTATCGCAACGACGTTTTCTTCATGCTGTTGGCCGGAGACCCTGACCGCGCCGGCGAGTTTCTGGATCGGCTGGTCGACATCCACATGGCCAACCTGGAATCGTTCCTTTCGGCTGTCGGCCCGTACATCGACATCATCCTGTTCGGCGACGATTTGGGGATGCAGAGCGGCCCGCAGATCTCGCCCCAGATGTACCGCGAAGTGTTCAAGCCGCGACACGCGAAAATGTGGCAACGGGCGAAAGAACTGGCCGACGTGAAAGTCATGCTACACTGCTGCGGCGGCGTGCGTGAGTTGCTGGACGACTTGATCGACGCGGGTTTGGACACGATCAATCCGGTACAAATCAGTTGCCAAGGAATGGATGCCGCGGGGCTGAAAGCCGACTTCGGCGATCGAATCGCGTTCTGGGGCGGCGGTTGCGACACCCACGCCGTTTTGAATCGAGCAACGCCGGAAGAGATCCGCCAACACGTGATCGAACAGGTCTCGATCCTCAAACCCAACAGCGGATTCATCTTCCAGCAAGTCCACAACATCCTGGCCGACGTACCACCCGAGAACATCGAAGCCATGTTCGACGCCGCCCGCGAAGTCGCGTAGCCGAAGTAGCAACACTTCGGGCGGAAGCGGCGAATCCCGTAGTCTTGCGACTCCGTCTACACTCAAATCGGCCAGCTATTCCTCGAATGATGCTTGCACAGCGTCGCAGGACCAGCCGTCGCCTCCTATCACTTCGGCCGCGGCTTGCCGGCGATGGCGGATATGGTTAGCCCTAGCAGGCCGCTGCTGAGGGCAATCCACAATACGCGGGCTGCGGTTTCTTCGGGGACGATCTCCTCGGTTCGGACCGTTGGCATGAACGCGGCGAGCGACACGGTGAATAGCGTGGCCGCCAAGGCACCAGCCAGCGTTCCGGAAATCAGGCAAAGGGCGATCGTTTTGATTCGCCCGGTAAGAATGCCTAGTCCTATGCCGATGCCGCCTCCCAGCGTCGTCAAGATGATGCAGTGGGTTCGAAGCGAGTCAACCAACCCCGGTGGGCCTCCGCCGGGTCGCCGTGTCTGCATGGTCAAGTTGCCCAAGTAGCCGGCCAGGCATCCGAATAGGACCCCGGCGAGCCCGACGACGATGGCCGCCACCAAGACCCTGGCGACACATCGCCGGGCGATCCCTTCGCCCATGCCCATGATCCCGCCGACAATCGCGCCAAACAGGCCGAACGTGCAAATCGCGTTGCAGATGGCGGCCTTTGTTCCGGCCACCTCGATTTCCTCCACTTTCTCCTTCGATGGTGGCCCTTTTATGTCGGCGTAGATTTCGTCCGGAACGGTAACGAGTGGGTAGTAGATCTGAAGCACAACCCAGACGGCAAGTCCTCCCAGCAAGGCGAACACGGTCCCGGTCAACGGTCCGGCAGCCAACCGGCCGGTGCCCGCCTCGCAGGGCCGCGGCTCATCCTGAGTTTCCGCCCCGTTGGAATTGTCGCCCGATTGTTCCGTTGACATTCCGCCTCCTCCTTTGTTCGCATTCCAAACCGTGAGGTGATTTTCAGCTCTGGTCTTCGTGTGTCCGATGCGTGATCAGAGTATACACAAAAACGCTCCCTTGTTTGACTCACCCACGACTGGGAAACTCGCTACCGTTGTGAACTCGCTGTTTCTTCCAGACGTTTTTTGGCCGAAAACCACTTCAAGAAACGCCAAGTGCCCCCAATAAGGGATGGTCTGCCCTCGCTCAACGAACCGATATTAGAGAGTGGCCCGCAGCACAATCTGCCTGAGCTGGCGTGCGAGCACTGGTAGGTGTGAGTTGACCATGGCGATAATATCAGAACTGCGTGGGAATCATCGGCCCAGAAGAAACATGCCAGTACCTCAGGTCGTCTGCGATTGTCAGTAGGATGGCCATTCCTGCCCGTCTGCTTGGAGTCGGGCAGGAATGCCCAACCTACAGAAACAAGAGACGCGAGGTACTAGCGGTCGTCACGAATTGCGGTTTGTCGGACGCCAGAGGAGAAGGATGAGGACCGATGAGAAAAGGTGACGTGACGTTGGAACGGTTCATCACGGCCATTCTGGTCTTGCTGTGCGCAACGTCCGGCTGTGGAAAGAGGCCGACTTCGGAAGAGACGCCAAGAAAGGGCCAGTCCTTAAGCGTCGAGTCGGCGATCGGAGCGTACAGCGAAGCCATCCGAGTTGACTCGAAACACGCCGAACCGTATTACAGCCGCGCCGTCGCCTACCAGAAAGATGGCGAGGTCGACAAAGCGATCGCGGACTTCACCGAAGCCATACGGCGCCGGCCGTCCGATGCCGAGGCGTACTTCAGGCGCGGCGACCTCTACGTCCAGCGGGGCAAATTCGATGAGGCCATCGCTGACTACACCAAGGTCATCGGCCTCGAACCGGACTTCGCCGGCGCATACAGCAATCGAGGCGTCGTTTACAGTCGGACCGGTCAGTTCGATGAGGCCATCAAGGATCACTCGAAGGCCATCCGGCTTGGGTCAGATGACGCCGAGGCGTACTACAACCGCGGGAACACTTATCTGCAGAAAGCTGACGTCGAAAAGGCCGTCGCCGACTACACCGAGGCCATCCGGCTCAAGCCAGACATGGCAAAGGCATACAACAACCGAGGCGTCGCCTACGGTCGGATGGGCGATGTTGACAAGGCGATCGCAGATCACACGGAAGCCATCTGGCTTGCCCCGGACGTTGCCGAGGCGTATTACTGCCGCGGTAACGCCTTTCTGCAGAAGCCCGATCCTGAGAAAGCCATCGCCGACTACGCCGAGACCATCCGGCTCGAACCAAACTTCGCCAAGGCACGCAACAACCGAGGTCTCGCCTACAGGCACAAGGGCGAATTCGACAAAGCTCTCCTGGACTTTTCGGAGGCCATTCGGCTCGACCCGAAGAACGCCAGGGCGTACGTGAATCGTGGCGCAACCTTTTCGGACCAAGGCGATCTGGAGAAGGCCATCTTGGACTACACCGCGGCGATTCGCCTCGATCCCGCACTTCCCGATGCCTACAACAACCGAGGTGCGGCCTACCACGAGAAAGGCAACTACGACCAGGCCATCTGCGACTACACGGGCGCAATCCGCCTGAACCCCAACTACGCGGGGGCGTATCTCAACCGGGGCCACGCCTATAGAGCGAAGGGGGACACGGCGTTCGCCGAAGAGGACTACGCGAAGGCCAGGCAGCTTGAATATCAACCCTAACTCACACGGTCAGCAGGCCATCTCAGTGAACATCTTCAAATGCTAACGCCCTTGTTCAACCTTCTCGGTGTCGTTCTCGCTTTCGGCGTCGCTTGCTGCGCATACCACTTCTCGCTGGCACAGCCTGGAGACCACTTCTTCCTGCCCATCTACTTCTTGATCCTCTACTACACAGTCGTCGCAGTGGTCGCAGACAAGAGAGGGTACGACGTGCGCCCCGTATGGTTGGCGGCGAAGAAGGCGATAGGCAAGTACGTCTTCTGGTTTGTACTCATCGGAGGGCTCTACCTCTTCTATGAGCAGCATCAGTTCTATGACAAGTTTGCGCCCAATACGCGTGTGATGCTCGAGAGCTTTCTCTGGCTATTTGCCTTTGGAGGATTGCCGTATTTCTTCTTTGTCGAGCGCCACCGATATTCCAGCTTTGAGGTCATGAACGATCCGTACTTGCGTGTAGTCTCTTTCGTTAAGCAAGTGTGCAGATTCGATTGGGAGAAGCTCAAGTACAGAACATTTACGAGAGGATACAAGAGCCTATTCCTATCCTGGATCATTCGGCTGCATTACATTCCACTCATGGTCGAGCAGGTCCATTACGGCACCGTGCAGATCGCAGCGGTTGTCTCGTCGCCCGACTATCAACTCAGCATAGGCAGCGTAGCGGGATTTCTTGTCGTCGTTCTGTTTTGCGTCGATGCGACCAATGCCTGCATCGGCTATTTCTGGGAGTCGTCGCTTACAGGAACACGTTTTCGCGAGACGGATCCCAATCCGTTCCATTGGTTTATCGTATTGATCTGTTATCTTCCCTTCAGGCATTTCGCCGGCACCTTCATCCCGTTCCCTGCCGGTAAGGAAGGGTCGCCATTGCTGTTTGACCATGTCGGCTTCGAGTACGCGGTGAATATCTGCACCATCGTTGCGCTGGCTGGCATGGTGTACGTCACCACAAGCCTGGGGTTCTCGTACTCGAATCTCTCGTACAAGAAGATTCAGACGAAAGGACTCTATCGCTTCGTTCGGCACCCAGGCACGGTGTGCAAAATGTCGTTCTTCTTCTTTGCCATATTTCGTTTCGAGTCCTCGTTCAATTTCGCCACGATGACGCTTTATGCAATTTGGGTAATGATCTATATCACTCGCGCCGTTTGCGAAGAGCGCTTCCTAAGACGCTTCCAGGAGTACAGAACCTACATGGGCGTAGTCCGCTACCGCTTCATTCCCGGGCTGCTCTGACGAGGCAATAGGTTCCTGGTGGCTAGCCAATGTGTTAGACTCTGAGCACGTTTCACGCCATGCAGGAGTCACAACGATGCGTAAGACACTACTAGTTTTCTGCCTTCTCATATTGTTCTGCTCGCTTCCCCAAGCTTCCGCCCACTATCTTTGGGTGACGATCGACAAGCGAGGTGGCGAGCATGGGACGGCGAACATCTACTTCGAGGAAGCTCCGGCCGCGCGTGACGGGCATTATCTGGATCATTTCACTGGGACCAGCAAGACTTGGTTTCGCTCGGTGGAAAAGATCGAGCCGCAGTTGATCCGGACTTCGGACACCCGTGCGGACAAGAAACGCTGGCTGGCGGCCAAGCTGCCGGCTGGGGCGCCGCGAAGCATCGACTGTTACGGGAAATTCGGCGTCTACGCCTACGGCGAGACGAAGGTGCTGCTACACTACTACGCTCGCGTCCTGGACGTAACTGCGCACGAGGACCTTCACGAGTTGGGGCGAGCGGAGCACATGGACTTGGATATCGTTCCGCATGACATTGAAGACCAACTCGAATTGACGGTGCTATGGAAAGGAAAACGGGCCGCCGATCGAATGGTCTTCATCCGAGGGCCGAAGAATCTCCGGAAGAACATCAAGACGGACGACAATGGCCGCGTGCGATTCACTCCCGTCGATCCGGGCAGATACACTTTCCGCACCAGCGTCGAGGAACCGACTCCCGGCCGAGAGGGCGAGGAAGACTACGCCCTGATTCGCCACAATGGGACGTTGATCATGATGCTACCTCTGCAGAAATAGAAAAGCAGGCACTCGCTCTACATCAGCGACGTGCTGAAGTAACGCTCGGCGCGGTCCGGCAACACCGTGGCGATGTTGCCCTGCGTACGACTGGCAAGTTGCCGAGCGGCCCAGACGTTGGCTCCGGACGATATGCCGACCAGTAGCCCGAGGTCGCGACCCAACTCTCGGCTGGTCTCGATGGCTTGCTCGTCGGTTACCTCGATCACCTCGTCCACCATCGACACGTCCAGAATGTCGGGGACAAACCCGTCGCCGATGCCCTGGATCTGGTGCAGTCCGGGTTCGTGACCCAGCAAAGCCGATACATCCTTCGGTTCCACGGCCACGATGCGAGTACCCGGTTTGTGCTCCTTGAGGAACTTGCCCACGCCCTGCAGCGTGCCACCGCTGCCCACACCGGCGACAAAACAGGCGATGTCGCCGCCGATCTGGCGCCACAATTCCCTGGCCGTTTCTTCGTAGTGGCAGCGAGGATTGTCGGGGTTCTCGAACTGTTGCGGCACGAAGATGTGCGGATCCTCGTCGGCCATCTGCCGCACTCGCTCGACGCAACCAGCGATGCTCTCTTCGTCCGGCGTAAGAATGAGTTCGGCACCGAGAGCGCGGATCAACTTTTTGCGCTCCTCGCTCATCCCGGCAGGCATAACAATCCGTACTCGGAATCCCTTCAGACGCCCGACCAACGTGATGCCGATGCCCGTGTTGCCACTGGTGGGCTCGACGAGAATCGAATCAGGTGTCAGATTGCCGTCTCGTTCGGCCCCTTCGATCATGGCCAAGGCGACGCGGTCTTTGATGCTGCCGCCCGGGTTCAGAAACTCGGCTTTGGCGAAAATGTTTTCGCCCTTCAGACGCAGAAGCGGCGTATTGCCAATTAGATCCAGAATATTGTCGGTAAGCATGGTGGGCTTTCTTATCAGATTGTCAAGTTGCCAGTCAACAGCGTCACGCCAACACTCGTTTGGATGGTTCGCCCGAAATCTCTTGGACGAATCGAGGAACGGCGTAGCCGGGTAATGCGGCTCGCATCTGTCGTACGATCCGCAAGCCTTCTTCAATAGGCACCTCGAAATGAGCCGCTCCGGCGACTCGATCCAGTTGGTGCAGGTAGTAGGGCATCACGCGGCAGTCAAGCAGTCGTCGGGACAATTCGACTAACGTCCCAACATCGTCGTTCACGCCCCGCAGCAGCACCGCCTGATTCAGCAGCGGGACACCGGCGTCCGCCAGTCTCCCGATCGCCCGAGACACCTCTTCATCCAGTTCTTGAGCGTGATTTGCATGAACCACCATGACCGGGACCAACCGAGTACTGCGAAGCCAGGCGATCAGCGATTCTGTCACGCGTCCGGGAATGACGATGGGCAGCCGAGTGTGAATACGCAGACGCCTGAGATGGGGGATGTCGGCCAGACGATGAACCAACTCTGCAAGCTGCGAGTCGACCAGCGCGAGCGGGTCGCCGCCGCTGAGAATGACCTCGTCGATCGAATCGTCACGGGCGATTTCGCTCAGAGCCGCCGACCACTGCTTCGGCGAATGCGGGCCCTCGGCGTATGGATAGTGTCGGCGAAAGCAGTAACGGCAATGGACGGCGCAGGCTCCGGTCGTTATCATCAACGCTCGACCCTGGTATTTCCGCAGCAAACCGGGACTTATCCTGGCTGCGTGGTCCCCGACCGGATCCTGCGTGAAGCCGGGATTAGGCTGCAATTCGTCCACCAACGGCAGTACCTGACGAAGCAGCGGATCGTCGGGATCACTAGGCCGCATGCGAGCGATGTAGCCAAGCGGGGCGAACACGGGGAAATCGCGGCTGGCCCGTACCGCCGCGTCCTCGAATTCGGGCGACAAGCCCACAGATCGGCAAAGCCCGATGGGGTCGCGGATGGCCGTTTTCATAGCCTCCCGCCACGCGCAGTCGTCCCCGCAAGTGGCGCGGACAGGATCATCGTCATACGTTAGAATGTTCACTTTGGCCTCGTAGGTCAGGGCCTGTTCTACGAAAATGCTAACGACTCGATCAAGAAAGACGAAGTAGGGAAGAGAAAACGTGGCTACATACAAGACTAGCGAATTTCGCAAGGGGCTGAAGGTCAAAATCGACGGCGATCCGTATCTGGTGGTAGAATCAACCTTCCGCAAGCCCGGAAAAGGTAACGCCATTTACACGCTGCGGTTGAAAAACCTGTTCCGCGGCACGGTCATCGAGCGAAACTACAAAGGTGGTGAATCGATCGAGGCGGCTGACGTCGAGGAAATCGACGTGCAATACCTGTATCGTCAGGGGGAAACGTTCGTGTTCATGGACGTCAAGACGTACGACCAGTACGAATTGAGTGCCGAACAGGTAGACGAAAGCTGGAAGTACCTGAAAGAAAGCATGCCCTGCTCGATGATTCTGTACAACGGCAACCCGATCACCATGACGCCGCCGAATCACGTCGAGTTGAAGGTCGAATACTGCGAGCCGGGTGCCAAGGGCGATACGGCTACGAACGTGACCAAGCCCTGCAAGGTCGAAACCGGCGCGGAGTTCATCTGCCCCGCGTTCATCAACATCGGTAACGTCGTCAAGATCGATACCAGGACCGGCGATTACGTCGAACGGGTAAGCACGTAGGCATCTAGGAACGATTACCGCGACGCAGTTCCGTCACACAGCCCAGGGTTGCCCCGCTACCCTGGGCTATGAGGCCAAACGCCGTTGGCGTAAAGACGGTTCGCTGCCAGACGCTGTCAACACAACGATCATGTGCCCGGACACATCTTGTCCCAACGATTTCGCCCCTACCGCTTCATTGGAAACCCTGAAGCTGCGAGCCGACTTGTTGCGGCGGCTGAGAGCCTTCTTCGAGCGCCGCGACTTTCTGGAGGTGGAAACGCCGCTGTTGTCCGCCGATACAGTCATTGATCGGCACCTGGATCCTCTACCGGTCACGTTGTGCGACGATCCCAGCGATCCGGCCGCCGGGCGAACGATGTGGCTTCAGACGTCACCCGAGTTTGCGATGAAGCGTCTGCTGGCAGCCGGCGCAACGGCGATCCATCAAATCACGCGATCGTTTCGCGGTGGTGAACACGGGGCACTGCACAACCCCGAGTTCACGATTGTGGAATGGTATCGGGTTGGCGATGCACTGGAAGAAGGAATGTTGCTGCTTGCCGAACTGGCGGAAGAAATGCTGGGAGCAGGCTCGACGGAGCGATTGACGTATCGTGACGCGTTCCTTGCACGTGTCGGCGTGGATCCGCACACGGCGACATGCGAACAGTTGGCCGACTCGGCCCGCCGACACAGTCTGTCGACGCCTGCCGGCCTGGCCTTGGACGACCGCGACGGTTGGCTCGATCTTCTGTT
This sequence comes from uncultured Pirellulaceae bacterium, assembly GCA_964623055.1. GTDB lineage: Bacteria > Planctomycetota > Planctomycetia > Pirellulales > Pirellulaceae > JADHUC01. The sequence continues at coordinate 10,763 of CAZURK010000226.1, forward strand.
GGTCGAGCTTGTCGAGCCGCATTTGGGACGACGAGTCCCCACGATCCTGTACGACTATCCGGCCAGTCAGGCGGCACTTGCCCACGTTCGCGACGACGATCCGCCCGTTGCTGAACGCTTCGAGTTGTACGTGCGCGGGATCGAATTGGCTAACGGATACCACGAACTCGTGGATCCGAAGGTGTTGAGGCAGCGCAACCAAACGGTCAATCGGCAACGCGCCGCCGAAGGCAAATACACGCTGCCGGAGGAGAGCCGGTTGCTGTCGGCCATGAAGCACGGCTTGCCGTCGTGTGCGGGTGTGGCGTTGGGATTCGACCGTTTGGTCATGTTGGCGGCCGGAGTCGCAGACATCTCCGAGGCAATGGCTTTCTCGATCGAGAGGGCCTAAGATTGGAGACGGCCAGCAGGTCCCGCTTGCCGAGCGGGACCTCGATTCCCGAGTCGTCACAAGCGTCAAGGTCCCGTTCGGCAAGCGGGATCTACTTTGAGGGCGGCTCAGCCGATGAGGAAGTAGCACGAGATGCAGGGCAACGGCGACTCAGCGCGCGACGAACCGAAGGCCCCGTTGCCGAGGGACTGGGATGTGTTGGCCGAGGTGTCTGAGTCGCCGTTTGGCGTGCCACTGGGCGAAGAAGAAGTTGCGGTGGCCGATGTCGTCGAGCCGGTTCACAGAAAGCCTCGCATCTGGACTGCACTGTGCGTCGGATTGCTGACACTTCCCGTCGGATTCATGTTTGCCATGGCTGTGCTGGTTTTTGCGGCTATCGCGGATCGCGGACCGGACGTGTTCACAGATGGCTCCTTTCCGGATTGGCTGGAGGCATACTTGCAGACTCGCCGGGGACTGGTCGTGCTGTTCCTTCCAGGGCAAGCTGTTTTCCTGGTGATGGCCGTGGGAGCGGCCCTGCTGTCGCCGCAACCGGTTTCGTTGCGATTGGGGCTGCGTCGCGGCGTGTTGCCGCTGTGGACGTGGGCGGTTTTCGTCATTGCCACGCCAATCGTCGCGGTTTTCTCGTCACAGTTGCTCGCCTGGCTCGTCGACGAACCAAGCGAACAACTGAAGATGCTGGAAAGAACGATGAAGGCTCACGCCGATGGATTCCTGGTGGGCCTACTCTTGATGGTAGCGGTGGTTCCCGGCCTGATCGAAGAATTGATGTTCCGCGGATACGTCCAAACTCGCTTGGCCGAGCGTTGGCATCCGTTGCTGGCCATCACCGTCACTGCCCTTATGTTCTCGGTGATTCACCTGGATCCGATTCACATGTTGGGGGTCGTACCATTGGGACTTTGGCTTGGCGCCGTGGCGTGGAGGGCAGACTCGGTGATCCCGGCAATGCTCTGTCACGCCGCGAACAACGCATTGGCTGTTGCGGCAACAAAATACGGGCAGATGCAGACACTGGATATTGCTCTGGACCCGATGACCGCGGGTGCGTTGGCGATCAGCCTGCCGGCATTCCTCTTTTCGTTATACATCTTCCGTTCAAACTGAGTCGCCAGCGGCAAACAACGCCTCCAGACAAATCTGCGACCAGCTTTCGAACCCGTCCAGGTCGGACAACAGCTCATCAACGGGGACGAAACCGGCGTCCTCGATTTCGTCCTCTCGAGGGCGCACGTCCGGCGACTTGACGTCGAATATGTGTACAACGCCCAGATGCACCTTGCCGACTTCCGTTTGGTCGTCGTTGATCAACCCGACGCAACGCTGGTCGTATTCGGTGTGGATGAAAACCTCTTCGGCCAACTCGCGACGCATGCCTTCGTCGTAGGGGCTGATTTCGTCTGCATCGTCCGACGAAATGTGACCGCCGATGCCAATGCTGCGTTTGCTGTGCAAACGCTGCTCGCCCTGCCCGGTTCCCCGCGTGTATCGGAAGAGGCTCTCGCGCCCCAGTTCGTCCGTGTAGCGGAAGATCACGTAAGGGATCAACTGTTTGTAACCGGGGTCCTCCTCCATCTCGCTACGAGGCCGGTAGCTGGTGTGTTCCGGACTGAGCAGTTCCTCCAGGTACCCGTCGATATGGGCGGTGAATCCCTGGAAATAGCCGAGCCGATGAAACAACTCGGTCGGCACCACAAGTACCCGCTCGGTTCCCACGATTGACATATGCGTCCTTTCTTTGTGTGGCTCTACGCAAAGTGTTCGCGATACGAGATGCGGGATACGAGATCGGAGGTTCTCATGCTAAGCGGTTGGCCTGGCGATGGCAAAGTAGGATGGGAATTCTCGCCCGTCTGCTCGGGGTCGGGCAGGAATGCCCAACCTACAAGACCGAATGACACGAGGTACTAGTCTGCCGTTCAACTCCTTCTTCCCCATATCCCGCGTCCCGTATCCCGACACCTTCGCCCGACTACTATACCCGTTCCCGTGACGATTGACGAGCAGACGGCTGGCCAGACGATTGACCGCCATTACCAGGAAGATATCCAACGGAAACAGAACCATAACCTAGCAGCCAAAGTGCCACGATGCCTTGCGAGCGCTGCCAGCGAGCGGCGATAAGCCCGACGTCTGGCAGGCTCCTGGGGATACACCTTGTAGGCTGCCCGCGCGCGGACCATCCGGCGTCGCGCTTGCCGGAACACGTGGCCGGCCTGGTCCGGCGACGCCTCGGCCATTTCCACGATCCCTTCGATCATCGTCAACAGGAACTGGTAGTCGTCATCCAACGACTCGGCGACGTACTCCAAATGCTCCTTTGCTTCCGCAACGTTCCCACAGAGCACTTCGTCGGCGGCAAGCCACAGGTGATGAAGATGTTGGCCAAAGGCCGGGGGCATCGATAGCGCCTGACGACCAGCCTCGACCGCCTCGTCTCCGCGGCCCGTAGCCCGCAGACCCTCGGCTACGTTCACGAGCATCCACGCTTCGATGTTCTCGCGATCGCGCCAGTCCGACTGCCACTGGGCAGCCAGCCGGTAATCGCGCAGCCCCGTCAGCCCGTATCCAACCGAGCCCCAGGTGAAGGTGCGTTCTCGCAGCCATTCCTCGTTCTTGCGGACGAAGCGTTTCAACTTCGCAGCGTCGCCGGTCTGCAACAGTGCTTCGACATACGAGTACGTTGCTCGCAGGCCGATCTCACCGCGTTCACACAGTTTCGGCAACTGTTCGGCGCATTTCCAATTGCGGCGCGCCGTACATAGCCTGATCCACTGTGGACCGACTTCGACGTGTGTTTCTTCGTCAAACAACAACTCCTCTAGCGTCTGCCGGGCCGTGTCGTCCCAGCCGGCGGTCTCCAGCGCCTCGACGGCTGCCGAGATTGGCCAGGGGCTGTCGCACGGCATTGCCGCCACCCGCTTCAGCGCGTCGCAGGCTTCGTCCCGCAACACGCGTTTGGCCGCCAACTGTGCCTCGCGCGCCGTCACGAACGGGCTGCCAGAAAGCGTGCTAAGCGTTGACATCGTCTCCGTCGCCGCCCTTAGATCACCGTCCTCGAACTGCAGGTCGAACAGTCCGTTCCCGGCGAACTCATAGGCGGGGTTCAGTTCGACGGCACGCTGGTAAGCCTCGCGAGCGCCCTCGCGATCTTTGTTCAGCAATCGCGCCTCGCCCAAGTACCCGTATCCCACCTCGTACTGTGGACGCAGGCGGGCCAGCATTTCCGCTGCCTCCAGATAGCCGGCGTCGTCTCCCGCTTGCGAGCTCCAATCGGCCAGACGTGACCACGCCTCGAAGAAATAGGGTTCGTCTTCGACCACCTCCCGCATGCAGGTAATGGCCCCTTGCAGATTGCCCTGTTCGGCTTCCAGCCAGGCCAAGCGGGCCCGGAGAATGATCGGTGGCCGGTCGTTCCACAGGGGTGGGCGGCAAGCCTCCTTCGCCTCGTCCCATTGGCCCGCGTAGGCGAGCGACACGGCTCGCATATCGTAGGCGTCTTCGCACCTTGGGCTCAGTTCGACCACTTTGTCCAGCGCCGCCATTCGCTCGTCCATCTCGTCCGGAGAGTCCAGCAGTCTGGCCAGCATCAGCCACGAACGCGCTTCGCCCGCTCGGCGGACGGTCAATTCACGCGCTGCCTCCAAGGCCCGCTCGGGGCAGCCAAGCTGATCGGACCAGTTGTCCAACAGATCCCAGGCCCGTTCATAGCCCGGGTCGCGCTGCACGGCGTCGTGTATGCACTCCAGGGCCTCGTCACGCTCCTCCAGTCGCCAGAGCGTTTCCGCCAACAGAATTCGGTTCGAGATATCCAGCGGGCTCCGGCCAACCGCATTTTCCAGCAACTGCCGCGAACGATCGAAGTCGCCACACCGATCGTGCACATCACACAATGCCCGCACAACCGTACCCCAATCAGGATTGATTTCGTATGCCGTCTCGAGCGACTCCAATTCCGCCTCGCTGTCTGCGCGGGCTCGGCAAACGGTGGCGCGGTCCAGCCACAATCTCGGGAGCAACGGAAACCGTTCAGTGGCTTGGCAAGCAAGCTGCCAGGCCTCGTCCAGTTGGTCCATGTCCAACAGTTGACCGATGATCGCCGACCACGCGTGCCACAGGTCGGGCCGGGCGTCAAGGGCCTCGCGCAACAACTCCAACAACTCTGTCGGCTCTAGCGTGTCGCGGGCGCGGGCCTGAAACTCCAGCAGCCCGTCGCCGAAAATGACTTGTTCGACCAACTGGTCTTTCACAAAACCCAGCACCTCGCGGCGTTCGCCCACCGTCTCGCAAAGATCGATCAACTCGGCGATGGCGTAGTCGTTGTCGACCGACAGTTCGACGGCCCGCCGCAGCGCCTGCTTTGCTTCATCGATCCGCTCCTCCGCTCGCAACACATGGGCGCGGACGACGAAGAACGACGGGTTTGTCGGCTCCAACTGGCCGGCGATGTCCAGTTGCTCCCACGCCTCCTGGAATTGGCGTTGGTCGGTCAGCACAAGCGCCAGTTCGCGTCGGACCCAAGCGTCGTCGGGGTGAGCGGCGATCACGCGACGGATAACGGGCGCTCGTGCTTCGGCGGGCTCGTCGCGTAACCACTCGATCCACAATTCGTGCAAGGGATGGTGATGCGGAAACCGATCGGCCGCCTGCTCCATGTGCGCCAAAGCCTCGGACGTATCCTGCGTCTCGGCCAGCAGGTGCGTCACTGCCCGATGCGCGTCGATCGCCAAGGGCTGTAGACGCAGGACTTCCTGCCAATGCGCCAAAGCCTCGGTCAGCCGGCCGTCCGCCGACGCCAATCGAGCGGCCGTGCGCAGCCATTCGCCTTCCGGCGTCTTGCCCTTGGCCTGCTCCATTAACTCTTCGGCCCTGTCCATGTTCTCCGTGGTGCAAACCAAGTTGGCATCGGCGGCAAACAACAGCAAGTCGCTATCGTCCGGGCGCAATTGCAGCGACTGTTCGACAACCTCCAAAGCCTCACCGGTGCGGTCCAACTGGAGGTAAGCCGAAAACAGAGTGCGGCCCGGCAGGCTGGACTTGCTGCCAAAACGGTCAAAACGATTTCGCAGAAACTGCAAAGCACGCTCGGTCTGCTTGCGGCAGGTCGATGCCGAAAAGTACCCGCGGGCGAACTGCTCCTCTTTGTCGGCCAGGCAGGCGGCGAACCGGTACAATTCCAGCGATTCGTCAAATCGCCGCTTGTCCCAGTAGATATTGGCCAGGATGTAGTAGTTGGCGCCTTCGGTGGGCCAGCGCCGGATGGCCCGGCGAAGCAGCAACACGGCGTCGTCGTGCCGCCGGGCGTCCACACGCAACTCCTGGGCATACTGCTGCCAGAATATCGGATGCGTCTCTTTCTTCTCGCAGATCGACCGATAGGTCTCCAGCCGCTCGTCACGCCGGGCAAAATCGCGCAGGCACGATAGCCGTTCCAACTGCAAAGTCTGGTCCTCGGGATTGATCTCCAGCAGTTTCTCGACCGCGGCCAAGTTTTCCGTTGGATCGCCGTCGTACATCGCCAGACGACGGCGAGCATGATGTGCGAGCGCGTGATCGGCTGACTTGGTCTGCAGGCGATCGCATATCTTGTGGGCTTCCTCGCGACGGTGCGCGATCAGCGCCCCGTCCAGGGCGTCGATCAAGTCCCACAATTCGGCATCCGGCAAATCGATCCCGTCAAGCTCCTCCCGTCTCTTGACCGGCACCAACGCCATTCCACGTGGTCCGAAAGCCTCGTAGCGTTTCAGTATCTTGTCGGCCAGCGCTTCGCCCGAGTTGCGCCAGAACGGATCGCGGACGATCAGCGTGCCGCGACGGCCGTCGTACCCAATGACGGCCTGCAGATGCGAGTTGCCCGGATCCACAGTCGTGAACGTGAATGGAATGCCGCGGTCCAGCAGGGCGACGGCGCTCGATTCGGTCACGGTGAACTCGCGTGGAATCCACCCATTCTCTTTGGCCCATTTTCGCTCGCTGTGGCCGCTGGTCCCGTTGTAGCAGATCTCGTCGGCAACCTGCAGATGATCGGCCGGCATCGACCAGTAGCGGCTGATCGCCGAAAGCGTAGCCGGGGCGCACGTCACGTGATGCTGGCGCACGAAGCCTACCGGCAGCGTAACCGCTTTGGCCTCCGCCCGCGCCGGATCCTGCAAGCGTTCCGCGATCGCCTTGAAAAATTCGTCGTCCGTGTCGCCGGCGTAGCGAATCGCGGCTTCGATGTCGCCTTGGCGGTACGCAATCTCGGAACGCTGGGCAGCCAGCCATTTTGCCGTGTGCTTGTCCGCCAACGGCGACAGTTCAGCGAAACGTCCAAGACTTTCGCCAGCCGCGTCGTACAACTCCAACTCTAACTGCAACCCGTACAACTGTCCTACGACGGCGCTGCTTTCCAGATGTTCGGACGAGTCCGTCATGAGCTGCATCGCTTCGTCATCACGATCCAGCAGCGTCAGCAGATGAGCCGCCGACTGCACGGCAGGTCGGTACCACGGTTGGATCTCCAGCGAACGGCGAGCAGCCTGGAGCGATTCCTCGTACCGATCTTCGTACTCGAGGCTCTGTGACCAACAGACCTGGATCCACGGACTGTCGGGAGCCGTGTCCGATGCGCGGCGCAGCCACTCGTCGGCCGTGTCGAAATCTCGCAGCATCGCAGCGATGCCGCCAAAAAGTCCGTACCACGAGGACCGAATGTCCGGCCCTGCATCGTCGCACAACTCGGGACGTGCGTGCATCCATCGCCACGCGTAGTAAGGTCCGCGTCTTCGCCACAGAGAGTAGGCAAAGTAGTATTGCGCTTCGGGGTCGGTCGGATCACCGCGCCGTGCACGGCGCATCAACCAATTGCTCAGCCGCGAGGCTCCAAGATGCACCGCCAACCGCCCAGCGAATACCGTCGCCTTTGTCCCGGTCCACGAATCCAACGATCCCCAGCCGAGGGTCGACTGATATGCCTGCAGATACCGGCCCGTTTCGTACAGGCTGACGGCCGCTTCGAGTTCATCCGTCTGTATCGGAGTAGCTTCAGGTGGCATCGCATTCCCTGGTTTCCACCGTGTTCAAAACCGTGAAGTATGCCTTATCTTGGACGCCGGTTCCACACCCGGCACCATAGACACAGACGAATTCTTTCGCGTTGAGGTTCGGCTTCAGGTTCTACTCCCCTTCGTCCTTGCGCGCCTCTGCAGCCAGCGACTCGTATGCCGCCAGGGCTTGTCGGTACTCATCCAGAGCCTCCGGGCGGAGAACATCGCGGTTTCGATCCAGCTCCTCCTTCATGCGGCGGACGAGATAGTCGACCTCCGTCTTTCGAGGCCGTAGCGGCTTTCCTGCCACGTCCACATGGACCGGGCTCGAATGAGCGAAGCGGACGCGACCATCGGGCCGATCTTCAAAGACCCGAATGGCAACCCACGACGAGCCTTCGAGTTCGACTTTGGCGTCGATCGGACTCTCGTACCCACCTCGCGCCGTCTTCTTGTTCGCCGCTGAAAGGCTGTCAACGACCCGGCCATTGACGACAATTTCAATCGGGCGAATCGGTCGGGCGCTGGCGGCCAAGCCGGTGATATGAATCGCAGATTCGTCCTGTGGTCGTCGCTCGATCGTGCTGCCCGGCGGTTTCCCATCGACCTCGATCGTCAGCATTGGCCCAGTCGTGACAAAACTGCGACCATCAGCCAGCCCCTTCATCCATTGTTCGTAGCTAAACTTCTCCGGCACATGCACGTAGACCCGGCCGAACCCGAGTGGCACGGGATGGACGCCCGAAGCGGTGCCGGCAGACGGCCGCATACGAAATCCGCAATTCAACAAGGCGTAGTACGTCTGAAAACCGAAGTCGATCCAGCCCCATTCGGTGAATCCGTCCGCGTTTAGCTGAAGTCTCTGGTAGGCCGGCGCTGTGTCGATCGTCCATCGCCGAAAACCGAACTCGGTCCGCCAGCAGTGATTGTTCGCCAATTCGAACAGTTCCACACCAGCCACCGGCACCAGCATCAGCGACCAGGCCCACGAATGCTTGTCCAGGTCCAACACGGCTCCCTCACGCCGAGCCTGTTCGGCAAACGGGCGCACGGGCGGAACGCCGATCGAGAAGCGATTCTTGTGTCCCAACGCGAACACAGCACCCAGCGTATGCCGCCTGTGACCTACGGTGAAGATTTCGTATTCCGTGTTGACCGGATAGATCACGTGTGTCGAATCGACGTAGATCGGCTTCGGCTCGGCCTCGACGGCCCGCTTGCTGCCCCCGGATCCTGGCGGCATGTACGCGGCGGTTACCCAGGACGTCAATGGCAGGCCGACGTTCAGATCCTCGGCCAACAGCAGGTTGGGCAATTCGTCCAACGGCCGATGCACGTGCGTGTCGCCCGAGTACCAGCCCTCCGCCGACATGTCGATCCATCGCTTCAATTCGATCCGCACGTTCACTGGTTCTCGGCCGATTTCGACCGTCTGCTCGGCAGGCACGTATTCCTTGCCGCGTTCGACGCCCACTGTCACTCGCCCCGGTGGCACGTCGACCACGAACGGATGTGCCGAAACCGTGGTGTGCTTCTCGACAGACCTTTCGTAACGCTGCTTGTTGTAGATCACCGCCGATCCGTCCGGCGACGCCGACTTGGCAAAGAACCACCGGCCATCCGACGATTGAACGTAAACCCTGGCGGGCAACCGATCGCCCGTATCGGCGTCGACTACTTCACAACGCAGCGTCGTGTTGGGCTGCTGTGCATCGCCAGCAGTCGCAATGGAGCAAAGAAAGGGGAGAATCAGAAAAAATGGAACTCGCATGGGTGAACTCCTCTGGTCGGTCTTCGATCGTACGAAACGCCATTCGCGTGGTCGCTGTGGCACCGATTTCGTCGCTCGCTTGCGTTAACCTGATCGGCCGAGAATAATGCAACACGGTTTGATTATGCCCAGAAATCCGCCGAATGCAAACGATACCCGACTTTCACACAATCTTAGAAAGGCACACCTGTGACACACGCAAGTACAGTGGCCCTCATGCTCGGATCGCTCTTCGGGGCCGACCTTCCTGCCGATTTCGCCCTGCCGCAAGCGCCCGGCAGATTTGTGCTCAAAGCGGCGCCGGCGGATGCTGTTTCCACGGGATTTCGTTCTGGCACGCCCGTGACCGCGACCAGCTACTTCTACTGGTACGACGTGGACACGGGTGCCCACGTTGTTGACCACGACAGCACGGACGCGTTGACCGATCATCCTCCGACGCTCGATGGTTTCAGCTACAAGAATGTCGAATGGCACGCTCGACAACTCGACGACATGATCGCCGCAGGCATCGATGTGCTTTTGCCCGTATACTGGGGCACGCCGCTGGGCGACTTTGGATTCAGCGATCAAGGTCTGCCGAAGCTGGTCGAGGCTCGAAGCCGAATGGTCCGCCAGAAGAAACGCCCGCCGTCGATCGGCATGTTCTACGACACCAGTACGCTGAAGCACAACGCGCGACACTATCACGTCGACCTCACTACGCCAGCCGGCCGATTGTGGTTTTGCGGGACGATCCGCAACTTCTTCTCGCATGTTCCGCCCGAGCATCGCGCAATGATCGACGGCAAACCGCTGGTGTTCCTGTACGCATCGGCATTCGCCAAGAATGCCGATGAGCATCTGTTTCCTGCTGCGCGAGAGATGTTCCGGCGTGATTTCGGCACGGACCTGTTTCTGGTCAAGATGCGCGGCTGGCCGGGCGAGGCGGACAGCGAATACAATTGGGGCGGCGCGCTAGCGCCTCAGCTACTCGACACGGCTGGCTTGGGACCGGGATACGATCATTCCGCAGTTCCGGGACGCTCGCCGCTGGTTCGCAATCGCGACGAAGGCCGGTTCTATTCGTTCGCATGGCAGCGTCTGCTGACGATGGATCCCAAGACGCGTCCCTGGCTGGTACATGTCGAGACGTGGAACGAGTTTCACGAGGGGACGGAAATCTGCGAAACCGTCGAGTATGGTCGGCAGTACATCGAACTGACACGCCGCTTCAGCGACCGTTTTCATGCAGGCGAGCGGATTGACCTGTCCAAGATCAAACCGCCTCGAAAAGTCATTTCTACTACGCCCGGTAAATCGGAAGGACTCTGGATCGTTCAAAAGCCGGACGGCGATGGTCCGATCGCGAAGAAGACAGTCGGAGGTCGTGCGGCGTGGAGTACGGCCCAGAACCGCCACAATCCGATCGCAAGGTACATGTACTTCGAGGTCGAAGACTATTTCCTTTTCGATGGCGACGAGTCGATGGAAGTCACCGTCGGATACATGGACAGCGGACCGGCAGAGTTCTTCATCGAATACGATTCGTGCGATCCGACGTTGACCGGACTTCGGCAGCAATTTCGGTCCGGTCCACGTCAACGTATCGAAGGATCCGCCACGTGGAAAGAGGCGGTCTTCACGATTCCCCATGCCAGATTTGCAGGCCGCGCCAACGGCACCGATTTCCGTCTGAATTGTGCGAACCAGGATCTTATCGTCTCGCACATCTCCATTCGGCGAACGCCCGCGCCGTCACCGTAAGCCAAACTCGCTTCTTCGTAGGGCGGGCCAAGTCTTCGCGGGCCCACCAGGAACACGCTCGCCACGCCGGTGGGCCGCGAAGACTTGGCCCACCCTGCCTGCTTCTGGCACGTTGGAAACGTGCCCCACGACTAGGATTGAATGCGCTTAGTGATCGACACGGAACGCGGCAGTCCGTTCGTGGCACAATCGCATGAGATCGTCGATATCGTATACCCTCAAGGCTCCGTGGACTGCGTTCTCCAGGAAAGCGGTTGTGTAGGGAACGGCCTTTCGCGGTCGGCTGCCCGTGCCGTTCAGTCGGTATGAGGCGAAAAGCTCCGGCGCCAAAGCGACGGCGTGGGCCGCAGGCTCAATCACGTCACCCATAGCAACAAGTCGAACTTTCCCTTTGCCGGTACGAGATGCCAAGTACCGCGCACAGACGATCAGATCTTCTGCTCGCATCCCGACCAGCGACCCGCTCAGCATGTACGCGACGAAATACTCGGCCGCATTGTTTCCCACATAGTCTGCCATCGCACCGTATCGCCACGACTTCATCTCCGTTTCGCCGTAGCCACGAAGATCCACGGCCAGAGCTGCGGCACCTGCGCGTCGGAAATCCCCGCCCGTCATTGAACCGTCGGCAGCTTGGATGGCGTCTTTGCCGGCGCTATTCACGTAGAGCACAGGGAAGTCGTACGCGCCGTCTGGCTCGAAGTACAAGGCCGGCAAAACGATACCTTCCTCGGGTCGTAGAATCAGCTTCTCGATCTTGCAGTCGTCGCGCTCGATGCGGACGGCTCGCGTGACCTCCGTCAGCGGGATTTTGCTTAACGGCCGAACGCCGACCACCTGTCGTATTCGATTGACAAGCTCCTCGGTCGACAGTTTCTTCTGGAGTTGTGCCCGCTGTTCGGCCGCTCGTTCCATCTCGTCTACGTACAGTTGAAAGATGGGCTTGGCTCCTTCCATCAGCAACACCTGGCCATCGGGTGTGCATTGCAGCTCCTGATCGGTGTGAACCGGGAAATCGGCTTCGGTCACGGCGTCATCCACGTCCAACAGCCATCTGCGCATCCAACGTACCATTCCGACGCGCAACGGCCTGCTGAACCCGTGCCTATCGGGAGCTTCGATTAGATCGACTCGCTCGGCATACCCAAGCCGAGCGTAGATTCGCTTCGCTTGCCGAAACGCTTCCCACGTGCCTTCAATGGGCACGAAATCACGGGTGGCCGCACAAATCAGCGTCGGCTTTGGCGCGTGCATGATGATGTAGTCCGGATGGTCCATGCCGTAGGCGATCTGGCCGAAGATGTTCTGCTCGGCATCGCCCGGACCAGGCTTCTCGTTCTTGCGACGCGTTGTCGTGATGAAACAACCGGGGGCTGCGGCCACGATACGATCGTCCAGGGCCATCAGGTAGCTGGTCATCAGCCCGCCGCCGGAATTGCCGGTGCAGCCGATGCGGGACGCGTCGATTTCGGGGCGGCTCGTCAGGTAGTCGATGCTGCGGATGCCATCCCAGATGCGGTAGGTCGCGAGGCTCTGCCCCAGCGGGATGGGTGCTACGCCTTCGAGCATGTGTTCGCCGGTTGCCCCGAAACGACCCTTTGGCAGCCACCGGCCAGCCTCGTCCTTTTCAAGCAGTTGTTTGCGTTCTCCTTGACCGATCGGGTCATAGCACAAGACCGCAATGCCGTTCTTGGCCAGGAGAATGCTTGCCCGCTGATACGCTCCCGCCGCTTTGCCGTTGGCGCTATGTCCACACGGCAACAACACGCCGGGGTACGGAGGTTTGGTCTCGGGAAGATAGAGGATCGCCGTGACGTGGAACCCCGGCCGGCTTTCGTAGATCACCTTCTCAGTCCGATAGCCCTCGCCCTTCAACCCGCCAACCGTCCGTGCACGCAGCGGCGTCTTTTCCGGAAAGCCGCCCAGACTCTCGATGAACTTGGAACGAAGACGCTTCTGATAGGATTCGATCTGTTCCCGCGTCTTCAGCTTCTCCAGTTCCACGAGTCGCCGATCCAACGCTTCATGCACGCAGCGACGCAGATAGTCTCGCAGCATTTCGCGTGGTTTCTCTCCCTTTGCAGGCGGTCCAATCACCGACAAGTCGTCTGCCATTGAAGGAAATGCGCAAGACAAGATCACGAACACGGCTGCCGACAATTCTGGTTTCATGCTGTGTCCCCTTATTCGCGAAGACTGGAGAGAGGCGGAGCGAAGTAGGGCCGGTTCCTACCGGCCGGTCAGTCGACCATCAATCGCTGGCCGGTAGGAACCGGCCCTACTCGACTGTCATACCAGTTTCATGGCGTGTCCCTCTCTCGCGAAGACCCGAGATAGCCAGAGTCTTGTGTTACGGGTGTCAATGGCTCCCAGGATCCGTAACTCGAGGCCGCCAGTTCACGAAACCAGAATACTCACAGCCCTTTCCACCAACTCCGGACGGTTCAGCCCTTGCAGCGATTCTGTCCGCACGAACCGGTCGGCAATTTCGCCCGTTTCGTCTACTGCCGCGAGGTCTTCGTCGTCCAACACGACCCAATTCGTCACCTCTGGATGCTCCGCGAGCCAGGCAAGGATCTCCTGCACCCTCGCCGACGACGTCTGACCAAAATCCGGCACGTCGTCGTATGGCGCGGCGATGTTTCGCGCCTCCAACTCGTCGACGAGGATAGACCTGGTTGCTCGCGCAAGCCGCCAAGTGCTCGTCAACACGATCACCGCCCCTGTGCGGTCAATAATGGCCTTCAGGTTCTGAAGGCATGTCTCGTCGAAACAATCCCACGGGACGATCACGCCATCGACATCCAGGAACACGACCTTCATGCGGTACGCCCCTACGACGGTAGGTCATTCATGTCTCGTATGCCCATCTCAGTCGGCCACCGAAGAGGCCTTCTACTGTCTCACCGTATCATGATGTGCCCGTTTGGAGGAGGAGGCCCTGGTCGTCAGAGCACCGAATGGCCGGATGTAATTGTAGAAGCACGGATGCAGTTGGGGCATCGCACGCTACAGGCCAGCCAGACTTTTGGAGAAATCACGGAGCGCCAGAATGTCTGAATCCCGGAAAAAACGCAGGTTTTCATCTCCCCAGCGTAACGCCACTGGCTTCCTCCGACCCCAACTGTAGAGAGCGCCTTTCTTTGAGGCTCGCCGCCAGTTGTATGCTTCACCTCTGACTATCGAGTAGCTCTTGTGACCTGCGTGTCTGTTCGCTGCCGCTTGTTGGCATGTCTGTGGGCGCGGCAATTGACCATTTGCAGAAACGCATGCGGATCGACCCGGAATCCACTCCAGTCGTCGACGGCATCGAAGTTGATGACAATACTATCCTCTGTGATGGACAAGTTCTTAACCTCGTCAAGCGCTCCGGGGAAATGGGAGGCACTTGATCTTGACTCCAGGCGGCGTGAATCACCGCTTGCGCTCCACACCACCGTTCGGCAAGTCGGCCCCACGCCCATCTCTGTCTGCAGAAAAGTGCGAGTACGCTACCCGGCTATCACGCACTCAAATCCTGACTTGGCTAGGCCTCTCTTGCCTGCACGATATCGCAATGTGCAAAGAAGTGAACGCTGTTCTCTTCGCCCTCGTCGATAAAACGCGCTACCTTGTTCAACGGCATTGACATCCTATCGTGATCATCCACGAGAAACGCACATGTTGGGGTGCTGCGTTCGGGGATAAGGGATTTCATGTCCGGATGCTCCGGCATGTAGTCGTTGTAATCAATCCAGCGGTAATGGTTGTTTGTTTCGTTACGAATCACCTCTCCGATGTAGGCGCCGCCATATAGAACCGTGTTGTGCCACTCTTCACCGACAAGTTCTGCTTTGTGGCGATGCAAATACGATAAGTAAGCGTCCATATGTTTCAGACTTACGAGAGTCAGGTCCAGCGCATCACGACGCAACTGATCCGGAAAGCAGATAGGTCTTGCATCGTCGAATGCACCAGCGAATGCCGCCGCGAATTCGTGGAAAATGTCGTCGATCTCAGCCATGGTATT
>CAZURK010000227.1:0-25665 GCA_964623055.1 uncultured Pirellulaceae bacterium
CCACGTGGTGTACGGCGACGACGTTTTCGTGAGCCACTGCGGCAACGGCTTGTCCCTCGCGAGCGAACCGTCGTCGCGCGGCACCACTGGCGGCCAGAGCCGGCGACAGCACTTTGATGGCTACCGTCCGATTCAATTCGATGTCAACCGCTTTCAGCACAATGCCCGTACCGCCGGCTCCGATCACGCTCTGCACTTCGTAGCGTCCCAACGTGCCGATCAGACCGTCTTTCTCCGGGGCCTCCAATAGCCCACTGGCCAACAACTCCTGCTCCGCATTCGGATAGTACGATTCTTCGTGAGTAAACGTATCCTCTTCCAACGCTCCATCGTACAACTCCATATCGGCCACCGCCGGATCGAGCCAGCGGCCAGCGTCCAGCCACCAGTTGGATTCTCCAGCCAGAACCGTCAGGCGTTGCTGGCAGGTTTCACAGTCGTCCAGGTGCGTCGTTAACCGCTCGCACTGTTCTTCATCCAGTTCGTCGCGAATCAACTCGGCCAAGGGCTGATTCGCGCAAATACGGCTCGATTTCGACTGGTTCCATTTCATGGCGTCACCTCCCCAGAAGCCGTCAGTTCCAGGACCTCCAGAGCGTCCGGGATTCCATCGAGCGTGATTTCCTGGATGCGAGTTCTCAATCGTGCCATCACTCGGCTGCGGGCGATGTAGACTGCTCCGACGGACATATCCAGCGAGCTTGCCGTATGCTGAATCGAGTGGTTTTCTACCGCCGTGTCCCAGAACGCCCGCCATGTCTTTGCCTCGAATTCGCCGCGTATATCCCTGGCGACCCACAGAAATGCGTGGCGTTTCAGTTCGGCGTCCAATTCACGGGGCGCGATACTCCGAGGGTCGGGGGTTTCTGCTATTGCTGCGCGAATTCGCGAATCACCGCTGGCGCGATCGGCTGGTCGACTTCGCTCCAGATATCGAAAACTGACATTGCGACCGATGGCGTACAACCAAGTTCGAAAACGGCCACGTTTTTGGTCCAGCGTGAATCGATTCAACGCTCTGGAGACGGCGATGAGCACCTCCTGGACCAATTCGCGCGCATCGGCATACTGCAAGCCATAACGCCTTGCCTGCCGGTAAATGAATGGCTCATAGAGCGACGTGAATTCGCGCCATGCGTCGTCGTCACCGACATCCGCAAGTCGCGCAATCAGGCTGCTGCGAGTGTCCGGCGGTACTGCCATTAGGACTCCCTTCCGTCATTGACTACCGAAAAACCCTCGGATCTTTCAGAGAATCTGACAATTTGAACAAAAAGAGCTCGTTTCGTCACTTCCAAACAGGGCGCCCGGGTAGAAATATTTCCACAGTGGGCGAATCCGTTGCTTCCCGTCTACGCCGGTCCGCTCCGCCCGCTTGCCGCTGAGAGGGGCGGGGGGAGCAGAGCCGACTACAGTGTGTAGCGGTCAATTGACCAGTTCAGCAAGTGGCAAGTCACGACTAAGGAAGCGAGCTTAGGAAACAGATGCTTCAACTCAGAAGAGGCCGTTTCAGAACCCATTCGGCTGTAGCTGCGTTCGCCAGAACGCGGGTCTTCCCGGTATCCGACCGCACTCTGGCGAGTGCGGCTACCAAGGAAATGACATCCTTGGACTCAGAAATCAAGTCTGACAGACCACAAGCCCGAGGCAGCCAACTAGGTCCTGGAATCGAATCGCAACCGTAGCTATATTGGCCCGCATGTCCCGGTCACTCTCCGCTCCGTTACAGTTCGAGTGTTCCTTCAGGATTCCGCACGTCGATCGCGATGCGTCTGGGTTAACGCTTCATCCCGACACGGGCCACCTGTGGGTCGTCATTGACGAGCCGGAACGCTTGGTCGAATTCACCGATGAAGGCGAATTCGTCAACGAGGTGGAATTGAAGGGATTCCACGACACCGAAGGTCTGTGCCATCTGGGCGGCGACCGCTTCGCTATTGCCGAAGAACGCAAGATGCGGATCACGCTGGTAGAGATTCCACAGGGAACCACAAGGATCGATGACGATGGTCGACGCATCGACCTGGACGAGAAGGCAAAGAAGAACAAGGGGCTGGAAGGCATTACCTACGACGGTGAAACTGACACATTGTTTGCCGTACGTGAAGACAAACCACCCACCGTCTTTCGTATTCAGCCGCTGATGACCGATCACGGCAGGCAAGTCACTGAATGGCCGCTCGACTTGCACGGACTAGATGATTTGTCCGATCTGTTTTTCGATTCTTCAACGGGTTGGTTGTGGCTATTGAGCCACGAATCGCGCGGGGCCGTGGCGTTTGATTCCAAGAGCCGCCGCGTAGCAGAATTGAGGCTAGAACAGGGACACCACGGCTTGCCTGAAGATGTCAGGCAGGCCGAGGGCATCACCCGCGATCGCAACGGTAGATTGCTGATCTGTTCCGAACCCAATCGCATCTACTGCTTCATTTAGAACTCTTTCCACTTGCCCGGCACGGGAACTTCGAACTGGCCGTTCTCGTCGGCTTTGACCGGCACCGGACTGTCGTAGTCCAGGTCATCCAGGTAGTCGCAGAACTTGAAGTCCGAAGCGAAGATCTCGTCCCAGGTGACCGTCTGGCCGGTGTGGCAAGCGGCTCGGCCCATCAACGTGGTCAAGTCGGAGTAGGCGGCCCGTTTGCACTCGTTGTGCGACAGGTCGTTGCGGATACTGTGGATCAAGTCGTTCCACTCGTACTGCCAAGGGCTATACGCATCGGCCGTCGGTGTCCAGGCGATGTTGTCCGCGTTGATCCGTTGATCGTTGAACATGTGGACCGTCGCTTTATGCACGTTGCCGGAGAACTGCGCAGCGGACTTGGTACCGTGGATGTAGGTGGCGAAGTCCTTTTCGGTATTCGCGATGCGGCGAAACCCGCAGAACGCCTTGGTGCCATCGGCAAAGGTGTATTCCATCGAATAGACGTCGATGTTCTGTCCACAGTCGGTGCTGCCGGGTACACGGCCGCCGAGACCCCGGCAGGATACGGGCCAGCCGTCTTTGATCCAGCAGCATTCGTCGATCTGATGGATCAGGTAGTCGACCATGTGCCCTGACCCTATCCAGAACAAGTGAATCCGGGCGAACTTCAGTTGTTCCATCAAGATGTTCGATTTGTCGCCTTGATTGCGCAACCAACCGCCGCCACCCAGCCGGTTGGCCCGGAGCAGCGTGATGTCGCCCATAGCCCCATCGCGAATCCGCTTGATCAACTCCATCCGAGCGGGCGAGTGGCGACACTGCAATCCAGCAGCAATTTTCAGGTTCTTTTCCTCAGCTTCTTCGCCGGCGCGGAGTAGTCGCTGCAAGTTGCCTGGATCCGATGCGAAGGGCTTTTCCATGAAGACATTGATGCCCTTCTTGACCGCGTACTCGACGTGGAGTGGCCGGATGTAGGCCCGCGTGGTGCACATCGCCACGTCGCCGGGCTTCAGAGAGTCGATGGCCTTCTTGTAGGCGTCAAAACCGACGAAGCGGCGGTCTTCAGGCACGTCCACCTGGTCTGGGAATTGTCGCTGTATCGTCTTGAAGCGGGAATCGATATTCTTCTTGTCCAGATCGGCCATGGCGTACAACTGGATCGGCCCTTCGTTTTGAACCGAAAGTGCGTCGCGAACCGCACCGGTGCCACGGCCACCACAACCAATCAGCGCCAGGCGAATGGTGTTATCCTCGGCCGCATGGACGGTTGGTGTCATGCTACCGAGCACCGCCGTGCTAACGGCCGCCGCAGAGGTCTGCTGGAGGAATCGGCGGCGCGAAGGATTCTTCTGGGAGTGGGTCATATTGGTCTCCTGGATTAAAACGTGAAATAGGGCATGCCGTTCACATGCGGCTCGTTGTCCGCTGGATGCCGGCAACAAGGCAGGTAAATGAGGGTGTCCGGGAATTGGTCCCGCAAAACACGACGGTTGCTAGCCGTAGCCGAAGTCGTGAGACTTCGGTGAATTGCCAACACGCCCGAATTCTCACGAATTCGGCTACAGCCAATTCCCGGACACCCTCAGGTAAATAAGAAGGTGGGAGTAGGTATGGTAGCAAGAACCACGCAGGACACCAATCCCGGCCCCAGGATTCCATGACATGGTTAGTGGCAGTTGGAGTATGGGTGTCTCCGAGGATTAACGCATGGCTGGAGTGCGAACCTCAAGGTGAAGAAGCTCTGGTATCTGAAGGAGTTGGTCGCCGATCCAGGTTCTTGCGCGAACGGCATCCACGCACGAACTCAGGGTCCACCCCAGACGCACTCGTATCGGACCAGATAGGGATCACCACCGTACGTTCCCATCGCGATTCCCCAGACCGGCAGTTTCGTCGTCGCGCTGGCGTTCGTCAGTTCGGGACGATACAACCCCGGTGCTTTCGGTAGATGCTTCAACTCACGCAACATGACACGAAAGCCAAGCCCGTCATCCGCGTACTGGAGCGAGCGGCCGTTGGGGCCCGTCGGCGAAACAAGCGAAGCCACTGCATCTTTATGAGCGAATACTTGCACTTCGTGCCCTGAATTCTGCACGGGTCTACCTTCGTTCTGCTTAATGAACGGGCCGGCAGGATGGTCAGCGATGGCCACACCCATCCGCGTTTGCCGCGGTCCACCGCGCCCGTGGGCGGCACAACGGCCTTTGTAATACAACCACACCTTCCCTCGTCGCATAACGAGACACGCATCATCGACACGGTAACTGTCGAAGGCATCGCGCCGGTTACTGATTTCGAGAACCGGATTATTCGGCACTCGCTCGAACGGCCCGTCGGGCGAGTTGGCCACCGCCACTCCGATTGCCGTTGGATCGGTCGTCGCGTTGTTCTCGAACGCGCCTCCCTTGCCTGGAGTCGGTTGCACGGCGGTGTAGTACAACCAGTACTGATTTCCGTGGGCTACGATATTGGGTGTGAACACACCGAACGAATCGAATGTCCCCGGCTTGCCCAATCCAATCGCCTCACCGCGTTCTTCCCACTCTCGACCATCATCTTCTGACACCGCGTAGTATATCCGGCCCGGATAGCCCGATGGGTACAGCCGCCTCTGATACTCCGGCAACTCATTCTTGACGACCTTTGTGTAGTACACGTAACAGGTGTCGCCAACTTTGATGACATCGGAAGGATCTCGACGACATACACCCTCTTCCTTGCCGATCCCCGTTATGTTGGCATAGCGAAAGGATAAAGCCTCCACGCCCAGAAGCCTGGTAGAGTCTTTGTCCACGGCGCGTGCTATCGCCGAGAAAGTGACGCATGTGATCAACGTCACAACGCTGATGAATCGTGTCATTCGATTTCACCTTTCTACAACTCATCAAGATCGAAGTCGTGCGGTTGATTCCTGTTCGGTCATTGTGATCTGATACGCGTTTTCGTCAAGAACTGACAGACCGGGGTTTGCGTCGAAAATGCGCAGTGGGAAGCGGCGACGACGACGCATGTTCTTACCGGGAGGGATTCCTTGATCGTTAACGTGGCATAGCCATCGCATGTGGGGCATACGGGGCAACTCTTGGCCCCGCTCCCAGCATCTTGCCGTTTGTCGCAACAAGCTTGTCAGCGGTTTCGCCGCGAGTCTCGCGTTGGTAGACTGTGAACTTAAGAATCTCGCTCGGCTCCTCTTACCCGTTTCGGCAATGTCGTGACAAACTCGGAAACGCCCATCTTTCAATCGCCCGGTGACGACCCGGAGATGGATCAGGCCGCCACGAAGGCGCGCCAGACGTTTCGCTTCTTTTGGCGCGAAATGGCTTGGGAACAACGTCGAATCGTTCCGGGCCTGGAGTTGGCTGCCGTCAAAGCGTCCTTCTCCGATCCGCCCGAGATTCGAGCACAGAACCCTGGTGGTCTCGAAGTCGAGCACATGTGGCTTCTGGAGGTTGATTTCGACGGTCGCCAACTTCATGGGACCCTCATCAATTCCCCCCACTCACTCAAATCCTTCAGCGAGGGAGATCGCGTCAAGATCGCAGGAAAACAGATCTCTGATTGGATGTACGTTATTGCCGGGAACGTCTATGGCGGCTTCACGGTCGATTTGATTCGTTCGCGGATGGGAAAGGGAGAACGAAAACAGCACGATCAGGCATGGGGATTTGACTTCGGCGATGTTGGCGTCGTCAATCTCGTTCCGCCCGAATGCATCGGAGAGGCTCCGGCGAAAAAGAAAGGCCTGTTGTCCCGTTTCGTTGGGTCAAAATCGACACCCCAAGACTACGCAGTAGTAGCCGCAACCGAGCATCCGATGTCGGTCAACATGCGCGAGTCGCTCGAGCAGACATTGACTGAAAACCCCGACTTCGTTCACGAAGCTGATGATCGCGGCTATAATATTCTGCACCAATTGTCGCTCGCCGGTTCTTTGGATGGGGTCGATGTCTGTTTGCGACACGGTGCAGATCCAAAGAAGCGTGCCCCAAACGGAATGACGCCGTTCGCGTTGGCAAAGAGCTTGGGTTGGAAGAAAGTCATGGCAAGACTGCAACAGGCCGGGGGGCGCCTGATCGCGGTACGAACATTCGTTTGGCGGGTTCCGTCGATGTGACTTCTCGACTTCGTTGGCACCAACGAGCCGGAGTCTGTCAATACATTTCGCTGATCCCGATCCAAGTACCGGCGCGGGTTGCATGGTTGGTCCCGGAGTGACGGCTGGCCATCGGACGATCGCCTTTCAACGACCGGCATCACCGAGGGAGGACAACGGGTGAATGCCAAGGGCTTCATGGAATTGCCGGACAGCTCAGGCCCGTCCGGGGCATGCCATGTTCAGGCCCTCTGAAGCGTGATCTCACAAAACGGCTTCCCGCAAGCGCCGGACAGCGTAAGACCGTCCGTTGCATCGTATGCCTCGGTCTGACTATGCACGACTCGAGACGTCTGTCTTCTTAAATCGTTCACGTCAGTATCCCGAAAGAACTGCGACATTCACCGGGGCCCTTGACCAATGTGAGTGGTTCCGGCATGCTGCGCCGCGGGAGACGGCAATCTGCACTGAACACCAGTCCAATGCCCGATTGTCGCATCGAGCCGTGACTGGCGAATCGAAACTGGGACCTGAGGACTAGCCGATGAAGTCATTTGATCGGATGACGATAGTGTTTATTAACGCATTGTTGGCGTGCTGCGGATTGGCAATGGCCGGCGTCGGAGGGGGGCGGGCTGCGGTGGAAGCGCGGGGGATCCTCGAAGCGACTGGTGTCTCTGGCGGGCTAGTCGTCCATGTTGGCTGCGGGGATGGCCGGCTCACAGCCGCACTTTGCCCCGATCAAAGTTACCTCGTCCATGGCCTCGACCGCGATCCAGCGATGGTCCGGCAGGCTCGTGACCATATCCGATCGCTCGGGATCTACGGAGATGTCTCCGTTGACCGATGGCCGGGCGAGCGGTTGCCGTACACCGACAACCTGGTGAATGTGATTGTGGTGGAAACGAGATGCGAGATGCGAGATGCGGGAAGCGAGATTCTGCGCGTTTTGGCCCCGCGCGGCGTGGCGATTGTACGGGAGAAGGGAAACGAGGCGTGGCTGCCCCGTATCCCACATCCCGTATCCCGCATCGGCGACGGTTTCGTGATGTTCGCAAAACCGGTCAATGCAGAGATGGACGAGTGGACGCACTTCCTGCACGCTCCCAACAACAATGCGGTGGCGGACGATGCGGTGGTCGGTCCGCCGCGGCGTTTGCAGTGGGTCTGTCCGCCGCGGTGGTCGCGAAGTCACGAGCATTTGGCGAGTCTGAGCGCGGCGGTTTCGGCTGGCGGGCGTTTGTTCTACATCCTGGACAAGGGCCCAATCGCTTCTGTGGCCATGCCGCCCGAGTGGACCTTGGTTGCTCGCGATGCCTTCAACGGCATCCGGCTTTGGCAGCGGCCTATCGAGTCGTGGGAGTGGCATCTGCGTGGATTCCGCAGCGGCCCAACGGATCTGCCACGCCGGCTTGTGGCCGTTGGCAATCGCGTGTACGTCACGCTGGGCTACGGCCAGCCCGTTGTCGCTCTGGACGCGGCCACCGGGAAGACCGTCCATCAATACGACGAGACCGATAATGCTCAGGAGATTATCTGTTGCGATGGCATACTGTACTTGGTGATCGGCGAGGAGTCCCCCGAGACGCCGGAGAATCTGGCACGCCGCGCCGAATGGACCCAGGAACATGGGCTGCCCATCTATCAGGAGGTACGGGCCCGCACCCGGCTGATGGCCTTGGACGCCAACACCGGCCGAATCCTCTGGAACAGAACCGCAGACGAAGTGGGATTCGTGATGCCGACCACGCTGGCCGTCGCGCAGGGGGGCGTGTTCTTCCAGAACCCTGGCCACGTGATCTGCCTCGATGCCAAAGACGGTCGTGAGGTCTGGCGAGCCGAACGACCCGTCAGCCGCCGACGGCCGTCATGGACTACGCCGACACTGGTGGTGTATGACGGGGTGGTGCTCTCGGCCGACCGCGCGGCGCCCAAGGCCCCGGACGAAGAAGTTGATCCGCACGTGGAATGGACTGCTACCTATCATCACACGGTCACGGCGAAGTCTGGAGAACTGATCGCGTTTTCGGCCGACACCGGTCGGCGCTTGTGGTCCGCTCCCTGCCGCGAGAGCTTCAACGCCCCGGTCGATGTGCTAGTGGCCGGCGGGCTGGTCTGGACAGGCAATCTCGTGAGAGCTGGCGATCCGGGCATTCTCCAGGGGCTCGATCCACACACTGGGAAGGTCAGACGCACGCGACCTCGCGATCAGCAGTTCTACGAACCGCAGATGGTTCACGCCCGTTGCTACCGCCACAAGGCGACCCAGCGTTATCTAATCACGGGCCGCAGTGGCGTGGAATTCGTCGACATAAACAGCGGCGAAGCCATTCCCCAACATTGGGTTCGTGGTGAATGTCAGTACGGTATTCTTCCATGCAATGGACTGTTGTACGCACCACCACACCCTTGTGCGTGCTTCATCCTAGCCAAGTTGAACTCGTTCCACGCACTGGCGGCAGGCGGAAGGCCGAAGGCGGAAGGCCGAAGGATGAAAGGCAACAGACTGGAGAAGGGTGCCGCGTTTGACGTAGGCGCAAGCTCCGACCTTCAGTCTTCGGCCTACAGCCTACAGCCTTTCTCCGACTGGCCCACCTATCGGCACGACGCGGGGCGCAGCGGCACGACGGCGGTGGCCGTCCCCTCCGACCTGAAGCCAGCTTGGGAAACACAGTTGCGTGCACCGCTCACGGCGCCGGTGGCCGCCAGCGGACGCGTTATTGTGGGCTCGACCGACGCGTATTCACTGCATGCTCTGGACGCTCGGACTGGTCGGCAACTGTGGCATTTCACAACGGGCGGTCGTGTGGACTCGCCGCCGACGATTTGGAATGGGCGAGTCCTGTTCGGTTCAGCCGATGGCTGGGTATATTGCCTTCGTGCCGACAACGGTGTGCTCGCCTGGCGCTACCGCGCGGCGCCGGAGGATCGCCTGATTGTTGCCGACGGCAGGCTCGAGTCGGCATGGCCCGTCCACGGCAGCGTTCTGGTGCTGCCCGGCCTCGATTCGCAGCCGGGGGTCGTATATGCCAGCGCTGGGCGATCCAGCTATTTGGATGGCGGGATGGTACTGGTTCGTCTCGATGCCCGGAGTGGCCGAGAACTCTCGCGTACCTTGATCGACAGCCGTGACCCCAAGACTCGGCACCAGCCACATCCACTTCCCCAGCCAACCTCGGGAAGACGGTTTGGGCCTACCGTGGACGCCGATGAAACACGCCGACGACCAGCCAACAGCATGCCAGGTGGGTTGAACGACATACTTTCCGTCCAAGACAACTCGGTTTTCATGCGTCACCTGCGTTTCAGCCTGGAGGGGAACCTGCAAGGCGAGACCGTGCCACATCTGCACAGCCCGGCAGGATTCCTGGACGACTCCTGGTGGCACCGCACCTACTGGGCTGTCGGCTCGATAATGTACAGCGGATACGGAGGATGGCCCAATATGGCCCATCTTGCCCCCAGCGGGCGGTTGCTGGTCGTCGACGGCACCAACGCTTATGGATTCGGACGCGACACCTATCGCAGACACGGCGGCAGCCACGTGGGGTTCGAGGGGCCCAGCGGGGCCGACTACCGCCTGTTCGTCCAAGACATGTCGCGTGATCCCCGTCGCGACCCCGCGGAGGAGGCCTTTCCCTGGCAACAGCGGATCGAGCTGCACGTTCGCGCCATGGTACTGGCAGACGAGACGTTGTTCGTTGCCGGCCCGCCAAACCCGCTGTCCGCGAAAGACCCAACATCCGTTTGGGAAGGTCGCGCCGGAGGGCTCCTCTGGGCCTTCTCCGCCAGCACGGGAGGGCGATTGGCTGCGCATCGACTCGACGCCCCCCCGGTCTTCGACAGCCTGATCGCTACCGCCGGCCGACTGCTCTTCTCTACGACCGACGGCCGCATAGTATGCATGGCGCCGGACGAGTGAACTGAGTCGCAAAGAGTCAGCGCGGCGATTGCAGACTTCGGGGAAGAAGTAGCCCGCGTTTCTCAGGTAGGTCGGAACAAGGCCGCCGACGTGCTATGCCGTGTCATCTGATCCTCTTAGCTGCCGCAATTCGGCGACGCATTCCGTCAGCACGGAATTGATCCGGTCGAATGAAGACGCCAGGAGTTGCTGTTCCGATTCCGAAAGAACACTTGGGCCGCCGTTCATCGCGATCCATTCGCATATCTTGTTTCGCCGTTCGTTGAACAGATCTGGATTCTCCTGGCACTTCGTGGCTAGAAATCCTTTCCAATCCAATTCTCGCTTCTCGTCTCCGTTACATGCCCCGCAGGACAGGACGCGGTTTCCGATGCTATTGGCCCCGCCGTCGGTTTCCGCAATCAAGTGGTCCACATGCCCCGTGCGGGAAGCCCGTTCCATTTCCTGACCGCAGTAGGCACAACGTGCGCCGAAATATTCCCACAATCGGCCAACGGCCGTCTTGCCTGGCTTGGGATCAATGATCGACTGCAGACACTTCTTGATCGCGTTTCTGGCTTGTGATGGAGTCATGCCTGGTGCAACAGGTGATGGATGGTGGCGGTTAGGAGTTCTTGGGTGGCGGACTGGCGCTGGTGCAATCGCGTGGACAACTCGTCGCACTGTGACAGCAGTTGGCCCACCTTGGCGACGATGCGCTTTTGTTCGGCTAACGGGGGTACTGGGACTGCAACCGTTTTCAGATTGGTCGCGCTAATCCCAATGTTGCCAGCGGTCGTTGCGCAAAACGATTCGATCTTTTGCCGAGTCTGCGCAGCGTTCATCGCATACCGAACGTAAGCTGGATCGACACGAGATTCGTCAACGCGAAATCGAATTAGCTTGTCGGGGAAAATCTGTCGCTGTCCAGACGATGCTGTGTACATAGAGAACCGTCCGGCAAAGTGAAGGTTGCCGTTAAACCGGCAAGCCAAGAGGTCACGGCGCTAAAGATCGAACTTCTCCAATTCGCGTTCCGTGACACTAGCCCATTTGTGGTCGCTTTCATCAACCAAGAAGTCGTCGCGTGAGGTCCCCGCGCTGATGCGCAGAATTGGTATGCCCGTCGGTTCGTCAGTTGGTCGTTTGCCATATCCATTCAACGAGTCTTCACGAAGCAAGTCCTCCAGCGGGACGTCATCCGCGGGTTCGTCGTTGGGGTCTCGGGGGACGAGTTTGCCTTGGACGGCGAGTTGGAGGATGGACTGGCGGAGGTGGGCGAGGGTTTCGGGGGTGTCGTAGAGCAACTGGAAGTGGTCGCTCAGACGCTGCCACGCGCTCGACAAATCCTCGGTGAGCGGCAAGGCGCTAGCCGCCGGTTTCCGAACCCTCGTTGCGTTCCCGCCGGACCGGCGGCTAGCGCCTTGCCGCTCACCAGATTCGGCACGCGCGCTGCTCGCCAGACGATCCAAGCAACTGCGACTGGCGCGCTCACGCAACCTCACTCGCGCGCTGCCCCGTGATTCCAACTCGTCGCACAACGACATCAGACCGTCCACCCGGTTTCAGAAGGTGCATGATCAGCACCAGAAACAAGTCTGCCGTCTCCCGCGTGCGGAACGTCTTCGGAAAATTCGACTCGATGCCGTCTTCTTCCATGCCGCCGAAAGGCGAGTTGGTGACGATCGCATCCACGCGGTCGCGCGGGCCGTGGTCGCGCAACGGGCGGGCCAGCGTGTTGTCGTGGCGCACGTTCGATGGCACGTCCACGCCATGCAACAGCATGTTGGTCGTGCACAGCAGATGCGGGAGCGGTCTTTTCTCGACGCCGCGTTTGATCGTCTTGCCACGGACGATCACCTGCCCCTTGGTGAAGTAGACTTTCTCGCGCATCTGCGTTTGAATGTCCCACCCCGCGGCCTCGATGGCCGGCGTGATGAACTTGGTGCAGATGCCCCGCTCGCTGAGAGAGCTTTTGTCGAGAGCAGTCAAAGCAGGCACCACCCTTCCAACGGTCCGGCCCCCGGAAGCGTCTACGGAAAGGTCGGTGTGTGAAACGCAGACGCCCGGCAGGTCGATTCGAGCCCCAAGCGTGGCCGAGGTTTAGTACTCGCAAAGGAATAGACCCCGGTTTCCTGCGATACGTCATCCTGAGCGCAGCGAAGGATCTCCCTGGAAGACAGATTCTTCGCTGCGCTCAGAATGACCAAATTCGGGAAGTTATTCCCTTACGAGTACTTTGCCACGCGATGCGAGCAGTATGCCCCGCGTCCAGGGTAGGAACAACTCGTCATTCACACGCTTCGCAGCCGGCGTACAGAAAGGGGAGCACACCGTCCGCACCGTTGGGGAAGGAAAGGGCGATTGAGGTAGTCTACGAGAGCCATCATCGGAAGCTCACGCGGATGGCTTGATCTGTTCCAGGAAGTGGTCGACTTCCTCGTCACCATCGAGAACGCCGATTTCGATACGGATCGTGCGGCTTTGGCCTAGTTCGAGCATGGGTAAGAGGCCCTCGGCCCGTAACTCGGATCGGGGAGTGCATGGAGAATTGCAGGGCTCGATGGCCATCACATAGTCGCCTTCGCCCATCATTTTCCATTGATTCAGATAGGGAAGCTCCTCGGGATCGAACCGGACGTAGAGCGCCAGCCCGTCGAGCAGTTCACGATTGACCAACGCGGCGGCTGCGCGACCGTCTTGTCCGCTCGCCATGGTGTGCAGGTAGTTCTGCTCGGTGAAGGCGGGTATGGGGTCCGAGACCACATGCCATTGGTCAAATCCGGCGGCGGACGTCTCGTCCAATGGGAAGCTCTTCTTGGCTGTCAGCGATAGTCGAGCGGTAGCATCCAAAAGCGGGAAACCGGCGTTTACGTGGTAGAGAATCGTGAATGGCGAGCTGGCGTATCCGAAGTTCTCGGCCACGTCACAAATCGTCAGGGCTTTGCTGCCCAGCGTCGTGGTGATGGTTCGAGTCAGGCGGATCTTGTCGCCGAACACGGCACACTCCTCCACCACGCCCGAGATCTCTATCCGGTATTCGTCACAGTCCCAGCCGGAACGGTCGCACACCTGCCGGGCCGGCGAAGCAGCATATCGACCGTGCAGCCCGAGTTGTTGGCCTTCGTCGAAGCACGGTGGGCCCAGGTACGTCAGGCCGCAGGTGGTCAGCAGGCCGCCAAAGAAGGTCTGCAGCCAGCCGATATCTTCCGGCTCGTAGAACGCCGGGTGGACTTCGCCGTTGGGCGTCAGGTAGACCAACTTCAGCCCCTTGTAGCTGGCCAGCGAGATGTCCAGGCCGCGATCCGGCAGCACGGTGAAACGGAAACCGCTGCCGGTGTCCACGTCGATGGCGGCTACGTTCTTCGAGCGCCCGTCGCTGAGTGTGTAGTGCCGCGTGCCGCCAAGCTGGGCCGGGTTTCCGACACGGCGGAGCAATTCCTCGCGTGTGTAGTCTCGGTTGCCGATCTTCATGGCGATACTTTCTGGTTCACGGAAGAATCGGTTCGATGCCGGTCATCTTGCAGAAGTCGATCAGGTCGGCATACAACTGCTGGCCGTAGCCAAGACAAGCGTACTCGTTCGTCCAGTGCTCCAGCAGCTCGTCGATGTCGCAATGAGCGGTGACGAACCCGTGCGGCCAGAACGGGATGCCGCATTCGAGTTGCCGCGCTTCGAGCTGATCGGCAGGCGGCTCGAAGATTGTACAGCGGGTGATCACCATGGTGAACCGACCGTCGACGCGTCCCAGACGCGCCAACACTCCTTCGCCCACTTTGCAGACCAGCTTCACTGACAGACCGCCGGCCTCACCCTCGGTGGGGATGCCGTGTTCAGCGAATCCGGCCGGGCCAAGTTTGCCGGCCAGCGACGGCGGGCATGCCCCGTCGCCGATGATCTTGATTTCATTGTTCGTCTTATCGATGTGCTGCAGATCGCCGTAGTAGACGGGCTCGCTGCTGAGCTGTGTCAACAGCAATACGGTCAACGCCGTATTCATGTCGCCTAAGGTCGACGTGCCGCATCCGTCGTCGAGCATCATGCTCTGGGCGAAGCAGGTGGCGCTGTAGTCGTCGCCCAGACCGGGGAACGACTGGATGGTGTAGAAGTCCCAGCAATTCATTTCCACCAGCTTCTTGATCGCCAGGTACAGCCGCATGGATCGTTCGTTCACGACGTCTTGCTCGGGCACGGTACCGAACAGTTCGCCGATCCTCGTTTGCAGGGCGGCCAGGTCTTCAGCGGGAATCTCATTGGCAGTACGGATCAACTCGGTGGTGTCGCGCGAGTCGATGTCCACGCCAAACATCTTCATCCACTGGCTAGGATCGGCCGCTCCGCAAGTCTGCCCCATGCCACGGCCGCCGAATGTGCCGATGGTGGACATGTTCAGCCAGCTTTTCATGTGCGCCGCCCGGCAGAAGCTGACAATCTGGTCGATTTCTTTGGGGTCGTCGGCCGGCCCGTAGACGAACTTGTGCGGAATGCCCACCTCCAGCAGTGCCCCGTGCATCACCAATCCGCCGACCGGTCGCCATCCCTGCGAGCCGGGGTGTGTCCAAATCAGCACCTGCTTGCCGGTCATGGCAAAGTCGCGCACCGCAGCGATCAGATGAGCCGCCCAGACCCATGTGGCGGAGAATAGAATAACGCAGTCGACATCGTCGTGCTTCATTCTTTGAAAGGCATCTCGCGATTCCTCTTTGGTGGCCAGCACTACGTCGTGCTCGACGAGTTGAACGTCGCGGTCCAGCAGCGCTTGCTTCGAGTCGGCGACGATGTCTTCGTCGATGAACGGCTGACCCATGGGGTCCTCCAAACCGTCCTTGTGAACACCGTAAACCAGGAACCCGACGGTTGGGCGAATCATCGTTTTACCTCCGTTGGCACATCGTAGGATTCTGTTCTTCCAGAAGTGTCATGTAGGACGGCTCTCCTGAGCCAATTGTGACAAACACATCGAGAGGCAACAGGAGGCCAGCTATTGTAACCCGAAGCGTTAGCGAGGGAGTCGACCTAGTAGCTTCTCCCTCGCTAACGCTTCGGGCTACGATGTAGTTCGATTCCAATAGTCGCGGATTGCGGGATAGAGTTCTTTGTATGCTTGGAACCGCTGCTGATAGAAAGCGGCTCGCTTCGGATCAGGCTCGACCACGCTTTGCGGTTTCACCCAGGTTTCGACAAGCTGCGCGAGCGGGGCCCCCGTGTCGGCAGCACAAGCCAGCATGGCCACGCCCAGGCAACCGGCCTCGGTAACGGCCATCGTGGTGATGGGCCGGCCCAGGACGTCTGCCTTTAGTTGCGTAAGTATTGGATTCTTCGCCCCGCCGCCGATCGCGCGGAATTCGCGAACGTTCAGGCCCGCGTCTTCGAGGATGTCGACGTTCAACCGCATCTCCAGGGCGATCCCCTCCAGAAACGCCCGCAGAACCTGCCCGCGTGTTGTGCCCATTCGCAATCCCAGGATTGCCCCGGGCGTCTTCGGGTCGAAGTACGGTGTGCCGGAAGGCGTGAAATAGGGTAGCGCGAGCAAGTCCGTGGGCTCGGACTCCATGCTCCCCAGCAACAGATCGTACGCATCGGCGCCGGTGCGGTTAGCCTCCTCTATCTCTGCCCGTCCCCACTGGTCGCGGAACCATTGCAGGAGGTTGCCGCCGGTCAGGCTGAACAGCACCGTGGTGTACATGTCCTGGGCAGTGAAGTCGTAGGTGCAGAGGTTGTTCTTGAAGAAGCTCTCCTCGAGCATCGGTCGGTCGAAGGCCGGGCAGATACACTCGACCGTGCCGGTGGCGTACATGGCAACACCGGGCTCGACCACACCAGCCCCAAGTGCTCCGCACGGCTGATCGTGCCCGCCGGTTACTACCGGTACGCCTTCGGGCAAACCTAATTCGCTGGCCACCGACGATGGTATCGTTCCCACCGCCGTGCCCGAGGGAACGGCAGGGGCCAGATGTTCCCGGTCCAGACCAACCTCCGACAGGATATCCGCGTCCCAGTCGTGCGATCGCACGTCGAACATCATCGTCCGCCCTGCAAGAGGCCAACTGATGGCCGGTTCCAGCCCTAGACGCCACTGGATCAACTCTTCGAAACAATAGAACTTCGCCGCCGCCCGCCAGACATCTGGTTGGTGGTCTCGAAGCCACAATAGCTTGAAGAGCGTGAACATGGGATGAGACGTGTGGCCCGTGATTTCGTACAGCCGCTGCAGACCAAACTGCTGACTCCACGGAGCGACGATCGGCTCGGCTCGCGCGTCGGAAGAGACCATCGCGTTGGCGAGGATCTGGCCATCGGCCGATACGGGCGTGAATGCCTCGCCCTGCGACGAAATGCCGATCCCACGAACCGGACCATTGGGACAGGCGGCAGCAGCCTCGCGGATCACCTCCAGACAACTCTCGCAGACCTTGGCGGAATCAATCTCCGCTCCACCGGGCAAAGGTGACAACAGCGGGTATTCCCGATACGCTGTCGACAGCAGGTTGCCTTCGGCGTCGAATACGACTGCTTTCGATCCAGTCGTGCCAACATCCAGCCCAAGGTAACTCACAGGAGCCCTCCTCGCCGTTAAACGAATTCTTGGTTGCGGCCTTGCCGTGGTGCGTTATGTCTGACGCATATTATGAGGTCCGTCGATCCGTCTCGATAGTCGTAGCAGCCGCGTTTTCATGGGAACATCGCTTGACGGAGGCAAGCTCCGCCGTGGCGTCGGGATATGGTTGAGTTGGCTCTGGTTGTGAGCATCGCTGGACGGGGACAAGCCCCGACGTGGCGGGAAGCCGCTCCCGCAGTCCATAATCTCGTACCGTTCCCGCGAACGGCGGTGGGCTCACACGAACAAGGGTTGGAGCAAGGGCGGGTCTGATTCGTCGGGCGTTTCGCCGAACGCTTGCAGGGCCAGTCGGTGAATCTCTCGCAGTTCGTCTTGCCCTTCGGGGACCATGGTGTTCAACAAGAGCCTGGGGATGTGATTTGCGAGGAATTGTCTGACGAAGGCCGCCGGTATTTTGAGACGTTTGCAGGGCCAGATGATCTTGTCCGCGCCAAGCTGACGACGGTCATACAGACCGAACGTGGTGATAGGCTGTTCGTTCAGGGTACTCCGGTTCACGACGCCCAGATATGCACCTGCCAACAATGCCTCGACTGTCATGACCGCTTCGCACGCGTGTCGGTAGTGGCAGGTTTCGCTGACACCCGACAACGGGGGCTGGGTCAGAAAGGCATCCTGTGCGGATCGGTGGCTGAACAGCTTGTATCCGGAGTGAAAATCGGGGTACTCATCGAACAGGTTGGCGTATTCCATTCGCAACGGGGTCCCCGTCTTCACCGCGTGATAGTTGAGGGCATCCAGGAGAACACGGTCGGCCAGTTCCTCCAACTCGCCGCGAGCCAGCCCTAATGCGCGATGGCGGCCCAGGCGGCGGCCCAGTACCATCACTCGATTGCTTTCTGTGGATTCAGAAATGTGGACGCCAGCTCGGACAAAGCTGACCAACTCGTTGGCGAAGTGATCTCCGTCCTGGTCAACGACGGCCACGAAAGCGAGATCATGGTTTTCGACAAGATAGCGGACGCCGTTGGCTGCTGCGTGGAGCTTGCCGCGGTTCTCGGGCGACGTAACGATCGAGACATCATGTTCCGATGCCACACGGCGGGCAATGTCCCCGCCATTCCTTTCCCCGTCGACGCTGATGCACAAGCGGGCAGGTTCTGCGATCTGCCGCACGTAGGCCGCTACGTTGTCACGGAGGAGATCCTCGCCTTGCGCGGCGTCCACGCCCCGAGGAAAGTAGACCGGCACAACCACGCCGGTTTGCCCATTCATCACTTCGTAGGCATGGCCGAGGCTGAGGGTGCTCTTCATGGGCTGATGGGGCGCGGGTTCACTCAGCGTTTTCTCTGTTTCTTCTTCGCCCTTGCCCGCTTGGCGGCGGCGTCTGCACCGGGCTTTGACCGGGTCTTGGTTCGGCTGGCACGAGACGCCGGCTGCGGGGTTGTCGTATCCGTACTGGGAGGCGGCAGCAGTTTTCTTTCGGCAATGCCCCAGAGGCTGGAGGCGATGAAATACACGCACAGACCGCTGGCCACACGGAAGAACAGGAAACCCATGAAGATCATCATGAACTTCATCACTTTCTGCTGCATGCGAGACTGGTCGTCGGTGGCCGGCGGCATGAACATCTTCTGTTGGGCCAGGAACAGGACGATGGTGAAGATGGGCAGGATGTTGAAGTAAGGACCGAGCCAACCGCCGGCTTCGTTCGCCAGGAAACCGGGCATCCAGTTCTCCCAGTAGAAAAGCATGTCAGGCCCGGCCAGGTTCGAACACCAGCCGAGCCCCGGGATCAACGGAGCCTGTCGCAATTCGATATCCACGGACAACGCTCGATAGAGCCCGATGAAGATGGGCAACTGGACAAACATCAGGAGGCAGCCGCCGAACGGATTGTAGTTATGTTTGGCGAACAGCTCGCGCTGTGCCTTCCCCCGCTTCTCCATGTCGTTCTTGTACTGCTCCGCAATCCGTTTCATCTCCGGCGCCAGCTTCTGCATCATCTGGGCATTCTTGGTCGCCTTGCGGCTGAGCGGAATCATGCAGCTTCGCACCAGCACCGTCAGGAGGATGACCGCCAGGCCGTAGTTCACCAGCGGCAGCCATTCGAACCAGTGCAAGATCATCGACAGCGGCCTGGCCACCATCCCGAACCAGCCATAAGCAACGCATTCGTCCAGCTTGTACTTGGCCAGCAGCTTCGGCTGCTTGGGGCCGGCGAACAGTACGAAGCTCTGCTTGTGCGATTCCTTCGCGGCAATTGTGTTAACATCGCTGATCAGCCGAAACGTGACGTTGGTCGTCTTTCGCTTCGATTTCTTCATTTCGCCAATGTCGCCGGCAGGCATGGCGATTGCCTGTTGGAAGAGCGGCGTCGGAGGAGCTTCCGCAGTTTGCGGAAGCAGAGCGACCGTGAAGTATTGTGTATCGACTCCCACGTAATCCAGCGTCAGGGGCTCAGCGACCGGAAACAGATCAATCGAGGGAACTTGGCCGTCTTCTTTCGCTTCCTCGGTCTCGCTGTAGATCGCCATGGCGCCCATCAGGCCGTGGACGGTGCCGCCGTGCCAGACGACGTCTCGTGCGCCGGCGCTGGAGAACTTCGTCGGATGGATCTTGTTCGAGTACCACCAGCCTTCCAGCGGCAAGCCATTGGGACCGTCAAGCTGGTAGGCGATCTTTTGCTCTTTGGAGCCCTCGTTACGAATCTCCGTCTCCAAAACGAGGTGGTAGGACTTGTACACTCCGTTGGTCAATTCGGCCTCGGGCGTCTGTACCAGACGGTATCGCTTGATCAGCAGCAGTTCTCCTTCGACATCGATTTTCCGCAGATCGTCTTTCGTCAGCCGATACCTGAACTCGACAGCGGGTTCCGAGCCCTCGTTTTCCAGTTTGACCTCCCAGTTCTCTTCTCGCAGCGACGGCAGGCCCTCCAGCTCGTCGCGGCCGCGCTCGACGGACTTGCCGCCGATGCTCTGGAGCGTGAAAAGGAACGAAAACGGATCCGACCCTTCCGGCCGTACGATGCTGAGCGGTTGCCGGATCAGCTTGATCGCGCAATCCTGCGTGGCGGCTACGCCCTCGGAGTCTTTGCGCGATACGGTGACCACGACAGTCTGGCCCGGCTTTCTCGTCGCTAAGTACCTTTCGAACCCCATCGCGTGCCTGACATCCAGGCCGTCACCGTCGTCCGCTTTCACCCGTTGGATCACATCGTCAAGTTGCAGCCCGGCCTCCGCTGCCGGCGTACCGTGACCGACGACGTTCACTCGGCAGCCGGCTCCGTCGGGTTCATCGCTCAGGGCCAGATGACCGAGATAGCCGCTCTTGGCATACAACTCTCGGTAACGGAATTCGCCCGAGCGAGTCCGTTCGGTCAGTTCGATCCGCTCGACGGCGGCGCCTTTGTTGTTGAATGTGGCCAGCAGACGATAGACACTGTTAGGAGCCAGCGAACCGAGTGTGACTCGCTTGTCCGCAACCTTCTTGCGTGGTTCGGACGGTTCGGTATCGGACGGCTCGGTGTCATCCGCGGGCGGCGCTTTGGCCTCCGGCTTCTGCCCGTCGTCCTGCTCCTGATCCTCGTCGGTCTCTTTCGCGGCGCCGGCGTCCGGTGGACCGGCTTCGTCGTCGCCCGGCGCGGCACCGGCATCCTCGGGAGGTTTCTCGCCGACGGGCTTCTGCGGCACGCGCGGGCCCTGCATCATCATATGCAGAAAGAGCACTAGGGCAGAAAGCACCAAGAACAGAGCGAAACGCTTTTCCACAATTCAGAACCTCGGGTAGAGGGATTCACCGTCCGTCGTGCAGGCGGTCTCCCAAGAAGTTGTCCAACTCGGCAATCGCGTAGATCTTCTGTGCCGTCACTTCGAACGGATACTCGACTCGGCGAAATCGGATCGTCTGATCCTCCAATATAGCATAGCACGAGCGGCGATCGCCATCGCGCGGTTGGCCCACGCTTCCGACATTGACCATCGCTTTCTGGTCTCCCAGTTCAAATGCTTCGCCGATCTCTTCGGGTGTACGAAAACACTGATCCTCGGTCAGAATGCCAGGCACGTGTGTGTGCCCCTGAAAGCAGTATTGCTCGATGACACAGAAGATCTTCTCGACCTTGCGAGGGTTATGCACGTCCTCGGGAAAAACGTACTCGTTCAGCGGATTGCGTGGCGAGCCGTGCACGTACATGAAGCCATCCTCGCGGACCGTGCGCGGCAGTTCACAGAGAAAGTCCCAGCGTTCCAGATTGGACTCATCGTCGCCCGCGGGAGACTCCAATTGGTCTCGCGTCCAGAAGATGGCCCGTTCGGCTCCAGTGCTGAACCCTTCGGGATCGAACAGAGCGCCCTGGTCGTGGTTACCGAGCACCGCCCCGTCGAACTGGATCGCCATGTCGATGCACTGGCACGGGTTAGGACCGTACCCGATGATGTCGCCCAAACAATAGATCTGGGACACACCTTGGGACTTGATGTCTTCCAGAACTGCAGTCAGGGCTTCCAGATTGCCGTGAATATCGCTGATGATCGCTCTTTTCAAGCCCACAGCCCTTCATTTGTTTTGGGCCTACCGCCCAGCGTGCAACCGGTCGCCCAGCATATTGTCCAGGCTCTCCGTGGCATAGATTTTCTCGGAGACGACTTCGATGGGGTACTCGACTCGCCGAAACACAACGCCATCGTCATCCAATATTACGTAGCACGCACGCGGATCGTTATCGCGAGGCTGACCGACAGACCCGACGTTGATCATCGTTTTCTCGCCGGTCAAGGGATACTCGTATCCGCAATCCTCTGGTGTGATGAATTCCATGCGCGACGTGAAGACGCCTGGGATGTGCGTGTGTCCCTGAAAGCAATAAGTCTCGAAGAGGCCGAACAACGCGTCCATCTTCCGCTGATTATATACGTCCTCGGGGAACACGTATTCGTTGGTCGGTTCGCGGGGCGAGCCGTGGACGAACATCATGGAATCCTCGGTACGGAATCTCGGCAACTCGCCGAGGAAGTCCCAGCGGGCATTGACACGAGGGGCTCCGCCGGGGCCGTCGTCCAATTGCTCGCGCGTCCAATACACGGCGCGCAAAGCAACTGGATTGAATCCGTCCGGGTCAAAAAGAGCAGCTTGATCATGGTTGCCGAGAATGCACACTTGGCAAGTCTTCATCACTTCGTCTAGACATTTGCAGGGGTCCGGACCGTAACCGATGATGTCCCCCAGGCAATAGATGTCCGAGATACCCTGAGCGCGCGCGTCATCCAAAACGGCGTGAAGTGCTTCGATGTTTGCGTGAAGGTCGCTAACTAGTGCTAATTTCAAGACTTGCGCCCTTTCCAGTCCCGCCAATCACGTCTGCTGAGCCGCCGCACGGGTCAATTGGCGTGGACACAAACACGTTAATATAGTCCGGCGCTTCCGCAGTACGCAATACGCCCGAAGAGGGTGAGTTTTCGGGGCCTCTTCCAAGAACGCAACCGCAGCGCGACGGAACGAGTTCACCAATCAGCATACCTTTCCGAAAACCGCCTACGTCTTGCCCCAGGCAAGCCACCGAGCCACGATCGAAAGCGAGCCCTCCAAAAACCCGTCCCTACAAGCGTGGCGTTGGATCTTGCCGCTGGACGTTTTCGGAATCGAACCGAAGCGCACCAGGATTACACCGTCTGGGGGCACCTCATGCTCGACAGTGACGTTCCGGCGAATCGCTTGGATAACGTCCGACCAGTCCTTTCGCCGCGCGCGTTCCACTTCGCTGACGATGATCAGCCGCTCGTGCCCTTCTATGTCGACTGCGAAAGCTCCGACGGCCCCAGCCTGCAGACGGTTGCTGGACTGCTCGACGGTTAGTTCGATGTCTTGTGGATAGCGATTCACTCCGCGAACGATGATCAGATCCTTCAACCGGCCCGTAACGAACAACTCGCCTTTGTGCAGGAAGCCCAGGTCGCCGGTGCGGAGGTACGTGCCGGACGTGCTGTCGGCCAGCTTCGCCCGGAAGGTCTCTTGGGTTGCCCCTGGATTGTCCCAGTAGCCCATGGCGACACTTGGACTGTCCACCCAGATCTCGCCTACGCGATCCTCGGGCAAATGGCGATAGGACACGGGATCCACAATCCGGATTTGCTGTTCCGGAAGCACTTGCCCGCAGCCGATTAGTGACCTTGCATCTTCGTGGTCATTGGCAACCGGAAGGATGTGATGGTCGTCCAATGCCTTGCCGAGAAACGTGCGGGCAACCGGTGCCTCGGCCTTCTTCCCGCCGGTGACGATCAAGGTTGTCTCGGCCATGCCATAGCAGGGATATGTCGCTTCGGGGTGAAAACCGACTGGACCAAACCGATCGATGAATTTGTCCAGCGTGGAAGCGCGAATCGGTTCTGCGCCGTTGAAAGCAACATCCCACGTGCTCAGGTCGAGCTCTTCAAGCTGTTCATCCGTGACCTTTTGTGTGCAAAGATCATATGCGAAGTTCGGACCGCCGCTGATTGTTACGCGATATCGCGTGATCGCGCGCAGCCATCGCACCGGCTTCTGAAGGAAAGCCAAGGGCGACATCAGCACCGAGGGCAAACCGCAGAAGACGGGTTCAAATATGCCGCCCACTAATCCCATGTCGTGGTACGTGGGCAGCCAGAACGCGCCACTGCCATTTCGCGCCGGCTCGAAGCCGTACGCGATTATCGACACGTTGTGCATCACGTTGCGATGCGCCAGCATTACCCCCTTCGGAGTGCCCGTCGAACCGGAGGTGTACTGGATCGCCGCCAACATGTCCCCGTGGAGTTCCGGCTGCTCCCACTCGTCGGCCAGATCAGTGGAAATCTGATCGGTTGCCAGCCACGTTAGGTCCCTCAGGTGCGGAGCCTCGTCCAGCAAACCAGCCACCCGGTCGGTTACTTTGTGGACCGTTAATGCCGCCTTGGCTTCGGCGTCGTCGGAGATGGCCTGGATGCGAGTCATGTTGCGGTTTCTTCGCGGCGGATAGGCCGGGATCGCAACTACGCCCGCGTACAGGCATCCGAATAAGCCCGCCACGAAATCCAGACCTGGTGGATACAACAGCAACGCGCGTTGGCCATTCAAGCCAAGCAACTGCAGCTTCCGGGCGATCGCCCGAGCGTTCCGGTCCAACTGCTCGAACGTCCAGCACGTTTCGTCCTTCTCGCCATCATTCAAGAAGTAGAATGCGGGGGCCGATGGCTGCTGCTGCGTCCAGTAACGCAGGCAATCCACCAAGTTGGTCATCGGAGGAGAATAGGGTGCAAGGAGGTCGTCAAGATTCACGGTTTTGTCTACTCCTGCATCGCGGCTTCTTGGCGAGTCTTCGGATTGGCCGGTCCGGTGTGATTACCGCTGAAAATCAGGCGGGCAGCGGTCGCCGGGACTCCCAGAATCAACGGAATGCCAAGTATCATCTCAGGTTACCACGAAGCCCGGTCGGCGGCAAACGGGCCTCGGGTGATTCCACTTGCCAGCGCAAAAGTAACGGCCTGTCCGGAGACCAATTCCGGACAGACCGTTTGTCGTCGTAGCCTTAAGGCCAAGCCAACCTAGCGGACCAAGTTGGTGCTCGCGTGAATAACACGACGTTGACTTTTCAGGAAAGCGGAGGGATCGACGACCGGGGCCGGAGGCGCCGGTGCTTCTTCTTCCGCTTCGGGTTCTACTTTGCCGCCCTTCTGAGTAGCGCCACAGCCGCACTTGGCTTCGGCGCCGCACTTCGCTTCGCCGCCCTTCTGGCAGCAGTCCTTGCCCTTGCCGCCGCAGCCGAAGATCCGCTCTAAGAGCGAAGGACCACAGCAGCCTTTCTGAGCAGCGCCGCCCTTTTGTTCGGCACCGCATTTCGACTCGCCGCCCTTCTGTGTGGCGCCGCACTTCGGATCCTTAGCACCGCAGCCCTTGTCGGTGCCGCAGCTCTTGCCGAAGTTCAGGTTCAGCAACGGACGACGGCAGCAACCCTTCTGTTCGGCGCCGCCCTTCTGCTCGGCACCGCACTTCGGATCCTTAGCACCGCCCTTGTCGTCGCAGCCCTTCTGGCAAGCCTTGCCGCCGAACAGACCGTCTAACAGACCGCCGCCCTTCTGGCAAGCGTCTTTGCCGCCCTTTTGTTCGGCACCACACTTCGACTCGCCGCCCTTCTGCGCGGCGCCGCCCTTTTGCTCGGCGCCACACTTCGATTCGCCGCCCTTTTGGCAGGCTTTGCCACCGAACAGGCCGCAACCCTTCTGGCAAGCATCTTTGCCGCCTTTGTCGTCGCAGCCCTTCTGGCAGGCTTTGCCGCCAAACAGACCGCAGCCCTTCTGGCAGGCGTCTTTGCCGCCCTTGTCGTCGCAGCCTTTGTCACACTTGGCTTCGCAGCCACAGCCGTTTGCTCCGAGCATTCGGTCCAGCAGATTGAATCCGAAGCTCTGGGTACTCAAACCTAAGCCGAGTACCATTGATGCAACTAGTATGTTCCACTTCATCGAGCCATCTCTCCTTTACAATGGAACTGGGTAGGTTGAACTGGCGCTGTCTTCCGTCTGAACCATGGCGCGGGTCGATGTCGCCGAAGATCTAATTGACGTCATCAGAACCATGGATTGATCCGCTTGGCCAAGCGGAACTATCTGGGTCGGTATGTTGCGGGTGGCCGATCGGGGGTGGTGGGTGGAACCTCCGATTCAAACGGCAGGTAACGCCAG
>CAZURK010000228.1:0-25631 GCA_964623055.1 uncultured Pirellulaceae bacterium
GCAGGTCAGGAAGAACCGGGATATCGAGCCGTTTGGCGAGTTGCTCGTTCAGTCTTTTTCGTCTGGGCGTCACGTCGGCTTCGTCCGTCAGACCGACGAAACGACATCGGCCGTCTGCCGCCAGCGCTTCCGCGTAGTTCGGCTGATGCGTATGGTCGCCAGCTACAAGCAGGACGCCGTACGGCGGACGCTGAGTTCTGAGAGGCGGCGGACCGGCGGCTTTCTCGCGACAGGCTCTACCCGATACCGGCTGGGAGGCGTGGGACTTGAGCGACGATTGGATTCGCCGCAAGAGCGTCGTCGCTTTTTCGCTGAGCGCCGGCTCCTCGTGCGACTCGCCTGAAAGGCAGTCATCCTCCCACGACAGAATTCCTCGGTTGCACCAGACCTCGATCGCCAGTAATGGCCGATCCGCTTCACATAAACCCGCCGACACGAGCGCCGTCTGGCCCCCGTCAAAGCTCGCCAGGGTCGTGATTTGGCCTGACTCGATACTACCGCTGACCGTCAGACATTCGGGCTCTCCGCCAAGCCACGTATTTGCGTGCGTCAGAGCGCGAGCGGCCAGCCGATCAATCTGTCCGTGGTCCGTACCGATATGCGCCACGATGCGAACGGCAACGGGCTGACCAATCTGTGCCGCCTGCAATCCATTGTCGATCGTTTGAATCGCCGCACGAAAGCTGGCCATTGGTCTTCCGGTCGTGCGTTGCACGACAGTCTGTGGCCGAATGGGTTCACTCAGTCGAGCCTGCCCAGCACTCAGCGAGCGGCCGAGTGACATCGCGGCGCCGAAGGAACCCGCACCAACAGTAGAGTCTTTCAAGAACTGACGTCGATCCATGGCGTTGTCTCCAGAACGCTAGTAATGAGACTATTCGCGACTAGGGGCCATTGTACCGGCTACGCCAACGCCATGTGTTCCTCTGAACCGTTGAATGTGGCCGGATGTGGTTGATGAAATGGTTGACACAGTGAATGCAAACAGACATTGAACGGCTACAATGACGCCCTGAGAGAACAGTCATGGCATCGAACGACACTCCGTTCAGATCCCCGCCGACCAGATTCGGGCCAATGTTGTTGGCCATCGGGCCGGCCATCGTGGTCAGCGGTTCGGTGATCGGCGCGGGCGAATTGGTCAACGTGCCCCACCAAGCGGCCAGATTCGGCTTCGTGCTGTTTTGGGCCGTTATTTTGTCGTGTGTGATCAAGTACTTTCTTCAGGTGGAACTTGGCCGTCACTGCTTGGTGCACAATCGCACAACAATCCAGGCCCTGAATACCTGCCCCGGACCGAAGTTCCGCGGAACGGGATGGGTGGGGATCCTGTTCATGGTCAGCTATACCCTGTCGATGGTCGCGGTGGCAGGAATCCTGGGCGCCACGGCGGGGCTGCTGCAGAGTGTCTTTCCATTGGACTGGCTCGGGTTGTGCGATGATCCGGAGCGGGCGAAGGTCGTCGGGAAGAACATCTGGGGAGTGGTCACTTTCCTGGTGGTCGCCGCAATCCTCTGGCGTGGCCTTTACGGTGAACTGGAAAAACTGGTTGCCCTTCTGGTGGCGG
The DNA here is from genome assembly GCA_964623055.1 of uncultured Pirellulaceae bacterium. Taxonomy (GTDB): domain Bacteria; phylum Planctomycetota; class Planctomycetia; order Pirellulales; family Pirellulaceae; genus JADHUC01. Next base: position 1,568 of record CAZURK010000228.1, read on the forward strand.
GCTTCAGCCTCTCGGTAGTCCTCGCGTTGTTTCTGGTCCAGGGCACCCCGTTTCGTCTGTCTGCCGGTGACATCTTCTCGGGATTGACCTTCTCGTTCGGCTCGGTCGATCGACAGTTGGCGGCCTTCGCAGTCATCAGTCTGCTGGGCGCCCTCGGGACGACGGCAAACGAGTTATTCATGTATCCGTACTGGATCCTGGAAAAGGGCTACGCCAACCACGTGGGACCAGCCGAATCGAAAGGCTGGGCGGAGCGTGCTCGGGGATGGACTCGCGTATTGCGCGTCGATACGGGTGCAGCAACGCTGTTGGCCACCGTGATCACGGGAGCCTATTTCCTTGTGGGAGCCGCCGTTCTGCACGGGCAAAGAAAGGTGCCCTCGGGACACAATGTGATTGAACAAATCTCGACCATTTACACGGAGACTTACGGTGCCTGGTCCTACGGCATCTTCATGTTCGGAGGCTTCTGCACACTCTTTTCTACCCTCGTAGTTTCGGTCGCCGCGACGGGACGGATGTGGACAGACTTGCTTTCCAGCATGGGTACGTTCGAGTGGCAAAACGAAAAGGCGCGCAGGCGCTGTAATCGGACGTTCCAAACGCTGTACCTGGCCGGGTACCTGGTAATCGCGCTGTTCGTGACGAAGCCAGAAGGTCTGGTGATCCTGGGCCAGTACATCAATGGGTTGATTAACACCCCCTTGATCATGTTTGGCATCTGCTGGATTGCCTTTCACACGGATCGCCGACTGCGAATGGGGCGAGTCACGGCCGTGCTATTGCTGGCGACGGTCGTCGTTATCGTGGTCTGTTTGGCAGTCGGCATCTGCGGTCAGGCGGGGCATTAGGCTACTCAAACGGCAAGGAGTTCGTGGTTTGCGTCATCAATCAGCGTGATTTCCGGCCACCGCTGGGGCTTGTCCCCGCGGAGCCATGTTCAAAACCAGACCAGGCATCGGAGAACGAACTACCCCGCTCCGCCCCGCGCCGCCGGTGGCGGCGTGGGGCGGAGCGGAACGGGAAAAGCGTGTTTTTCGGGAGATCGCTCTGGTTCTGAACACCGTTCCCCGCTGGCAAGCAGCGGGGTGACGGGAATGATCCATTTACCGTTCGAGTAACTCACGATGAATGCACAACGTCACCCAACACGATACCGTGAAATCGAAGTCAGCGGTCCGCCGCGTGAACTGGGCCGACAGATTGGCGAAGCCGCTGGTGAGGAGGTACGCGGTTTCTGCGAGATCGCCCTAGAGCGAGTCCAGAAGACGACGCCGATCTCGCGCGAGAAGGCCATGGAAGTGGCTCGGCGTAGTGCCGAATTCGCCGAGCGGTACAGCTTCGACATGATGGAAGAACTCCGCGGCACGGCGGAGGCCGTTGGAGTCTCGATCGACGACCTGATGCTGTTGCAGGTGAGAAACCAGCTCCAACCAGAGAAGGACGCCGGATGTACGGCCTTGTCGCTTGCCGCAGATCCCGAGCTAGAACGCGGCCCAATCGTCGCGCAAAACTGGGACAACGACCCGGCCCTGAATGCGCTGACGGTAGTGTTGACCCGGCGTCCCGCTGGCAAGCCGGCGCTAACCACGTGCACTCAGGCGGGCCTGATTTCGTATCTAGGTTTCAGCGAAGCCGGCATCGGAGCATGTGTGAACACACTGCCGGCGCCAAGCCGCGAGGTCGGTGTTCCGCATTACTTCATACTGCGTGCCATCTACGAGGCCACAACACTGGACGATGCCGTGCAGGCAGTCCAACGGGCTCACCGGGCGATTCCAGCGAACATCATGCTGGCAACGCCTCAAGGACCGGCTGATCTGGAAGTCACGATCGACGACGTTCACGTGCTGCGACCGAATGGACGCGGCTGGCTCACACACTCCAATCACTGTCTCCATCCGGCCCTGGAGCCCATCAATGACGATTTTCCGGAACTGATCCAGTCCCATGCACGCAAGAGCCGAACAGACCAGCTGGTTGTTGCCTTGGGCCACAAAATAGACATCGACGCGGTACAAACCATGCTCAGCGACCACGACGAACACCCCACGTCAATCTGTCGTCACGCCAACGCCGATCCAGTCTTTGGCTTTTGGGAGACCGTGTTTTCCATCATCATTGAACCGAACGAGCGACGCATGCACGTAAGCCGCGGCACCCCGTGCAATCATCCGTACGAGACGTACCTATTGCCATAGAATACGCAGCCCGGCGCTTAAGTTCACGTGTGACGCAATACGGCATTGCATGCAGAGAGTCTTCCAAGATTCTCTTCCGAAAATGCCTCTCTCAGTGCCTTTCTAAGTATGAGCACTCATTGTGCGTCGCCGCAGGCCCCACTACTGCTTGGAGGATTTGGGGCGATTTGAGGTTTGCCAAACAGCATTCACGTTTTGGCGTTTGCGTCATGATGGCTAAGGAGGACGTGTCGATGCCTCAGGCGGGTAACCACCAACTGCAATACAAGTGCATCTACATGCAAGACGGCGATCTTCCGCTGGACAAGAAGTTGATTGGCGGCAAAGGGCTAGGACTCCAGCAGATGAAGTCCTGGGCAATTCCCGTCCCTCCTGTATTCACGGGGACGACGGAGGTCTGCAAGTGCTATGCGGAGAAAGGCGAGTACCCACATGGGTTTTTCGAGATGGATATCCCCGAGGGTATCAGATACCTTGAAAAGGAAATGGCGAAAAAGCCCAAGAGTGAGCAGGTGTTTGGCAGCCCAGAGAAACCCTTGCTGCTTTCCGTCCGCTCCGGGGCGGCTGTCAGTATGCCTGGCATGATGGATACGGTGCTCAATGTCGGGATCAACGACGATACGGTGGCGGGTCTCGCGCAACGAATCGGCGATCGAGCAGCCTGGGACTGCTACCGACGCTTCTGCCAGATGTTTGGCGATGTGGTGTTGGGCGTCGAACGAGAGAAATTCGAGGCGATCGCCAATGCCGTGAAGTACGAGCGGGCCCTGAAAGAGGATCTTGTCAAGCTCGGAGAGTTTGAAAACGTCGAGCGAATCGACCTCACCATCGAGGTGATGCAAGATCGCATCAAGAATGCGACAACCGGAAAGGAACCGGCGCTATTGAGTGACAATAACATCCGCAAAATGCGTGATATCATCCCCGATGCCAAACTTGGTGTCGACGAACAAGGGAGAATTGTCGCGGAGTCCAAGCGACTCATCGAGAGGGAACTTGTCGAACTTCCCCAACGCCTTGAGAAAGCGGAAACAGAGTTCCGGAGCATCCGATCCTCGGGGAATGTAGCTGCCGTGTTCGAGGCGGACGAGAAGCTCGCCCTACTGCGTTTCATCAACGACGTCGTGCAGCAAAAGGGAATAACAGAGCTTCCTCAAGACCCCATGACACAATTGGAGATGGCCATCCATCGCGTCTATGGGAGCTGGAATAACCCTCGGGCGATCGCTTACCGCCAACAGAAGAGACTCACCGGCCTCCTGGGGACCGCCGTCAATATCCAAGCAATGGTATTCGGAAACTCGGGTGACGATTCAGGGACTGGCGTCGTGTTCTCCCGTGACCCGGACACGGGCGAGAAAGGGCTCGTCGGCAATTTCTTGAGAAACGCTCAGGGCGAGGATGTGGTGGCGGGGATCCGGACTCCTCACAAGATTACCCAGTTGGCTGTGGACAACGAGGATCTCTACAACAAGATCGTGCGACATTGTGCGACACTGGAAGCGCAAGAATCGGATATGCAAGACGTCGAGTTCACCGTCGAGAATGGATGTCTTTACCTGCTGCAGACGCGAGACGGGCAGCGACAACCAGCGGCCGGGGTGAAAATCGCGCATGACCTGGTCGCCGAAGGGCGAATCAGCATTGACACGTCGTTGCAGCGGCTCGAAGCGAACGATGTGCCAAAGGCAATCCTACCCACGATCGAACCTGAGGGCCGCGAGAAGCATGAGCCCGTCGCCAAGGGTGTAGCTGCGTCGGCGGGAGCTGCTTGCGGCAAGGTGGCGTTCTCGTCCAGGAAAGCGGAACAATTGGCGGCCGCCGGTGAACACGTGATTCTCACACGTACAGAGACCTCTGCCGACGATATCCGCGGGATGCACGTTTCCGGAGGGATTCTGACTGCCGTGGGAGGAGATACTTCGCATGCCGCCATCGTTGCCAAAGGAAAGGGCATTCCGTGCGTGGCCGGTTGTGGTGCGCTCCACATCCCGGAGAAGAATGCCGAGACGTCCGGCGCCCACATCCTGGATGCGAAGGGCAAGCAACACCTCGTCAATGAGAACGATTGGGTAACAATCGACGGGACCACAGGAGAAGTTCATTTGGCCGAGCTCAGAATCAAACCCGGCGAACCCACGCCCGAGTTCATGGCCATGTTGGCTTGGGCCCGCGAAAGGAAACGGATCGGCGTGTGGGCCAATGGGGACACCGTTGAGGATGTCGAGAAGGCGCTTCAGTTTGGTGCCGAAGGGATCGGGTTGTGCAGGACCGAACACATGTTTTTTGGGCCGGAGGCCGATCGAATCCTCCACTTCCAGGAAATGATCATGGCAGAGACGCTGGAGCACCGCCGAGTCGTGCTTGCCGATCTGCGGGTGTACCAAGAAACGGATTTCAGGGGCATCTTTAGGGCGATGACCGGCAAGCCCGTTACCGTGCGATTGCTGGACCCTCCACTCCACGAATTCGCGCCGAACGACGCAGAAGCCGAGCAAAAACTGGCTGACTTCTTGAATCAGAAGATGAGTGGCAAAGAGGCCAGAACAACCAGAGAGGATATCCAGGCTCGCTTCAAGGCCCTGCATGAATCTAATCCCATGATGGGCATGCGAGGTGCCCGCTTGTTGTTGCGCTACCCCGAGATCGTCGACATGCAGATCGAGGCCATCGTACGGGCAGCCGCGCGGGTGCGGGAGGAAGGTATTCCCGTCCAGCCGAAGATCATGATCCCCCTGATCGACAAAGCGTCTCAATTGCGTCTCTTGAGGGAAGGAGCGGAGAATTGGTGGATGGGGATCGACGCAAAGATCGCCCAGGTGCTTGATCAAGAGGGTCTGACACCTGATCAGGTTCCCGTGAAAGTGGGAACGATGATCGAGATCCCGGCGGCCGCCCTGGGCGCCGGTGAAATTGCCAAGATTGCCGACTTCTTCAGCTTCGGGACCAACGATCTCACGCAGTATGCCCTGGGGTATAGCCGCGACGATATCGGGGCTCATACTGCCCATGAGATCCTGCTGGAAGTGGCAAGCGACGACCCCTTCGTCACGCTTTGTGCCCCCGTCAAGGAGCTTATCAGAATCGGCGTCGAGCGCGGCAGGAAGGCTAAACCGGATTTGGAGATCGGAATTTGCGGCGAGCACGGTGGCGAGGCTGGATCGGTGCAGTTTTGCGAACAGGCGGGCCTGAACTACGTCAGCCCCTCGACGTACCGCGTCGGCACCGCCATGGTAGCTTTGGCCCAGACCGCGATCAGGTAAGAAAGGTCGTCCGAGCGTGCTTCCGTAGCGAGCGATCACAAAAGAAGTCCGCCGAGAGGCGTCGCAGCACTGGCGGGTCTTGGATACGGGCACGTCGAATCCCGATTGCGCTACGCCACCACGTCGGGCAGAGGTGCGATCAAGCCCCTTTCTTCTCCGCTTGTCCATAGATAATACGGCACTTGACGATGCGTCGGTTCAGCACATCCACAACAAACAGGCGGTCTTTCCAGACGGATAGGGCGGATGTGGTTCCGAAAGGAAGTTTGGGGTGCGGATAGGCGCTACCCTTGCCCTTGCAGTCCATGCTGCCGTAGCTTCCGAATTCGCCGACCAGTTTTCCCGTCTCGCAATTGATCACCTGAACGCTGTACTTGCCGGCTGCGTACAGATAGCCTTTTCCGTCCAACTCGGTAGGCCGGAACAAGTCCGCGCAGTTCCGGCGCGTATTTGTTGCCGATCCCACATCTTATTACCGCCACGCCGATCCATGCCGGAACTGCGCTTCGCTTGTTCCAGCCTACTCATCTCATCAGGTCGGCAGCACCGCGATCGCCAGTGAAACTCGACCGCGTTTTTCGTTTATTCTTCAATCGTGCACGTGGGCAGCATTTGCCTCAGGTTGCTTGCAGCGCCGTCGGTGACCCCGGTGCGATCGAGTCTCAACGTCTTGAGACTGGTCAGGCCTTCCAGATGCCGAAGCCCCGCGTCGGTGATCCGCGAGCCGGAGAGGTACAGCGTTTTCAGATTCGTCAACCCCTTCAAACGCACCAAACCCGCATCCGTAATCTTGTTGTCGTGGAGATACAGTGATTCGAGATGTTTCAAGCCCTGGAGATACTTCAGGCCTTCGTCGGTGATCTCATTCTTACCGAGAGAAAGCCGTTTCAGCAGGGACATCTCTTCCACAATCGCTAGGCGTGCATCGGTTACGTTGGATCCGGAAAGACCCAAGGCGACGACCGGCTGTTTGCGGAACGATTCTTCGGTAAACGAAATCGTGAACGTCTTCTTCCACAGGACTCGGTACCCGCCTGAACCGGGGCCGGGGAACCATGCGTGCTTCGGTACATCGGCCGTTTCGAATAGCTCGAATTCAAACGCGGCCGTCTTGTCTCCTCCCTTGTATTGGTACCAACCGTGGATCGTGGCATCGGGCCGCGGTGTACCACCCCGGAGACTGAATGGCCCTTCTCGCCCGTTTTCGTAGATGTAAGTCCCCACAAAGTGCCCGTTCCTCACGGGCACGGTCACCTCTTGTGCATCGTCCTTCGCAAACCAGACGATCGGTACCGGTACGATTGGTGCATCCTTCTCGCTTCGAACCCTCATTGGTTTCTTCTCGAGACGCAGGCGTTTGGGGAGCAGGTACGTCCTGGCCTTCGGTGTTTCTTTGCGGAGGTCGATTCGAAACTTGCCCGAACTGATCGTGCCGTGCCAAAAACCGGCATTCCTCCATTTCGTTTCATCCCCGCGCCACCACTCAGTCCGCTTTTCGGGAAACGAATACGTGATCTGGCATTCGTAATCGCCGGGCTGAATGTCTCTGTAAAGACTGACCAGCGGAAAGCGGACTTGCCACGGTTTCAACGGAGACCCATCCAGCGGGCAAACGGCTTTCCCTGAATCGTCTACCGGCATACCGGAGGTTGGGTCGTAGGGTCGAATGGTGTGGACCTTCCCGGTCTTCTCGTTCGACAGCGACAAACTGAGAAACGCGGCGGGAAGAAAGACGTTGAGCCGTTTGACTCCCGTATCGAGCCCCTTTGGGTCACAACGAAGTTCGACCGTAGCCTCAACAGGCATCCCTTGCTCGATCTGGACCGGCGTCTTCACTCGGCACTGCAATCCATGCTGCCGCACGCCCCAAAGGGATGTCTGCGACGGCGGACGACTGCTCGGTCTTTCACTCCCGGCGGCTTTCACTCGTTTGTTTGGGAGGAAAGCATAGTAGACGTGCGGCCGATTGTCTGGGACACAGCTACTCCAAGCAATGGGCGGCTGGTCGGAGGAGTCGACCGCCAATTGAACCAAACGCGATAGTATCTGGCTGTTCGACACCCTGCCGCCACTGAGTCCCTCCCCGGATGCTGATCTACCCAAACCACGCCAGGGCCCGCCGTGGTAGCAAGCTCTTGCCTTTTTCTCGCTTGCGACGACAATAACTCCGGATTGAAACGGCGAGTAGACGTTGCCCATCCAATCACCTATGTCAGTCAAATCATGATTTGAGTGTCCGGCCGAAACGGTGTATTCTCCCGGCACATCGAGGTCCGCCGTCTTCGACAGGTCCAAGGAATGAGTAGAGATTTCGCCTTTCTTGATCCGGACCCTGTTCTCGATGTTCAGGCGAACGCGGACCCGCTTTTCCCAGCCCGCCCGCCGAACGACTATGTCCAAGTGAGGGAAGAGTTGTGCGGCACCGTCTGCATGATCAGGTGTGCCGAGGTTGTCGATGGTCACCGTCGCCGGAATGGGTTCACCAATTGAGTGGGACCCGGTCTGCACAGCGAGCTTGACCCGCAGGCCGCGTACCTGCTGGCCCCACTCCGTTTCCTGCGTCTGGTGCCGCTTCCGGGGTCGGCTTGGGCGGGCCGGCGCGGCATCGCCCTTGACCAGCGTGATTGTGCCATAGGGCGGTGAAATGACTTTGCTGCCCTTCCAGGCACTGGGGAAACGGGTGGCGGCAGAACTGTCATAGCCGCCGATGACGAGATATTCACCGGGCACACTCAGGTCGACGAGTCGAGCCAGGTCCGCCGCATATGTGAATTCTTCCCCCTTTTCCAAGGAAAGGTAAGACTCCGGGTTGAGTTGGTGCACGGGGACAATGAGGGACTTCACCCACTCGTTCCGAGAGACACGGAGAAACAAACGGGGCCCGAGAACCGCAGTACCCTGTGGCGAGCCGGAGGTACCGTCGTTACGGAGGATCAGCACGATGGGAACCGCTTCGCCAATCTTCTTTCGGCCTGCCGGTCTAAGGACCTTTGCCCGCAGCCCATCGACCGCGTGTCCCCAGCCACCCCCGCCGTTGAGACGGTCGAAACGTGGAGTTACCCGGTTTCGTTCCTGCTCAAGGTTCGCATCCGTCTCTATCGGTTCGCCGCGAACACTGCCAAACGCGAGTAACAGAATCGCGAATGCGAGCACGTTTCTCGACATGATTTTGGCCTTCAATTTCCAATGGATGGGATACCCGCGAACGACAGAGCCCCTTTCTTCTACGGTTGTCCATAGAGAATACGGCACTTAACGATGCGCCGATTCAGCATGTCGACAACGAACAGCCGGTCTTTCCAAACGGACAGGGCGGATATCATTCCGAAAGGAAGCTCGGGGTGCGGATAGGCGCTACCCTTGCCCTTGCAGTCCATATTGCCGTAGCTTCCGAATTCGCCGACCAGCTTGCCCGTACGGCAGTCAATCACTTGAACACTGTACTGGCCGGCGGCGTACAAATAGCCTTTGCCGTCCAGCGTCTGGTGCTGGCGCGATGTAATGCAATGGCAAGGCGCAAAGATCGCTTCGGCCTGTCCGATGTAGCCGTCCCATCGCCGAGTCCAGAGCGGTTCGCCTCCGGATGGAGCGAATCTTGACAGAGCAAGATAGTCTTCCCACGGCCTTTCGGCAGGCCGGTGAAGGGCATACAAGTACCCTTCATCGTCGACCTGGAGGCCTCGCACGCATTCCAAAACGAGCAGGCCTTTCTTCTTCAAGTTCCCGTCCGCGTCGTATACGTTCACCTGGCGGCGCAAGGCGTTGTATGCACTTATGGGCCGCGATTTGGCGTCGACGTCCACTTTGGCCACATAGTAGACGTTTCCGTGCTGGTCAACGTCCATGCCGTGATATACGTCGTGCCAGAAGTTCACCTGCATTGTGTGGTCGACGAACAAAGAATTCGTTCCCGTAGCCTCAAACCGTATCGGTTTCCCCGCGCGGTCGAATCGCAGAATTTCCACTCCGGTCTTCCCCAGTTTCCACCGATAAATCCTGCTGTCTTTTCCGAAGATGGAGTCGATAAACAGCGGCTCATCCGGACAGCGGAAATGGCGCTCATAATTCAACGCTCCCCAAGGCGAGGTCATCTTCAAATCTCTGGCGTCGAAGAACAGAGGCGGCCACTTCTTGAGCACGTTCCCCTCTTGATCAAGCCGGTAAACCGTCCCGTACCGTTTGATGCGGTAGTTGGAATCGTCTTCGACATAGAGATGGCCGGTTTGCGGGTCGATGTTCAGTAAGGGCTGGTTGCCGCTCTGCCTGGGGTACGAGAGCGTCTCGCCATTGTCTACCCATTTGGCCTTCACCGAGAGATCGTTGCCAGCCAATTGCAGCAGGCTCCCCGGGCCGACACCATTGGCCACCCACACCAGCGGCGGCGTTACTCCGGCATCCACGGCGATTTGCAGTACGTCCGGATCAAGCGGCTCGGAAACGGCCAGCAGTCTGGGCTCCTGCCAGCTCTTCAGCTTGATCAATCGCCTGGGGGCCTCCGGAGGTTTGCGTGCCTCGGCAACGACAGCCTGACGCAATGATGACAATGTGCGTTCGACTCGCGGGTCCGCAGGTCTTTTCTCCGACGCAATGAGCGCGTAGATGCATTTCTCATGGTCGATCGCCAACGCGGTTGGACCGCAAATTGGGTCTTGCTTTCCTTCGTGTTCGTAGTGCGTGATCGAAGCGACCGGGCGGCCGTCTTCTCCAAGCACTTGCAGCCGGTCGTTTCCGGCATCCGCCACGATCAGATTGTCGCCGTCAAGGGCCAGCCCGCTCGGCTCGGCGAAACCGCCAAATGAACTCGGCTTTTCAAGTTTGACGCTCGAGTGCAGCCGGCACTTCCATACGTACGCTCCTCGCCCCTCGTCTCCATTCGCTTCCCAGTGGTAGCTACCACCTTCTTCACCGACTTCCCAGTGGTAACCGTACTGTCTTGTTGGACGGGAGGTCTGGCCGTCCGAGACGTACAGAAGGCCGTTGGGGTCAAAACAGAAGTAGGGATACCTGAGTATTTGAAAGGGCATGTAGTTCTTCAGCCCCTGAACCTTCCAGAAGTTCTGTGTCAAAACGGTGCTTTCGAACGGTTCGTTTCGCACATCATGGTAAGCCGACGTCCATCCCTCCTGCGGCAAACCTCCATCAGGTCTCATTCTCCACAATATCCCCCGGTAAATATTGGACAGAATCAGGTCGCCGTTGGGCGCCAGCGTTATCTTCTGCGGGAGGTTCCACCAAGCGCCATACATGGAAAGCGAACCGCAGAGCGTCTCGAACATCTTCGGGATGACCAAATCCGTTTTGCCTTCTCGCGCCATCTTCCAGCAAAGATCCCGTACACTCGAGCGCGGCAAGGTTGGGTTGAACGGCATGATCGTCCGCAGGTACTTGCCCCGTCGGTCGAAAATCCGCAGCTCGGGCGCCTCTCGAACCGGTCTTGGATCGGAGAGCACGTAAAGCTGCCCGTTCTTCTGATCAACGGCGATGTCCCAGATGATGCCCCGCGCGTGTGGATCGCCTGCCAGCAGGAACCCCTCCAGTTCCAGCTTCACCTCGCCGGTCGTACCAGGGTGAGCGGAACCGGGACCAAGCTGTATCCGCCGCCCTTCCTCTTCGGCCAGAAACGCCCTCTTCGCTTTCGTCGTGGCGCGGTACAACCAGTCAAGTTTCACATAGTCGGGGTGCGGGAGACTATCCAGCGCCGGGACGTCCGTCAGCATTCCCGCATCACCGGGATTCGTAAACGCGCCGTGCCAGCAGTGAGTTTCACCGCCGGGCATGCCGAACCGGCGGATATTGAACCCGATCTTCGACGCGAGCGTCTTGTTCTTGTTGAAGATGATCAACGGAAAAGCGAACTCAGCGGTCCACCCATCCGCGCCCGTCGCCGCAACGGCCTTGAACGGCGGTTGCCAAGTGCGATCGTGCCACGGTGGGTCAAGTTCGTTGTAGGAACAAGATGTCTTTCCTCCGCCCTCATTGGCAATCTGGATCAGGTAGCATGAATTTCGATCGCAGTTCGAGTCGATCAGTAGCTCGACGCTTTCCACTTCCTTCGAGGGCTTCTTGGGCTTGGCCTCTTCCTTCTCCGTTTCCTTCCTTGAACAGCTTACCCCGACGTAGAGATGGTCGGCGTCGCGCAAGATGAATGCCTCGGTTGTCGACTTCCTGGCTTGTGCCCGCGTGGCCTTGAGAGGACCTGTCATTGCCGCATCTTTCCAGCACGGGTCATCGAGCCTCCCGTCTACCATCGGCTTGGAATCCGTCAATGGCACCCGCAACACAGGTCTTTCTGCTGGACCGCTTTCCGCCGCCGGAACTCGGGTAACGCACAGCAGCGAACCGAGAATGGCAAACGCGAAACGGACGTTTCGAAACCGTTCCGTTCCTCGCATGTCCGAGCAGGTCTTGCCTGTAGTGATCAACATTTCGTCCCCCTACGTTGAATGTTGAGATGTGCCGTTCCTGGTGCTTTTCGTTCGCCTAATCACCATCTGTCGCGCTTGTTTTGTACGCTGCTGAGGAAGACCCCAACGCTTTTCCGAAAGAGTCTTCGTTCTTTCATGAACCATCTGCTCGGGCATCCTGCGTCAGTTCAGCGCCGACTTGTTCATCCTCGCCAACCCAATTCCCGTGGCTCCGAAACTGTTGCCGACATAAAACATCCACAACTCGTCGCCGACTTCGATCACGTGCGGGTACGACTGGTTGACAGAATCGAATTCACCGGGGGAGAGAGACAGGATTTCTTGGTCTAAGGCCCGCTGCCAGTGGATGCCGTCTGTAGAGCGGGCGTAGCCCAGGCGATAGCCGCGGCCTTGCATGGAAAAAACGCTCAGCCACATGTGATACGCGCCGTCGATCACCAGCACCGAAGGCTTTGAGACAACCGCCTCAAAGAGTTCTACCTGGTCGAGACGCGGCGATAGCAGAGGTTGAGGGTGGCTCTGCCACGTGAAACCGTCGCACGAGGTCGCATAACCGATGTGCACAATGCCCCGCTTGTGGCTTCCGAACATCTCGTAACGCTCACCGGCCGTGTACCACATACGATACAGATTCGCACGATCCCGCAGCACGCAGACCGAGCCGGTCAAACCGGCGTCGAACGAGCCGGCTGGCCCCAGCGGCAACAGAGGCTCGCGCACGACCTTCCACGTAATGCCTTGGTCGTCACTGGTGGCCAGAGACGTGCGATTCGACAATTCGCCGGGCGCCGCCCACGAACCCCAAGTGCCGATGTACATCAGCCACGGCCCATCGGTTTGGGCAACCACCCAGGGAAAGCTCGATCCCCCGTTGCGAATATTGCCCTCGGCCGATGGCCCCAGCATGGGCCCATCGCCAACAAGCTTCCAGCGAGTGGGATCGTCCGTAGAAGATTCGGCCGCGAAAATGTAATGCTTCCCCTTGCCTAACGTCCAGAAGTACATCCGCAGTCGTCGGTCGTCGAGCTTGATAACACAGGGGGCGGAAACGCGAGCCGTGGATCGGTCACCCGCAAAACCCGGCTGCAGAATTCGGCCCAACTTGACCCAGGGTTGAAATGGCTCATCGAGCTTTCCGTCTTCCGCCGGCAGCGCTCGGTCAAGGCACAGCAGCGACCCCAGAACGGCAACCGCGATACGGACGTCCCGGACCCATCTGGTCGGTCTCATTTCCACGTTTCCTCCACGGTGTTGTGGCCGGTTTCCCGACCGAGCCACAAACTGCGACCGTACCTCGTCCGCAAGAATTGGAGACCTACGGTCTAACGGACGGCGGGGTCGGAGACCCTCGCCGATCGTTGGCGGCGATTCGCCTCTGCCGGTCTTTCTGCACCTTACGGACCCAGCAACTCAGACACCTGCAGTCTTCGTCGCGGCCGCAGGTGCCGGCGATGTCGTGGTAGGGCAAAGGTTGGATGGCTGCTTGCACGAGCCGAGCCATCTTCTGGTAGTCCGGATCGTCGGTGCTCTTCCAGCCACCATGCTCGATCTGTCCCCAACCGCCAGCCTCGATCGCCAACGGCGCTTTCAGGATACGGCTCTCGCTCGGCAACGCCACGTTGACCAGTGAGGCGAACGGCTGCCCGGCCAAGTCGTCACCAAATCGCTGGCGTATGTGTGCGCGCAGCGCTTGCTCGCCCTCTGGATTCGGCCGTCGCCACTCGTCCTTGTTCCAGGAATAGGTGCCGTAGAACGGGGCGTTTAGATCGAGCCAGTCGAAAATCCGCTGGCGGCTCTCGGGGTCAAGATCGACGTCCTCGTGGCCCTCAAGCAGCAGTCCGGCCAGCGTGCCGCCGTGAGCGAAATAGTCTCTCGGCTGGCTGTACCAGGTTTCGCCGCCGTATTGGGCGATCTTTACCCAGCGGCCGCCTCGCGTCAACGATGCATAGGCGATGCTGGGAAGCAGTTGGTGAAAGGTCCTGGCCACGTTCTCTTCGGTAGCGTCGATTGTGCCGAGCAGATCGACTTCGCCGGCGGTTTCCTTCAAGCCGTGGCAGTCGATGCAGTAACGGTCGAGCACCGGTTGCACGGTCTTGGCGAAGCTGAGGCCTCCTGGATACTCAGGGCCGACCGTAGGATCCAATTTCAAGACAACCTGCCCGGCGGCTGGCGATGGTCCGGTCACGGGGCTCGACGTGCGGGGCTCGTGGCAGCCAACACAGCTCGCTTTCTCGCCCGGCTGCAAATGGGTAAACGTCCGCATGGTCATCACCGCCATGCCGTTCTGATCCAATGCCTGGAATTGCAGCGGCACGCCGGCCGGAGCCTCGAACGCGACCGAGCCGCTTTCGTCTACGGGCACGGTGCCGAGCACCCGCTTCAGTACCTCGAACCTCACGGCGCTGGAATAGGGCACACGTTGAGTGGGCTGGGGGATCAGTTCGTTGACGCGGAGCCGCTTGATCGTGCCGCGGGGGATGTCCTGGCTGCTTTGATAGACGTCCTGAAGGTAGAAGATGCCGTTTGTTTGCGTTTCCTTGCCGGCTACTGCCGAAGAGGGCGCGGGCGGCATCGGTCGCGGCCGGACAGGCATGGGAGCGAAGCAGGAAATCTCGGGAGCACGATAGATCAACTCGCGCCCGCCCAGCGTGTCGATCAGATAGATCCCGTAAGCGTCGTGCTGCGGTACTTGCGACATGACCCCGGGGTACGGATCGGGAGAGAACGCGACCAGGAACAGGTCTTCGCTGAGCGGATACGGACTGCTGTAACTGACCGGTGAATGGACCTCTGATTCCGGAAAGGTCGCCTCCGGCGTCAGGCGCGTGATGGCCTCCAGTCCGTCCTCGGCGATCTGGCGGTCGATCAGAATCAACGACCCGGCATGGATCGTGTGGTGCCCGGCCGTCGTGGCAACGATCTTGTGCGAGCCGGGTATGGGCCTCGGCTGGCAGATCCGACAGGGGTTCGGCGTGTAGTTGCCGAAGTAGTGACCGGCCGCCGTACCGTCGTGCCGGATGGTCCACAGGCCTAGCGTCGGGATCACCGGCCGGTTGATGTAGTCCCAGCGAGTCCAAAGGATCAGCCCGTCGGGCATCACGATCGGATCCCATTCGTTGGCTTCACCGAAAGAGAGCTGGCGGATATTCGACCCGTCGGCGTCGCAGCGATACAGGAGATACGTGGGACAATAACGCCCGCCGTTATGACATCGCACGCCGCCCTGGTTGCGAGTCGAGATGAAGGCAAATCCACCGTCGGGCAAGTAACAGGGATCGTAGTCCTCCGACATCACAGTCATCCTGCCGCCGGCCCCAGCCAACGGATCGTTGTCCGTACCGGTAATCTGCCGCAGGCCCGTGCCATCGACGTTGATCTCGTACAGGAAGAATTGCCACAGGTCGCGAGGCGGCGTGTGATCTGCGTAGGCAAACACCACCCGCCTGCCGTCGAACGACAAGTCCGGATGCATCGCGCAGCCCGGCGGCAACTTGCCTTCCACCAACACTGTTTCTTTCAGTCGGTCGGTCTTCCACTGGTCCAGGACAACCAACCCCGGCCCCGTGCCGTTATTCATCCCGTAGTAGTTATCCCCCGGCGCGCTGAGTGCCGGGGTAGGCCGTTTTGTCAGCAGCAGTCGTTCGAAATCCAACGTGGGGTGCGAGAAGATGATCCGGCGTCTGAGATCGACCGCCCTGGCAAAGAGGTCTCTGCCCGCGGGAGAATCTCGGTCTTTGGCTGCCCGCTCGATGCGCTGGCCGAGGGTCTTAAGTTCCGCAGCCATGTCAGGTCGAGGCACTGTCCGTTGCACGAAGTCGAGCGTTTTGCGAGCGAACTCCAATCGCTGCCAGGCGCGCGTGAGATAGTACCCATCTGGGGCACCGTCGAAGTTCGGGGCGAATTCGCTCCAAATCCCGTCATGTCGCTCCATCTCCATTTCGATCTGCGATTGCCGATCGCGGAAGTCTTGGGCAACCAGGTCGAAGAGCGCTTCCTGGACTCGTTGACTCTCGAACGCTCGGGTCACGATCGGCCGGGAGTCGATGGCCGCGTGCGGAGGCAGCCCTCTCTCCGGTCGGTAGCAGACGGACACTTCCAAACGTTCGTATTTGCCATCCAGCTTGAAGCCGACTTCGCCGGGCGAGAGCGCAAAGCCACGATACGTCGTACCGTCGATCTTCACCTCCACGGCCCTGGCTGTACGGGGATCGACCTTTCCCATCACCATTGCACCGTCGAGTTTCAGTTCGACGGAATCGCCCTGCTTGTCGAACACCCGCGGGCTCAAGAAATGCGCCGCTCCGTTTTCCGGCTGGCGGCCGAGTGCGGCGAAGTACAGCCGCTCCACACCTTCGACACGAAGCTCGAGTTGCACCGTTTCCACATCGGCCGTGAGCGGGAGCATCGCTGGCTGGAACCCACTGGGCCGGGCGGCGCGGTCCCGTTCGACCGTCGATCCGAGCGTAGCCTCCAACGACGCTCGCATAGTCTCGTGCCAGGTGTTCTTCTTGACGTACACCGGCTTCGTTTTTGGTATCGGCTTGGGCCTCTGCAGTTGACTGTTTGTGCCCAGATACAAAAGTCTCGGCGGCTCGGCGCCGCTTGCCGACGAGCAAAACATGACCAGCGACAACAGTACGGACGATACGATGACGATGGGCAACGATTTCATGGTCGGTAGGATCTCCTTCCCTCTGCTTCCAGCCGCGGGTGCTCCCGGCCGAGCAACTTGTGTTCCGATTGCACGCCGTCTCATTTTCTTGATTGTAACCGTTCCGGGTCCACAGCACGCCAGACGATTAGCCCAAACGGCAACTTTTTCGATTTTCGCCGTGCGTTCCTCGAAGAACAGAGGAACGAAACGTGGCGGCCCGTGCCGACGATCATCTCGAGTGAAGAGCACGGTGATCCGCTGCAAACCATGTCGGCTCGTTCAAGGCGGGAAGCCCAACGGTCGCGAACAGTTGCGGTGGTCAACCGGGATGTCTAGAATCTCAAAGGACCCGAGCCGTGGACGGACTCGGAAGTCCGTCTTACAAAGAATGCATGCACGGCAAGGGAATGTTGCCGAACGAGACTCTGACCTGGAGTGCGAAACCATGCGACATCTGCACCTGGTAATCACGGTTCTAGTCTTGACTCTCACCAGCGTGAGTCAGGCTGAGACGTTGACGCTGCCCAGAGGCGATCGGCCCGAATGGCTCTCGAAGGACGGCCTGGTCATGGCCGGCAGTTGGGAGTCGTTTCCGTTTCGCGTGCGGCGCGACGGGAGCCCCGGCTACACGCCAACGGCCGAACAAACCGCTGCGTATCGACGGGAACACAGCGACGAGATGATCCGGCGTCTCAAGGCCCTGGGCGTCACTTTCGTTATGACCCACTGCTACAAGGGCGGCGGGCTAAAACTGGAGCGCGACAGCATGACCGATGCTGTCGACTTTGCAGAACGTTGTCACAAGGCGGGCCTCCACGTGGGCACCTACACCTACAGCGGCGCCTTCATTTGGGAAACACTGTTCGAAGAGGTTCCGGAGGCCAAAAAGTGGGTCTTGCTCGACGAAGACGGGAAGCCGCGAACTTACGGGAGTGCGACATACCGTTACTACTGGAATCGCAACCATCCGGATGCCATCGACTTCTACAAGAAGCTCATACGTTTCGCGGTTAACGATATCGGGGTCGATCTGGTCCACCTGGACAATTACGCTCGCGGGCCTGGCTACGGCGCCTGCTCGACTGAACGATTTCGCAAATACCTGGCGGAGACATTCACGCCGAAACAACTGAAGCTGATGGGCCTGGAAGACGTGGACGAGGCGACGCCTCCCAAGAGGGATCACCCGAACGCCTTTCTCCAGCACGCTTGGCGGGACTTCCGCTGTCGTTCGCTGACCGATTCGTACCATGAAATGAGCCGCTATGCACGCAGCCTGCGAAAGGACGTGCTCATGGAATGCAATCCGGGAGGTTTGCGAGCGCGAATCAACCCGCCGGTGGATCACGGGAGCCTGTTCGAAGGCGGCGAGGCGACCTGGAATGAAGGGTTCATCGGCGGCTTCCAGAACGGGAAACTGCAGACCGCCATCCCAACGTACAAGCTGGCCCGGCGCATGGACAACATGGTCTTCCGCTACGTTCGCAACCCGATGCAGATGGCCGAAGCAATGGCGTTCAATCTCGACTGCCTGGGCTGCATTTGCTGGTTCGAGTATGGCGAGCTTTCGGACTACCCGGGGTCGCACGGAAAACCGCTCGATCCCGAGACAGTGCCCTTCGTCCAATTCTACCGGAATCGCCGCGAATTGTTCCGAGACACGGACGTGGTGGCGGACGTGGCCGTGCTGCGGAGCTTCCCTTCGCAGGTGTTCGGACCGGCGGAGTTCGCAAGCCTGACGAACCGTGCCGTGGACGAACTGATTGCCGGGCGGGCCTGCTTCCAGATCATCAGCGACCAGCATCTCGCTGAACTGGACCGCTATCGGGTGCTTGTCCTGGCCGGATGCGGAGCCATGTCGGACGAGCAGGCAGCGCATGTGCAGCAGTTCGTCGAAGCGGGTGGCCGTCCATGCGTGACGGGCTCGCTGGCGACACATGACGAGTGGATGTTCCAACGCGAGAAGCCGGCGCTGGCCGATCTGCCGGCCGAGCAGGTAATTCGCGTGGAGGCGGGCGAGAGCATGGCCCAAGCCGTGGATCGCGCGTTAGATCAGAAGCCATCGCTCGGGCTCTCAACCAAAGCAAGCTCTCCGGAAAGCGGAGCCACCGAGGACAGTTTGCTGGGCGTATGTGCAGAACTGACCGAGCGGGGCAATCAGCGGTTCGTCCATCTGATCAACTATCGTGACGCCGATCCCGCGAAAGACATCTCGGTGCGACTCCGCATTCCGGACGGACGCCGCGTGAAGAGCGTGGTTCTGGCGACTCCGGGACGCGAAAAAGACCTGAAGGTCGCGCATGCTTGCGAAGAGGGCTTCGTGACATTCGTCGTGCCCCGCTTGGACGTTTACGAAGTGGCTGTTGTTTCGATGCAGTAACAGTCTCCTATTCAGGGAGGGGAATATTGCTGTTCCAAACGCAGTGAGTCGATACCCAGGACCCATCCGGCTTGCGTTTCAGGATGAAGATGCCTTTGCCGTCTTCCTCGAAGGGCTCGCCTTTTGCTTTGGGTGTTCCCACGCAGGTGTAATTGACATGCACAAACGAGACGGGATTGCCTATTTTGATTTCCTCAACTGACATTGTTTCAACCGATTCGTAGTCCTCGAAATACGGTCGGTTGTGCTCCATGCACGCTTCGATGCCCTTTACAGTTGGCCCGTTCGGAGGTAGCCACACAACATCCTCGGTCCAGAAGGCCCGATAGGCGTCGATGTCGCCTGCGGTGACGGTGGCGCAATATCGCTTGATCCATTCTTTGATCGCTTTCACGTCCACATCGGCGTCCGATGCTTTTTCGGCGAGCTGTTGAGGCTGCTGACTGAACGCGGAAGATGCCAAAGATACAAGCAGGAGCAAGGTAACAAGATTCACCAAGTACTTCATCTGGAGTCTCCTTTTGCCGGTCAAGAGGTTTCTGTTCGGTCACGGTTCAATGCCAATTATCTTAGGATGGTCTTCCTGCGCAGTCTACAACTCGCGTGGATCTGACCGTTTTCGCATTCGTCGTCTCCTTAAATTCGTTGGATATCTTGTGGTGGCGTGGCAAAGGAGATGTGTCCAACGAATTCAGGGAGACGACGAATGGGCCTGCCTCATCAGGGACTCTTCTTCTGGCCGAAGGTCCGGACGAAGCGTAGAAGCTTGTGGGAAGCGTCCGCTCGATGTAGGCTGTTGGTCAAGTGACGCTACATGCACGCGGAGGTGAGCCCATGAACAACCAAGCGAGTTTCGTCCCGAGTCGTTCGTCCTATGGCCGTCGAATTCTGGGCTTCACAACGACTGCCCTTGTGATGGCGGTCCTCCAGCTTCCGGCCATCGCTAGCGACGAATCCACTCCAGGCAAACAGCTACCGGCGTTCCCCGGGGCCGAGGGCTTCGGCATGTTCAGCCGCGGTGGGCGCGATGGAAAAGTGTTTGTCGTCACTAATCTGAACGGTCGAGGGCCGGGGAGTCTCCGCGAGGCGGTCGAGGCGGAGGGCCCGCGGATCGTGGTCTTCGCCGTCGGCGGGACGATTGATCTGGGTGGGCCGCTGCCGATCCGCAATCCCTATTGCACGATCGCCGGCCAGACGGCACCGGGCGGCGGAATCACGCTGAAGAATGGATCTCTGATTCCGCAGGCCGATCACCTCATCGTGCGGTACATCCGCTGCCGCCTGGGCGAGCAGGCAGGCGCCCCAGGCGCGGTGGATGCGGTGAGCATCTACCATCCGCTGGACAAGAACGACCCGGACCGGCCGGTCGCCAGCAACATCATTCTGGACCGCGTCTCAGCGTCCTGGGGAACCGACGAAGTGCTCTCGGTCACCGGGTCGGTCGACAATGTGACGGTTCAATGGTCGATCGTCAGCGAAGGCGTCACGACACACAACTGCGGCTCGCTGTTGCGGCCCAGCGTCGAGTGCCACATGAGCTTCCATCACAACCTGTACGCCCACAACCGCAGCCGCAACCCGTTCGCCGGCAGTTACCGCGACCGGGCCAACCACTGCGACTGGCGCAACAACGTCATCTACAACGGAGGCGATGGTCACGGGGGCACCAACTGGCACAAGCTGTATCCTGACCGCTGGGGCCCGGACAACGTCGGGCGTCTGCGATTGAACTGCGTCAACAACTACTGGATCCGAGGCCCCCAGGGATCCGGCACGATTTACCGCGGAGGCGACCAAGCCACGATCTACCAGTCGGGCAACCTGCACGACGACACCAACAACGGCATACTGGACGGCGTCGATAAAGGATGGGCCGTGTTCACCAACTACCATGAGAAAGCCAGGTTCAGCCGAGCAGCCAACGAGTTCTCATATCCCAAAGTGATCACAGACTCGGCCGAAGTGGCCTTGGAGCGCGTCCTAGCCGAAGCCGGCGCCAGCAAGCCACAACGGGACGCCGTTGACCGACGTCTGGTCCAAGACGTCCGCACCGGCAAAGGCAAGTTCATCCGTACGGTTGACGAGGTCGGCGGCTGGCCCGAACTGGCCCCAGGCACTGCCCCCGCGGACAGCGACCAGGACGGCATGCCGGACGCCTGGGAGAAGACCCACGGTTTGAACCCGGCCGATGCGGGTGACAGTCGGCTTGACCCGGACGACGACGGCTACACAAACGTCGAGGAATACCTCAACGGAACCGATCCCACCAAGTACGTCAACTATTGGGTTACTGCGCCAGAATGAAACATCCCGGCGGTTGGTTGAGGCGCGGAGATCGGCACAAGAACTGGATCTGTGTGGCACTGCCTACTCGTTGGCAGCGTCTTTTCGGCCGTGGGCAGACACGGCTTACGAGTAAGCCGTGCCACACCACTCCTGCCCGGTGCCGCTCGGCAAGCGGCACCTACTCTGATGGCGTGGCATATTGGGAGTATTGCTCGGCGATCTTCGCTTGCTTGGGATCGCCCTCGTGGAACAGGAACCGGTAGCGGAACGTGATTGATTCTCCTGCGGGAATCGTCATGTCGCCGGTGCCGGGTGGCTCGCCGCCGATCGCGTGTGCCCCGAACGGATCGGCAGCCACGTATCCGTAGCCGCGGGCCATCCACCACGTGGGATGTCGCGGGTTGTCCGGATGATCGAAGATGGCAATGCCGACCGTTCTGTCATCAAT
Source organism: uncultured Pirellulaceae bacterium (assembly GCA_964623055.1). Taxonomy (GTDB): domain Bacteria; phylum Planctomycetota; class Planctomycetia; order Pirellulales; family Pirellulaceae; genus JADHUC01. The sequence goes on from CAZURK010000228.1 coordinate 23,225, forward strand.
CTTTCCCCAGTAGTCGATCCACTTGGCCCGCTTGCCGAACACCTCTTTCCCACTGACCCCTTCACTGTTGACGGCCTGGCCATTGGCCGTGGTCACGCCACGGTCTGGGGCATTGTCCAAACGGAGGTTCGGATGCGTGCGAATCGCCATGATGCCGTGCTTGTCGTCACGAAACGTCAATTCGCCGTGCGACGCGTGTAGTGTGATCTCCCAGTCGATAGCCCGTCCGCCCGGCACTGCCTGGAAACACAGCGTCCGCGTGTCGGTGCAGATGATCTTGCCGTCCGCACTAACCCAGTTGTTCGTGGTTTGAATCAGTCCACGCTCGGAACCGCTTTCCACCTTCAGCAACTTGTCGTGCACGGTCTTGCCGGAATCCGCAGCTTCCGCGAAGAAGTTCACGCCGTTCACCCAACCGTAGGCAAAGAACATCGGCTTCTGGTGCACGTGATCGTGCGATTCTCCCGGAACGCCCTCTTTGATCGGCCAACTACGTGTCATGCTCAGCCCATTCGGACCGATGATGGGGAACAACACTGGCCGCGAATGACCGCGGAAGATGTACTCTGTGAACAGTTCGCCGTCGATTTGTACACTCAAACGGTCGTCGGACTGTTTGATCGTCACCGTCTCAGCAGCCGCGCGGCCGGGCACAACGACGACGCAGCACAACAGGGCCGCCGCAGATACGCTCAGAAAAGCTGTCATTCTTTGCATGGGAATCTCCTTGTGACCGCTTTACGAAAGCAAAGTGCTCCAAATATCGTAACCGACCAGCCGGCCAGAAGAAATCCACGAGTGGAGCATTGAGGACAGAACCAGACACTGCTTCACTCCGCTCGTACGTCATACGCGTACAGACAGTCGGCGTGGCGAATGTAGAGGCGGCCACCGCAAACCACCGGGTGGGCCCAGGTGGGCCCCTCGCCGCCTTCGGGAATTTTGAATTGGCTGATGACGACATGGCCTGTCGGTGTGGCCTCGACCAATCCGACAGTGCGGCGTTCGTTCATCGTATAAAGCACACCGTCGGCGACGACCAAGGACCCCTGGCCCACGCCTCGCTCGGCATACATCATCTGGCCGGTTTGCCAGTCCAGGCAAACCCATTTGGCGTTGTTGTTTGAATGAGACGCGCCGTAAAGGTAGCCATTCCATAGAACGACGCCGCCGTGACGATTGTCGAGATTCTCGGTGCGCCACACCGGCTCTACCGTTGCCTTTTGGCCGTTGACATGGGTTTTCAGCAGCACAGAGCCCTTGCCGTATCCACCGCTTATGAAAATGTGGCTGTCGTGGTAGATCGGCGTGACGCAGTTGGCCACATAGCGCGGCGTGTAGTGCTCGAACCGCCACAGCAGATCGCCCGTGTCGGCGTTCACACCGATCAGAGACTTCTGAGACATTGTCAGGATCATGCGCAGTCCCTGGTACTCGGCCACAATCGGCGAAGCGTAGCCGGCTGGCTCGCCAGCACTGGGTGACTTCCAGGCAGTTCGACCGGTCTTCTTGTCCAGGGCCGCCATGGCGTGCGCGCCGCCCGGACAACAGATGACATGGTCCCTGTCGATCAATAATGATTCGGCACGCCCATACCCGCCTCGTCGGCCCTGAAGCTCCGAAGCGATGTTCACACTCCAGATCTTCTCACCGGATTTGGCATCCAGGCAGATCAGTTGGTCGTGTGCGTTTTCGTGGTACAGGCGATCGCCGTCAACCGTTGGAGTTCCCCGGGCGCCGTCCGGCCCCGATCCTGTCCAGGCCGTGCCATTCTTGACCTGCCATTGAATCCGGCCGTCCATGTTCATGGCCGTGATCACATTGGCATCGTCGACATCCCCGGCTGTGTATATCAAGCCATCGGCAATTGTGACGCTTGCGAATCCCAGTCCGATTCCTTCTGCGGTCCAGAGCAACTTGGGCCCCGATTCAGGCCATTTCTTCATCAGTCCGGTTTCCGTCGAGATACGATCTCCATTCGGCCCATCGAACCGAGGCCAAAAGGGCATGTCGGCAGCGGCCAATGGAAAGCTGCTGCTCGAAAACCCAAACAGAACGAAGAGTGAGATCAGCGGCGTCGATGGCTTCAGTGCGGTAGGCATTCGCGTTGCTCCTTGATCCTTGCAGAACATTTGCCCAATGATAGGGACTTCCGTTGCCCACGGCTATTCGACAGGACCGCCGGCATGCTGGCAGGGGACGGTCTCGCCATCCAGCTTCAGTTCCTTCCCGCCAAGCAGCCACGCCGCAACGGGCTTGCCGTGCGCGTCCAGGCTGACGCACGCCCTTCTGCCATCGTGAGTGATCTGTCGGTCGGCAAGGGTCGTCTTGCCTCCCGCGAAAACGATCAGATGGCGCAGCCCATCCAGCTCAATCACGACGCCCTGCCGAGCGTCTTCGACAGCCG
>CAZURK010000229.1:0-25231 GCA_964623055.1 uncultured Pirellulaceae bacterium
GGAGCAGATTGGCTTCGCCAACGTGCACATCATCGACGCAACCGAGCAGTGCGCGGTGGAGTTCCGCAGGAACTGGATAGCGTTCATGCGATCGGGCGAGTTGTCGGGCGGCTTTGAGCAGAACGCGATCAACGCCGCCACGCGATCCCTTCCCGGAAAGGGAAAGCCCATCCTCCAATACCTGTTGCTTACAGCAGTACGTCCCCTGACTACCGACTGCGAATAGCCATGAACTACGATCCGGACGACAACTTGGCAGGCATTGTCGTGAGGACAAGACGCTCGAAGTCTGCCGGCGGCAATGGAAGACGCTCCATGGCGTGCATCTTCGTAGTGCTGCTCCTGTTGATTGTGTCGTTGTATGCAGCCGTGAGTATTCGAAATCCCAAACTCGTTTCCGCCCAACCACCGTACGAACGGCCTGCACTTGAGGGCAGATTGCTCGACGAGGTCGAGGTCCCGTTGCGCGACGGCAAACACTTGGCGGCGGATGTATCGCTGCCTCGTAGCGAAGGTCCGTTTCCCACCATACTGATCATGACCCCATACAACCGAAAGCTGATCGGGGCCAGCCTGCCGGACCCTCAGACCGAACCGGTCCTGCCGGACCTGAAGAACTTTGCGCTCGTAGTCGCCGATTGGCGAGGCTTGTTCGGTTCCAAGAGAGCCAAAAGGGGATTGGCTCGCGCTACCATGAAGCAACACGGCAAGGATGGGTGTGACGTGGTGGAGTGGATTGCAGAACAGAGCTGGAGTGACGGCAAAGTGGCAATGTGGGGCCCGTCGGCGACGGGCCGAGTACAGTATGCGGTGGCTGCGGAGAAACCGCCGCACCTGGTCTGCATTGCGCCTCTGGCGACAGAGCAGCCCTACAAGTACGAGACGTTCTTCCACGGAGGCGTTCTGAAACACGGATACGTGAAGACACTCAGCAAGGCGTACGGCCCGCAACTCCTGCTTCAACTCCATCCCGACAAAGACGCATTCTGGAAGAGAATCGAGCGGATGACCCGCCGGCCGGAAACGATCGACGTCCCGGCTTTGCTCGTCACGGGCTGGTACGACCTTAACCCCCAGGGCGTTTTCGACACCTTTCACGATTTGATCCGAAGCGGCGGACCGCAGGCCCGCAACCACACGAGACTGGTCGTCGGCCCTTGGCACCACATCTCCCTCGGAAAACGCATACAGGGCGATCTGGAATTCCCATCAGCCGAAGGCGCTAGTGCCACCGAATCCACGTTGTTCTTCGACTACTGGTTACGAGGCGTCGATCGCGGGTACACACAACGGCCTCGAGTGTGCTATTTCGTCACGGGATTGAATGAATGGCGTGAAGCCGGTGCTTTCCCCCCCGCGTGCGACGAAATCCGCCGCCTGCATCTTCGAGCAGACGGAACCCTCACGTGGCAGCCGCATGGGCAGTTGGAAGCCAGCCGGCAGTTCCGCCACGATCCGGACGACCCATCACCAACCATCGGCGGCATGAACGCCTTCATCCCTGCCGACCCGGACTACACGAAGGTTGGGGCGGGGCCGAAGGACCAAACACCGATACTTGGTCGCCTAGATTCTCTCGTGTACACATCGAACGTTCTGAAAGACGACCTGATCATCGAGGGCAGCGTCCAGGTGAGACTGTTCGTGTCATCCGACCAGCCGGATACCGATTTCACAGTACGCCTGTGCGATGCGCACCCGGACGGTCGTGTCGTGTTGGTGAGTGACGGAATCCGACGTCTGCGGTATCGAAACTCTCTGGAGCAGGAGGACCTCCTGGAGCCGGGGGCGATTGACGATGTGACCGTCACACTGTCGCCTACGGCGCATGGGTTCCTTTCCGGTCACAGGATCAGCGTAGTCGTCAGTTCTTCCAACTATCCTCGGTTCGCCGTCAACACGAATGTAGCGGGGCGTCGCGGTCTGGGCAATCGGAAAGCCATTGCCACGAACACCGTCCATCACGACAAGAGACATCCCTCAGCGGCGCTTCTGCCGCTGGCAACAGCCAGATGACAGATACAGAACACAGCCCAGGAATATGCAAATCGCAGAAGAAGGAAAACCGATGAACGATCTTACGGCGGCGGTCACTCGCCACTACGACGGGAAAGCCCGCGACAACCTGACCGACGAGTTCTATGGGGGCAGCGGGTTCCTGAATTTCGGCTATTGGGAGGACGAGACGCGTCTACCCGCAGAAGCCGGTGCGAACCTGATGGAACAACTGCTCGCGTTGACCCCATCCAAAGGCGGCAACATTCTCGACGTAGCGTGTGGCTTCGGGGGCACCACGGCCCATTTGTTGAAGCATTACTCACCCAGCCAAGTCACCGGGATCAACATCTCGGAAAGACAACTTGACATTTGCCGGAACAGGCTGCCCAACTGCCGCTTTGAGCGAATGGACGCAGTGGATCTGGGCTTCGACGACGCGACGTTCAACACCGTCGTTTGTGTGGAAGCCGCATTTCATTTTGACACACGCGAAAAGTTCCTGCGCGAAGCCTATCGTGTTCTCAAGCCTGGCGGATGGCTCGTTCTTTCGGACGCGTTGATATCGGATCGGAACAGACAGAAGCGACAACACTGGCCGGCGGAGAATCTCGTCTGGAACTTGGACGAGTACGCCCACACCTATCATCGCGTCGGCTTCAAAGACGTGCGCGTCAAGGACGCGACGGAGCAATGTTGGGAGAGGTGCTTCTGGAACTATATCGACTTCGTCCACGCCAAACTATGGAACCGGGAGATCGATCCCCAGGAGAAGGACGCTGCGCTTGAGCGCGTTTACCGGTTGACGCAGGACATCGAGCACTACGTTCTCGTCGGCGCGCAGAAACCGCTAGAGGCATCCGACGCTTTGGGCGCGACCGGCGCCGGATTAGACGGAGTGTGCGCTCCGGCAAAATGCCCCGATCGGATCCGTGTGCTCGCAGAACGAAGCCCGAGCCAAGGGAATGGCGGAAGCGCCGCTCTGCCGCGTTTGCCCGTGGACGAACGTGAAACGCCACATGCAGGCGGATATGACACGCTCATGTACTGGCCGGCATTGGAGGCGTTCTACGGGCACAGTGACTTTGTCAACTACGGATATTGGGACGAGACGACACGCGATGCCAAGCAGGCGTGCGAGCAGCTCGTCGAACGTCTGTTGGCCTTTATCCCAAAGAAGACCGGCAACATCCTGGACGTGGCTTGCGGCAAAGGCGCCACCACGCGGCATCTGTTGGGGCACTACCCCGCCTCGGCGGTTATGGGTGTTGACATTTCGGAGAAGCAACTGCAACGGTGCCGGCGCAATGCGCCGGGAGTCCGTTTCCACGCAATGGACGCGGTTGCCCTACGGTTTGACGACGATTCGTTTGACAACATCATCTGCGTCGAGGCAGCGTTTCACTTCAACACCAGGGCACGATTTTTCCGCGAAGCGTTCCGGATCCTCAAGCCCGGCGGCCGGCTCGTCCTCTCGGATCTGCTTCTGTCACGCGAAGGGGAAAGCGGGCGACGATTGGGAACCGCTCGGAACTACGTCGAAGACGTGGCCCACTACGAGGGGATTTGTCGCAACGCCGGGTTCGGCGATGCGTGGATCGTAGATGCCACCAAGCCGTGCTTGGAAGACGGCTTCTGGGCATTCGTCAAGTTTGCCCACCAGCAACTCCTGTCACGCAATATGACGCCCGGACAATTCAGCGCCTTCACGCACAGGTATTTCAGTTTCGTGCCGTACTTCCGGAGGTATTTGCTGGTCTCCCTGAGAAAGACGTGATGGACCTTTGCAGGAGTATGATTCGGTTGCCGTGGATATCATGATCGTGGCAGATTGAGAGGATGTCTCTCCCAATCGATATAGCGAGAACTTTGTCATGTGCACCTTGGACGTGTTGTTCATTGGATCGGTCATCAATTACGACGGTCAAACCGGATCGCTGGCGAATCATATCCGGCAAGACGACCGTTGGATCACTCCGCACCAGTACATCTTTCAACAACGAACGGAGGTTCTCGGAGACGACGAGTCGCAGGCGTGCGTCTACAACGTCGCCAACCTCAGTATCTGCAAACTGGCCGACTACCTGAAACGCCACGTGGACGATGTCACGTACCGCATTGTCTGGCACTTCGACTATCACAAGGAAGAGGTGCTGGACATCCTGCGGAACGATCCGCCGCACCTGGTGGCGATCTCGACCACCTTGGCGTTCTACCCCCACTTTCTGAATGAAGCGGTGGCGTGGATCAATCAGCACAAACACCCGGACACCAAGGTGGTGCTGGGCGGCAAGTGGCTGTACGAACAGTACAGGACCCACGGCGCTTCGTGCGAACTGGAGAGTGTGCTGATCGCTGCCGACGCTGACTACGCTGTCATCAACGCATTCGGCGAGGAGACGCTACGAGAACTGTTGCTGGCAGAGCGAGCCGGCGATCGGCATCGCGCGCGAAGGCTGCCGAACCTCTGTTACCGCAAACGAGACGTTGCGCCCTCCAAGATCGGCTCGAACACCACACTCACACCAGCAGACGCGGAAACGATTGCGTTTGACGGCGCACATTATCGAATCAACCGACATGAGGTCGAGACGCATACGCCCGGCAAGCCGATGGTTGATTTTCGACATATCGATCGCCGTTTCCTGGACGAGGTAGTGAATGTCCGGACCTGCAACTCGTGCCCCTTCCGCTGCCGGTTCTGCACCTTTCCGGTACTGCAAGGACAACACTCGCTGTTCGACCTGGACGACGTGATGACACAATTCCTGCAACTCAAGGAAATGGGAGTCAGGTACCTGCTGTTCGTGGATGACACACTGAACGTGCCGCGCGACCGATTCTCGCAATTGTTGGAGCGAATGATCGACGCAGATCTCGGCATGCAGTGGGTGGGATTTTATCGAGCGCAGTTTGCCGATCGTGAGGTCGTGCAGAAGATGTACGACGCAGGGTGTCGGATGGTGTTCTGCGGATTCGAATCTGGAAACGACAAGATACTGAAACTGATGAACAAAGCGGTCACGCGGAAGCAGTACCTGCGGGGACTATCGCATCTGGACCGCGCGGGTATAGCCGCTGTGGCGATGTATATCGTGGGCTATCCGGGGGAAACGGAAGAGACGCTGCGGGATACGTTGGATCTGATCAACGACCCGCGCGTCGCATTCGCGCGCGGCAGCGTGTTCTACTACGACCCGAACGCGCCGGTGTCGACGATCGCCCCCGAGTGGGAATTGACCGGCTTCGGCTCGCAATGGAGCCACAAGACCATGAACAGTGAGGAGGCGGCGCGTTACCACCTGGAGATGATCAAGCGGACGACCAGCGTCAACCTGCCCGTCTCTGATGGTGCTGGATGGAGCGTGTTCAACCTTTACGCGCGAGGGCTTGCGCTGGAGGACATCCAGTCGCTGTACCGCGAGTTCAACGCCATGCAAATACAACAGATAGAGGATGCGGGAGAGGAGGCCGTCCTGGGATACCGCGCGCACGCCAAGAAAACGCCAAGAGCGTCGAACAGAACGACGAAGGGGCGGCGACATATCGAGCCCGCGGTTGCCGACGGCTGACCGTGCCAGAAAACCGCTTCCCTCTGCACCGCCAACGATCAGAAATCGCGCACCGTGCGCAAACTCGTTTGACGGCAAGCCGAAGGCGACTGCCAGGAATTCACAAATGTTGGCTTCAGCAAACACGACGCTTCCTTTGAACGTCGATCCCGACATTGCGGCTGCAGCTTTGCAGTACTCTCGTGGCAACTTCGAAGACGCGATCCGGCAGTTGATCGACACCACCCCCGGAGACGTGTGGGCCGTGAAACGCCGCACGCTCGAAGCGCTAATGTGTCTGCAAGTGAGGAAATATGAAGAAGCCATATCGGCTGCGGAGGCCGCGCTAGAACACGACCCAGGAACCACTGCCGTCCATTTGATCCTGGCGCGTGTGTACGGGGAACGCGGTGAATGGGCCGAAGCGATCGTCGCATGCAGGGAAGCCGTCCGCTGCCAACCGGCGCTGCCGCTGACGCAAGTGATGCTGGGCAACTACCTGCTGGCTGACGACGATCGCGACGGGGCCATCCAGGCGTACCAAGAGGCCATTCGCCTGAATCCGCAGTTGGAGCAGGTCTACTACTGGCTGGCCGACCTGTATCTGAAGAAGGGAGACGAGAGCAGCGCACTGAGCGCCGTCGAGTCGGCGTTACGTATCGACATGCGCCCCTTGGCACGCGTGACCTTGGCAGACCTCTACCGTGACCAGGGGAGATACGACGCGGCCTTGCAGGAGTATCGGTCCGTGATGGAAACGCACTCCAACGCCAACGTCGAGCACAAGATCGCCGAGGTACTCGCGCGACAGGGCAAAACGCAAGAAGCGATCAAGGGCTTCCGGCGAGCATTGGAGATGGACGCGCGCCGCCCCACTACCTGCTATTTGCTGGCGCAGCCGTATTTGCGACTCCGCCGATACAAGGAGGCTGCGGACTACTTTCAAAGGGCCCTGAAACTGGCACCGGTCATGAGCGAGGCACTGTTCGGACTGGCACGAGCTTTCGTCGGCTTGGGAAGGAGCGCCGAGGCAATTGAGAAGCTCGAGAAGTGCCTCGAACTGGACCCTACTCGCACCGATGCCAGAAACGCCATCGAACGGCTCAGGGGAAATGCAGCAAGTTCCAACTGTCTTGAACCGTTGGATGGTGGTGACGAATCGATCTAACGGGCCCGTCTCGCCCGGCTCGTCTGCCCTACTCTCCACCGCGTCTTTCAGGGTGAGAGAACCACCAAACGCACAACACGACAAAGATGAGCGCGCCGCATCCGTCAAACCGTGTCACGGCCCACCAGCCGAGGACGCCGACCACGAAGGCTCGGCTGCAGACCAGCCACGTGTAGCTGCCCAAGCCGTACAGACGAAACCAGAATCGTTCGCGATCTGAGAGGGGCTCCGGTGACACGCTCCACGAAAGCCATGCGCGAGTCTCTGTCATTGCGCGTTCGCGCAGGTTGTCGATCCCGCACACGTAGCTGACAATGGCGTACCCGTTGCTTTCGACAAAGATATTCAGCTTCAACAACGCACCGATCGCGGCCAGTGGGGCCAAGACCAGGAAGAATGTGGATAGATCGGACGTGCGAGGCGCCATCAGCCAACCAATGACGCTCACGGAGGCCAGTAGCCAGTGGTAGCCGAGGCGCAACGTAAGGATCGTCCATTTCCCCAGGGTGCTCGCCAGCGCGAACGAATCGCCGGTATCGCAATAGAAATAGGGCAACAAGCCGTGCCAGAATCGTACGCCGAATGCCCGAACACGACCATGGAATCTCCGGCATGCCATCCCCACGGCAAGCTCACACGGCAACCCCACGACCAGGAACCTGCTCAACAGCAACAAGGCCATCAGGCCCACGGGAGACTGTTGAGCGAATTCGTTCAGTTGAGTGAACAACTCGCCAGCGTGCGTGACAAAACCGGCAGTGCCAATAGCGGTCAACGCCGCATATGGTAGCAGGCACAGCGGGTGCAGCATCCAGCCGAGAGCCAGCACGAGCAGGTCGAAACGGGAGTTGAGCCCCGCCTTTGGGTCTGCGTTGGAAAGAGGAGGTGGCGGTTCGTCGCTCTGGCCGATTGTCCGCGCCGCGGGCTGACACGCTTCCTGCGCCTCGCCTCCCACCAGACCCGCCAATTCGACCTGTCGTACAAACTCCCGAAGCTCTCGCTTCGTCAGTACGCGGTCAAAACGTTGTCTATATTCGTCGCGAATATCTTCCAGAGAGCGTCGTCCATCGAGGCGTCTCAGAAGGAAATGTTCTTCCACCCCCAGTTCGAAACGAACGTCTGTTGCAGGTTCGAACACCACATAGCTGTCGGGCGATACTCTGACAACTTCGACATCAAGACGAAACGCCGGGAGTGCTATCATGGTGCAGTTCGTCCTGGTTCCGCGTCCGATGGTGTCGTCTGCTGGGATTGGCGTCCGCGCACGCCAACCTGTTCGATCATTGCCGCAATCCTTGGCTCGCCCGGTCGGACCACCTGCGCGGCTCGGCACATGGCGCGAGCCTCGCCGTAACGGTGCTGGTTGACATAGATGCGAGCGATGCTGAGATAGGTCTCGACGCGTTCCGGCTCCAGAGTAAGCGCCATCCTCAGTATCCGAAGCGATTCGCTTAACAAACCTCGCTCGGCCAGCAACTCTGCTGCCCGTGTCAAGGCATCGACACTAAATCGAGAGAACGCAACGTCCACGTAGTCGTTTAGCGCCGCCTGTAAGTCGCCTCGGTTACGCCTCAGATCCCCCATCAGCACACGGTTCTGCGTTACCAGTGGATTCCGCATTTCGGCCGCGGTGACTTCTTGAAGGGCTTCGTCGCTCTTGCCAGATTCCGCCAAGGCCAGAGCCAAATGGTGGCGAGCCGCGGCCGAATTAGGGTCCCACTCGACGGCTGTCCGAAACGCTTCATGCGCCTCGTCTCGACGGCCCAATTCCCACAGCAGAATTCCTCGCAGCAAGTGCGAACTGGATGAAGCTCCATCCAATTCAAGTGCGCGATCGGTGGCCGACAAAGCGCTCGCCAGATCACCGCACCCGCGCAGCGCTTGCGCCAGAGCAACCCATCCCAGTAGCAGTTCGTCATCGAGAAGGACGGCAAGGCGCAGACAGCGAATTGCCCCAGCGTAATCCGCGCGCCGGAGGAGTATGAGGCCCTTCAGCGCGCTGGCTTCCGCCAGCTCGGGGTTCTCCCAGAGCGCAGCATCCAATTCAGATAATGCCCGCGACTCGTGGCCGCTCATCACGAGCTTGCCGGCCAAAGCCGCGCGAGCCACCGCAGTGTGGCCAAGCCGACGTAGCCGGACGGGGCGTGCACGCATCAGCCTCCCCCTGATTGAATCTCACGATTGCTCGTTGGATGCTCCCTACCAGTCGAGTCTAATAGCCCGTCCATTTCTGTCAAAAAGCTACCATCCTTCTGTGATTTCTGGCCCGCTGAGGCGCCACACAACGAGAAGAACCAAGGTAAGTAGCGCAAATAGGAATTCTGGGATATATAGGATGACTGCTAATCCCGTCACAATTATAATGGCATCCGCTTGTGTGGGGATCGGCTTCAACAGGAAGGGGAATATGCCATGCGATCCGTCGGCTCGTGCCGCGTGGGCAATCGGGCTGTTCGGAGATTGCGCGGACTACGATCTGCGAGGTCGCATTCTTTGGGGAGAAAACGGTTCCTGCGCAGTCTGCGATTCGAAACGCTGGAACCGCGCGTCGTACTCGATACGGCATTCATGGCCGATCCACCCGTTTCGAGTCCGATCGAGTTCGCTCATTCGCCTGCAGGGCTTCGCGCCGCTGAAGGTGAAGGCGAGGTCTTGGGCGATGCGCCCGGGGCAGAACACACGTTCAAGGTCCGGGTTGGTGACAAGGCCGACCGATCGCAGACCTACTACGTGGGCGAGAGCCTCGAAACCCGCCATGTCGAAGCACCGATCACGGTACGGCGTTTTTTGGGCGAAGAACCGGCCGAAATGTCGATCGGCGTGTCATTGGTCGAAGGCAATCCGGACTGGTGGGAAGCGGATCTAAGTCTATCCTCGTTCACGTTAGGCGGCGCACCCACGCATTCGACGGGCGATGTCGACGACCCCGGCGTCATCGATGGCAGACTTGGCGACGGCGATATCGACGACGACGATCTGGCGGCCTTCGATGCGCATTTCACCGGCAACGGTACGCCGTTGACGGCCGACAAGACGGCGGTCGGTATCCAGTTCGACTTCGACGGCGATCTGGATGTGGACGAAGATGATCGTGCGGTTCTGCTGTCGCACTATACAGGACCAGTGGTAATACCGTGGAACAGGAGCGTCAACCTGTCTGTAACCGCGTCCCCCGATGCACCTGAGGGAGCGGCAGCACGCTTCCAGGTCACAGCAACGAATTCTGCGACGGGGGAGAACGCTTCGACATTCGTTCATGTCGTTAAGAAGAGTCACGCGCCGTGGATCGGTTTGCGAATCCGGGTGGACGCCACGCGAGAATCGGACACCAAGCTAGCGTTCGGGCGAGTTGTCAGCTACGACCTGAGCGTTCGAAACCGAGGGGCCGAAACGGATCGCATCCACGTCGAGCCCGAGCCAGTGGAAGGATTCTCGTTCCGCACTTTGGATTGGCTGGGGCGTGATGCCAGCACGCTGGAGCTTTCGCCCGACGTGGGGCCAAAACTAGTGCGGCTTTATGTGACGACGCCTCAGGAGTGGCCCGTTGGCTCGGAGCAGACGATCACTGTTGTCGTGCGTAGCGACGCGAGCGGCCTGGAAAGCAGCACCGATTTGAAGGCCATCAATGCGGGCTCGCTGTGGAACCCTTCAGATCTGCTTCGCGAAGGCGGCCGGCGGCACAGCGTGCAACTTGGCGGTGTCACGTCGTTCGGCTTCACCGTCCACAACGCAGCGTTGATGACGCGCACGATCCACCTGTCGGCAGCCCCGTCCGATTCTGCAGCGGATTGGACAGCGCAATTCGACACGCCGAGCGTCTCTGTGCCAGCGGGGCAACAGGCATTCGTCACCATGTCGGTGGCCGCGCCGGAATCAGCCACGTTGGGCACGACAGCAACATGGACCGTGCAGGCGGCGGCGGACGATGATGTCCTGGGCGTCAATTCGGTGGGCGTACGTGTCAGCAGCCAACCAAAGATCATTCTCGTAAACGTTGACGGATTGAGCCCGGCATACCTGAATCTGGATTCTCGGGGAACTGGAATCGGGACGGAAGGCGACTGGTTGATGCCTAACGTTCGATCGTTCATGGAACGCGGTGCTACGTACACAAACGCATCGTCGCCTGCGCCGCACAAACATCAACTGTCGGTGCTCACAGGCAGCTATCCTGGAGCCGTTGGAATGGTCAACTCGCCCGAATACTATGTCGGGCGCGACGCCGACGGCGCCGCGATCACCAGATTCACGTACGACATCGGCCCCAGCGCGTTGCGATTCGGCCCGGACGGCGACCAGGTCGAGAGTGTGTTCGATGTCGCAAGACAGGTGAACCCGGACGCTCGGTCGGCCTTTGTTACCTCCAAGGGATGGATGCAGCCGTACTTCAACGCACGGCTGGGCGGTCCGGTGGACGTGATCGCAGAAGGCCGCGAGATGCCTCTGTACATCTCCGAGCCGACGACGTACTACCTGGGCGATCCGCCAAGCGACGACGATCCCCTGGATCCCCGCCCCGAATCCAGTGCGCTGCACGTAGGCTTGATACCGGGTTCGGTGCCACCGGATCGCTGGGTGATGGATGCCGCGATCAAGATCCTTGACAGCGAGGACCCTGGAGTAACGTACATCACGCTCGGCGCCGTGGACGAAGCGGCACATGCGTTTGGCGCCGCAGCGAATCCGGACGAGTGGGACGACCGCGGCACGCCGTCCACCTACGACGACGTGAGCCGAATCCATCCGCGTGCGACCCGAGAAGAGATCCTGGACGTGGTCCGGGAAACGGACGCGCTGCTCGGACAACTTCTAGACAGAGTCGGGGAACGTGGCACGCTGGACGATACCTATGTGGTCCTGCTGGCCGATCACGGCTCCGTCACCCACTGTCCCCATGTGGCAGATCTGAGCGGGTTTCTCGAGAGTCACGGTTACAGCAACATGAATGACTTTCGGCTGCACGGGAGGTCGGGTGGAGCCCTGATCTACGACGTCGCCAATGGCGAACTCGCGTCGATGGAGCAGGTGCTGGAGAACGGCGATTCCATTGCACCCGGCATGGATCGGAATCCATGGATTGTCCTGAACCGTACGGAGATGATGACGGGTGTAGACGAACACACCGGCAGGCGAGTCGCGGAACCGGGCGAACTCTACAGCCAATACTATGTCGAACAGGGTGGGAGTGCGCCGGATGTCTATCAGTGGCCCGAATTCGTGGTGCTCATGAAAGAGAAATGGGCCATTGAGTACGTCAAGTTCAATGGCGAAGACCAGTGGTACGTGGATGACTACCTAGGTGGGTACGCGGGGCCGGCCACAGCCGGGGTCCCTTTGATCATGGCGGGGCCGAGCATACCGGCCGGAGCCGTAAGCAACGAGCCCGTCGAGACCATCGACATCGCACCGACGCTCTATGCCCTTCTGGCTTGGCCGGTTCCAGACAATGTGCAGGGCGATATTCTGCCCGGCATCGCGGAATCTCCAGTCAGACAAGAGGGCGGGACGCTTCACGTCACCGGAATCGGAGAAGACGATGTCTTCGTCTTCAACGTCGGCGACAGTCATGTGAGCCTCAACGGCGAGACCTACGAGTTCGATCAATCGACGGTGTCGACGATACGCTTCGTCGGCGGTTTCGGTGCAGACACCGCCACGCTGACCGGATCCGACGAGAATGACATTGCCACACTGCGTCCGAACTCGGCCACGATGACAGGTCCGGGATACGAAGTGCAACTTGTTGACGTATCCAACGTTACAGTTCACGGGGGCACGGGTGAAGACGACCGGGCATACTTCTACGATTCGGCGGGCGATGACCGCTTCGAGGCGCAGGTCCATCTGGATTACGCGTACATCGACGGCGAGGGGTTTCATACCCGTGCCGAAGATTTCGACCGAATCTACGCGTACGCCACCGCTGGCGGCGAGGACGATCGGGCCTACTTCTATGACTCGGCGGGCGACGACCGTTTCGTGCCACGGGCTTACCGAGACGACGCATATATGTACGGCGAGGGGTTCTTCACCTACACCAAGTCGTTCGACCGAAGCTATGCGTACGCCACCGCCGGCGGCGAGGACGACCGGGTCTACTTCTACGACTCGCCGGGCAACGACCGCTTCGTGCCGCGCGCCTATCTGGGCGACGCGTACATGTATGGCGAGGGGTTCTACACCTATGCCAGGGGTTTCGACCGTAACTACGCGTACGCCATCCGCGGCGGCTTGGACGATCGCGCCTACTTCTACGACTCGGCAGGCGACGACGAATTCGTGGTACGAGCCTATCGGGGTGATGCGTACATGCATAGCGACGGGTTCTACGCCTATGCCAACGCCTTCGACCGAAGTTATGCCTACGCAACCGCTGGCGGCGATGACGATCGCGCCTACTTCTACGACTCGGCGGGCAATGACCAGTTTGTAGCGCGAGCCTACCGGGATGACGCGTACATGTATGGCTTGGGATACTACGTCTACGCCCAAGCCTTCGACCGAAACCATGCGTACGCCACCCGCGGTGGCGCACGCGACCGGGCGCACTTCTATGACTCGGCGGGAAATGACCGCTTTGTGGCGCGGGCCCATCGAGATGACGCATACATGTCTGGGCAGGGGTTCTACAACTACGCCCAAGCCTTCGATCGAAACTACGCGTACGCTACTGCTGGCGGCGAGGACGACCGGGCGTACCTCTACGACTCGCCGGGCGACGACCGCTTCGCGGGGCGGGCGCATCGAGGCGACACGTATATGTCTGGCCAAGGGTTCTACAACTATGCCAAGGCCTTCGATCTGTTGGAGGTTGCCTCCAACTACGATACGGACCACGACCGCGCATACTTCTACAACTCAGTCGGCAGATCGGTGACGAAGGAAGTGTACGAGGAGTTGGTCGACTTCACTCTAGTGATCGAGGACGATTGGCTGGTCACGTAGCCGAACGGCGGTTTCGATAGAGGGAAGAATCCACGACGCCGGCCATCGCTTCGATGTCGAGCATGCCTCCAAGAAAGTCGTTAACTGGAGCGACCTCCCGGCGAGGTTCCTGAATCACCCTGTTGTAGTCCACAAACAGAGTCGCGAGATTGGCCTGCCCTTCGAGCCAACGTTCGATCTTGTCCAGTTCCTTTTGGAACATCTGGATCACTTTCGCGTCGTCAATTCGCTTGTCACCTTCGCCCCTGCGCTCGAGCATGATGTTCTGGGAGGCAACGACTTCCGCCAACTCCCGCTTCATGAAGATGACCCGATAGCTGTACCGATTCGGCAAATCGTACAGAAGCCGGTACACTAGTTTGACCGCCTTGCCGCCGGCTTCATCAAGGAATGAAGCGTCTTCGCCGACCTTCTTCGCCCGCTCGAACTCGAAATACCCGACCGGATTGTCTTCATCCGCCTGACGAATCCCATCCGTTATGACCGGGACATCGCCGGCCGTGAGTATTCGCATCATCATCGAAGTTCCGGAGCGCGGCAGTCCGGAGACGATGATAATGGGCTGTCTATCACTCATGTTCCCACCTCAAGCTGTGTCGCTTACTTTCTACAGAGTAGGACTCTCGGCCAGCGACACACCGTAGTAGTCTAGAAGCGAACCGCGGGCGAAGTACAGTCTGCTGATGGCCCGGCTGTATTCGATCAACGAGCGATGATACGCGCTTTCAGCTCGCGTGGTTCTCTGGCGCGCGTCCAGCAGATCGTCCAGCGAAATCCGGCCTGCGTCGTAGTTCTTCTGAATCGAATCCATTTGATCGGCGGCGGCTACGCGACGGTTCGAGCTGGCGCGGATCATTTCGTAGGCGCGCTCCAACTCGGCGAACGCGTCGCTCACTTCCCGAGAGACGACTCGTTCCGCGTCGCGCAAAATCGCCTTTTCGCGAGCCACCTTCAATTCGGCTTGACGAACGGCCGTGTGCCCCAATCGGTTACCGATGGGGCGCTCCAACTGCAGCCCAAGGGTCCATTCCTGCAAATCGCCCGTGCCCAGGTCGCCGAAGGCGCTGCCGTTGGGCACGTCCGAACTGCCGAACAGATCGTCGCCGAAACCACGCCAGCGATACTGTCCGACGAAGTCAACTCTGGGCCTGAGGAAGTTCCGGGCGGCAATCAGTTCCAACTCCCGACGTTGGACCGTCATTCGCTGCTTGCGAAGCTCCGCGCGGCGGCAAAGGGCGTCCTGAAGGCATGCGTTCCATTCGAAGACGGACTTGGCGGTCGATGGCTCGTCGGTCGGGCGGATCAGTCGATGGTCTTCGGCGGGAAGCCCCAAGAGAAAACGCAGGCGACGATCTGCCGGGTACAGACCGTTGGTGGTTGTCATGTACTGCCCGCTCAGCCTGTTGCCGCCGAGCGCGTCCAGCACCATCGTATGGTAGAGATGGAACTCCTCGCGAGCCCTTGCTTCCTCCTCCCGGCTGGCCCGGCCTACGTCCAGCCGGCGTTGCACCGCTTGCCATGTCTGGAAGGCTGCCTCGCGACCTGCCTTTTTGGCTTCGAAGTCCTGATAGGCGAAGTGGCATTCCCAGTAGGTCTGTTCGACGTCGAGGATCAAATTCCGGACCGCTGCTTCGAATTCGGTCACGCTGATGTCCGTGTTGATTCGTGCAATCAACACGCCGTTGTACAGGCCGGGCTGCGATCGAGGGCCCGCGATCTGATTGAACTCGCGGCCGCTTCCCTGCAACAGTGGGTGGCGGAGTTCTGCTTCGAGGTAGGTATCGTGGTAACTGGGGAACGTATTGAGCGGCAGGTTATTGCGATCGTAGTCCGTGACGTTGCGCAACGAAAACTGAGTCCCCGTGGTTGCTCGCTTACTCAGTTCTGCTTGAAAACGCGCCCTGTTCTGTGCAAACCCTGTTGTCCGTCCGCCGCCCAGTATCACGTTGTTGAAGCTGCGTTCGTTGCGATCCCAAAAAACGTTGGTACTGAATTGCGTATCGAAGTCACTCAGGGCGGCTTCGGGGCCGAATAGCGGATCAGTGGATCGGATTGCCGGATCGTAGATTGTTTTGACGTCGGCCCCACTCGCGACGACCCGTCCGCCAACATTACGCATCACTTCGCTGTTGGCCAGCGCCATCCGGATTGCTTCGTCAAGCTCGATCGGTAGGAACTCGATCGCATCAGGTTCACGTATGCTGCGCGGTGGCGGCGACGACCGGACATGTGGTGAGACTGCCGCGCTCGCGTCCGGGTACTGTGTTTCGGCGACAATGCCCTCGAAGTGGCTCGGCGCGCTTTCGAAAACGATCTCCGGTTGCGAACGGCAACCGAAACCCAGCACGGCCAACAGCAGCCAAGGAGTAGGAAGGCTCGTCAGCGCTTTCCGCATGGGACGTTTCTCACGCCAATATGGGAAAAACCGTTCGGCCTCGCCGCAGACAGGAGGGTGCGCGCAGACCTCAACCCAAACAACTACCTAGGTTGCATCGGACCGCGCCCGTGCTGGACAGCAATGCGAGTAGATGTGGCCGGACGATCCTTACATGCGCCAATTCGCGAGAAACAGCAACGGTCGTAACAGGTCAGCCGATTGGCGAACCGTCATTTGGCGGCCACTTGCGACTCTTTGCGATAGTCTTGGAAACCAACGGCCTGGAAAGTGAGCATCTGGTCTCCCGCCTTCTCTATTCTCTCGCGATCCTTGTTGGATAGGTGCCAAACGGTTGCATGATGGCTACGCATGATCAGTTTTCTGCCCACTACCCGCATCTTCGGCGTCACCGTTAGTTCCACTTCTTCCGGGATCCAACCTTCTTTGGCGATCGCCTCGTTCAGCTTCAAACGCGCGAACGGCGGCAGACTGCCCGGACGCGTCGCATTCAGACGGGCATACCAATCGGCGAAATTCCGATACGTCGAGACGGCGGTTTCGGTGTTCGGCTTCGCGCCCTTGGCCCGGTACGTCATCAGATTGGCGGATAGAGTCAGCCAGTCGGTCTTAGGATCGAGGCCACGTTGAAATCGCGGATTGGCCGCAAACGCGAACACACCGTCTGTTTCGCTGGCGTGAGCCTTCAATGCCGAAGTGAATTCGACCAGGTCCTGAGTGGTCAGAGTAGTCTTTACTTTGCGCCGGCAATCCAGCAGCACGAACCGGCCACGGGATCGGTCGAACACCGTGATTTCCTCAGGCCCTGTCAGCGGGAAATCGTAGACCAGCCCGTCGGTGAAGATCGTCACGTTCTCGGCAATCGGTTCCTTCTGACTGCCCACGAAGACATCGGTCTCCACACGAAATTCGTCCGCGTGCACCACGCATGCAGCCGCGCAAACCAGTAACAGCCAAATCGCTGGTCGAGCAGGAAATGAACGCATTGCTAGCATCCTCATTGTGGCACGCATGGTGTGTTTTAGAGGTCTACGTCGGAAGAGTACCGGAAAACCCATGCGCAAGTCCATCTCAACTGGCTTCATACGTAATTGTCAGTGGGATGGGCGCGCCTGCCCCTCTCTTTGGGGTCGGGCAGGAATGCCCAACCTACAAGAACAAGAGACGCGAGGTACTAGCCCCGTTTGGCTACTCTGTCCTGCAGGGCGTCGCTCAGCGGGTCGTCATTTTCGTCGCAGAACCCCAAGTGCAGATGCCTGCGCCAGCCTTCGGCGCATGGAAAGACGCCGGACATGCGACCGACTTCTTCGTCCAGTTCGCGAAGGGTCCGCAGATAGGAATCCAGTCCTTGGCTTGCGTCAAGCCACTCCTTCTGGCTCTTATGGTGCGCCAGCATCTCGACCTTCCGATCGATCACGCTGCTTGTGTCCACATACAGATCGGGCTGCACGGTTTGTCGCAGCGGGTCGCAATTGCCGTATGGCTGGGCGTGATAGACCGTGACTTTCTGTTCGACCGGTGGGCGATGTGGTTCTACCGGGAAGTTCGGCATACCTCGCGAGAACGCTGCGGTCACGGCTAGTCGACAGGCGTTCATGTGATCTTCCATGTAGTCGGTGGGCGAATGCGTCAGGAGAATCTCTGGAGCGACTTCACGCACAACGGATGCGATCGTGGCCAACAGTGATTTCTCATAGAAGATGTCCAAATCACTGCAGATGCTCTCGTGGAACACCGCCCCAATGCTCTCGGCTGCAGCCTTCGCTTCACAGCGACGGATGCGGGCAATCGTCTCGGCGCCATGTTCGATACTGCCACACGATCCATTGGCGACGTTCATGTAGTGGATTTCGTACCCTGCGTCCCGAAGCGACATCAGCGTTCCGGACATGGCGAATTCGATATCGTCGGGGTGGGCTGCGATGGCGAAGGCAGTTTTCATGATGGCGCGTTCCATTGGTGCATACGGGAGAACACAATCAGGGGCTCATTCTATAGAAACCCATATTCCCAAAGCAATTGTCCCGATTGACCTTACGCACATTCGCCGATAAACTTTGGGATTCTCTGGCTCGCTTGGGGCCGGTGTGGGGCCGGCCAGTGTAGCGAGCACTTCCCCTATTTTGTGTCAATGGGCGAAGGTCTAGCACCTGTGGCGGGGTATGCCCGTCATTGCCCGCACTCGCAGTTACAGGAGAAACACGTGGCGGAATCAATCGTAAAGGAGTTGGTCGAATCAGGAGTCCATTTTGGGCATCGCGCCAGTCGCTGGAACCCCAAGATGGCACCGTACATCTACGCTCGCAAGAAGACGATTCACATCATCGACATTCGCGAGACGATTCGCGGTCTGTTGCGAGCCAAGAAATATCTGACGCAGGTAGCTTCGGGCGGCAGCCTGATGCTGTTTGTCGGTACGAAGCGTCAAGCCAGTGATGTGATCGAACGCGAGTCTGGCCGCTGCGGCATGCCTTACGTCAGCGAAAGATGGCTGGGCGGATGTCTGACTAATTTCCGTACGGTACGCAGCCGTTTGGGACGACTCGAGGAACTGGAAAAGTTGCGATCCAGCGAAGATCTGGCCACATACTCCAAGAAAATGCAGTCGGCTCTGAATCGTGAATACCGCAAGATGTACCGCAACTTGAACGGCATCCGGACCATGAACCGTCTGCCGGAATGCGTGGTCGTGATCGATCCCAAGAAGGAAAAGAACGCGATCCGGGAAAGTCGGAAGCTTGGCATCACGACGGTGGCCTTGATCGACAGCGACTGCGACCCTGACGACATCGATCTTCCGATTCCCGGCAATGACGACGGAATTCGGTCGATCGAAGTGATCGTCAAGCAGTTGGCCGATGCCGTTCTGCAGGGCAAGGCAACCGTGGCGGCGCAGAGCGAAGGAGCCGACGGGCCGTCAGGCCAGACTGGCACCGAAGAATCAGCTAAGGCCGACGCGGCACCAGCCGAGTGATTCCTCGGCGGAATGCTCATTTTTCACGAACTTTGCGGCCCGCAGTGGGGTCATTGCTGCGGGACGTTATGGCGTTGCGAACCAGCGTCTTTGGGTAAAAGTTGGCTTACATCAAACCGAGTGGAGATTATTGGGAGACTGACCATGGCGGGTATCACTGCCGCTGACGTGAAGGCACTTCGTGAGAAGACCGGACTACCACTGATGGAATGCAAAAAAGCACTGGGCGAGTGCGACGGCGATCAAGAGGCCGCGGTAAAGTGGCTTCGCGAACGCGGCGCGAAAGTACAGGAGAAACGTTCGGACCGTGTGACGGCTTTCGGTCGTTTTGGCATCTTTGCCAGCTTTGACCCCGGTGTTGGCGCCATGGTGGAACTGAAGTGCGAAAGCGTTCCGGTCACACAGAACGAAGAATTCATCCAACTGGCAAACGATTTGGCTCAGCAATTGGCCACCGGCCCAGGCGCGGCGACTGCAGATGAACTGCTCGGCCAGCCCTCGCCCAGCAAAGAAGGCATGACACTGGGTGACCAGAAAGACGAGTTATTCAACCGAATTCGCGAGGTATTCAACGTCGGACGGCTCGTGCGGATCGACGCGCCATGCGGCGCGTACAGCCACAACGCTACCACGATAGCGGGCGTGTTGTTGGAGGTGGAAGGTGGCGAACCCGATGTCGCCAAGGATGTGTGCATGCACGTGGCAGCTATGCGTCCAGCGGCGCTTAACACGGAAGAACTCGATCCCGCGGAAGTGGACAAAGAGCGAACGATTCTGCGCGAAGCCGCTTTGAAGGAAGGAAAGCCGGAGAACATCGTGGACAAGATGGTCGAAGGTCGTCTTCGCAACTTCTACGCCGAACGGGTGCTGCTGGAACAGCCATTCGTCAAAGGTGACAAGGAGTCGGTCGGCAAGTTTGCTAAGAACAACGGCATGACCATCAAACAATTCGTCCACTGGGAACTCACTCAAGAATAGACGGCAGGCAAGAGAACGAGCCTCGAGCGGAACGCCGGGGCTCGTTCCATATTGGCGTTGGGGGTTTCAGCCGTACCCTAAGGGATCAGAAGAAGGAACAACGCGAGATGGATGCCTCAGACACGACCGAACAAGCTGACAGCCAGCCGAACGCGCCATTGAAACGCGCGATTCTCAAACTATCGGGCGAGAGCTTCAAGCACGGCAACGAGCGCGGCATCAGCATGAAAGACGTCGTTCACATCGCCGGCGAAATCCAGCAGGCGCAACAATCCGGCTGTCAGATGGCCGTCGTGATCGGCGGTGGTAACATCCTGCGAGGCGCCCAGTTCAAAGAACACAATGTCAGCATTCGCGAATCCACAGCCCATTACATGGGCATGCTGGCGACGGTGATCAATGGGTTGGCGCTGCGCGATGCCCTCGAATCGCTCGACTGCCAAACGCGGCTGATGTCAGCGGTCCGGATGGACAAAGTGACTGAGACGTACATTCAACGCCGCGCACAGCGTCATCTGGAAAAAGGCCGAGTCGTCATTCTGGCGGCCGGTACCGGAGGGCCGTTTCTGACAACCGATACGGCGGCTGCATTGCGTGCGTCGGAATTGGATGCCGAGGCGTTGCTCAAGGCCACACGGGTCGATGGCGTCTACAGCGAAGATCCGGAGAAGAATCCCAAAGCTACATTCCATCCGGAATTGGACTGCACCACGGTGCTGGAACGCGGCTACGGGGTCATCGACGCTACGGCAATTGCCCACTGCAGGGCCCACGGGGTGCCGGTGGTGGTATTCAATTACCGCGAGGCAGGCAACATCCTGCGCGCGGTCAAGGGCGAGAAGATCGGCACGAGAATCCACCCGAAATAGCTTCTGAGCGAGGATTCAACCATGAACTCCGAGGAAATCCTGTTCGATACCGACGAACGCATGGAGAAAGCCGTCGGCGTGCTGAAAACCAGCCTGGCAGGCGTACGCACGGGGCGCGCCAATCCCGGGTTAGTCGATACGTTGCGGGTCGACGCATACGGCTCGACATGCCCGCTCAAGCAACTGGCGTCGGTCGGTGCTCCCGAACCCACGCAGATCGTGATTCGGCCTTACGATCCCGGGACGGTTAAGGACATCGAGAAAGCGATCGTGGCCAGCGATTTGGGGTACAACCCGCAGAACGACGGGCGTCTTATTCGTATCAACATCCCGGCGCTCTCCGGCGAGGTACGTCGCAGGATGGTGGGCCGGGTCAAGGAACTGGCCGAGGAGGCCAAGATCGCGATTCGTAGCGTCCGCCGCGATGCCAACAAGGCTTGCGACCAAGCCGAGAAGGCCAAGGAAATGAGCGAAGACGAACGCGACGACACAAAAAAAGAGATTCAAGATTTCACCAAGACGTACGAGGACCAGGTCAACAGCCTGGCGAAGGCGAAAGAAACCGAGGTACTGGAAGAAGACTGATGGTCCGCAACTCAGGATTCAGCGTGCCATTGGTGCTTCTTTCCTGCGGCCTTGCCAGTGCGGCCGACGTGACCGTGGCGGAAAAGCTCGTCGCCATGCCCCATGTCTTGATCATCGCCCATCGAGGCGATAGCAAGCGAGCCCCCGAAAACACGTTGCCCGCCTTTGCCAGCGCTGTCAGAACCGGCGCGGACCTGGTCGAATTGGACTATCGCCACTCGGCCGACGGACTTCCGATCGTCATTCACGACGATACGCTCGACCGCACCACAAACGCGGTCCAACTATACCGCCGAACCAAAACACCGGTGGCCAGGACGCGGGCGCGGGAATTTGAAAAACTGGACGCGGGCTCCTGGTTCCATCCGCGTTACGCCGATGTTCGCGTCCCGACGCTCGAACAAGCCCTGGACGTTATTCAGCAAGGCTCCGTAACGCTGATCGAGCAGAAGAGTGGCGACGCGGCGACCTGCGTGCGTCTGCTGTCCGAGAAACGGCTGCTCGACCGTGTAGTCGTCCAGTCTTTCGACTGGGAGTTTGTGGCAGACTGTCATCGACTTGCGCCGGGTCTTGTGCTTGCAGCGCTCGGGAGCAAAGAACTGACGGACAGCAAGCTGAAAGACGCCGAGCGGACCGGCGCAAGCATCATCGCCTGGAACCAGAAACACATCGGCCGGCAAGACATCAATGCCATCCACCGACGCGGACTCAAAGCGTGGGTGTACACCGTGAACGACGTCCAACGTGCCCGCGAACTCATCGACTGGGGCATTGATGGCATCATTACCGACGTTCCAGCCACGATGTTGGACGTGGCTGGCCGCTCGAAATCTGACGGCGAATAGCCGTTATCTGCTTAATGTTCTCTTCGGCACCAGACTTGATGATCGCTCGCGTCGTGCCCAAAATGAAGGCCGGATTCGACAGCCGCTGACTTGGTTTGTAGTCCCGCCTTTAGGCGGTCTTTGAAACATTAGCCAGCGTGGAAGACCGCCTGAAGGCGGGACTACGAACGGCTTCGCAATCCACCTATGCGTTGGCACTCGATTGAAAACACTCGACACGGGAGACACGAACCATGAAGACGATCGTTGCCGTTACCGTCACGGGAATTCTGTTCGCCACGGCCACACAGTCGCCGGCGGCCGACCCACAGTTGGCGCACGCCATCTACTTCAAACTGAAGGAGGGTTCGGGCGACGCGAAAGAGCAATTGGTCAATGCCTGCAAGAAGCTCCTTTCCGACCACGAAGGAACCGTCTATTTCGCTGCCGGCGTCGTGGCCGAGGATTTGGCTCGGGACGTGAACGTACTCGACTTTGACGTTTTCCTTCTGGTTGTGTTCAAGGACAAAGCGGCCCATGACAAGTACCAGACCGACCCGCGGCATTTGAAATTCGTCGAGGAGTTCAAAGAAACGTGGGACAACGTCCGCGTGTTCGACTCGTATCTGGCCCCGGCCACTCCGTCTGCTCGCCCAGACGAACGAGCACAACGGATTCCACTGCCGGATCCGGCGTCCTTCTTCGCCGGATTGATTCGCGGCAAAGTCGTCGAGAAACGAGAGGGGCAAGCGGTGGTGACGGTCGAACGCGTGCTGAGAAAGTGGAGGACGAACCGGGCAGAAGACGCTGAATCCCTGGTCGGCAATCGCGTATTGGTCGCGGGCGGTCAGTCCGACGCGAGCAAGCGATTCGTCGCCAAGCTGGAGGTTGGAGAAACCGTCGATCTGGACGTCGCCCACAAGTCCGGCGAGGTTCTCACAATCCTGGAACTATTGCCCGAACAGCGCGAGCGAGTGGCCAGGTAGACGCGCGTTCCGCTCATACTCCAATCAAGTACCGTTCTCGTTGCCACGCTCCGGCTTGGCAACGCCAGCATCGTCCTTCGCCTCGACCACACGCCACTCCAAAACGCCACTGGAAAAGCCATCACGCAGTCGCGTTTCGATCCGCAAACCGGTTGTAACGACGGGATCAAAGCTCGTACGATTCAAACAATCCTTGGCCACGCCGTAGTCGTCCGCATTCGCCACCGGCTTCCATTCGTGCGCAGTCCGGTACACCAAACGCCATGATGCCGGCACGCGGCAGTTGCCGCGGCCCGTGTCGTCGAACCAGTAGACTTCAACCCCGGCAACCTTCGCAGGTTTGGCCAGATCGTACTGGATCCACTCCGTTCCGCCACGATGCGGCCACCAGTGGAACCACAAAACCGACCGATCGTCGGAACTGGAAGGAGTCTCCTGATCATTTACCGCTTCCAGCGCCAAATTCGCCTGCCCTTTGTTCCAGAACGAGGCCGTCACACGGCTGGTCGAGGCAATGGTCGGCGGTTTCGGCTTGGGCAATACCGCCGGATCGTGCGGCAGCCAGACTTCCATCCAGCCCGCGCCGCGGTTAGCCCATGCGTAGTACGGAATCGCCTTGATCAGCACCTCTTTCGGTTCGTCGCCGTGACGCACGGCCTTGGCCATGCCGGACAACGTGACTACGCCACCCAACAGATCAGGTTCGTGCGTCGCAGTCAGGTCGACGTCTTTGGGGACGACGATCTGGTCCAGCCCCACCGCTTGATTGTCGTGAGCTTCCAGGCAATACACGACCGGCCCACGCATGATGGCCAATCGCCCGACCTGATCCTTGACTCGCTGGTCGCCCAGGACGACACACGGTTCGAGTGGCACGCACAGGTTGACCACGTCTTTGTCTTCCCAAATCCGGTCTATTGTCAGGTATTGTCCCACGTGGTCGCCCGTCGTCACAGCTCGGCCATTCACAAATGCTGTGGCGCCCTCGCACCATCCCGGGCTACGTAACGAAAGAACGAAACGGCTTGGCGAGTCCAGGTTCAACGCCAACGCAACGTGTTCGTTCCACGGATACTCCGTCGTCTGTGTCAGGCGAACCACTGTGCCATCGGGCAAGGTGTGCTTCATTTCCGAGTCGACGAACAGATTGATCTGAATCCCGCTATCGTCACACGTATAGATGTACTGGTTCAGTGATGCCAAGAGCCGATGCACGTTCGGCGGGCAGCACGAACAGCCAAACCATCCTGAACGTGTACCGCTTCGGCCCGGTCGTTTCGGATCGAATCGTAGTGGGTTGGGATAGAAGTACTCGGTGCCTGCAAGCGAAATCCCACTGAGCACATTGTTGTACAAAGACCGTTCCATCTCGTCAGCGTACTTCGGATATCCCGTTGCCAACAGCATCTTGTGGTTCCAGAACACCAGCGAAATCGCCGCGCACGTCTCGCAATACGCATTCGCATTGGGCAGTTCAAACGCTTTTCCATAGGCCTCACCGTGGTTTGTCGAGCCGACGCCGCCGATGATGTACATCTTGCGGTCGTGCATGTCTGACCACAATCGCTCGATCACCTGCCAGAGATTCCGATCGCCTGTCTCCAGGTACAAATCCGTCGCCGCGGCGTAAAGCAATGTCTCCTGGACGGCGTGGCCCCAGATTTCGTTGAATTTCGGGCCAAAGAACTCGTATTCTTCCAAGGTCTGTCGCACAAAGTCCAAATACCGCGTTTGGCCAGTCGCGCGATACAGTTCGACCATCGCCAATTCGTGGTTCGGGTGCTCGTACTTCTGGTTCACCGGACCTCGGTAAAGGTCGTAGGGCAGGTCGTTGGGATCGGCGAAAGCGTCGACGATCAGATCGGCAAAACGCACGGCACTGTCCAGAAGATGCCTATCGCCGGTGGCGTGATGGTGAGCAATCGCCGCCTGCGTGAAATGGCCGAAGTTGTAGAACTCGA
>CAZURK010000230.1:0-5635 GCA_964623055.1 uncultured Pirellulaceae bacterium
GAGAATAACGACCGGGGTCGCCCAGACCTACATCTTGTCTCTGCTCGTCACAATTCTTGTGACGACCGAAGTATAGCCGACTGCAGGCGGAAAGCAATGGTCCGGCACTCAACCGATGCGACTGCGTTTTCTGATTCTGCGTGCGCAACCGCTGTATCTTGAACTCAAGACCAAGTCACTAGCGAAGATGCTGCCAATGCGCATAACCAGAGTTCACAGTGTCGCAACAGAACCGGGGAAGGATCGTCAGGCAGCGGGGCCGTATCCTCCCCGGATGCGGTTGGACACACAACTATTGCGCATCCTTTACGCAGCGCATACACAGTGGCCAGCGAGATTCAGTCGAGGGAACATACAATGCATAGTGGTAAAGACAAGTGCCCGAAGAGCGATACGAAAGAACTATCAATGATAGCACCGACATACCGAATTCGATTACCCAACGATCCAGCCCAGGCAGCGCGTGCCTCGGGATGCCGTACCAAGGTCCTTCTGACGAGCGTGTTCGGCCCCTACGCACAGGACGACCAGTACGGCTCGCGCAAGATGAACCCGATGGAGTTGTATCACAACCAAGTCACTCGCGAACAAGGGCCGTTTTCACTGCGCATGTTCCATCGCAGTTGGGGATTGATGTTTATCCAGGCGAACATCGAGGCACCGTGCACGCTGTTGGACTTCCCAACGCTGGACCGGTTCATCGAAGAGATTCGCGATAATGACTACGACGTAGTCGGCATCTCCAGCATCACCTCGAACGTCCTTAAGATTCGAGAGATGTGCCAACTGGTGCGTCGCTACCTGCCGCATGCAACGATCGTGATCGGCGGCCACATCGCCAACGTCCCGGATTTGGATCGACGGATCGACGCAGACCAAATCGTCCGCGGCGAAGGCGTTCGGTGGTTCCGGGGCTTCCTGGGCGAGGACTGCGAACGCCCGTATCGTCACCCTGTGATCACTTCTGGGTTTGGCACGCGAAACATGGGTGTGACCGTGAAAGAAAGGCCCAGCGAAATCGCGGCCACGGTGATACCGTCGGTGGGTTGCCCGCTGGGATGCAATTTCTGCTCGACGTCGGCCATGTTTGGCGGAAAGGGAAAGTTCGTCAACTTCTATGAGACAGGCGACGAGCTGTTCGACGTTATGTGCCAGCTCGAGGAGGCGCTCGGGACTCAGTCGTTTTTCATGATGGACGAGAACTTCCTGCTGCACCGAAAGCGCGCATTGCGGTTGCTCGAACGGATGGAAGAGCACGACAAGGCCTGGGCGTTGTACGTTTTCAGTTCGGCCAACGTGCTTCGCTCGTACACTATCGAGCAACTCGTCAGGCTCGGCGTCTCTTGGGTCTGGATGGGACTCGAAGGGGAAAACAGCCAGTACACCAAGCTACACGGCGTCGATGCGCAGTCGTTGGTGCGTCGCCTGCAATCGCACGGCATTCGCGTACTGGGCTCGTCTATCATCGGACTGGAGAATCACACGCCGGAGAACATCGACCAGGTGATCGACCACGCGGTCCAGTACAACACAGACTTCCACCAATTCATGCTCTATACCCCCATCGCCGGCACCCCGCTCCACGACGAATTGCGTGCGAAGGGTATGATGAAAGGCCCAGGCGAATTTGTCGACGGTGACATCCACGGGCAGTACATCTTCAACTATCGCCACCCCCATATCAAAGACGACCGGGAGGCCGAATTCATCGAGCGAGCGTTCCAACGCGACTTCGAGGTGAACGGCCCGAGTGTCGCGCGGGTCTTCCGGACGACGTTGGCCGGGTGGAAGCGTTACAAGAATCACCCCGACCAACGTGTCCGACGCCGATTCGCCCAGGAAACGCGGGGCTTGGCCACAACGTACTCGGCCGCTGTGGCGGCCGCGAAGATGTATTATCGCAAGAACCCCGTGATGCGTGCCAAGATGGCGGCGTTACTGGACGACCTGCACCACGAGTTCGGACTCAAGTCGCGGCTGATGTCGCTGCTGGGCGGGCCGTACGTCTTGCGCCAAATCCGCCGCGAAGAGAAACGGCTTGCCGCCGGCTGGGCCCACGAACCACCCACGTTCTACGAGAAGAACTTCGATTCTTCCGAGACCACCGGCAACAATGGCGTCAAGGCAGTTCCGTGCCGATATGTGAGTGTTAGCACGAGTCCCGCCCCAACCGATGCCGAAAACGCTGCCGAACCACAGGAAGAGGCAATCCTTGTCTAGTGCAAGTGAAAGCGGTCCGGTGCTGCTAGAAGGCAAGTATTACGTGGAATAGGCGGTTTTCGTCGTCGTGGTCGGGTGTTTCTACACTTTGGCTACCCACCATCGACAGCCTGCGAGTGAATATGGTATAGATGGTGCTCTGGTTCCATTGGAGTGATTTTCTATTGTTTTTGGTAGGAGTGGCTGGCATGCCGCAAGGTACGATCAAGAAGTTGATTTCGGACAAGGGTTTTGGTTTCATCGAAGGCGAGGGGGGTGACATCTTCTTCCACCGGACTGGGTTGGTCGACGTCACGATCGAAGAACTGCGGGAAGGGCAGACCGTAGAGTACGATGAGGGCATGGGACCCAAAGGTCCTCGCGCCGAGAACGTCAAGGTAGTTTGACGCTATTCTCGCTCGAACTTGCCCCTGTCGCCAACGCGGACTGTGACCGTGATGGACTTGCCGGAGCGATAGACGACAAGTTTGACTTCCTCGCCCACCGATTTGAGGGCGATTAGGTTGACTAGGTGGTCGTCGTCTTCCACTTGCACGTCGTCTACCTCGAGAATGACGTCGCCCACCTGCAGATTGGCCTCTTCCGCGGGCGATTCGCCAGTGATGCTTTTGACGCGCGCGCCGCTGAACTGCGGCAGGCCTAGCTCAACGGCTTTGGCGGCGTTGAAGCGTCGATCGAGTTGAACGCCCAAATATGCGCGAACCACGCTGCCTCGATCGGCCAATTGAGCGGCGACACGCATGAACATGTTGACGGGTATCGCGAAGCCGATTCCCTCGCTTCCGCCGGAACTGCTGGCAATCGCCGTATTAATCCCCACGATTTCCCCGCGCAGGTTAAGCAACGGACCGCCGCTGTTGCCGGGGTTAATGGCGGCGTCGGTCTGTAGAAAATCCTGGTATTTGACTTCGCCCGTGCCCAGCTTCAAATCCCGACGTCCTTTTGCGCTGACGATTCCGTAGGTTACCGAGTGGCTCAGGCCAAAAGGACTGCCGACGGCCAGAACAAAATCACCGATCTCCAAGGCGTCGCTATCGCCCAGCCGGGCCGGAACCAAGCCGGATGCCGAAACCTCCATAATCGCCACGTCGGTCCCACGATCCGTCAGCACTCTCTTGGGAAAGAGCACTCGGCCATCAGCCAATCGGACCTTGATTTGGGGCAGCGCCGAGTCACGGATGACGTGCCGGTTCGTAAGCACATAGAAACTGTCGTTTCGCTTGATGATCACGCCCGATCCGGCCTCCTCGGCTTTGCGGCGGGACAGGCCATTGCTATCGGAGGTGACTTTCTGCGCCTCGATATGCACAACGGTCGGCTTAACCAACTGCACGACCTTCTTCAGCAGGTTGCCTTTGCGCTCCAATTCGGCAACCTCGGTAGCGATTTCCCGATACAGACGCTCGCGTGCTTCCGACGACTTAGCGGAAGCGGGAGTGGCTTCGGCCGCGGCGATTCGACCGCTGAGAGGACACACCAAGGCGAGAACGACTAGGACTGCGGCTGACGGCAAGGAACAACAGTTGATCCGGCGGAGAATCATCCCGTCTATTTCTCCCTTTGATACGAGCAACACGAAGCGTTAGACAATGATGCAGCATCCGGGGAATATCTGCAAGCGGCACCCGGGAACGGAACCTACGACACGTCCAGTTCGATATCAGTGAATACGACGTCGTTGTCCGACGGCGCGGTGTCGATCAGGCGCCCCCAATCAGGCGCTCCGCCTTTCAAGCCGCCTTTTTCTGCCTCGCGCTGGCAGCGAATGCACGAAACGGCGTAGGGGAGCGCTTGGAGTCTGGCGAGCGGGATGTTATCGCTGCACTGTTGGCAGACGCCGTAGGCGCCTTCGCGCATGCGCTCCAACGCGTATTCGATGTTCTTCAGTTCTCGGCTTTCCACCTCCGCAAGTTGCGAACTGATCTCGTCCTGGGCAGCGTCCAACGCAAAGTCGATCACGTCCCCTTTGGTTTGCTCGCGGAGTTCTTTCAGCATGCTCAAGTCACCGGCCAGCGCTCTGCGCAGTGCGTCGCGCCGTTTGATGAGCACGTTGCGGAGATTTAGCAGCGCCTGTTGTCGCGTCATTTCTGTCACCCTAACATCTTGTGCATTGGCACCGAAAATATAGTGCGCGCAAATGCCGGGGGAAGTAACAAATCGCGTTTCTGCTCGCTTTCCCGTTCGACGCGCCCGCAATCCTCTGTAAGTCTTTACTTACAAGCACGTTACGCGTCTGCGGATCACCTGGGCTGGTGGCGATTTGTACGCTGGCCTCCCACAGTTTGCAGGACACTTGCGCAGCAGCCTGCCATCCTAGAATCCTTCAATATCTCATCGTCAACAGATTCCGCAGTCTTCACCGCTTTCGGAAAATCGACATATCTTGGCTGGGTGTGTAGCGTTTCCTTGCAGTTTGCCGAATTCCGCTGGATTACCCGCCCCCCGTCTCCCTTGGCCGTATCCCTGCGCTTTTGCCTTCTGGCCATTGATAAGCTATATGCAGTTACACGTTACGCTCAAAAGGAACTCTACCTGTATGGTATGAAAGCAGGGGATCGCCCAAATGGAATCGACTGGTATTGCGTGCGACAGCGGATTGACACCTTTTTCGGAAGATCTCGTGCTCAAGGTCCACGGCGGCCCTACCGACGGAGAAATCGTGCGGCTTGGCGGGAGAAAATCGACCATCGGCTCGGACGCTGCATGTACTTATCGCATTTGCGACGATCAGCTTCAATCCGTACAGTGCCTGATTCTCCGCGGAAGTGGCGGTTGTCTAGTCAGACGCTGGGCCGACGGCACTTTGCTGAACGGCCAACAATTCACGGACTCGCATCTGCAGGTTGGCGACCTTCTCACGGTCGGGCCCGTCGATATGGAGGTGATCGAGGATAGTACCCCGGCCGCCCCGTCTGCTGAGGACCCGCCCCACCGGCAAGAGCGATTGCCGTCCGAAGTCGACGACCAACAGTCTGTTCGGTTTCAGGCGATGGAAGAGGCTTGGCAGGAGATGTGCGACGGCTTGCGTCACGATATCGCATGCCTTCAGGAGGAGCGGCAAACCTGGCAAGAACAACGTGCCCACTGGGAATCAGAGATGGCCGCGTACCATGATGCCTTGGCGACCTTGGCAAGGCAATTCGATGAATTCCAGCAAGATCGACAACGCGAGGGCGATTGGGAATCGGAAAGGGCCGCATACCAGGACGCTCTGGCGGACCTCGCAGGGCAGCTCGATGAACTCCAGCACGGACGACAGCAAGAGCACGATTGGGAACCGGAAATGGCCGGGTATCAGGACGCTCTCGCGCACTTGGCAAGGCAGTTCGATGAATTCCAGCAGGAACGGCAGCGTGAACACGATTGGGAATCGGAAAGGGCCGGATGCCAGGATGCCCTGGCAGGACTAGCAAAG
>CAZURK010000230.1:5735-24976 GCA_964623055.1 uncultured Pirellulaceae bacterium
CGATTGGGAATCGGAAAGGGCCGGATGCCAGGATGCCCTGGCAGGACTAGCAAAGCAATTTGATGAATTCCAGCAAGATCGACAACGCGAGCACGATGCGTGGGTTGAACAGCTTCAACAGTTGCAGGCACTGGTCGAGGCCGCGGCGAGCGCGAGGCACGAGCAGCCTGTTGCGGATGCAGGTCTCTTCGGCGAGGAAACGGAAGACCCCTCGGATCACGGCGACCAAATGCTGCCGAACGACGACCGGCAGGACGCAAGGCTTGGTCGTTTCCTCTACGACGAGCCGGAAACGCCTGAAAGCGAAGAGGACCCGGGACAGGAGACGGAGTCGCCGTGGCTTGAAGATCGCAGTTCGTTGCTCCCGCAGCCGGACTTCGCTGCAGAAGCATTCCGTGCGGACGACGGGTCCGACGAAGACTCGGCCGGCATGATGCGGGCGGAAGACGAGTGTGCCCCGGACGCTTCCTACGTGACGGAAGAGTACGACCAAGGTGACGCGTTAGACGAAGACGAAGGCGAAGACTCTGCTGTGACACCGACGCCTGACTGGCTCGCGCAGTATCAGGAGCAGCAGGACGATTCGGATTCTTCGATCAGCGACTACATGAATCGCCTTCTCCAACGCGTTGGCGGCAGCGACGAAACGCCGTCGTTCGGCGATGAACGGGGTGTCGAAGCCCCCGCGACCGCCTCCGAAAATGCGTCGTCGTCTGAGACTGCCTCGCAGCCGCCCGAAACAGAGGCGGAGCCTGCCGAACATGCTGCCTTGCCTCAGCCGGAGCCTTCGCCGTACCCTGCCGAAAAAGGGGACGAGGGAAACGCGCCTCGCAATACCGCGCCGGAGCGGGGCTCGAATATCGCGGCGATGCGGGAGTTGGCCAATGCCTCGGCCCGCAATGCCATTCATACGTGCGATAAGAAACGAACGGCAAAGAGCGCGATGGGCAGGATTCCCTTGCTGTTGGTCGAGCTGGTTTGTGGCGGGACGCTTTTGTACTGGGCCATCCACAGCGGTCAGGCCGTAGCATACGCCGGAGCAGCGGTCTGTTTTATCGCAGCGGCGATGACCGGTATGCACACGTTGTTTCTGTTCTTAAGAACTGCGTTGGCCGCTTTGAGAATGCCCGAATTCCGCGAAACGGCCGAGCCTGCTCACGCCGACGAGGGCGCCTAGTACCTCCCGTCTTATGTAATTACAGGTTGGCCATTCGTGCCCGACCCGAAACAAGCGGGCAGGAATGCCCATCCTGCTGGCAATCTCAAATGCCTCAAGGCTCTAGCCGCCCAGCCGTTTCCCGATCTCTTTGACGATCGCGTCCTCGTCGGGGAACTGACCGGTCTGAAGCTTCGAGTAGACGAGTTCGCCATCGGCCGTCAGTTCAAAGCATCCGCCGCCGGACGGTTCAAGCTCGAAGCCCTTGATGCGCTGCTTATAGTTGGATAGGAGTTTCGCCGTCAGACTGACGGCTCTCGGTTCGTAGTTTCACGCACAGCAGTAGCGGAGATGGAGTTTCATATCGCGGCCCTTGGTTCTGGTGGGATTGTATTTAGGCGACAACACCCGCACGGCAGTCGAAGAGCTACCTCTTTCCGCCGCCAACCTTCTTTCGCAGCGTTTTAGCTTTCTTGGCTGTCGTCTTTCTGGCGGCGCGTTTCTTCTTGGCGCCGAAGGCGCGTCCCCAGTTGTCCGCGTAGTCCTTCGTGGAACCAATACGCGTGATACTCACGGAACTGCTCCTTGCGCATAAGCATAGGTACACAACAAGAAACGCCACGGCCCCAATGACCGTGGCTCACTAGTGCTTTGTCCAAGCTTGGTTTTAGGGTGGCCGGGGTTGGAGGGCGTAGCCCGAAACCCCGGGGCTTCCTTCGCTAACGCTCGGTCCAGCCCCGGCCACCCAACCCGAGTTCTTAGGCTGGACAAAGCACTAGAACAATTACTAGCCAATCCAACCCGAAGGGTCAAGGCGTCGGCAACCGCTTTTATCGCGCCGGCGTTTGCCTCGCCCAAAGCTACCGTAGGCTAAGACGGTAGCCGATGGACTCGGGTGGCTTCGAGGGCTTTCGCGACGGCAGTTGCTCGACCACGCGTTTGGCCAGTTGTAGATCTGCAGACGAGAATCGCGGTCGCGTCGAACCGTTGGCCAGCTTGTGTCTCAGCCGAGCCAACTGCTCCCAACTCATGTCGTTGGCCAGATGCCACGCGGCGATTTGAGCAGTCTTCTGACTGCAAACGCCCTGGCCGAGACGCGCGAGCAATTCACGCACCTCCGGTTTGCTGCTGACGTTGCCCAGGCGTTCGATACGGTACGGGATTCGAGGTCGAGGATCCGGTTTGCCAAACTCCAGGCAGACACAAGGCAGTTTCTTCTTGACGATTTTTCCCGGAAGTACGTTGAAAATCGGTCCCCCTGGCCTGTTGAACGGCTGGCCTCCCTGAAAGGGGTTGTTCCCCATTTGCGGACCACCGAAAGGCGCGCCTAGACCTTGGGGCGCCTGCTGGTTGTCTAGGAAGCCGTTATTGCCCGGAAACTGTCCCGGCAACATCATCTGCGCCAGTACGGGCACAGCGGCGATCGATTCGGGCAGGCGAATGCTAAGCGGTTTGTCAGTCTTGTTCTCGACTTGAACGGTCAACTGCCTCGCATCACGAGGGATAACCGTGGCGGCGATCTGTCCCTGGTCGAGGGCTGAGAAAAACTCGACGCTCTGCGACCCAGGCAACGTTCGCGGCGCCTTCTTTCCCGCCGCGTTCGCAGGAAGCGTTACAGCAAGCACGGCCAGAGCGGCAGCGCACAGGTACACACGGATAGTCATTTGCCTTCTCCTCTATTCACTCGGAGCCAAATCGCTTGCGCTGGCCATCGTCCACCGGCCGTCGCACAAGCGGCCTTGCCTCTATCTCTAGCGTAACAACTCGCAGGAACTTTGAGAAGAAAAAGACGCGGCGTGATGGCAGCGGCGGGTACGAATGATGGAGTGATGCGTGTCGTTTTCCCGTTTCCTGCTTTTCCCGGCCCCTCCAAATGTTGTGGGGCGCATCTGGATGGTACAATGCGATGAAATGGTACGCGCATCGCGTGCAAGTTGAATGTTGCCAGCAAAGAGAATATCCCATGAAGAAGGCACTCACTGGAATCCCCGCAGAGAAACTGGCATTGTACGAGAAGCTTGTGGCCACGAATCCGAATGTGGAGCGGAAGGGAGCCACGATGCCCTACACGTCGTTGAACGGCCACATGTTCAGCTTTCTGACCAAGACGGGGGCGTTGGCGCTGCGGCTTCCAACCGACGAGCGGGACGCATTCATCACGAAGTACAAGACCCGACTCTGCGAGCAACACGGAAGGATTATGCAGGAGTACGTCGAGGTGCCAAATGCCCTGCTGAAAAAGACGCGAGAATTGAAGAAGTACTTTGACGTCAGTTTCGCCTACGTGGGATCGCTGAAACCGAAACCTACAAAGCGGGCCAAGAAGCGGTAGCGCTGCATGTGACAGTCTTGCCCCGCACCAGTTTCTCGATGCCGCCGACCAAATCGAGCGCCTTGCTGAGTTGGGCATTGAAGCCTGAAGCGCAAGCGAAGGAATCGCCCCGGTTTCCCTCGCTTGCGCGTCGGGCTTGAATGATCCGCGACACGAGGCGCGCAGGACTGACGACCGCTCGTGCGCCGGCATGGAAGGGCAACGAGCGTCTTAGGTTTGCCGTTGGTGGGATCGGCTGGCCCGGAATGCGCAGGCTAGTGTCCGCTGACGGTCGCTAAATCACGCCACCGTGGACACGTTGCGGAGTCATGTGATCTGGTTGATCAAGGAACCAGATCCGCTCCCACGTATTCTGCAGAGCCCTTAGATCCTCGGATGTGAAAATCAACTGGTCCGTTCGACGTACCGGATCGCCCGAGTAGATCGGGATGAAACACCCCACACTAGAGGTTACGGCAACGCCCAACAGCGCCGAAAAGATGAGCCGACGCATCACGTAGCTATCCTCCCTGACAAGGATGCGATTACAGGTGTCTTCGTGACCGAAAAGTCTGTCAGATGAGATCTGTCAGATGTGATTTGTGTTCGACGAAATCCCCTCAGCTTGGCCTTTCTGGGTCGGTGCCATACTGAGATTCGCCTCCGTATTTCTGTCCCACGCCGTAACTCTGGGGTGGCGGCGTCGGTGCCGGCGGCCCTGCAGGGCCACCTCCACCGTGGGGTATCGCAGGTGGCTGGGCGGGCATGCCAGAGGGGCCCATCGGTGCGGATGGCTGTTCCGGTGGCGCGAGAGGCGCACCGCCAACTGGTGTGGCGTCCGCTGCCGCTTGGGCGGCTTTGCGCTCCGACAGTAGCCGCACACGCTCCTCCATCTCCTTGCCCGGTTTGAATGTGACAACGTATTTCTCCGGCACATTCACTCGCTGGCCGGTGCGAGGGTTACGCGCCTTGCGCGCAGCCCGTTTCTTTACCTCAAACACTCCAAAATTACGCAATTCGATCCGCCCGTCCGCAACAAGCGTCTCGACAATGGCGTCGAAGGTCTTTTGGACGATTTCCTTGGTCTTCAGTTGGGTCAAGCCAATCTCTTCGGAAATCGTCTTGACGATTTCTTTCTTGGTCACGACCTAACTCCCCCGACAGACTGACGTGCTGAACCACCGCCGGACCATCCTCCAAGGCGGCCTAAAACGTCGCAAGTGTAAATCTCATAAGCATTAGAGTCAAGGTCAGTCCGCCGCAAGAAGCTTCGTGCCTCCGTTTCCTGTAGCGTTTATCGGCCGATAGGCACGGCAAAGTCCAAGCAATCGATACAACCGGAAAAAAAGAAATCGGCTCCCCACAGTGCCACCGGAAAGGGCTAGAAATGGGTGCTCGTTGGGGCTCATGAGAGCCATCTCGACGTGTCTGTGGCTGATTGGGGCTATTTCTCAGACTCGCATGGTGCGTCGCAGCATTTCGATTCTCGCGAGCTGGTACAGCCTGCCCTTGCCGCAGCCGGGACATGCGTCGCAAGTCCGCTTCCATTCAGTGGGCGTTCGTAGGTTGGAGTCCCAGAAGGGCCAAGTGCGGCATTGGCGGGGTCGGGCATCGTAGACAGCGCACCCTCGCGACTCGGGGTCGAAGAAGACACAGTCGCCGTTGGGGAACTCTCTTAAGCTTTTGCGTATGCCGATCTTGCGCACGTACATCTGCTCGAACGCCTCCACGTCCGCCTCGCCGATTTCGGCTGCGATCGCTTCGATCTCCTGCTTGTTCAGCCAGACATAGCCCGGCGCTCCGCCACAGCAGTCTCCACACCCAGTGCATCGGAACCGAAGGCCTGCGTGATACCAGGGGCGTTCGTTCACAAGCTCGCAAATCCCTTAAGGCCGGTCTGACGGCAACGGTCCGATTTCTACGACGAGATCAGACCTCGAATGATTTGAGGGTTAAGTTCGCGCAGGCTGTCGACGATCAGATCGGCGGAATCGAGCTTCTCCCATACTCGGCCCGTGCTGACCACGGCAACGCACTTCATCCCGGCAGCGTGTGCGGCCGCCACGCCGACCGGGGCGTCTTCGATCACCACGCAATTCGAGGGCGACGCGCCAAGACGCTCCGCCCCTAGGAGGAACACTTGGGGATTGGGTTTGCCGCGTGTGACGTCATCGCCGGTCACAACGCCGCCGAACACGCTACGACGGCCAAGAGCGTCCAGAACCAAGCCAACGTTTTCAGGCGGGCCGGACGAACCAACCGCCAGGAGTACGCCCTCGTCGTGCAACCGGTCGATCAATTCCACGGCACCGTCCATTGTAGGAAAATCATGCGCCAAGAGTTCACGGAATAACGCTTCCTTGCGATCGTCAAGCTCGGCAACGGCCGCCTCGGACGCGACATGATTGGGCCACAACTCCTTGATGATTTCGCGGCTGGTGCGGCCAAATGTGGCGATGAACTGGGCATGTGTCATCTCCAGGCCGCGCTCGCCACAGAACAATTGCCAG
Organism: uncultured Pirellulaceae bacterium; assembly: GCA_964623055.1. Lineage (GTDB taxonomy): Bacteria > Planctomycetota > Planctomycetia > Pirellulales > Pirellulaceae > JADHUC01. The sequence goes on from CAZURK010000230.1 coordinate 11,713, forward strand.
CTTTGATAATGAGCGTTGTACGAGTCGACCAGGACGCCGTCGACATCGAAAATGACCGCCAAATCCATAGACATCGCCCCATATTCGGCCAAGCAGGAAAGACCTTTCAGCAACTTGATCCAAAACAGATGTTGGGCGAGTTGAATCCGATCATGGCGACAGCCGCCGCAGGAACTCGGGCCAGTACCCAATGGCCAACCCCGCGACGAAGCCGACCCCGTGGGCGAGGTTTCCCATCCTGGCGTGCTCACCCCCAACGACTCCATCAAGCGCCCCGGTGAACCCCAGCACCATCCAAACCAGCAGGATGGCGACAGTCCCGCCGCTGACGTAGAGCCCGGAATCCAACTCGAAGGTCGCCTTCATCCACACGTAGGCGAACAGGCCGTAGACGACGCCGGAAATGCCTAGAATGTTTGGGGTTGGGCTTCCACCAAATGTACCCCAACTGGACGGTGCCGTTGCTTGGGCGAAGTTTGAGGTCAAAGCAACGAACAGGACAATCATGGCGAGTCGTGCAGTACCACGCCGGTCTTCGATCTGGCTTCCGAACATGTGGAACATAAACATGTTGAACACCAAGTGAAGAATCCCGCCGTGCAGGAAGATCGGCGTGATCAAACGCCAGATTTCGCCCTTTCTTACGTCCACTAGGCGATTGGCGAATGTATCTGCAACTGGGCCATCCCGCTGAGTCAAGTCGCAGAAGCCCAAGACACGTCTGGCCATACTGCTGCGGTCTCTACCGAATCCAGTCAGGATGAATGTCCCAACGCACAACAGAATGACAGCAACAACCAGCGGGTTTCGCCGCGTGCCGGGGCGGCGCCACTGGCCGCGCATTTCTATCACATTCTTCTGTGCCTGTTCGCGACGTTTCGCTTCGGCGTCGAGGATCGCGCTGGCCTCGCGCAGCGCGACCTGGTATTGCGGGTCGTCCGGATTTGCCTTGAACTGTTCGAAGGCCGCCTTGGCATCATCCAGATGGTCCTCGTTCCGGACCCAAATGGCCCAAGCCCCGTCCTCTTCGTCCGCCTGCGCAGCGATGCCTTGCGTGATCAAGAACGCTGTGAAACGCTCCGCCCAATCGACGTTCGGGATTGTTCCGATTCGACGCATGAGTCAGCCTACTGTGTGCCAATGCCTAGCCGTCGCAAATCGCCGCTTTCCAGGAGTAATTGCGCTTCTTCCACTTCCGCGTAGTAGTCGCGACGCGTCAGCCAAGCGGCTGCCTCTTCGTCGATAACGGCGATCACGTCCCGGTGCAATTGCAGGGCCGAAGCGGTAACCTGAGCGGTCATCGGCCCTTCGATTGTGCCCTGGACAGCCTGCGCCTTCGAGCTTCCGAGTGCCAGTAGGAGGCATTGGCGCGACTCCAGAATCGTGCCCACGCCCATCGTGATGGCCAACCGCGGCACCTTGTCTTCGCCTCCAAAAAAGCGAGCATTGTCCGTGATCGTCTCGCCGGTTAGCGTCTTCAGGCGAGTGCGACTGCCCAGCGACGAACCGGGTTCATTGAAGGCCATGTGGCCGTCGCGGCCAATGCCGAGAACCTGCAAATCAATGCCGCCGGCATCTTCTATCATCTCCTCGTAGTGCCGGCAGTGGACTTCCAGGTCCGCTGCGCGGCCGTCTGGAACGTGGGTCCTCTTGGGGTCGATATTGATGTGGCGAAACAGGTTTTCCTGCATGAAATAGCGGTAGCTTTGATCATGATCGGGATCCAGACCCGCGTATTCGTCCAGATTGAATGACGTTACCTGGGCGAAATCCAAACCATCCTCCTGGTGCATGCGGATTAGTTCTCTGTAGGTTCCCAGCGGCGTGCTTCCCGTGGGCAACCCCAGCACGCAGTCGGGCTTGCGACGCACCAAATTGGCAACAAAACGAGCAGCTCTTCGGCTCACCGCACCAGTGTCACTTTCTATGACCACACGCACGAAGCGTCCTCCTCAGGAGTCTCTCACGTTGGGCATCAGTTGCGTCCGCGACGCAGGTCTCCTAATTTGTAGCCCAAATCCCCGCCGGAACCAACCGGAGGGCCACAGGCGGATTCGTCTAGCCCGAATTGACGTTGCGGGTTTATAATCGACCCCATAACGATCGTACTTCGTCGAAAAGGAGTCCCCAACATGCGGTCGATCGCCATCATCAATCAGAAAGGTGGTGTCGGCAAAACCACTACAGCAGTCAATTTGGGGGCAGCACTGTCCGATATGGGCCAGAGCGTGTGTTTGGTCGACCTTGATCCCCAGGCTCACGCATCGCTGCACATGGGCGTCGCTCTGACAGATAATCACCCGTCGATATATCAGGTACTCACCAGCGATACTCGTCTGTCGGAGGTTCGGACGGCGATCAACGATAACTTATGGCTGATTCCCTCGCACCTTGATCTGGCAGCGGCGGAAATGGAACTTGCCGGCGAAGTAGGCCGCGAGGTCATCCTGCGGGACAAGCTGGTGTTGGACGACGAAGATTTCGACTACTTGATCATCGACTGCCCGCCATCGCTAGGCGTGCTGACGTTGAACGCACTGACTGCGGTGAAGGAAGTCTTCCTGCCGCTTCAGCCGCACTTCCTGGCGCTGCACGGCTTCGGCAAGCTTCTGCGGACCATCGACGTGGTGGCCCAACGGCTGAATCCGGTCCTGCGTCTGACCGGCGTCGTGTTGTGCATGTACGAATCGGGAACTCGCCTTGCGGCTGAGGTCACCTCCGACGTTCACGAGTTCTTCGAGGAGAACAAGAAGCAAAGCACGGCGTGGGCTGATGCCGAGACGTTTCGCACGCGGATCCGGCGGAACATCCGATTGGCGGAGGCGCCAAGCTTCGGGCAGTCGATCTTTCAGTACGCGCCATCGTCCAACGGGGCAGCGGATTACGGTAACTTGGCCCGCGAAGTCCTGGGGCTGCCGCCGGATGAGGCAGAGGAGCACACCGGCAGCCACGGCTCCGCCTTCAGGTCCGTGGAGACAGTAGAGACGAGTTTGCTGTAGCTCGACCAGATGTTCGAAGCACCCATTCAGGGAAATGCCACGAATCTGATTCGCCACGTAAGGACACGCGGGCTGAATCCGCAGAGTTGTTGTCTATGATTTGGCTCCGCGACGGTCGTAGATGGTCAGGCCAGACAGGTCTCTCGGCGGACGCAGCAGAAGCAGGCTAGCTAGGGAAAAGATAAGAAACACGATGATGCCGTTGCCTATACATGCGCCCAGGCAGATTAAGACGTCTAACGCAATCGAAGGAACTCGTATGTATAGAATTAGTGGGAAACTGACAACCGTCACAGCCGCTCCGAGCAGGGCACCCGCCCGCCACGGTCGTCTTACGCTGGGCCAGTAGCTGGCCAACAAGCCTGCGAGGAAACACGTGGCGATGCCGCTAGCCGTGTAGATGTATCCGTTGACGTTGGTGAACTTCCACAAGCAAAACATCACCGTCGCTCCGACCAAGACGCCCACCAACGCACAGGCGGCATTAACTCGACGCGTCATGACTCCCAGAACAAACAACCCACCTAACACGCCCATGAACAGCCCGATCACTTTCAGGAAGGCGTCAAACAGCGACTTGATTTCCGGGTCGACAAAAACCAGCCCCAACAATGTCCCCAAGACGCCCATAACAAACGTGATCAGGCGTGCCGCGTTCAGATAGCCGCGCTCGGACCGGCAGGCATGGAGAGGGCGCATGAAATCGGTGACGATCGTGGTCGCCGTGGAATTCATGCTGGTGGACACAGTGGACTGCGCGGCCGCAAAAATGCCGGCCACAATCAAGCCTGCCAGCCCAATGGGCATCTCTGTCGCAATGAACAACGGAAAAACCTGGTCCGTCGTGATAGTCGGATCAAGCTTGTCGGGGTGCGAGTGGTAAAAAGCGAACAGCGCCGTACCGATGCCGAAGAAGATCAAGCTGGCGGGAATGGCCAGAATGGCGTTGGTCCAAATCGCCCGAGCGGCCAGCTTCTGATTCGGCGTGGTCATGTAACGTTGCACCACGGCTTGGTCGGCGGTGTAGGAAGAAATATTTTGCCCGATGCCGCCGATGATGATGACCCAAAGGGCGATTTGAGCGCTAGTCACGTCCCAGTTGAAATTGGCGATTCGGAATTTGTCGGCATCCATCGAAACGGTCACGAATCCGCCCACACCGCCGTCCACGCCAGACAGCAGGAGAATGAGCGCCAGAACCGCGCCGCCCAGCAGGACGATCGTCTGGATTGTGTCAGTCCAGATCACCGCTTCCACGCCACCCATGGTGCAGTAGATGATGCTCAGAACGCCCATCAGCAGTACCGATTGAGCGGGCGTCAGCGGCGTTGCGACCGCCAGCGCCAAGCCGGTCAACGACATCACGACGGCCATTCGAAATATGTGAAACAACGTGAAACTGGCGCTGCCAAACAACCGAACTGGACGGCTGAACCGTCTTTCCAGGTACTCGTAAGCGCTGGTCACGTCCAACTGGCGGTAGAAGGGCAAAGCGACATAGACGGCAATGAAGGCCACAACGGGAATCATAAAATTCCCCACGGTGTATACCCAGTCCTGGGCAAACGCCTTCGAGGGGATGCCCGTGAACGTCAGGGAACTGAGCATGGTGGCAAAAATGCTGCACCCGGCCGCCCACCAGACCACCCGCTTGCCACCGCGAAAGAAGTCATCCGTACTCTTGTTCTTTCTCGTGAAGTACACTCCCACGCCAACCATCGCCAGCAGGTAGCCGAAAAGCACTGTGTAATTGACGGGTCCGAATCGACCAGCCTTGTGTGCAGGCGTGAAACTCCATACCAACGGCGAACGTACTCGCGGTCGCACCTCACCGCTCGGCAGGACGATCCTATCATTCCACTTGACCGCGATGGTGGTCACGTGATTCGCGGGGATAGGCCCGCCTGAAGTCCACGTGTCAGTGATCGTGTGATAGGCCAGTGCTTCTTTGGGAAAGCCGGGATGGTCATCTTTCAGTTCGTCTGCTTTGTCGAAGAGAGAACCATCCGCGCCACCCAACACGAGGATATGGCTCTGCCCAATGCCGATCCCTTCGCCAGCCATGAAGCATCGCGGGGCGTCAGTTCGAGACCTCCAAGTGCCGGTCTTCGGTGTGAATTCCCATACGTCCTTGAGGAACTGCACTTCGTCGCTTTGCTCGCGGCGGCCACTCATCACGTAAACGCAGTCGTTGTAACCATTATGCTGGTGAACCGTGATGTTGAACGCGCGCGAGGGGCCCGGCCACCGGGGCAGTTCTTTCCAGGTAAATTCTGCGGGATTGTCCTTCTCCGCCAGATCGAGCGCCCAGAAATTGGTCATGGCCGTATTCAGTTTGTTGCTCCGTTGGCCGCCACCAAGGTAGATAACATCGCCGATTATCACAGCCTGACCGTAGGCACAGGGTTGTGGCAACGGCGGATAAGCGGTGCGATTGATTCGCCCCGCGGTCGGCTCCCAGCTCAACAGGAATACACCCTCGTACGCGTCCTTTTCCTCGTCCTTGGCAACGTCCTCGTCATTGTTGCCGCCCATGCACACGACTCCGTCAGGCGTGGAAACCGCCGCTCCATACGCGATTGGCTGGTGCAGCTTGCCGCCGTCCTTCCACACGTAATCGTCGCCTTGCCGCACCAGCACGTGGATTTGGTCGAGCCAGTCCTTTTCGTTGTCCCAGACGGGTCTGGGAAAGTTGGCTCCGCCGGCAACGATCAGTGCGTCGTTGTGCACCCCGGCAAACGGCCCGGCCACGCCCAATTCGTTTGGCAATGGGGGAAGCGAGTCCCACTGAAGAAACTGCTCGTCGCCCGATCCGTTTTCGTCCGCCAGTGCAGCAGTCGCTGCAATCAGGAAACAAGAGACGATGGTTGCGTATCGCATTTCTTCTTGTCCAATCAGAGGTCGCTGGGGCGAGCCCAGTCGAAGAATCCGATCTGTTCCAGGTTCTGACGAAGTTCGACGACCTGCTCGTCAGAGAGGCGAGGTTGCGGCAATCGGCAACGCCCGCAATCCGTGCCGAGCATCTTCAGTACTTCTTTCATGGCCGGATGAAACGGGAACTGGTAAATCGTACGGATCATGGTGACCGACTGCAATTGCAGACGTCTCCCCTCATCGAGATCGCCGGCCGCGAATGCCTCGAAAATCCGGTGGTAGAGCGGGGCGGCGATATTGTAGGTGCTACCAATCGCTCCCTGTGCGCCGACGACCAACGCCGATAGCAGCATCTCGTCAGAGCCCCAGAGGATGTCGAATCGCCCTTCCTCCAATTCGCGGCACATCTGGTACTCGTGAACGGTGGGGCACGTATACTTCAGGCCCACCAGGTTCGCAATGCGATCACCGGCTTGATTCAAGAACTGAACCATGTCGAGTGCGGCACCGGTCAGGGCGGGGATGTGGTAGTAGTAGAACGGCAGATCTGGCGCAGCGGCCGCAATTTCTGCCGTGCATTCGATTAACAGTTCCACGGTGCCAATCTTGAAGTACGACGGCGCGGTGGCCGATACCACGTCGGCTCCAATCTCTTGAGCGTGCGCGGCCAGTTCGGCGGCCTCGCTCACGCTATTGTGGCCGACCTGAACGATCACCGGCACGCGTCGCGCAGCAGCCTGAACGAACGCCTCCGCCACTAATCGCCGCTCGGCACCGGTCAACGACATTCCCTCGCCCGTGCTGCCGCAGACGTACAATCCGCTGACACCTTCGGCGATTAGCCGATCGACCATCGCCGGCACTTCGTCAAGTTTCAATCGGCCATCGTCGTCCATCGGCGTGTACGTCGCGGCGACTAAGCCTTTCAGACGGTATTCCATTGCAGTGACCTTTCTGTTGCGGATCGTTCCCATTGACTGCAGGTGGTGATTATGGTTGTGTTCCTTGCACAGAAGAAAATGGTGAAGCCGGAAGGCCGGCCGCATTGACAAGGTTCACGGGCGGCTCGGGATACGGGACCCAAGCATAACGCACGTGCCGCGGAGTTGCGACACGCGGGCACTCGACGATTACGGCGTCACCGTCGATTCTCGCGTGCGCGGGATGAAACACGCCATCCTCGCCGGCGATCTCGAAATGACGGGGCGGCTCACCGTCACTTGTTGAGAGTTCCTTGTCAACATGATCGAATCGGACGCAGACCTTTCTCCCGCGAATGTTCATATCGCGATAGAGCGGGCCGGAATAGGTCAAAGTCCTGCCGTAGGCGGTACCCAACGCCCAGAGAGCCAACCGTTCGCCAACCGGTTTTTTCGTCGTCGGATGAACGTTCGTTGGGTGGCCCACGTCAATCGTCACCGCCATCCCTGTGTTTCCAACAGATTGAAGTGTCCGTCGCTGGCCTTCGCGAAAATCGGGCCATCGCTCAGACTTGTAGCCTCGCCGTGTTCCCATGCCGGGTAATTGCACGAACAGGAAGGGCAAATCCTCGCGATCCCAGCGGCGCCGCCAATCTCGGACCAATAGTGGTAGCAAATCGTTGTGTTGCTCGACGCGCCGTAGATTCAGCGAGTTGGACTCGCCTTGGTACCAGATCACGCCTCGGACGGCGAAGGGAACGAGCGGCTTGACCGCGGATTGCCACATGAATGTTGGTTTGAACGAGTGGTTGGGACCGAGATCGTCGCCTGGCAGTGTCTCGCCGGCTTGAATTGCCCGGCCAAAGTTGTACTTAGCTCGCTCGCGGCACCATTCGCCCGTGTGGGGATTCTCCAGCCAATTTCCCTCGACGAGCACCTTCAGTTGAGGATGAACTGCCAGCCCCTCGCGGCTGATCCACGCTTCCGTGGGCGTACCGCCGATTGACACGTCGACGAGACCTACGGGCACACCGAGTTCTTCCTGAATTTTGACGCCGAAGAAGTAGGCCACGGCCGAGAACGACTTGGCGGCATCCTGCGAGCAGACTTGCCAGGAGCCGCTGACAAAGCGTTCAGGAGTCAAACGGGACAGATGCTCCGGCGTGTATCGCCCCGATCCTCCTCGCGCGGCACCCACGAGATCCAGCAGGCGAAGGGACGGGCGATCCGCAGCCGAAAGGGCTTCTTTGGCATGGGTCGCCTTCGACAGCGGCCATTCCATATTCGATTGGCCCGCGCAAAGCCACACCTCGCCGACGAGTACGTCTCGGACTGCGATGGTCTCTCGTCCGCGTATCGTCAACGTTTGCGGCTCGTCATTTGCCGCCTGAGGCGGAAGGCGGACGATCCAATGCCCGTGTTTATCGGCTTTCGCCGAAACCGATGCGGAGCCAAACTCGACGGTGACGTCCTGCCCCGATAATGCGCGTCCCCAGACAGGCACGGGGACGTCGCATTGGAGAACCATGTGATCCTGGAAGAATCGATCAGCGCAGAAAGATGGTCCGGCGGCGACTGCGGGAGTCGTGAGTGACGCAAGTGCAACGCAAAGGAACAGGGGTGTCCGTCTCATAATCTCAGCAATCGAGAATTGGCAAGGGGAACTGACGGACGGGCGAATTAGGGCCGACATACGCTCAGTCATTCTCACAATCATTCGAGTTGTCTTCGGGCATCGTCACTCGACGAGCAGTAATGTCGTTCCGACGAACGTATTCTCGAATCGCGCGCACGACATCGGGACACGTGCTTGCCATATCTGTCTGCTCCGAAATGCCGAATTCGCCGTGGAAGTCAAACAACATCGGCTCACCATCGACCGGGAATACGCATTTCCAGCGCCCCCAACGGACGAACTGGCGGTAGCGTCTGTCTTCCGGAATGTGGTGGGCAAGTTGCTGCTTGATTGCGCCACATTTCGACTCGCCCGCAAGGTTGAACCATTCGCGCGGATCATCGTGCAGATCATAGAGTTCTTCGCTGCCGTCGAAGTAGCGAATGTATCGCCAACGTTTGGTGAACACACTATGTGTTCCACGTCCAATCGTGGCTGCGACCGCTTCGTTCCATTCGGCCTTTGGATCGGCGATCAATGGCAGCAGGCTCCGCCCTTCGACATCTCGGCGGATCGGTAGATTGCAGGCTTCGACGAGCGTGGGGTACAAATCGAGCAGACTGACCGGCGCATCGCAGCTTACGCCAAATCGAAATCCGTCCGGGGATGTGTTCTTCGGCGGAACGATCATCAGTGGCATCCGCACCGATTCGACCCATGGCACGTGTTTGCCCCAGTGCTCCTTCTCGCCAAGGGACCAACCGTGATCCGACCAGAGGATGATCCACGTGTTGTTGTTATGCGGACTACGGTCCAGCGCATCGATCACCTTTCCAACCAGCGCGTCGACGAACGAGACAGTTGCCAAGTAGGCGCGTACCCCATCGCGCCAAGCGTTCTGTTCCATCACCGTCTTATGTGTGCCGCTGGTCCACGGTCGCGTCGCCAGATCGCGACCGGGCGGAGGCACATCGTATAGATCCCCGGCGATTGTAGTTGGCAAAGCGATCTTCTTGGGATCGTACAGGTCGAAGTACTTGCGAGGTGCGAAGAACGGCTGATGCGGTTTGTAGAAGCCGAGTGCAAGTAAGAACGGCTTGTCGTGTCGCCTGCTCAATTGGCTGACGCCCCAGTTGGCGATTCTTCCGTCCGGGAAATCGTCTTCGGGCACGTCCAGCGGGGCCCAGTCGAACGAATCCCACCTGTTATTCGGCCGGTCGATGGCCGACAGCCCGCCGTTGGCAGGAAGTGTGATCTTCAGGTTCCCTCGATTGATGACGCGAGTTGGGGTCATCGCCGCGGTATCAAGTTCGTCGCCGACGAATGGTGTGCCCAGTACTCCGCAGCCCGGGCCGTTTTCGTCCCAAAGTCTTGGATCTGGTTCGCCCAAGCCGTGATTCACTTTGCCGGCGGCCAGCGTATGATAGCCGTTGGCGCGGAAATGTTCGGGGAACGTTACCGCCTCGGGCGCGTAGTCGATGTACGTGCCCCGGTTATGATAGACGCCCGTGGTTTCGGGACGCATACCGGTCAATACGCCCGCGCGCGAGGGACCGCATATCGGCGACACACAATGAGCGTTTGTAAACAACACACCTCGGCGAGCGAGTCCGTCGATGTTTGGCGTCTTTGCATCCGGATGTCCGCGGTAACAGCCAAGCCAATCGTTCATATCGTCCAGGATCAAGAACAACACGTTCGGCCGCTCGGATGCTGCTGATACGCGCTCCAGCGACGACCAGATGCAAACCACCAACGCAAAACTCATCGTCAACCTGTGCGACATCAGGCTATCGTCCCATTCCCTCAAAACGTGTCTTCGGATGTTCGAAGTACCGCCTTCAGGCGGCGGACGTGTCAAGCGGCCCGGCCATTCCGGCTGAAGCCGGTACTACGAACCGGTCATCTTCGTTTCTCGATGCCGGCTCGTCATTCTACCTTCTCTTCCCGCAGGTATTTCAGATAGTTCCACGTTTCACCTCGGCCGTAACGACCGCCTTTCGCATGTTGCGCGACGTGATCGTGTTCTTCGGCCAGCTTCTTCAGCTTATCCGGATCGAGCAATGGATCGGCGTGTTCTTTCCTGAACCGCTGCAGTTCGTCCATCAGACGCCGCTTGGTTTCAACCAATTGGGGTCTATCTGCCAGATTGCGGAATTCCCATGGATCGTTTGCCAGATCATACAACTCGACCGGTGGCGGACTGCGCCAGGTGGCGTATGCCTGACGCACGTGCGTCGCAGCCGCGTCTATCTCCTCCTGGTTTGTGCCGTACATGAAGAACGAACCGCGCTGGTGGCGGTAGTTGTCTGCCACCGGATTCTGTCGCTCGGGCGTTAGGTTCAGGATCAGCTTGTATCGTTCGTCGCGAATCGTGCGCTGCGGGAAGAAACTCGCTGCATGATATGCCGTGCGCTCGGCAAACAGGCACTCTCGCCACGCCACGTCGCGTCCTTGCGCCAAAGGCAGAAGCGAGCGCCCAGGTAGCGATTTCCGCGCTGGCAGACGCAACACCTGAATGATCGTTGGCAAGATGTCGATGGTCGACACCAATTCGTTGCTCACCGTTCCCGGATTCACGTGGCCCGGCCACGACAGGATCATTGGAATTCGCAAGCCACCCTCGTAGCACGTTGCTTTGCCACGGGAAAACTGGGCTCCATGGTCGCCGATATAAATGACCAGCGTATTGTCGGCCTTGCCCGCCTTTCCGAGTTCGGCCAGTAGCATGCCGATGCCCGCATCGAGTCGCATCAGACAGTTGTAGTAATCGGCCGTGCCCTGCCGCAGTCGCGGAGAATCGACGCCAATGAACGGCAGCGGCGCGGTCACGTCATCGCCCGTGAGGGGCTCTTCAGGCAGGCCATATTGCTGCTTCAGCAGCGGGAAATGGGCATCGGGATAGTTGATCGACAAAAAGAACGGTTCGTCCGAGGCGTTGAAGAACTCGGCCGCGGCATCCGCATATTTCCGCATCGGCCGGTCATTGAATCCGCTGCCTGTTATCGCCCGAAAATCGAGCGGAAATGCCGACTCGGGGTTCACGTGCAGCTTTCCGATCATTCCCGTTCGGTAACCATGGCCCTTCAGGATGCTTGGAATGTTAGGCCAGTTGCGGTACATCGCGTATCGGTGTGTAGCCAGCCCGATCTGGCCGTTTTGAAACGGGTAGAGCCCGGTGAGAAAACTGGCTCGCGAAACCGAACACACGGCATGCGTCACGTACGCGTTGTTGAATCGACATCCCCGTTGCGCCAGCCGGTCGAGATTGGGCGTGCGGACGTGCGGGGTGCCGTAGCAGCCCAGTTCAGCGCCGTTGTCTTCCGACACGATCAAGAGCACATTGGGTTGTGATTCAGCCGAGTATCCCGTCGCCGCCACGGCTGCCAATAAGCAAACGAGAGATGTGAGAAGTCCAGATTCTGCTGTAAGCTTCATCAATGTGAGTCTCCCACAAATCGAGCGCCAACGTCTTTCTGCCAACGCTTCAGTATCGCCAACAATCGCTCCGCCAACTCCGGCTTCGTTTTGCTCAGGTCGTTCTGTTCGCCAATGTCCGCTTCGAGGTCGTAAAGTTCGACTCGATCGACCTTGAAGAAATGTAGTAGCTTGTAGCGCCCTATTCGCACGGCCGCTTCCTGCCGGCTGTGCGGATAGTGCCAGAAGATCGCGTCGCGAGACACCGCGTCGGCGTCGCCTAACAGAATGGTCTGGATGCTAACGCCGTCCACATGCTGTTTCCGTTCGGGCGGGCATCCGGCCAGATCCAACAACGTCGGGTACAGATCGTTGGTGATCAACGGATGGGCGTTCTGACTTCCGGCAGCCACCTTGCCCGGCCAGCGTACAATCAACGGCACGCGGATGCCGCCTTCGTACAGATTGTGTTTCATGCCGCGGAGCGGAAGGTTGGATGTGACCGAGCCCTTACCGCCATTGTCCGACGTGAAAACGACGATCGTATTGTCGCTCAAGTTCAGTTCATCGAGACGACTCAGCAGACGACCGACATTCTGGTCCATGTGATGGACCATCGCCGCGTAGTTCGCGTTGTTCTGAAACTGTTTTTCGCGACGATTGTCTTCCTTCTTGGCGTCAAGGCCCAATGCTTCGATCTTCTTCTGGTACTTCTCGACTACTTCCGGCTTCGCTTGCAGGGGAGTGTGAACCGTGTGGAAGGAGAGAAAGGCAAAAAACGGTTGGTCTTTGTGTTGTTCGACGAAGTGGATCGTTTCATCGGTGAGTCGATCGGTCAGGTACTCGCCGTCCGGACCGTTTTCCAGGTGCGTGAGGTGATAGGGGCTGAAGAAGCGAGTGTGCGTCTTCGGCCACGTCTTCGCCGTCGGAGGCTCGCGATCCGGAAAACACAGTGCCCAGGCCCGCGGCAAATCGATACCGCCCTTGGCTACTTCGAACCCTTGGTTGGCTGCCCAGTGTTCATTCTTGTAGCCGAGATGCCACTTGCCAATGTAGCCGGTCGCGTAGCCGTTCTTCTTGAACGCCTCGGCAATCGTGAGTTCCTCCAGCGGCAAGTGCGGTGTGACGTGCGACGCATCGCGATCGGGCGAGATCAAGTACGTGGTTATCCCGGTGCGAGCCGGATACTTGCCGGTCATGATCGAGGCTCGCGTTGGCGAGCACACGGGGCCAGCGGAATAGAAGTCCGTAAACACCATTCCCTGTTTTGCTAAGCGGTCAACATTGGGCGTCTCGTAAACCTCGCTGCCGTTGCAGCTCAAATCGCTCCAGCCCAGGTCGTCCACCAGAATGAAGAGGACGTTCGCACGATCGGCCGACGCGGCGATTGCCTCTGGCGGTGCCAAGACAGACAGCGCGGAGAGGATGACAAGGGAATG
>CAZURK010000231.1:0-24902 GCA_964623055.1 uncultured Pirellulaceae bacterium
GGCCGGTTTCGTGAAATCGAATCGACCGCAACGGAACGCGAGCTACATTCGACGTTGGGAACTGGTCGACCGATGGGCGGCTGTCCAATGGCTTGCAGACCATCCGGACATCCTCGACCCGCGGCCGGACGGAAACGGAAAAGCCCGACAGTTGGCGCTGCCGGGCTTGGCGTGATAGCTGCAGAATGGCGACTGCATGCGCACCCTTATCTTAACCGGTTGTCTATCGAGTGACCAGTAACCCGCGGCGCGCTTGCTGTCTTGCCGTCTGCTTTCCTTCAGAAACGGAAAGGAACGATGGCAGGCGATTGGATCAAAATGCGGGTGGATCTCTGGGACGATCCCCGAGTTGTCCGCATCATGTCCGCATTGAATGCGGACAAAGCGACGGTCTGCGGCGCGCTATATCGCGTCTGGTCCCTGGCTGACCAGTACACAGAAGACGGGCGACTCGTCGGTTACACGCCTGGAGCGCTGGAGCAAAATGCGGGCGTCCCTGGCTTGTGTGACGCGATGCAACGGGCAGGCTGGCTCGTTGTCAAACCGGATGCGCTCGTCTTTCCTCGTTTTGGAGAACATAACGGGCAGTCTGCAAAACGCCGAGCGCAGGAACGCGAACGAAAACGGCGCGTCCGCAATTCGTCCGCATCCGATGCGGACAAGAAGCGGACTAGAGAAGAGGAGAGGGAGAGAAGAGAAGAGCCAGAGAAAGAGAAGACGTTGACCTCTGACCTTGACGGCGCGATGCGCTTTTCTGAGGAAAAGAGGGGGGAGGTTTTGCGCTGGGTTGATCGCATCCGGCGCGATGTTCCTTGCAAGGTTTCGAACGATTGGGGCTTGATTGCCAAGGCGGCGCTTCTGGCAGTCACCGGGGGATTTTCGGAAGATGACATCGAGCAATGTCTTGAATCGGTACGGGCCAAGAAGCCCAAGAAACCCGCAAGCTGGTTTCACAAGTGCTTGTCGAACAAGGCGGAAAAGTACGGGGAAACGCTTAACGGGATGCTTGCATCCGTGGAAATTCCGCCTTGGCTTGCGAAGCCGCGCGCGGAGAGTTAGATTCACTAATCACGTCAACAACCTTTGCCGCGTTGCGGGTGTGCTGGGACTTGCACCTCAGCCCCCGTGGCGCGGTGTGTGCAAGAAAGGGTCACATCATGGGTACGGTTTATCGTAAGACCGCAACAAAGCCCCTCCCACCTGAAGCGGAGATTATCGAACGCAAGGGGCAACGGCTCGCCAAGTGGAAGGATAAACGCGGCCGAATTCGCAAAGCCGAACTGACGGAAGGCCGCGACGGTTCCCCGCGAATCGTGGTTGTCTCGCGAACCTACACCGCGAAATATCGCGATGCTTCGCGCTTGGTTCGTGAAGTGTCGACGGGATGCCGCGACGAAACCGCGGCGCGGCGAGTGTTGGCCGATCTTGAACGGCGCGCCGAACTGGTCAAGGCAAACGTCATCACCGCGGCCGAAAACGCGGTATCGGATCATCAGACGGTTGCGCTGTCCGATCATTTCGGGGCGTATCTGGTCAAGCTGGAATCGGACGGGACAACAGACGGACACCGTAAGAACGTCAAGCGATGCTTGGAACGTGTGGCAAGAGAATGCAGCCTCTCGCATCTTGGCGATGTTCAGCGCGAAGTGTTTGAACGCTGGTTCAATCAACAGGCCAAAGCCGGAATGAGCGCGCGGACTCGCAACCTATACCGGTCAAGCTGGGTTGCGTTCTGCAATTGGTGCGTTGAAACCGACCGCATGGTTGCGAACCCGTTAGCCAAGCTGAAAAAGGCCGATGAGGCATCAGACCGAAGGCGCGAACGGCGAGCGCTGGCAGAAGACGAATTGACGCGCGTTTTGCACGTTGCTTGTCATCGTCCGCTTGCCGAGTACGGGCGGGAAACCGTGAAGCTGCAGCGGAAAACAGCAAAAGGCCGGCGCACCTGGAAGAAGCGACCGCTAACGATAGAGACGCTGGCCGATGCAACCGAACGGGCGCGGCATGCTTTGCGAGACAATCCGAAGTTCCTGCAACAACTCGTATCGACAGGACGCGAACGGGCGTTGATCTACAAGACGCTGGTTTTGACCGGGTTGCGAAAAGGGGAACTCACCTCTCTGACAATTGGCCAAGTGGACCTTTCCGCGCCCGTGCCGTTTGTGGATCTGTTAGCGGCCGATGAAAAGAACCGGGAAGGATCTCATATTCCTTTGCGTGCCGATCTTGCAGAAGACTTGCGAGTCTGGCTTGGCGACAAGCTGCACCGAATGCGAACCGAGACGATGCGCAACGGCGAACCGATCCCCGCGAAGCTACCCGCCAATGCTCCGCTATTCCGTGTGCCCCGCGACTTGTACAAGATCCTACATCGAGATTTGAAGGCGGCCGGGATTCCCATAGTAGACGAGCGCGGCCGATCGGTGGATGTCCATGCGCTACGGCATTCATTCGGAACGTTGCTAAGCAAGGCCGGCGTGATGCCAAGAACAGCACAAGCGGCAATGCGCCACTCGTCAATTGATCTGACGATGAACGTCTACACGGACCCCAGATTATTGGACGTGAACGGGGCGCTTGATGCGTTGCCCGCGTTGCCGATCGACCAGGGGGACGGATCGAAACGGGAAGCGGCGACGGGAACGGACGGAGCATCTCGAGAGTTTGCACCAGGGTTTGCACCAAAAACTGACAAACCGAGCAAATCAGGGTCAATTGTGGACAAAGCGGCGCGTCTGGACGAAAACGAAGCCGACGATAACGCGAACGTCGTAAGTCTTTCTGCAGTCAAGAGAAAACAGCCGTTGCCAACTGCTGACAACGGCTGTCTGAAAGAGCGGGCGAAGGGACTCGAACCCTCGACAAACAGCTTGGGAAGCTGTCACTCTGCCAACTGAGTTACGCCCGCAATTGCTGGCTCTCCCACCTCTTAACAGTCTATCCGTTTATCCCGTGATAGCAAGCGGCGTACGGCAGCTTGGGCGGAAATGACCAAGCACCAAGCACGAATGACCAATGAGGGAGCAGAAGGTTGTTCGTCATGGGTGTCTGGGAATTGGGCAAGCAGACCGCCGCTGGGCTATCAACGCTAGCGTTCGCACGCGGAAAATGGCGATTCGATTTTGGCGAGCGGTCGCAGGAATGGGTTTGTAGCTGGTTTCACAATAATTCAGACGGATTTCGCCCTCACCGCCTGAATTCTTGCGAATTCGGCTACGAGTCTCGTTGACGAATCCCCGTCGTCCAGCAGCCCCGTTCCTGCGTCGCGGACGAGCGGCTGCAGAGGCCGGCCTTGACCCGTTTTGGCGATCGCCGTACGCTTCGCTGCTCTTTCTATCCCCCGCATGGAAACAAGGAAACGGTAATGAATGCAACACCATCAAACAATGCGCGTGATGCAGGAGTGCCGACTTCGGTGCCTTTGCTTGACGTTAATCGTGCCAACAAACCACTTCGCGAGTCGATACTTACGGCCATCACGAACGTCTGCGATTCCGGTCGCTTTCTCTACGGGCCGGATGTGAAGGAACTAGAGGAGGCGATCGCCGCCGCGTGCGAAACAGAACATGCAGTCGGTTGCGCTTCCGGTAGCGATGCGCTATTGCTGTCGCTGATGGCCTTTGACATTGGCCCCGGCGACGAGGTGATCACGCCCAGTTTCACGTTCTTCGCCACGGCCAGCGCCGTTTGGCGGCTGGGCGCGACAGTGGTCTTCGCGGATATCGATCCGACAACATTCAACATTGCACCAGAGGCAATCGAGGCGGCGATCACGCCAGCCACCAAAGCGATCATACCGGTGCATCTGTTTGGCCAGTGTGTGGAGATGGATGCGATCTGCGACATCGCAGCCCGACACGGCTTGAAGGTGATCGAAGACGCCGCTCAAGCGATCGGTGCCGAGTATCGCGGCCGGCCGGCTGGCTCGATGGGCGACGTCGGCTGCTTCAGTTTCTACCCGACCAAGAATCTGGGCGGTTACGGCGACGGAGGGATGATCACGACCAACGACGGTGACCTGGCGACCAAACTGCGCCAATTGGCCGCTCACGGCATGAATCCGCGCTACTATCACGGGATCGTCGGCGTCAACAGTCGGCTGGACACGATCCAAGCCGCCGTGTTGCGAGTGAAGCTGGCGCGACTGGACGAGTGGACGCGCGAGCGGCGTGCTAATGCAACTCGGTACCACGAGTTGCTTTCGTCAGCCAGCTTGGACTCGTACTTGGGACTCCCCGAAGAGTCGCCGCACCGTCTTCATGTCTGGAATCAGTACACGATCCGCGTACCGGACGGTCGACGCGATGGGCTGCGGTCGCGTTTGGCGGAGAGGAACATCGGCGCCGAGATCTACTATCCCGTTCCGTTGCACGAGCAGGAGTGTTTCAGTTCGCTGGGATACCACCGCGGAAGCCTGCCGGTGACCGAGCAGGCGGCCGAGGAAGTGCTCAGCCTGCCAATCTTCCCCGAGCTGACCGACGAAGAGCAACAGTTGGTCGTGCAAGGCATTGCTGAGATCCTGGCCAGTGAGCGGGCTGCGGCCTGATTGCCCCCGTTTCAGTCGTTGCGGCGATTGAGCGTCCGGCAGCCTCACCCTTCCTGCCGAACGGCGTTGGACGGGACGTCCTGGCCCAAGTCGACGGCCGTTTCTGTTTTGCTCAGATCGTTGCCGATCAGCGAGATGCCAGTCGACTTGTCGCCGTCGACTCGCACGAATGTGCGTGTTGGCCGGGTCGGTCGACAGCCGTGGATCCAGACGTCTTTGCTCTGCCGGAACCAGATCAGTCCACGAGCGGTGTCCGGGATACTCTGTGCATTGAAGCCAGTGATTTTCATGTCGGTCACGTCGTCGCAGATCAGCGCGGGGCGATGGTCGTCGTGAGCGAGGGTCAGGTCGATGTTGTGGAACTGGATGTTCCTGGCGTGCCGGACGAAGAAGCCGTATGCTGGTAGTGTTCCGAACATACGACAGCTTGGATAGGCGTCGGGTCGCTCGGTGATTTCCCGTGCGGCGTCCTCCAGCGTGCCACCGCCTTTGAACTGGATGCGGACGTTGTCCAGTGTCACGTTCTCGACGGGATGGCCCGGCAGTCCGGTTATCGAGCAACCGATGACGCGTTTGCCTGGGTCTTCGATCCAATCGCCGACTCGCGTGGCTTGGATGTTGCTGATGTGGATGTTGCGCAAAGTACCCACACCGGGATTTTCTTCGCGGTACGGCCGGCCTCGGTTTCCCAGGCGGATGAAGATGGCGGCTCCCTTGATGTTGTCCATCACGATGTTCGACACGTTTACTCGATCCATCGTGCCGCCATCGACGATTTCCAGAGCGATGCCCGAGTTGCGCGTATCGTAGACGGTGCAGTTGCTGATCGTGACGTTCTGGAAACCACCGCCTGATTCCGTCCCGAACTTGATGGCCGAAGCGTTCGAGCTGACGATGCAGTTTGTGATCGTGACGTTCTTACAGGGCCGATCGGATGTGCTTTTTAGGACGATACCGTCATCGTCGCTGCTGATATTGCAGTTGGCCACGCGCACGTTGTGGCACGAGTTCAGGTTCAAGCCATCCTCGTTGCGTCCCGGTGCCCCAGGCAAATGCCGAGGCCCTTCGATCTCGGGGTTGATGCGGCTGTCGACCGTGATTCCGTCGACGACCAAGTCATCGCACTTGAGGTAATGCTGGATCCACGTCGTAGAATTCCGGAACGTCACGTCTCGGACTCGTACATTGCGGCACTCGACGAAATGGATCGGATGAGCGCGCACCTTCGGGAACTCGGTCGAAATATCCCCATGTCCATCCACGGCGCCACGTCCGACGACCGCGATGTTCCGCACTTTCTCTGCATGGATCATGCTGCGACCGGTGAAGTCCTGCTGCCGCGTGCTGGCCAACAGCACGGCCCCGGCTTGCAGATGAAGCGTAATGTTGTCTCGAAGCTCAATCGTCCCCGAAAGGAACGTCCCGCCTGCCAGGACAACCGTCCCGCCACCTGCTTTCGCACAAGTGTCGATCGTCTTCTGGATGGCGACGGTGTCCAACGTTTCGCCATCGCCGGTGGCACCGAAGGTGCGCACGTCGAACGAGCCCGGTGCCGATGGCACATCCGCGGCGACTGGCGTGGCGGGGAAGGCGACTCCGCAGACGACTGACATGAACCAGGGGACACGGGGCGACAGGTTCTTACTCATTACGGATCTCCACATCTTGCACGCGTGGGCCACCACATCTCATGTTACGTACCTAGCGAGCGTACGCAAGTCGGTCGTTCGTGACGATCACTCACGAAAAAAGGAACAAGTCTGGCAGGTTCTCGCGCACAGCTTCCACCGCCCGATTTCAATATGGTAGGATAGGGCTACAAAGCCGGTCGTGAACAGCGACGTTGGCGACGACATCGTTTTCGATTCAGGTGGTCCATCGTCTTTGCGAGGCAGGCAATGCGTTTGGGCTCAGTCACTTTCTGTCTCATTCTCGCAATTCCTGCGTCAGGATATTCTGGAGAACTCCAGAACCTTGGCGCAGCGATGCTGCGAATCCTGTTCCCTGTTCGATTTACGGTCTCCGAGGAGACGACGCGCATCACGCGTCCCCTTGCCGAGGATGGTTATGTTGACTATCTGGCCGCCGTGAACGAGCTTGCCCGGCGAAATGTCCCGAACGAGCAGAACGCTGCGGTTCTTCTATGGCAAGTCGTCGGGCCGTCGGGCATCTACGAAGACGAGAGGCAAGGCTACTTTGGCTCGGCTGATTTCGGGCGCTTTGAGATTGAGTTGCCCAACGACGGTACGTACTTTCAAGAAAGCTGGCCGTATATAGTGGCTTTGTCGCCTGAAGCACTGAAGGTTCGGGATGGTGAATCGAAAGACGACGCAGGATCCAGAATTAAGCATGAGGAGCTCTCGACGGCCAGAAAGCAGCCGTGGAACGCGGAGCAGTTTCCAGTGGTACGGGCATGGTTGAAGGCAAATGAAGAACCACTTAACAGAGTAGCAGCGGCAACAAGAAGACCTCGTTACTACTCGCCGATCACTAGATATGCGTTGCCGGAAGAATACGCCCTCATCGGCCAAGCGTGCGATTACTATGATCCTCTTGCTGATGTGGCTTGCGATATTGCCAGAGCACTGATTGCGCGGGCTATGCTGTGTGCCGGGCGGGGCCAAGTGGAGGACGCGTGGCGCGACGTTCTGACTTGTCACCGCCTGGCCCGGCTGGTGGCCCAAGGTCCGCTTCTTGTCCACCGCGTGAACGGCGGAATCATTGAAGAAAACTCGCTGGACGCAACCATCGGCTTGGTTGGTCACGCCAGATTGGGCGCTACCCACTTGAAGCTGATGCGTTCAGACCGAGACCAACTTAGCCGCCTGCCCTCATATGCTGAGAAGATCGACACGGGCGAACGATACGGGTACTTGGACATCATGACTCGCATGCCGAGAAAGCGGTTGGGTCTTATGGTGTACGTGGACCCGCGTATGAGATCAAACATCTTGATGCGGTTTTCCGGGAAGCTGTGTCTGTGGGCTGCTGACTGGGATGTCGTGTTGCGCCGTTCAAATGATATTTTCGACCGAGCTGTCGCCATCGCCCGCCTGCCCACAGACGCAGCCCGCGACGCCGCGCACGACCAACTGCGCGGCGACCTTTTCGCGAGATGGAACCGAGCAAGATGGTCCGCCAAGCGAAGTTGGTGGCGAATGGCTGAATCTAGAAACTTGGCTGACTGGCTTCGGATGAAGACGCTTCCCTACCCACTGTATTTGAGGAAAGTGGCAACAGACATGATCAGCTATACTTTCCCGCTGCTCCTGTCGCATTACTATTGCGCGGGCCGTCGGACTTGGGAGAGGATTACCGCGAAGAACCGTACAATTGACATCGTCATTGCCCTGGCCGCGTATCGGTTGGAGAATGGCGCGTACCCAAAGGAACTGGGGCAATTGAAACCCGCCTTCCTCAGCGAAATCCCGACCGACCCGTTTGCGGACGGTCCGCTACGCTACAAGCGACTTCAGATGGGCTGCATGGTGTACAGCGTTGGGCCAAACGGAGAGGACGAGGGCGGCGAGTTCGACGATTCAGTGTGGCCGGAGAAAGATGACATTGTCGCGCGAATGACCATCCGCTAAGAGTCTCGCTTTCTACAAACGGCTAGGGTTCGCCCGGCGCTCGCGGCTGGGAAGCCGCCTTGCTTTGCCAGGAGCGCGGCTGATCGGTCCACTGTCGTTTGGAATTCGATATTGGGTGCGATCGGTGACGCTGATAGAATCCCCACCTGTCATGAACGGAGCGGCAAGCCCAATGCTCCGCGGTAGGACTATTCTTGGGAAAAGGTGCGTGACTCATGAAACGCATGGTGTTTATTGCCATTCTGATTGCCGCATCGCTGAACGGATTTCCTGACATCCGAGCTGAGAATGCGAGGCCCAAAGATGAAACCCAGCCGCCATTCGAGAAACTGACCGTTCAGGAACAGAAGGTCGTGGACGACGTCCTCGAATCCTGGGAGCAACACAGCAAATCCATCGAGCGATATCGGTGTCAATTCCAGAGATGGGAATACGATCCCATCTTCGGGCCGGCGAGGACGTTTAAGACTTGGAGCAAAGGCGTCATCATATACTCCGTTCCGGACGGAAGCATGTTTGAAGTCGAAGAAACCTGGCATTACAGGTCCGCCAGCGAATCCGACGACGATCTGAAGTACGTGAAACGGGAGGGCGAATCGACCGAGCACTGGATTTGTGACAGGACGTTCATCTGGGAATCCGACCACGAGTCCAAGAGGCTGATCGGGCACAAGCTGCCGCCCCACCTACAAGGCAGGGTGATTGTCGGACCACCGATCATCTGCTTCCTTTGCCGTCTTACTCTGCTGCTGCGAAACACGTCGGAGCCACACGAAGCGATTGCCGGACAATTGCAGTTGCTGGCCGAAATTGATGCGGAGAGAATGAAGCAACGCTACTGGATTCGCCAGCAGCCTGTTGCTGAAGGTGCGATGGACTACCGCCTGGAGATGTACCCCAAGTCGTCGCGGGACGCGATGATTTGCCAGAAGATGGATGTGATCATTGCCCGGGAAGATTTCCTTCCGAATGGCGTGGTCATCTACGAT
The DNA here is from genome assembly GCA_964623055.1 of uncultured Pirellulaceae bacterium. GTDB lineage: Bacteria > Planctomycetota > Planctomycetia > Pirellulales > Pirellulaceae > JADHUC01. The sequence goes on from CAZURK010000231.1 coordinate 9,126, forward strand.
CGAAACTTCAACCCGCGCAGTAATCCGGCTCGAACGGTCTTTGCGTTCGAGGAACGTGCGACGAACTGGGAATTGCCATCAAATCAGTTGAACGCCTTCAAACGGCAATTCGAGGAGCCTCAAGTGCCGCTCGGATGGAGAAAGGTGGTCGACGGATACCAAGGGCCGCAATCATCGAAGGAATTCACGCCAGCGTCCTCCGGTGGCTGAGCCGACCCACCGCCGCTTTCACCAGCAGACATTATGGACACAGTCCGCCGGGCGCCTTGGCGGGAACGCGCACCCCACAACGGGGGCAGGGATTGGAGGTAAATTCGTCGCTCATTCGGTTCAAGATGCCATAAGTCGCGGTTCTTCGTGGTTGGCGGGCTGCCAGTAGATTGTTCGCCAGCACCTACTGATACTTGAGGAAATCGGAGTGGCTGGCTACAGGAAGAACACGTAGACGTCCTCTGGATGTAGAGCCGGATCGGGGCCAGGCGTACAGCACTCATTCTCCGCGGTCGATATGGATCGCCCATCCACAGCTTGTGAGGTACGGCCAAGATTCATAGAATTGTGCAATACACTAAGTAACCCCTGAGTTCAGTGTGGCACGGCTTACTTGTTAGCCGTGTTCTCCCGCGCTACGAAGTGCACTGCTAACAAGTAAGCAGTGCCACACACCTTTGGCAAATCATGGATTGACCCACAGAGGAGACATTCCCCTGCGTTCCATCACGTTCAAGTACGGCATGCTCGTGGTGATCTCGTTGGTGGCGTTGCGGCTGGTGATCGGCTGGCACTTCTTCAAAGAAGGAGCCAAGAAGTTCACTGATCGCTCGTTTACGGCGGATCCTTTCTTGCGTCAGTCGGTTGGGCCCATGGCCAATCTCTACCAAGGGATGATTGCCGACCCGTATGGTTTCGAACGGCTGGACAAGGAGAAGACAGCCCAGTCGTGGAACGACTATCGGGAGAGGGTCCTTGCCGCGTACGATTCGGACGAAGCGACGGTCGAAAAAGCCCAGACTCTGACTGAAGCATACGTCGCACAGTTTCAAGATTTCCTTGACTCGAACGACGAGGATCTGGAGAAATTCCACATCAAGTTCGATCAGTGGCAGGCGACGAAGAAGTCCCCCATGCGGCACGTGCCTCACCAGCAGGACTTGATCAAGAAACAGGGTCTTGAACTGCTCGGCATGGTGTCCCCGTGGCTGCGGACCGTCGAGCGGATGCGAGAGGAATACCGCCGAGAATTGCTGGAATTGGTTCTAGGTGAGGACACAGCGACCGTTCATTTCGACGGCGCGGGCACGACGCCGAAGGAGAGCAAGATCGCTGAAGGCGTCATGCCAATCGACGACCCTTCCGACATGCCACTGATCAACGCCATGGTCAAATGGACGGTGATCCTGGTGGGTGTGTTCCTTATGCTGGGGCTGTTCACTCGGTTCTGGGCGGTTGTTGGTGCGGGTTTCCTTATGTCAGTCATCTCGTCGCAATGGCCCGGTTGGCCCGGCGCCGAGCCGACATATTATCAAGTCGTTGAACTGTTCGCGTTGCTGGTCCTTTGCGCTACGGCGGCCGGCCGTTATGCAGGCTTGGACTTCTTTGTCCACATGCAGATTCAGAAGGTCCTACCGTGCCGTTGTGGGGCATCGTGCCAATCACGCGAGCCGGCAAGTGCGAGTGAAAGCGAAGAGACGAACCAGGAGACATCGGAAGCGACGCCCTCGCCTGCCGATGCTACCGACAAAAGCTAACCATCTTCCGACAACAACTCCCAATAGGATATCGGCGATGCATCTTGACGACGAACAACGGGCGGTAGGCAGAGAGAACTTTACCACCGCGGTCAGCGCCTCGCGGCGCGATTTCCTCAAAGCGGCCATCACCGCTGGTGTCGTACCGGGCGTGACCCTCGGTGCGATGTATTTCGGCTACGACAAGGTCGGCGATCCGCTGCGGGTGGGCGTAATCGGCACGGGGGACGAAGGCCAAGTGCTGATCGGCGCCTGCAATCCCGATTACGTGCAAATCGTCGCCCTGGCAGACATCCGACCTTCTGCCATCCGCCGTGCGTTCTATGGCGACTACAAGAGCAACGGCGACCCCGTACCACCCCGGCCGGGCATCCTCGATGTGTATAAGAAGCAGCACGGCTGGAAGAGCATGGACGAGGCGAAGCAGAAGCAGATCAAGGTGTACGAGGATTACCATGAGTTGCTCGAGGACGACCGAGTGGAAGCGGTTATCATCGCTCTGCCGCTGCACTTGCACTGTCAGGCCGCCATCGAGGCCATGAAGGCGGGAAAGCACGTGTTGACCGAGAAGCTGATGGCCCATTCGGTGAGGCAGTGCAAAGACATGGCCAACGCAGCGGAAAAGGACAAATATGACAAGATCCTCGCGGTAGGCCACCAGCGGCACTACAACGTGCTGTACGAGAATGCCGTCCATTTGATTCAGAACATATTTCTGGGCGAGCTGCATGCGATTCGAGCCCAATGGCACCGGAACAACCTGCCCGGCGGCGATAGTTGGTCGGTGGCGGTGCCTGGCGGCGAACCGGACTATAGGGACAAGAATTACGACAAGATTGCCAGGCAACTGAGTTCGCTGGAGAATAAGCTCGCGGAAGAGCAGAAAGGCGGAAAGGACGCCGATCGGATTCACAATCTGAAGATGGCCATCGAACAATGGAAAGCGATGGTCGGGGAGGCCGAACTCAAGGCAGGCGACTTCGGCTATGACGGTTTCAAGTTAGGCGATGTCCGAGACGTGCCGGGGTTGGAGGAACTTGTGCGGTGGCGGCTCTGGGATCGCACAGGCGGCGGGATTATGGCCGAATTGGGCAGTCACCAGTTGGACGCTGCCAGCATTTTCATCAGCGCTCTGAAAAACAAAGGCAAACCGCGACACAAATGGGACATGGTTCATCCGCTGACGGTGCACGCCGTGGGCGGTCGCCATGTCTTTCCCTACGATCGCGACATCGGCGATCATGTCTACTGCGTGCTGGAGTTCCCGGCTCCGGGCTACGACCCCGTCGCTCCGGAAAACAAAGACGAGGGGCAGCGAAGAAGGATGGCAGCCAAGCGGTTCGGCTACTACGACAATATCTCGGGCCAGCCCATGGACGGAATTCCGGGCTTCGACAAGGACAAGAACCACACCAAGCGAATCGTGTACATGTACTCGTCGATCAATGGTTGTGGATTCGGTGGTTACGGTGAAGTGGTGATGGGCACCAAGCGGACGATGGTGATTGAGAAAGAACAGGAAACCATGCTGTTCAACAACCGCGACACGGCGTCGAAGGTGTCCGTTGCGGATGACGCGGGCGGTGCCGTGATCGACACGCAAGCGAGCGGGCCGGCGGTGGCCGTGGCGCAGGCGGCGACGGGCCCGGTGAGCCGCGGGTACAAGGAAGAGATCGAGCATTGGGCCTACTGCATCCGTAACCGCGATCCGGAAAATGTGCCTCGCTGCAACCCGAAAGTGGCCCTGGGCGACGCCGTCGTGGCTCTGACCACGACGCTGGCGGTCCGGCGCGCGAACCGAACCAAACCGGGCGCGCAAGTGGCTGGCTTTGTGGAGTTCAAGGACGAGTGGTTCGATCCCGAGGACCCGGCCACACCCGAGCAGGATCTGCGCATCACTTTGAGTTCAACGTAACCGCGGTAGCTGGACTCGCAAGAGTTCAGTTGGATTGGGGGCAATTCACACGGCGGCTGAATTCTTGCGAATCCAGGTACCCCCAAAACGAATACTGACAAAGCAGCACGTGCCCGCAGCGGCCGATCACTTGGGCGATTTTTCAATTGGTGCGTCCGCAGGATCGGACCGTGCTGGTTCCAGCTTGGTGGTCACTCGATCTCCCTTCTGCGGCCCCTTCATGAATTCCGCGATCAACTTGGCGACCGCCCGGTCGGGGTCTGTGGTCACGACTTCGACTCGCCCAACACGCGTAGCTTTGCGAAAAACATCGAGCTTGGTACCCACTCGCACGCCGTCGTCGGAGCCGATCGAGATCTCCAACAGCCCCTTGCCAACGGCTGTGACGACGCCATCGACGCGAATCTGTTCGCCACGATCCTTGCCAGATGCTTGTTTGACCTTCGCCAGTTGCTCGGCCAGTTGGGTGTTGCGTTCTTTGAGGCCCTTCACCACGCCCTGAAGCTGATACATTTGGTCGGTCAACTGGACCACTTGGTTGAACAGCTTGTCTCGCTCGGCCATCGTCTTACGGATGTCGCTGCGGAGTTCATTCATCTCCTTCCTGACAGCAACCAACTCTGTACTCATTCGTTCGGCGTGCGTTGCCAATTTGCGGTTGTTTTCGATGGTTGCTTTCAACAGTTGCTGGAGTTCAGCAACGGATTTGGGCGTCTGGGCTTCCTCTTGTGCGCGTGCAATCGTAGGTGTCACAAGGAGAATCAACGCGATGGTTTTGCAGAGTCTCATGGTAATCTTACCTCGGCCAGTGTCATGGTTTCGTTCTGTCCAGGGGCGGGTGACTATCGGTCGTCCACTCCCGCTGCATTCTGGTGTACTCTTGTAGGTACAACACATTTCGTCTGTACAATTCCGAAGCTTGGCGTCTCAGTACGGCGATTTGCGCCTTCAGTTGGGTGACACGGTCGGCAACGGATTTACGTTCGGCGTCGAATTTGCCTCGATCGCTGCGCAACAGGCGGACTTCCTTGCGGTAGCCTTCCAGCGCTTTCGCCAGCCGTTCGTTACTGGCCGTCAGCGCCGCATTGACCTCATTCGCCTCTTTGATCAGCTTGCGATAGAAGGCGGCATTGGCCTCCTCCGCGCCCAGTTGCGCCCATGCCGAAGGGGAAAACAGCACTAGAAAAACGATCGAAAAACTGATCCACCGCATTGACACGGGCTCCTGAGCGAAGAAGCTGGACAGAATTGAACTCATCCAGCATAGCAAAGATGCACAGCGAGAAACATCGTGAGTGCCCTGTGCCGATGGGGATATCCTCGAAGGCAGCGGCTGCATATTTGCGCAGGTCCATCCGCTTCCGAAGTAGGTCCCTTCTGCCGGAAGGGACCTGGGATCGTGAGTTGGCGATCCACCCACGAAGAAGGCCCCGCTCGGCAAGCGGGACCTACTGGTCTCCATGAAACGCAAATCTAAGACGATCGCGTTCTGGTGTGGGCGACTTCCGCATTGGGAAGTCGAAGATGGACGGTATTTCGCAACGATTCACTTGGCCGGTGCGATACCGAGCGCCGGCCGCAATCGAATCCGCTCGTTCGCCGATCAACTCGCCAAATTGACCAACCGTGACGAAACTTGGTTACAGGTGCAGCGGAAGATATTCAAGGAAATGGAGGACTGGCTCGACCGGTCTGAACATGTCACACATTTGCGGCGAACGGAAGTCGCCTCGATGCTCTGCGAGTCAATCCGGCATCGTGAGGAACGAGGCGACTGGCACGTGTTTCAGTACGTGGTGATGCCGAGTCACGTCCACCTGTTCTTCGAGCTTGTCGGCGCAAGTCTGAAATCGGCCTTGCAGGACTTCAAACGCTGGACCGGTCATCAAGCGATGAAACTCCTGAACCACGCCGGAGATCGGTTTTGGCAGCGAGAGTGGTTCGACCACTGGTCACGATCGGACGAGGAAGACGAAAGGATCATACGCTACATTCGCGAGAACCCAGTGAAAGCCGGACTCGTCGCCCACTACCGAGATTGGCCTCATGGATCATGGTAGGTCATACTCTCGGTAGGTCCCTTCTGCCGGAAGGGACCTGGAATCGTGGAACGACGATCCATTCCCGAAGAAGGTCCCGCTCGGCAAGCGGGACCTACTGGAAGAGCTTGCACGGGCAAAAGAGTGCGTGGCACAATGGTGTGTCGAGAAAGTGGGAGGTGATGATGCTTCACGATAGAGTTGGTCATGGTAGCCATCGACGCTCGGCGCAGCACATGGACATGAAGGGTCCCCTGACCCTCGCCTGCGTTTTGCTGATCCTGATGACGACATCAAACGCGCTTGCTGCAAATGCTCGTATCGAGTTGGCCGAGTTCCGTATCGAGCCTTTGGAGCTTCGCGCGGGCGAGTCGTTTACGATCCATGCCAGGGCGACGGCGGCTGGAGTCAAGTTGGGAAGTTTCCTTCTTCGGACGGCTGACGACGTTCGGAAGGAGGATGCGATTCCGGGATTTCCGCTGTACGCCAACGGCCGGTATTACGTGGCCGAAGACGGCCGGTACTTTCTTTTTGATAACGGCAAGCTGGATGGCGATTCCCGGGAACACGCGTTTTCCATTCGGATCAGCACGCAGGGCTGGAAGGAGGGCAGCTACGCGTTTGCTTTCTTTGCGAGTTGCCGGCCCTCAGACGGGCCCTTTGTGGCAGCGCGGCACGACTTCGCCGTCACGGTCAAAGGCGACAGCGTGCGCATCAAGGACCTCGGCTCGACCTCCTTACGGATGAGTCGAGCGATCACAACATTCCAGGTCGAACCGACGACGATCAAGGCGGGAGAAACGGTGAGAGTCTCGATGCGAGGGCGAGTTGGCGCTATCGCCAGCGTCCAACTTTCAAATCCGTTCCACATTGCCGAAAAGGATACCCTGTCGGGCTTTGCGTACGATGCGACCAAGAAAAAGTCCTACTATCCCGCCGCGGCTGACAGAGTTTCAGACGACGGCGAACTAGACTGCGATCGCGCCGAAGGGAGTATCGCTCTGGGACTAGACACACGCGACTGGCCCCCGGGTGTCCATCACCTGCGGTTCGACGCTTCCGGTCGTTCGGGCAAGACGGTGGACTACCGCACCTTTGCCATCAAGGTTCGGGGACCGGACGATATGCTGGAAGTGACCGTTGAGGATTCCTGGTTCTTTGCCGAGGGCACGCACTTCGGCCGCTTCGTCAAATCGCGCGACGGCACGCTGCTGTGCGAGGACAAGGTCTCCGACGATGGCGGACGGACGTGGCAAGGGGAGACTGGCGGCTTCGGCGCGGGCGCCGAAATGCTGCGCGATGGACGGATCCTCGGCCTAGACTATCGTTGTCTGCCGGAGAAAGGCAACCAAGGGGGCTACATCGTACAGCGATCCCTTTCCAACGACGGTGGGCGAAGCTTCCAGAAGACCCAAGCGAGAGTCAACGTCCCCGAGGCTAAAGCTGCCATGGGGCATGCTTTCCATCCAGGGCCCTTGTTCATGCGCTCGATCGTCGTACGCGACGAGGGTTCGCTCGTGGGACTTTTCGCCGGATGGTTCAAAAACGATACTGCGCTGTGCCCCTACGGGCGCGGACGGCCCTATTCGCGGACGTACGTGTGCGAGTCGGACGACGATGGGCTGAACTGGGAATACACAACCACCATCGGCTACGACCAGATCGGCAGCGAAGGGTATAATGAAGGTTCCATGCGTCGTCTGCCGGATGGGAGAATTCTGGCCGTCCTGCGCACGGGCAACGAACGGGATCCCGGTTGTCAGGACAATCCGATCATGTGGAGTGAAAGCCGAGACGACGGACGCACCTGGTCGCCGCCTCGCCGCACCGGCTTGGAAGGCGCCTACCCGAGCTTGGCTGTGCTGAGCGACGGGCAGGTGGTGATGAGCTACGGTCGACCGGGCGCAATGATTGCTTTCAGCCGCGACGGCGGTCGCAGTTGGACGGATCTGACGGCGGTCGACACCACGCCATACTCGGGCTACACCGATGTGGTGGAGACCGGGCCCGGACAACTCTTGGTCGGATATGGGGCCAAGGAGTACTTGCTGACGGAGACGGGGACTCGCGAGAACCAATTGCGACTGGCAGCGGTCCGATACCGTCGAAAACAATGATGATTTGTGCAGAAGGAACGGAGATCGACATGGAGCGTTTGAAGCAGGCCGGTTTTGGGTGCGTCTTTTTCCTGGCGTGGCTGTGCGCGGAATGGGCCGCGGGTGACGAGCCGCCAGCAGGCGTGGCCGATTGGTCAGATTGGCAGAAGTACCGCGAACACGTCGTCCACCCGGCCACGCTGATCAAGCCGGAGGACCTTGCGCGAGCCAAGGAAAACGTGCGGCGGCATGCATGGGCGCAGGCTTATGTGCAGCGAATTCGCAGGTCGGCGGACAGCATTCTCAAGCGGCTCTCGGACGAATTCGTCGAGACAATGATCGAACCGACGACACCCGGCTGCATGGGGCCGTGTCCGGCATGCCGGGCTGAGGGGCTGCCCTGGCATCCAAATGGACAATGGAGTTGGTCGTCGTCGCGTCCGGAGCGGATCTCCTGCTCCGTCTGCAAGACCGTGTTTCCCAACGACGAGTTTCCCGAGAGTGTTGAGATCGAGTGCGAGTGGGGACGCGGGCAGAAGTTCACGTTCATCGGTGGCGAGACATTCAAGTGTTTCGGCTACCGGCAGGCTCGGCCATCCATATCCGGGATCATCCGTGCGCGTAAGGTTTCCCACATGGCAAGTCTGGCCGACTCGCTGGCCGTGGCATACGCACTGACCGAAGACGCCCGTTACGCACGTGGCGTGAAGATCATCCTGCTTCGCTTTGCCGAGGTGTTTCCCGAGTACCTTGTGCGAGCGGGTTACGGGTACGGCGAGTACGCGGGCATGGACCCGCACATGGCCGCTCGGCGGATCAACAATCTGCCGGAAGACGAGCTTGTCTATCCGCCCAACAAGCCCGATCGAAGAATCTACACCGGCTATTGGTCGGCCAGCCGGATCGGTACGTCGGGCATGGACGGCGGCTGGGTCGTGCGTGTCACGCTGGCCTACGATTTGACCTGCACGGCTGCGGAAGACGGCGTGCCGGTTTATTCGAATGATGAGAGAAAGCTCATCGAGCGCGATTTACTGCTGGAAAGTGTCTATTTGGCGATCTGCGATCCGGCGATCAACAACAAGTCGGTGGGCAATCGCGCCGGTGCGGCGGTGGTGGGGATGTGTGTCGGTCACCCAGGACTGGTCCGCTTTGGCCTGGAAGGCTTCCAGCGTTGCGTGGACGGCTGGTTTCTGCCCGACGGAGGCACGTCGGAATCGCCCGCCTATGCGCTGATGACGATGAGCGGGATCCGCCCGTTTGCGTTGGCGTTCCGCGACTATTCGGATCCACCCGGTTACGCCGACTCGGACGGCCAGAGACTGGACCATTTCAACGCCTGCCGCGACACTCGGTACGGTGACTGTTGGCAGGGTCTGATTTGGACGCTCCAAGGCAACCTGCGTTTTCCGCCGTCGGCCGACTCGTATCGCACGACCAGCATCGGCGCACACTTCGCTGAATTGATCGCGGCCGCGTATCCAACGGACGAACACTTGGCGCTGCTGAAGCAGATGGCGGGCGGAGATTTGTCGGGCGGATCGGCTCGCGATGCCATTTTTCTGCGCGAGCCGGATTTGGCATCGCGAGACGTGCCGTCGCTCGGTTTGCCTGACGTTGTGTTTCCCTTCCTGTCTCAAGGCCACTTGCGGACCGGTTTGAACGGGCGCGAAAGTCTGGCCATGCTGAACGCCAGCGACTACGGCGGCCATCATCATCTGGACAGTCTTAATCTGTACTATTGGAAGGACGGCCGCGAATTGTTGTCCGACTTGGGCTATCTGTGGGACCATCCCGACAAGTACCAGACCTACCGCACGTTCGCCCACAACCTGGTGTTGATCGACGGCCGCGACCAGCAGAGGCGGGGCCGCGGAGGCAGCTTCCAACTGTTCTCGGTCACGCCTCGTGTCAAAGTGATGGAAGCCTCGTCGGACGCGTACGGGCCTGGTTCGACATACCGGCGGACGTGCGTGCTGGTAGATCACGGACAAGCGGGATCGTACCTGATCGACATCTTTCGGGCAGGTGGCGGCGCGCGGCGAGAATACGTATTCCACGGGCCGGGCGCTCAGTACAGAATCGAAGGCCTGTCGCTTGCCTCAGCGTCTTCTGACGATGACGGTTCGCCTGCAGAGGTATCGTTGCCGTTGGACAAAACGCGAGAAGCCGCTGGCGAGTCTACCTGGAGCATCGTCTGGGCACTCGACGGCGGGTATCATTTCAGCGCCTTGGTACCGGGCAAGCCGGGAGAAACGGTCATCGTGGGCGATGGCTGGGGGCAACGGAACCACCGCAACACCGATCGAGGCGTCACGCTGCCATATGTCGTACGCCGGCGCGACGGAGAGAATCAAACCGACACGTTTGTGTCGGTCTTCGCCGGTAATCCGGCCGATCGTCGGATTGTCAACAGCGTCCGTCTGTTGCCGGTCGCCAACGGGGATGACACGGGGGCGGTGGCAGTTGCCGTAGATACGCCAATGGGCACGGACATCGTAATTAGCATGCTGGATCCAACCCCGGTCGCCGTGCACTTGGACAACACAGAGATCGTCACGGACGGTCGTTTGGCCGCGGTACTCCTCGGCACCAGCGGCAAGCCGACATGGGCTGGTCTGTTTGAAGGCACGCAATTGACAGCACCAGAGGTGCAGTTGAAGCTACCTGTTGCTGTGTACCGGGGAGAGATTATGGAAGCACAGAGCCGATCGGGCGAGTCGTATTTCACGGTCAAGGGGGAATTGCCGGATCGTGACGTTGTTGGCCAGACGCTCTTTGCCCTTGACAAAGGGTCGCGCCGAGCCTACCCGATTCTGAACGCCGAACGGTCCGGAGATCTCGCGCGAGTGTTTACCAAATGCGATGGCCGCGGCTTCGAGGCGCAGCCGGCCGAACGGTTCGAGATCCCCACAACGACAGTTTTCGCAGCATCAGAGTAGCGTTGCGGAAATCCGCCTTGCTGCGTTCAATTTCCACGGTCTGCAAACGACTCATGGCCACTGCGCGTTGATAGCGCATACCGTATCAGATGATCCAGGTCGTCGCTGAAGAATTCGACCGTGCCGTCAGCATATGCCGCCAGAGCGCCTCCCGGATGGTTGCTGCTCCAGCCGTGGCAGCGGATGTCGCCGGTGGTGTGCCCCGAACAAAGACGCCACAACGGGTTCTTGTTGTTCATTGGATTGCGCAGGTTGCCTATCGCGGAAAGGGGACTCATCCAGGCCGAGTCGTTGGTGACCTGGGTATCGAATTGATTGCTGTTTTCGATCGGGCCACGCCAGTGATAGTCTTCAAACACGGCGATGGTAAGCGACGTGCCGTCGATAATCTCGGACAGCCGCGCCGAACCGCGATAGTAGAACAGCCCCTGGAGCCGCGGCATGTGGCTATCCCAATCGCCGTTGACCCAAGGTGTGCCGGGAGAGGTGTACCTTATGAATCGGTTTTGCCCCGTTGGATCTATGAAGTCGGGAACGCAGGCACAGTCTCTCCAGCCGCCAAAGAAATGGCCCATATTGCCGACGTAGTCCGTTCGCGCGGCGGGCGGCCCGTTGGCATTGGCTTCACGATACCCAACGCTCTGATGCCGGTTCTCGATGGGTTGATCATTGGACGGGCACAGCACCATATGGAGGGTTTTCTTGCGGAGGTCGATGTTTCGGATCGGGTTAGGGAGCGTGTCGATGCCCTGGTTTCCCTCCAAGTCGCCGAAGTTGATTTGGTTATAGAGGGGTTGTTGCTCCAAGTAAGGTAACGTGGCGACAATCCAAGAGTAGTCTCTGACCCGCCAGTATCTGGTCTGTCTAATGTGTTCTACGTTCCCGTCGGCAAAAGCAGCTCCGTTGTGGCGACTCATGAAAGCAGGATCCGAATTCCACGGCAGTTGCTCTTTGTACTTGTCCGCGTAGCTGTGACATGCCAACACGAGTTGCTTGAGATTATTACTGCACTTCGTACGTCTTGCGGCCTCCCGCGCGGACTGAATAGCCGGCAGCAGCAGGGACACCAGAATACTGATGATCATGATAACGACCAGCAACTCCACCAATGTGAAACCCGCCCGCCGGCGCGGTGCAAAACCGATCTTCCGCATAGTATCATTCCCTGTGGCAGAACATGCGAACATGATATGACAACCTCAATCAGAATCCGCCGAAGCGTCTGACTGAGTTTCTCTGCTGGTTGTATCGGAAACTGCTCTCATCTCTTCCCCGTCCGACGTCCTAATCCGCTTCGACGTCCTGACCGTCATCACGGATGGCAAGTCGCAGTAACACCGCGATATCAATGGTTCCAGCGATAGTCTGGACCGAACCATCGACACGGGCCCCCAGGACAACATCTGGATGCGCCGATTGCAGCGGATTGTTGATTCCTCGTCCGGCTTCATGGATCTCCGAGCAACCCGGCGCGGCAAGGATATTGTTGGCGGTTGCGATAGAAAGGACGTCTTTGGCATCTGGCTTGTAACGCACGGTGGTCACGTTGAACAAGTGTGCCGTCCATTCCGCAACACGAGGGAGTGCGTTCAAGTGTCGTTGTTCAACGGTCAGAAACTCGTTCGTACCCGTCAGCCAGCCACCGCGGAGGTCGGCTGTGCAGTTGTCGTTGGCGGTCGGATCGAGATTCCAGCCGGGATCCCCGTGGAATTTGGTCGTGAGCGTCGTGTTTTGGTCCCTCAGCCAGTCGGATTGTTCGCTGACGATGATCGTGTTGGATGTTCCATCCGAGCAGACCGCGATCTTGACATGCCTGCACGGCGGCAGCATGCCACTATCTGTGAGAATTCCGCCATCCACTGTCTGACAGTAGTACCGGTTTCGATAGAACAGGACCGTATCGGGGATGCCCCAGCGTTGCAGGTACGGCCACGGTCCGGGGAACGTGTCCAACGCGATATCCGTGCCGCCGGCGATGCCCACGTAACTTGGCATCAGAATGGTGCCGGTCTGGCTCTCCATCGGCGGCAATGGTGTCGTGGGGCAACGCATGTATTTAGGAGCAAACCTGTCCAGCGGGCGTAACGGGAGATTCGCATTAATGTTGAAAGCGTTGAAGTGGGCCAGGTTCGCGTTTATCGAGGTCAGATCCAGATAGCCGAGGGGCCGCTGGCCGGCAGCGATATCGTCGAAAAGAGCACGCCGCTCCATGTACGGCAGCAGCCCGTACCACCAGGACGGTCCGAGAACCGGTCCCGGCATGATGCTTGGAGGAAATCCTCCGCTATGCATCGCCCCCATGGGAAAGACTTCGTAGGTGTCGTGATAGGCCTGCAGAGCGAGAGCGATGTTCTTGAGGTTGTTGCTGCATTCCGTCCTGCGTGCCGCTTCGCGAGCGGACTGTAGTGCAGGAAGCAACATTGCGATCAAGAGACCAATGATGGTGATGACGACCAACAGCTCGACGAGTGTGAACCCGCGTCGGACCCGTTCTCTCGGCATGGGGACGCTCCTTGGACAAGCGCATATTCGATACACGATAACCAGAATCGGCGGCGCGACTGATCGTGAAGAATCCGAGCCGGCGCACGCCTGCTGATACGTCCTCTTAAACTACCACGATACAAGCAGGTTTTGCCCGCTGTCAACGTTCTTTGCCGAGAAACTTGGAGTTTCTGAGGACAAGCTCGCGGTTGTCTGAGCGATGGGGGCGAGTAGAATCGTGCATACTTGAACGTGTCGACCTTTCGGCAATGGTATTGGCTATGCCCGAACAACCGGATTATCCGGAAAAGTCACCGGCGCTTGACTCGTCCGCCAACAACCATACGCCATACGTCCCGGCCGCCGAGTCCCCGGTGGAATTCTCGGCCAAGGCGGTGGTCGCCGGGGTGATGTTTGGCGTTTGCTTTGGGGCGGCCAATGCGTATTTGGGGCTGCAGGCGGGGCTGACCATCTCTACGTCGATTCCCGTGGCAGTCATGACCGTGGCGGCGTTTCGCCTGCTGCGGCAGGTTGGGCGGCCGGGCACGATCCTGGAGGCGAATCTTTCGCAAACGATCGGATCGGCGTCCAGTTCGGTGGCCAGCGGCGTCATTTTCACGTTGCCCGCGCTGTTCATGTGGAAACTGGCGCCGCAACTGCTGCAGATGACGTTGTTGGCGATGACCGGCGGGTTGTTGGGCGTGCTGTTCATGATCCCGCTCAGGCGATACCTGATCGAGAAAGAGCATGGCAAGCTTCCTTACCCGGAAGGGACCGCTTGCGCCGAGGTGCTGGTTGCCAGCGAGGTGGGCGGCGCACGGGCGCGGAACGTCTTTTTGGGGCTGGCGGCGGGAGTGCTGTTCAAGTTCATCTTCGGGTGGCTCAAAGCGCTGCCTGCGCAGGTCAAGGTCGGTGTGCCTGGTTTGCTGAAGGCGCAGGTGGGAATGAAGATGTCCTCGGCGTTGTTCGGCGTGGGCTATATCCTCGGGCCGCGCGTGGCATCGATCATGGTCGCGGGCGGACTGCTTTCGTCGCTGGTGATCATTCCGGGGATCGCGTACTGGGGTGCAGAACGAGGCCAACCTCTCTTTCCCGAGACGGAACTGACGATCGCCAAGATGGATGCCGGCGATATCTGGGAACGGTACGTCCGCTACATCGGCGCGGGCGCCGTGGCAGCCGCGGGGTTGATCACGCTTGTCCGCAGCATCCCGGTGATGGTGGCCAGCTTTCGTATGGGGGCGGCGCAACTGAGGGAACGGTTCGGCGCGAAGCCTCGTGACGTGCCGCGGACCGAGCGAGATTTGTCGTTAGCCGTGGTTGGCTGGGGGGCAGTTGCGTTGGCAGTGGTGATGGCCGCCGTGCCACAGGTGTTTGGCGCGTCTCTGCCGCTGGTCGTGCGGGTTTGCGCGGCCGTGATGGTGGTGATTTGTGCGTTCTTCTTCGTAACCGTGGCCTCGCGCATCGTCGGTTTGGTAGGCGTGACGTCGAACCCGACCAGCGGCATGACCATCGCCTCGCTGTTGGGCACGTCGTCCGTTTTTCTGCTGATGGGATGGACGGACGACCTGGGCAAGGCGGCGGCGCTGACCGTCGGGTGCGTGGTCGCGATTGCGGCTTCGATCGCCGGGGATACGTCGCAGGATCTCAAAACCGGTTTTCTTGTCGGAGCCACACCGCGACGACAGCAGATGGGCGAGCTGTTGGGTGTGCTCACGTCGGCAGTATTCGTCTGTCTAACGGTGATGCTGCTGGACAAGGCTTACGGATTCGGCAGCACCGAATTGCCGGCCCCGCAGGCGACACTGATGAAGGTGGTAATCGAAGGCGTTCTGGACGCGAAGCTGCCGTGGGTCTTGGTGGGGATTGGCGTGGGGATCGCGGTGGCGGCGGAATTGGTACGGCTGCCATCGTTGCCGTTGGCGGTGGGCGTATACTTGCCCGTTTCCACGATGGCCACGGTATTCGCGGGCGGTTTGTTGCGGTGGCTGATGGAGCGTCGCGCCGAAGGGGAAGAGAGATTGCGTCGCCGGCGCGAACAAGGCGTGCTTTTTGGCTCCGGACTGGTCGGTGGCGAGGGTGTGTTGGGAGTCCTGGTCGCAGGTCTCGTGTTCTGGCAGAGCCTGAAGACACCGGCGGGCAAGACGGTGTCCGTACCGTTGCAGGTTGGCCACGAGTGGCTCGAACGCAGCGCCGAGGCCATTGGATTGACCGGCGGCGCCGTGGCGGTCGTGCCGCAGGTCGCCGCTGTGCTGGTGTTCATCGCGCTGGCAGTGGCACTGGCTCGATGCTCCCGGGGGCGGTAGCCTCACCAGAATCGCCAAGCTCGGCCGCCATCATGAGGAACGCATACGACTCCCAGCACGCGTCGACGTGTTACCAGTTATACCGCTTCCGGCCCGAAATCACACAAACCCGACGCGCAAGCGAGGGACGTAACCTACTGCCTCGCTTGCGCGTCGGGCTGATGTGCGATGTGTCAAACTTGACCGGGAGCGGTATAATACTTCAGCCAAGTGGTAGCCGGATTCGCAAGAATTCGGAATCTTCCCA
>CAZURK010000232.1:0-24819 GCA_964623055.1 uncultured Pirellulaceae bacterium
CGTCCCACGGGCCGGATTGACTGGGGCCATAGACTGGGTTCGCCGAGTGCTTCTTCCACCGCTGCGGAGCAGTCCACTGCTCGATCCATCGGACACTGACCGGACCGGATTCTCCCATATCAATCGCCTCGGAAAAATACTCTCCGCTGCGACGATACTCACCTTCACTCTGTTCCAGACGCAGTCTCATTTCGTCGTCAAGAGTCAGACCCTCTCGCTTACCACGCGCAAGATCGCAACCAGCTGACCGCAAGTGCCGTACGGAAACTTGTCCCGCAATGGGTGCCGGATTCTTTCTTGACGGCACCCGCGTCGCATTCGGATTGGCCGGTCGCTCGCCGGTGTCCGTCGTCCCCAGTGCGGCGCAACAGGCGAGTAGCAACGACGTCAACACGCGAGTCTCCTTCTAGGTGGGTAATGACAAAACGTGATTGATCATTCTAACGTACGCACCCGTTGGGGGCTAAGTCCTTGAATCGGATCGCCAGGCGATCCTTCGCAGGAGTACGTAGGCAGCGCCCTTGCTTTCCGTTGACCCTGCCTGCCAGAATGGGGCGTCAAGTCAGCGAAAGAGAAGTGGCCGATAGCGCAGAATCAACAGGCTATTCATTACCATGCATCTCGCTCTAACAACCTCCGCCCGTTTCTTACTGTTGGCGGCTGTCATCATTGCATGGAGCGTGCCGCCCGCCTGCGGCGATGTCCTGCATGTCGATGGGCCGGCTGCCTTGACTGCAGCCGTTTCGAAAGCCCGGCCTGGTGACGAAATCGTGATCGAAGACGGCATCTGGCGGGATGTGCATGTGCGAATCGTCGGAAACGGCGCCAGCAGCGCGCCGATTCGTATTCACCCAGCGACTCCTGGAGGATTGCAGATTACGGGAGTGTCCCGCGTGCGTATCGGAGGTTCGCACCTTGTGGTTTCGGGGCTGCATTTGCGAAACATCCGCGATGTGAGTGATTGGTTTCAGTTTCGCGAGGACTCCAAGAACCTCGCCCGCCACTGCCGAGTCACGGATTGTGTGTTTGAAGAAGACAGAGACTTCGATCCCGGCAAGATGGATTCACGCTGGGTGGGGCTGTACGGGGAAAACAACGAGTTTGATCACTGCCGCGTGGAAGGCAAAAAGAGCCGTGGTACCAGCATGGCCATCTGGCTGCAGGAAGGGCTCGATGCCAGCCACCACGTACACCACAATCTGTTCGGTTACCGCCCACCGCTCGGCAGAAACGGCGGCGAGACCATTCGCGTCGGCGACAGCAAGACCCTATCTATCAATGCCGCCTGCCTGTTCGAGAAAAACGTCTTCGAGCGCTGCAACGGCGAGGCCGAGTGTATCTCGAACAAATCCTGGGAAAACGTGTATCGGTTCAACCTGTTTCGCGAGGTTCAGGGAACCCTTTCACTGCGACACGGGCATAGTTGCCGCGTGGAAGAAAACGTCTTTCTCGGCAATGACGTGAAGCACACCGGAGGCATTCGCATCATCGGTGAAGATCACGTGGTCCGAGGAAACTATCTCGCCCATCTCGGCGGCACGAAGGCGCGCGGCGCCCTGGTTCTGCAAAACGGCGTCCCGAACTCTCCCGCCAGCGGCTACTCGCCCGTGCGCCGGGCCGTGGTACGAGACAATCACGTCATCGGTTGCCGGGAAAGCCTGGTGATCGGCTACGCGGACAAAGATTCTCCTTCGTCCGTCGTCGTCCCGGAGGATTGCATCTTCCATGGCAACGCGTTCCTCGCCGATGCGGATAGAACTGTGGTGACGGAACATCAAGCCGCCCGGAACACACAGTGGGAATCGAACATCGCCACCGGCAAATCACTAGGCACCGACGAACCGGCCGCGGGAGGCCTCCGATTCCGTCCCGGTGCGCCCTCACCGGACATGGTGCCACCTGTGCCGGAACTGAAGTTCACACAATCCGCCAGCCCCTCCTGGCAACGCCATAGCGGACTTTTCCCAAGGAAAAAGCGGCCCTTCAGTTGTAGCTGAAGTCGCAAGACTTCAGAGAGTCCGCCGAAAGGGGCCAAATTCTTGCGAATCCGGCTACGAAACTGATACGTTCAGCTAATGCACTGCAGCGTGAATGGTACGAAAAGCCAAATCCGCGTTAACGGGTTGCGGAGTGTTTCGCCAGTTCCATTTGGATTGTTGCCCGAGGGCTTCACAGAAAACCCGGCGAAGATATTGCGATTCAAAACCGTCCTCTGCTGGAAACGCCGTTACGGCCCAGTGATCGGGAGACTCATAGAAGAGGTACTCAGAATCGCGAACAGTGCGAGAAAGAGCCCAAAGGGAACTCTCAACCGGTGACCATTCCGACTCTCTGTCCAAGATGTGCCAGACATCGACATCGGCAGGCAAGAGATGTAGGTGGGCGTGGTCCACCGTGCACAACACCCGCTCGGCCGAACGTGCCGAGCCGTGTTCAAAACAATGGACTGGCGCCCGATACAGATCTTCAAGAACGCGGGTCGGGCGTTCCTTGAGTTGCTGGAACTCCTCGTCAAGTTCTGGCCGGACGCACGCAAGGCTCTTGGCATGGTCCTTCGGACAGATGAGTACGTGCCCGTCGACAATCGGTCCGAGACTTGGGATGACGGCAAACGATGGGCTTTCCATCGCAACGCGCCGTACGTACGGCAATTGGGGCAGCAACCGTCCGATCAAGTCATTTTCTGAGTTTCCAGCAATCTGGCTGCAGAGGCAGCAGTCTTCGGAGCTACGCATGGCCCGGTACTCCTCCACTCAACGCATGGCTATATTGCTTGTTCAGTTTTAGGTAGTCTTCGTAGTCATCTTCGCCGATTGTGAGAGATTCTCCAAGAAGTTCGGCAATCTCATCGGCTGCACTTTCGGCGGCCGTATCTGAATCCCAGGGAGTCGATTTTGCCAGAAGGCGAACAGCCCTCTGGATTTCGGGCCGCGTGAACCGTTCGGTCTTCGAAGCCAGTCTCTTCTTCGAGGCATCGAAATGAGCTGGTGCAGACCATCCCTGTTGTGCCTTCAACTCCTCGACTGTCACGTCGACGATCTTCAACCGAGCTTGCTCGTCTGGAGGACCTATTCCAATGACGTGATCAATCCTACCTCCGCGCTTAATTGCGGGATCAATAGTATCGAAGTTATTCGTGCAGATGAAGAATATGACACGACCTCGATCGTGAAGCTCCTGCAGTTTTGGTAGCATACTTGCCGTGACGAACGCGGTGATTCCTCGTGTCTGCTCGGTGTCGGCCGACGGTGCCCGGTCTCGGAACAACTCGTCACATTCATCGAAGATCACAACGGCTCTTGAGAGACTCATCAGGCGTTCAAACACAGACCGCGCCTGCGATTCGATGTACTCAAGCCCTTTCTCGATAAAATCGCCGGGGCTAAGGAGCACGACTGGCCATTGTAGACCGTCTGCGACCGCTTTGACAATCGTCGTCTTGGATGTACCGGGTGGGCCAAACAGAAGAACAGACACGCTGCTAGGACTACGGTTCGGTAGACGCCGTGGGCTCGATAGGACTGGTTCAATGACCTTCTCGTGAAGGTATTGAAGGACGCGATGTTTGTGATCTACCTCGCCCTCAACGCGATAAGTTCTCCAGCGGCGCCAGCTAGGCCAATCGGCGTCTTGTGGCGACGCATGTGCGAATGTTGATAGGATTCGCTGGCGATCAGACTCCTCGATCAGCTTACCGAGGTTGATTAGGGACTGAAGAACCGTTGCACAAGTCCATGACTGAATCTCGTCTTCCCCGTACGCATGCGCCGTACACCATCCGACGTTGGGGCGTGTATCTTGGGCCGAAGACGCTCTACGTCCGCCTGCCGGATGATGCTGACCCAAATGACAGGGTGGTCGAAGCGAGCGTTCGGACTCAGTGCTTTGGACTTGGTGTTCCCGATATCAACGGTGCACCCGTTTCCTACCACGTACACGACCTGACGATCCGCAACAACGTTTGCGCCTTGAACACTAAGTACCAGATCGGTTTCTGGTATGACAATCCCTTTTTCGGACCTCATCCGTCGCCCGAACAGGACGCCCATCGGGAGGCGTACGACCCAGATAAGATGTCGATACGAATGGACCACAACCGCTACTGCTGGAAGGAAGGGCAGCACCTCGCTCTGTTTGGCGTGCCATGGCGGACGAAGCACAAGAAGTACGACGATTTGGCCGGGTGGCAGAAAGACCGTGGCCAGGATCTTCACTCCGTCGTAGTCGATCCGGAGTTCATTCGGTCCGATCGCAGGCCGGCGATCCAACAATCTGATCGCGGAGCGATCAGCGACTATCGCCCCAACAATACGATTGTCTTGGCATGCGACCGCGAGGACGGTTCGTATCTTCACATTCAGAATATCCACTCGACGATCGAGCCGCAGGAGCTATTTGTGAAGCGGGGCGGGAATTGGACCGGTGTCGAGCCGAATTGGGAAGGCGAATCCTACAACGTCCAGACTCGCTACCTTGCGGCGTGGTCGATCGAAGTCCATTACGACGATGCAGGCGTGGCGGCTCAAGGGACTTGGAAGCACTCGAAAGCCACGGGCAAGGACTACGCCGTGTTCGTGGGCAAGCACGTTCCGGCAGGGCTCTCGGTTCCGATCGGCTACGCCACGCGCGACGAACCACGCTGCATGCTCTCTCGGAAGTTCGATCCCGATCCCAACGGGCCGGACTATCCGGATCACTACTGGCACGCCCGGGATTGGGATTTCGTGGAAGCGCGAATGACGGCCATCTTGAATTCCAAGGGGATCGAACGACCATGGAGCAGTCACAGCCGCAAGACACTCGTCGAGACGCTGGGCAACTGGATCAAAGACACGCGATTGAGCGGCCACTCGGTCGAACAAAATTTGCATCCGGTCGATTTCTTGGACGGCGCGAGCGGATACTGTGGCGGCGCGGCTAACACGCTGGTCGCCATGTGTTCGATCTTGCGGATTCCGGCCCGATATGTCGGAACTTGGGATCACGCGTTGGTCGAGTATCAGGACGACGACGGCAAGTGGCGACTCGTGGAGAATCAGCCCGACGTTTTCATGGCCTTGGCCGAACATGCAGCGAAGCCCGGAGAGCAAGTACCTGTCCGGACACGAGCCCGGAACTGCAATGCCGTGTTCGATGGCGGCCTGATCGACGTACTGGCCCACCCCGCGTCGTTCAGCCTGCCGGAGTTACCGAAGCTAGGGTGGTATTACAACTGGAGTTGCCCGTTTGTTTACGACAGGCGAGGAACACGTAAGGATGCAGACCTGTACGTCCGGCCGCAGACCCTTCACGACTGGGTCTTCAACCTGTACACAGGCTACGGCGGATACGAGGGCGAGTACATCCACAAACGCGGCTTCTTCATGGCCGAGCGTTTCAACAGCATTTACGAACTAACCGCGCTTTACGCACCGCGTCGCGACGATCTGCCCTACGTGTGCGGGCAGCGAGGCGACAACGACAACATCATCTACCTGACGCCCTTTCGAGACAGCTACTATAAAGACTGGGACAACAAGACTCGAATCGGCTCCGGCCGGGACCAAGGCGTCCGCAAGCAGTTCTACCTATCGGATCTCGATGGCGTGGCCAAAGTCACTGCCGCCATCATTCTTGGCCCGGACGGTCGAGTGGATCACGCGATACCTGCAAACGGCGGCAGTTGGTACTACGAGGTGAACGGCAACAAACATCCGTTGTCATCGCACGGCGGATTCAAGCTGGAAGCAGACTACAATGGAACCGGGATGACCGTTCACAAGTTCGAGATTCCCCTGGGCAACTTGGTGACCTCGAAAAAGCCTTGACTGATTTTCTCACGTGGCATTCACATTAAAGAACCATGACTCGACCTACCGCATTTTTTGGACTTTGGATTGTGGTCACTGCAGCGGTTTCTGTTGCAGCCCCAGCGGCCGAAAGCCTCGCTCCGAATATGAGCTTCGAGGACGGTACGGGCGATGATCCGGCCGCTTGGAGCTTCTACTCATGGAAGGAGTCCTCCGGCTGGTGGGATGCGGAACACGCCTACCGCGGTCGAAAGAGTCTGGGACTGAAGGGGCTGAACGGCGGGTGGAGTGCCAGGGTGCCAGTCGAAGGTGGGAAGGTCCATCGCATTTGCCTTCATTACCGGATTGCAGACGGTCCCAGTCGCATTGTCCTTTATGTTCGAGTCCCCACCGGGCCACGCGAAATGAAGACGCTGCTGTACAAGCCTGTACGCGCGATTCCTCCGGATCAGCAGGGTCGGTTTGTCGACGGTGCGTATGTAGGAGGCGCGGACGATCGAGGTTGGGTCGAGTTGGATGGGGGCGACTTTGTGGCAGACGAGCGCGTCGACTCGGTTAGCATCTTGATTAAGCTCGTGAGTGATAACCCCAAGGCGAAAGCCTGGGTCGATGATGTCCTCGTGGAAGCGGTCGAGCGGCCCGCGACTCCGAACACAGCCGAACTACTGCACGTTGTACCGGGCGCTAAGATTTGGGCCGATGACGAGAACCGCAAGATCCTACCATCTGCGCCGCCGCCCCAAGGCCCCGCCGTGCAAGGCATTGAAGTCTCGGCTGCACGTGGTGAATTCGAGTCATTTCAGATCGCAGTTACACCCGCGAAAAAGGGGACAGGTCCAATTTGTGCGAAGCACCCTCCGGGCCGTTCCGGCAAATTGGACCTGTCCCCTTTTTCGCGCGCATGGCATGCGGTGCAGTGGAAATGGACCGCTTTCTCCGGCCCGGCGCCCCTTCCACATACCGCACTAAGATGCCGTCGCATCGAAACCATACGAATCGAACGACCGCAAGGGCCACATAGCCACAAGGGTCTGAACCCCGATCCGTTGACGGATCGTCTCCCATGCGACATACCTTCCGGGACGAGTCAAGGGTTCTGGTTTACGCTTCGTGTTCCTCGCCAGCAAGCCGCGGGTCAGTACCGAGGCACTCTGCACCTTTCCGTCGACGATCACACAGTCGCCAACGTCCCGCTGATCCTGCGGGTGCGCGATTTTGATATTCCCAGCCGACCGTCGATCGACGTGCGTTCCGGGCTGCGACGGGAGATTGTGCTTCCGAGGGAAAACGGTGAAAGCGAAGCGGTGCTCAAACGCTATTACCGCAACATCTTCGAGCACCGCAGTCGCTGCAACGCGGGTGTTAGCATCCGCGTACGGCTCGAAGGGAACACGGCCACTGTGGATGCCACCGATTACCTGCGGCATCTACGATTCATGCGTGACGAATTGGGGGCCAAACGCTTTAACGTGCCGGCTTTGTGGATCGGGCATCGCGGAACACATCGCATGCGTGCCGACGCCAAATGGCATGGCAGACGCGTCTTTGACAACGACGAACTGACGAGACTGCATCCCGATTTCGAAGCGCCGTTCCGCAGCTACCTGACGCAATTGATCCAGTCGCTTAAACAGGAACGTCTGTTCCTGGATCCGATTGTCAAGTTCTTCGACGAACCCAATTTGGAGGACCGGAACACGCTCAACGCACTGCGCACGCTTTCCCAGTTGCTGCTGGATATCGAGCCTGAGCTAACGGTCAACATGACGGCCACCTATCCGCATCCTGAGTTGATTGACGTGTGCAGGCTCTGGGTACTTCACACCGACGCCTGGGACGCGAACCTGCATCACATCGAAGCAGCTCGCAAAGCAGGCTGTCGCATCAGTGTCTACAATAACGCCGTGAACTTTCCCGAACATCGGCCGATCCGAGTCCGTCTGTGGCCGTGGCTGTTGCGCAAGTACCGAGTCGATGGCACCAACTCCTGGTGGGGCACCGTTTGTTGGCGCAACGCCATGGAGGATCCCTGGACAGCCGGCCAGGGCAGTTCCGGGGTACTGCTCTATCCGCCCCGCTCGAATCAGGAGCACGGGCCGATCGGCTCGGTGCGTTGGGAGCTGTTCCGGGAGGGCCTTGAAGACTACGAGTATCTGTGCCTGGCCGACCGCTTGGCCGACGAACTTGCCAAAGCAGGAAACACAGAACTTGCCGGCAAAGGTCGCGCCGCTATCGCCCAAGCGCTTGCTCTGGTTGACAGATGGCCCAACGTGAAGGCCGCCAACGACGAGCCCTACACACTGGACGTAACCGCGGTCGAGAGCGCGAGAGAAAGACTGGCAAGCGTCATCGAGGCTATGACAGCGGCATTGCGTCAGCCGTGACTCCGAGCCACAACATTAGATAAGACCTTCATGTTTTCAATTCGTCCAGGATTGAACGCTGCGGGGTCAGTCGGACAGTTTCAACACATCTAGCCCGTACGGTTTGAGTGTGGACTGGATTTGCGTGGAGCTGCGCGGCCATGTCTCGCCGGATATCAGACTCGTTGTCAGGAGTTTGGCAGACTCGATGCCGAGCGATTTTGCGTCGATTGACAAACGAAATTCGGTGGACTGTGGTTTTGAATTGAGCACGGCTAGGTAGATGCCGTCTTCTGGCGAATTGCCGTACCTTTCCACGAAGACATGCTGCTGGTCCGATCGTGCGTAGGGAATCGGTTCCCAACCGGCGGCCGCGAGCCGGTTCGCCAGAGGCAGGTAGGTTCGGATGTACTCCGCGTGCCGCGCCCTCCTTGCCTCACCGTTGCCTGCGGATCCGTCACCTCTACGAAGGCAACTCTCTCAAGGATTACATTGATTGGCAAGCCAAACAGCGCATGAACTATCTCTATTGGCACGGCTGTTATCATGAATACGCGGATCGTCGCAAGACAACCGAACCATTCCACGAAAACGACGGAGTACTGCTGAAACACGTCCGCAAACGCGGATTCGTTATTGACAACTCCAGCCACTGCTTCAAACGCTTCTTCGCCGTGCGGCCGGTCGACATGAGCTCGAAAGCCGCCGAAAATCAGATTGTCGCGGAACTGCTCGAACATCTCGAAAGAAACCCGTTTCTTGACTTGATCGGCTTATGGCCAGGAGACGGGTGGGGAGGATCAACCAAAGCGGCCGCCGAGAGTTGCCCCCTGGACTTCCCCGATACCCGACTTATCACCCAAGACCTCGATTGGCGTGCCACCGCGCCCAAGATATTTCTGGAGACCTGCGGTCTCGCGCGTCCCGTGGTCAGGAGACCACGGGACAACTTCGTGTCTCCCATAATCATGCAAGGTCATTTAGAGGTCGCAGGCTTCTGTGACAGACATTTTCTGCGGCGGGCCACGTCGCTTACCCAACGTCGCTGAGATTCTCCCATTGAATCGAACCGAGCTTCTTAAGGGCGTAGCCGACCTCGCGGAGCCAGTCGCCATAGCAGACTTGCACGTGGAAGCCAACCTGATCGGTCTGCAGCCGGCGCCAGTTGCCTTCCACTTGGATGTCCATCTGGGAACGGCAAGCCGGGCGTGACGGCGCTTCAATGATTTTGCCTTTGAAGCCTTGCCACTTGGTACAGTTCAGAGCAGGGATGACTACCGTGACCTGCTGGCCGATCGGGTACTGAACTTTCACGGCTGCGCCGTAATCTGACTCGTAGTGCGTCATGATCGCCGCCGGATCGTAGTCGCGACCGTTCATCCGACGCGGTGCGGCACAGTGAGCCACGGTGAAAACACCGTCGTGGGGAAAGTGTCCGTTACTGACGAACGATGGTCGGTTGGCAATCCAACGCAACAGCACGCCCGGCGGAGTGTGAGTCAAGTCGGCGTGACAGTAGGCCGTATAGCCTTCGTCGTTGGCCAGCGCCAGCACCAGGCACGGCGGGGTGTCCAACGTCTCGATCACCGGCCGCGCCATACACCTGGCGAAACCGAAATTGCTGGCGCCGGTTTCCTTCAGCAACTCCTTGACCACGTGCAACGCAAGGAAGGAATTCAGGACAAACTTGCGTTCGGTCTTGAGGGTGACGCCGGGTTGGGAGAGCAGTGATTGCGTCTGCTTCTCTACGTCCGCCAGGATTTGCTGGTTGGCCTGGGCTTGAGCCAAACGTTGGCCGAAATCGGCCAGCGAGACTTCCTCGACACTGTACCCCCAAACGTCTTTGGCATGCGGCGGGGCGTACTTGTTACCAACGCCGCTGTAGTGCTGCAGCCCACCGATGGCGAGCATCTTCGTCCCGCGAGCATTCTTCAGGCCATAAAGCGCCCCCAATCGCCACAGAATCTGCCCGTAGTCGTCGACCGCCACATCCTCGGCCGCCAAGTCGGCACCTTCGGTGCTGTCCGTAAGATTCCGCAGCAAGAAGAACGAGGCGGTTTCGTACCAGAAGTAATGCGGTTTGGTGCGATGCCGGAGAAACATGATCGACGGTCGGGCTGTAAGAAGCAGTCGCGGAATCGCATCGGCGCAGTGACCGGCGCCGAAAATGAGGATCGCATCACAGTCGACATCGGCTGCTTCCTTTGCTTTGGCCACGGTATCCACCACCGCCACCGGCAAGAACTCGACCGGGAACTCGGCACTCGCGGCCAAGCTCTTCATGTCTTTGTCAATGCGTTGGGCTTCGGCCTGAGCCTCCGCGGCCGTCTGCACGCCGCCGTACCAGCGCCAACTCGTTTTTTCCTGCTGAGGGTGGACCGAGTAGATCAAAACCGGCTTGACGCGCAGAGGCTTGCCAACAGGCAACGAATCACTTTCCGCGGGTGCCACCAAGCCCCCAGGAGCATGCGACGCCAACAGCGCCACCCCTCCCAACGCTGCCGCCCCGCTAAGCCCGCCTACAAATTCGCGCCGACTGATTGTGCCATTGGCTACCCCCACGTGGTCGTCGCAACAGCAGTTTGGAGACTCGTCTTCAAGGGTCAGCTTGCGTTCATGTGAACTCATCGGCCACTCCTTCGCGAATATGGATCGAGCAGCAAGAACATTGATCTATCATTCACCGGAAGCCGGACCGGGGCGCGAGTTGTCGAGGTTGTCGGCCCGCTAAAGACAACCGCGATGCTGCTCGACGATGGCGCGGTACGTGTCTGCCTGGTCACGACTCACTTTGGCTGGACCACGCCGGTCAACGTGTGCGAGCCATTTCGTCAGACGATTGCACAGGACCTGAAGCTGCCGAAATCGCAGGTGCTCCTATTCACGTCGCATAATCACTGCTGCGTCGCCTTCGCCAGCAACGCCATACACACCTACCGTTCGTACGCGCAAGAGGTTCCGCCAGCGGAGTTGCTTCCGATTGGCGAGAGGTTTCTGGCCGCTCTTCGGGATCGCGTCAGACGACTGCCGGACCTGCTTCAGCCAGCGACAGTATGGTGGGCTGAGGGGCACGAGGGACGCATCAGCTACAATCGCAAAGGTCGTCGGCCCGATGGCACAACGTACTTCATGCGCGAGCAGGATCGCGTGTTGTTGGGTACGGATTTCAGCGGCGACATCGACACGCAGGCTCCTGTCGTTGTGTTCAAGGGCACGTCCGGCCAGACGATTGCCGCGTTGACTCAATTCACCGGCCATCCGGTCACCGCCTACCATCCGGAACGCCCCGTGGTCTTCGGTGAGTGGCCGCAAGTCGCCTGTGACGTTTTGGCAGAGCATCTCGGAAAACAGAGTGTTGTGCCCGTCGGATTTCTGCAGGGGTGTGCGGGCGACGTGAGCTCGAAGGAGATGTTCGGCGGCGGCGTGAAGCGATCGACGGAGTTCGGTCGCATGCTGCGTCAGAGCTACATTGATGCTCTGGAAAACGTGCAACCATCGCAGCGCGACGGCCTGGACTTTGCTGTCGAGCGCGTGAATGTGCCGCTGGCACCCTTGCCGACCAGCGAAGTCTTGATCGGCGAATTGAAACAGATGGATGATTTCATTCAACGGGCCAAATCCGGAGACGAGAACACGCTGTTGTGTGTGGGTCAGAACTTCCCGCGAGCGCTCTCACCGGGTTTTCGCGCTGGTCTGGTGGAGATGATCCGAGCCTGGAATGTCTGGGCGCTCGGCCTGCATGAAGAAGGCCGGGCGGATTCTGTCGCCAGACATCTGGAAATGGAGATCGCTGTGATCCGAATCGGCGATGTCGGCATTGTCGGGTACCCCTGCGAACCGTTTCAGGGGATCGGTCGACAAGTTCGTCGCCAGTCGCCGCTACCGATCAGTATCCCTTGTGGCTACGCGAACAACTCGCACGGCTACATTACCGACAGCGCCAACACGGGCGGCCAAGAATATATGAGTTCGCACTATCGCTACACGCGATTCCGACCGCCGCTCAGGAAACCGGCCGGCGACGTGCTCGCCGACCATGCGGTCAAGATCCTCAACCGGTTTGCGAAAGAGAGGCCACACCGCAAATGAAACGGAACCCTTTCGCTGCTGCCGCAGCGTTCGTCTCAGGCGTTGCCTCACTATGGATAGCGGTCTCTGCCCAGGGGCAGGTGGTCGACATCGGCTCCCGATTAGAACTGTTTGTCGACAAGTCCCTGATCGCTCGGATGGACGCGGTAGAGCTGGAAATGCACCGTCCCGTGAAGGCGCCGCGCCCCACATCGCCGCTGCCGGAGCGTCACATGATGACGGTGATCAAGGACGGCGATCTGTACCGAGCGTACTGGCGTGGGTCCGACCCTAGCTACGCGGGAAAATTCTATACCGGGCATCCTGGTGAAACCGTGCATTATGCCGAATCTCGCGACGGGCACGAGTGGAAGTTCCCGAATCTGGGCATGCACAAAGTGGGCGGGACGCGCGAGAACAATGTAATTCTCGCCAGGCAACCGCCCTTCCTCACAAACTTCGTACCCTTCCTCGACACACGTCCTGGTGTGAATCCGCGCGAGCGCTACAAGGCGCTGGCGGGTCACCCTGGTCCGGGCGACAAGCGTGGTCTCGAAGAGGCGGGTAGGGGACTTTTCGCGTTCGTCTCGGCCGATGGGATTCACTGGACAAAGAAGAAGGAGGTCATCCCGTACAGGCCGGAATGGCGTCATGCCTTTGACTCGCCAAACGTGTCGTTCTGGTCGGAAGTCGAACAACAGTACGTCTGCTACGTTCGAACGTGGACGGACCCCGAACGGCTGCGCAGCATCAGCCGCACAACATCGCCGGATTTCGAGACCTGGAGCAAACCGGTTGCGATGAAACCTAACCTGCCGGGCGAGCACCTTTACACCAATGGGACGCAGCCTTACTACCGCGCTCCGCACATCTACATTGCGTTACCAACGCGGTTTGTGCCTGGGCGGGGCGACGCGCCTGACTACAACAAGAAGGACGTCAATACGACGGACATCCTGTTCATGTCGACGAGAGCCGGTTCGACGAGGTACGACCGTGTGTTCACGAAGGCCTTCATCCGACCGGGCCTCGACCCGGCGAGGTGGCGCAATCGGTCCAACTACGTGGCACTGAACGTGGTCCCCACGGGACCCGCGGAGCTGTCGATTTATCACCGCAGCGGCGATCGTTACGTACTGCGCACCGATGGGTTCATTTCCGTCAACGCCGGTTCCGAAGTGGGCGAACTGCTGACCAAGCCGCTAACCTTTTCGGGCAGTAAGCTGCTTCTGAACTTCAGTACAAGCGCCGCGGGCAGCCTGCGGGTCGAGGTCCAAACCGCCGACGGCCAACCGATTCCCGGTTTTGCCTTTGCCGACACTGCGGAGTTGTTTGGAGACCAGATTGACCAAACTTATTCGTGGAAATCAGGCCCCGATGTGTCGTCCCTGGCCGGTAAGCCCGTCCGCCTACGTTTCGTGATGCAAGATGCGGATCTGTATTCATTTCGATTTGTAGACTGATGCAATGTGGGACGGACAATCCTGTCCGTCGAACACGCACTGACGGACAGAATTGTCCGTCCTACAGAACATGCGAGAATCCTGTGACCGAGTGCTTACCGAAGCTGTGACGGCAACGCCGCAAGCATGAATGGGAACTGGCACGTGCACGACGGCTTACATTGGATCGACGGAATCATCATCACGGCGTATGCATGCGCGATGATGGCGTTGGGTTGGTATTACAGTCGCCGGCAGCAGAGTACGGACGAGTATTTTACCGGCGGGCGTGCAATGAATCCGTTCTTGATCGGGATTTCGTTGTTTGCCACGCTGATGAGCACGATCTCCTATCTGTCGCGGCCAGGCGAGATCATCAAGCACGGGCCGTACATACTGTCGGGGCTGCTGTCGATTCCGATTGCGTACGTCATTGTGGGATACCTGCTGATTCCGGTGTTCATGCGGCATCGTGTCATCAGTGCGTACGAGTTGCTGGAAATCAAGCTGGGGATGAGTACACGGTTGATCGGCGCGGCGATGTTCATCGCCTTGCGACTCGCGTGGATGGCGGTGCTTTTGAACTTCAGCGCCAGTGCGATGCTGGTGATGCTGGGCATGGACCGCCAGTGGCTGATCCTGGTGGCGTCTGTGATCGGCTCGGTCGCGCTTGTCTATTCGATGTTGGGCGGGCTGCGAGCCGTGGTGGTCACCGACTTCATTCAGTTTTTGTTGCTTTTCGGTGGAGCGATCCTGGTCATCGTCACGGTGACCGTGCAGCTCGGTGGTTTCGAGTGGTTTCCAGGACATGGGACAGCAGTTGGCAATCACAGCCGGTGTTCAGCTTTGATCCGTATATCCGCCTGACCATCGTCGGAGTCGTCGTCATGCAGACGTTGTGGGCCGTTTGCACAGCGGGCGGCGATCAGACGGCCATTCAACGGTATATGGCCACGCGCGATGCGCGGGCAGCTCGGCGTTCGTACCTGGTGAATTCGGTCGCGGTGGTGTCGGTTGTGGTCGTGCTGACGTTGGTCGGCTTGTCGCTGAAAGGGTATTTTCAAACCTGTCCACAGCAACTGCCCGCCGGGACAACGGTTGCGAATTCGGCGGACAGCTTGTTCCCCTATTTCATTTCCCACCAGTTGCCGATCGGTATTTCCGGCCTAGTTGTGTCGGGCATGTTCGCCGCCGCCATGTCAAGTGTTGATTCGGGCGTCAACTCGATCACCGCAGTGGTGCTGACCGACTTTGTGGATCGGTTTCGCGGTAGACAAAGTCGCCGTCAGGCTTCGGGCCCGCACTCTCACGAGAGCAACGACAATGATTCTCCACCTGTGCCCGAGGTCTCGCCCGGCGGCCGAAACGCGCAGGACGAGCGACAACATGTCCGCGCCGCCAAACTGATCGCCCTGGCCGTCGGCATCATCGTGATCTGCGCAAGCACTACGATTGAGTACATTCCCGGCAACCTACTTGAGGTCTCCAAGCGCGCGACCGCGCTACTAGTGACGCCGATTTTCACGTTGTTCTTCATGGCGTTGTTCGTTCGATTCGCCACAGCAGCGGGGACAAACTGCGGATCGCTGTGCGGTTTCTTGACCGCAACGCTGATCGAATTCTGGAATCCACTGATCGAGAACCGTTCTTTGAGCATCACTTGGATCAACCCGATGGCGTTGACCGTCGGCATCGTGGTTGGCTGTGTCGTCAGCTTGCTCACACGCCGACGGCAGAGTGCCGAATCACAAACCGTCATCAGATAAAGAACAGCCTGAACAGAGAAAATCAATTCGTACTCATCAAGCAATAGACGAGAGGAACAGACGATGAACGAAAACCGAAAAAAGAAGCTCGTTGGCCCCGTGATCGCTATCCGGACATTCCGTACCGATGACGGCAAGCTGAGTCTGGACAAGCAGCAGCGTCACCTCAAGTGGATGATCGAGCAAGGCATCACCGAAGGCAACGGTGTTGTGATGGGAGCCGGCGGTGGCGGTGAAGGCTACTTCATGGACGACGGCGAATGGCGAACGATCGTGGAATTGACCGCTGCCGAGTGCAAAGGGCGCGTGCCGTCGATTGCCGGCATCTTCGACTTGTCGGCCCGCGAAGGCGGCCGAACCAGTAGTCGCCGTAGCGTTTGAGCGGAATGTGCGTCGGGGCCGGTTTGCTTTCCTCAAGACGACTGCGTATCTCCTTCAAGTGGCCTAGGCGGCTGATGACGGGCCAGTAGATTTCGCGGGGTCGGAAGTAAGAACCGGCATGCGCGGCGGAGTAGCCGCCGTCGGGTGAATAGAAACCGACTGGGTTCGGGTCCCACACGAGAATGCCGCTCGCGCCCCTCGCGTAGTGATCCAGAGCCTGGCTGAGCGTCCGCTGGGCGCTGCGCTGTTTCCAGCCGATCGTGACCGGGTAGAGTTCGACGCCGGTGCCTTTGGTGATCTCCGCGAACCACTCTAAATCCATGGGCTTGCGCGAGGCGTGGAACGCCCACGGGAAGACGCCAATCTGGTCGACCAGACCCTCCTTCACCCATCGCTCGACGTCGATACCGTGGCGGCGGTTGTCGTCGCGCGTGTGGACGACGCTGGCCGATAATGCATATCGCTCCGAACGGCTCCGTGATTTCTGCACTTCGTCGAGCATCGTGCGAATCTCGCCCATGAACGAGGTCAGTATCTCGCACCGTAGATCGAACAACCGAGGATCGTCTTCGGGCACCTGTTTTGCGTCGGCGCCGAAGCGATTCTGGAATTGTTCGCAGAATGCGTCCTCCCACAGTATCAGAGGCAAACCGCGGAAGTAGACGATCTCGATGCCGTCGGGGCGGTACCGGGTAACCACCTCGCGCATAATGTCGACCAAGTGCCCGCGCACTTCCGGCACCGCGAAGCTCATCCGCATCACCGGCGTCCCATCGCGGTCGTAGCAGCGCCATTTGGGGTGCTTCCGGTAGAAGTCGGAAGTGAAATAGTCTTCGAACTGGGGTGGAGAATCAGTCATGGGAAAGATCGCTACGACGGACTTGATATTTTCCGGATGGCGCATCGCGTAGATCAGGCTGCTGCCAGCTCCCATGCTTGTGCCAAATAGATGAACGTGGCCTGCATCAACGCCCTCGATGTCGACCATGGCGCCGATCACCGAATCTAGCTGGGCAGATGCGGTCTCGTTCATCCAGTGCCGTGCCCCCAACTCCGGCACCACCAGCCAATAACCTCGCTCTGCCAACAGCCGTCTAAACTCGTCATAGGGGGATCGGCCAACATTGTAGTGGCCCTTTCTGTGCGAACCGCCGCTGCCGTACAGATGCACGACCAAACCAGGTTTACCTTTAGCCGACCCATTCGGTCCGTAGACGGTACATGTGATGCCAGGGCTACCTTCGGGCCCCGGCAGCTTGCGAATCACCGGCTCGCCAGCACAAGCCCGCGCCGCAAGCCCCAAGCAAAGGGCTATCCACAACGAACCGCGAAGATTTCCGAAAACACTCATCTTTCGCCCCAATTCTTCACCAGGCAGACGCCGCGACTCATGCCGGTGGTGGATCACCTTTGACGTTCAAGTGCCTGCCCTCGCCTTCCTTGATCGCATCAATCGCTCCGGCGAATCGGTTGACCAGTAACGAGGATACCGTCCCGATCCAAAGGAACGTATAGCCTTCCGCGATCAGCTTCGGCGCGTCACAGCCGATCCATACCTTTTTGCCGGCCGCATCCGCCGCTTTCCTAATCCGGCCGATGGCCGCCTTGTGATCCGCGCTATCCGGATCCCAGCAGCAACCAAGGTCCGCCGATAGATCGTACGGGCCCAAACCCACGGCCGTCACCAATGGGTGATTGGCGATCGCATCCACGTTCTCCAGACCCGCCAGTGACTCGATTTGCGGGATGACGATGACGTGTTCCTCGAATTCGTCCCGCCAGGTCGCGTACTGGAAGTCCTTCATCCAGTAGTTGCCCATCCCGCCGGGGCGGCGTTTCCCGCGAGGCGGCATCAGCACGGCATCGCGAACCGTGTCGAGCTGGCTAGCACTCTCAACACATGGTACAAGCAAACCGCACGGTCCCAAATCCACCGCTCGCCGGAGTTCCGACATTTCGCACGAGACCGTCCGCATCAACACGGGAAAACTCGCCAGTCGAGCCACCTGACAGACATGGGCCACAATCTCATCTGTATGGCACCCATGCTCGCGGTCAATCACCAAGTAGTCCATGCTGCCCTTCTGACAAATCTCCACCAGAAGCGGCCAGACGTGATCCGTCGCCATCACGCCCACAACCGGCAGGCCGGCTGAAAGCTTCTCCCTCAGTCGAATCGCGGGTCTCAGCATTCTGATTCCATCCTGAGTCTATCTCTATCAAGAGTGCGCCGAATTCGGTGACCGAATCAGGTCAATTACTTCTCGAAGGATAGAGTGCACTTATACGCGTTCGCCGTAAAGAGCTCCTCCGCGTCTTCGTGAAGCCGAGTCAGATAGACTTCCAGTTCCAGGTTTTCTTGGTTTTCGATGATCCAGAAATTCGAAAGCTGTAATCGCTCTCCCTCACCAGGTTGGCGCGTGTCAATCTGGGTCACGGTCTCTTTTCTGAGAGCCTGGACTTCTTCGTCGACCTCTGCGATGACAAGAGGGTACCGTGGATGGCCCGGGTGTGTGGGGTTCTGCGGTACGATATTCCCGATCCAATAGAGCTTCTGAGTTTTGCGACTTCTGACAAGCCGATGAAAACTGCTCGGTGAAAAGAAGTCCGATCCATCGCTGTACCGAAAGATCTTGGGCTGGGAGAACGTCATCCCTCCATCGCTGGAAACGCTGAACCATTTGTGACCCGATTGATCCTTGGTCTTCGTCACTCGCCAGACCATCAGCACGCGACCATCCATCAGTTCGGCCACATCCGGCTCCAAAAGCCCATTGAATGCGATCTTTCGGTGGAGCCAAATGGGCTTGCCGGATGTCCAGACGTACTCTTCCAGCTCTTGATTCCAGCGACCTACGAAGCAAAGGCTCCCTATGGTTCCTTTGGCAGGCCAGCGAGTTCTTCCGATGATCTCGTCTTCAACATCCGAAGGGATCCTCGTGTTGATCACAGGAACCAGCAGACTGCCATTGCTGTGCCTGAGAATGGACTGCCCAGGATATGCCGTGTTGTTTTCTAAGAAAGCTGGGTTCAGAACATTCTCTGGGTCCAAGTCATCTCCGTCCTCATATTTGAGGAGTTGAGCTGAACCAAAGGTCTGTCCTCCATCATCAGAAGTGCGTATAAGGCTATGGTTGTAGATCATGCGGGGAGGCCCTTGTCGCATATCTCGCACGTGATGAATCGACAATGAAACCAGCCGCTTTGACGACGGATCGTAAATCCCGCAGAACTTCCAATCGACGACGGCTACCTTATCCAAATGTGTCACGAAAGGAGGAAGATTAGTGAAGGGGGTCCAGGTCTGCCCATCGTCGTAGGAGATTCGACGGCGAGGTTCACGCGGCGAGTCGCCATAACCGCTGACTTGGCCTTCATGAGACCAAACCGTGTGAATCTCTTCGCGGTACCCATCCTTGCCCGGATAAACGAAGAGCCAAGGCGACTTTTTCGGGACCGTATTCTTGACGTAGATTTCTTTCTTGATCTTTACGATTGGGGCGGCGGCACTGCTTTCGCCGGCGAAGACAGATCCTTCGAGTAAACATGAACAAACTGTCACTACGACGGTTAGTCTACATCTCATATCACATCCTCCTACTTCTTATCCGGCACTTTTTCCTCTCCGGAAGTCGCCTCGCCCACCGTATCCGTCGCTCCCGTGAATCCTGGACCTCCGCCCGCGATGTAGCCGTGGCTGGCACCGGATGAATGGGGACTGACCCAGAAGCTGTACAGGTCACCATCGGTCAACCGGAATCGGAATCGCACAGGCTGGCCCGCCCACGCCGATAGATCGGTCGACTTCTTCCAGTCCACCTTCATCAGCGTCCGGTCGCCGCTGAGCGTCTGCGAGGTGTCCAGCAGCCGGCCTTCTCGGTCCAGCAAGTCGACTTTCAGCGAGCCGTCCGGCGCGGCCAGGTTGACGAACAGATGCTTGCCGAAAAAGCGCAGCGGGCGAGTCATCAATTCTCCCTCGGATTGGCCGCCGTGCATCGAGATGAAACCGTCGCGCCGCCAGATCAGCAATCCGGTCGTGTCTTCCAGCGAGTTACGACCACTGGCGTACATGTAGATCTTGTCGCCCACGATGACGCCGCCTCCGGCGACCGACTGAACGTTGCCGTAATTCCACGCCTTGGGGTCGTCCGACACGCTGATGACGGCCTCGCGGTTGGGCCGGTCGAAGTGGTAGCCGTCACGGCTGAAAGCCAGCATCACGCTGTTGATCTTTGGCCGACCGGCGGCTCGCGGTCCGGAATGCAGGACGCTGCACAGCCCCAGCATCAGGCTCTCGTATGGAGCCGCGTCAAAGTTGTACAACTCGGATGGCAACTCGGCTTTGCCCTGCGGTGGATCATCCCGCTGGTCGCAAGCCAGCCACGGTTGCGGCTGGCCCTCCGGCCACTGCGCGCCGTAGATGTGGCGACTGCCTTCCCATTGCGATCCCGCCAAGAAATCCTCACTCTCCCAATACAAACGGCTGCGGCCGATGATCCGGTACGGTCGGTTATGGTAGTCCCACGGGCTGCGGTACAATCCCGCTCGGATGCTGTAGACCCAAACCTTGCGAAACGGGTTGTAGAAAATGGTACTCCGATCTCCGCTCGGCCCCGTCCACAGCGGTTCGGTCCAACGGATGCCGTCAGGCGATGTGTGGACCGACGCCTGCCATGAATCGCGATGAAACTGGAAAAGTTTGAACCGCGTGTTCGGATCGGAAGCGTCGTGATCCAGCCAGACAGTTGCCGAGTCGCGATTTCCCCCCATCAATACAATATTGGTCCGCGGCTGCGGTCCGTCCTCGAAGCTGGGCTTATCCCAGTGAATGCCGTCCTTCGAGGTGGCCATCGCCGTACCGCCGCGGGCGCTGTAGCGATACCACATTTTGAACAGGCCGTCGGCCGGATCGAAGAACACGCCGTCGCTGAAGCACATCGCTGAATGCGGCTTGTGCGCCACTTCCCACCGCTTGTTGGGGCGCATCACTGGATTGCCTTCGTACATCGTCGGTTTGTGGAATCGCCGTTCGAGCGTTGACTGATCGACAAGAAAATCATCCACAAACAACTGCCGCCCTACATCAATGGCGATCACGTCCGGCGGCTCGTCCAGATACGGGACTCGCATCGGCGTCCCGGCTCGCAGCTCTTCCAGCGATCGCCCTGGCGGCCACTGATCCGGCAATTCAATACCGTTGTAGAGTACTTCGCCGGCGCCAACTCCGCCGGGCAAGAGCAACAACGGAAGGACATACAACAGTGCGAAGATTGAACATCGTCTGCAGATCATGAGAGCCTCCAATTCGGAAAACGAAGGTAGGTTCCTCCGTTTCAATGCTTGACCACCCAGTGGCTGTACTGTGACTTGGGGTAACGGGCGATCTTGAGGAAGTGCCTGAACGCCTTCTCCCTGCCTGCGTCGTCTCCGCAGACGAGGACCATCGAATAGACCGGCTCTGGTTCGGGCTCACCCTTGTTCGGCCGTTTCGTGACCGGTTTCTGAATCACGCGCAGGGCGTATCCGCCGGGCTTCGGATACTTGTCGGAAAGGTCAGCCAGGTCTGCATGCTGTGCGAGGGCCCGGAACTGCTTCGTCAGCTCATCCAACGTGCCGCAGAAGAGGACGGGGTACGGGGTTTTCGGGTCGACCTGAACGGTTGCCGGCGGATCGAAGGCGAGCCCACCAGCCGCTTCGATAAGGAACGCTCGCACCGCCTGGGCGCTCGCCACGCCCTCCGGCAGAACGAATGGGCACTTGCCGTCCACGATCAGCGGATGCTGGCGCAGCTCGACATTCGCAGGCTGCGGCGGCAGCTTGCCGGCGAGTTCGGCGCACAGGGCCAGCATGGCGCGTTTGGCAAGGCGGAAGTCGATGGTCTTGTACTTCTTGTCCATCACCGTACAGTTGCCCACGCTGGACACCTTGTCGACGAAGCGGATCATCGAGTCCTCGTGGGGTCCAACGATCTTCTCGAGCCGTTCGGCATAGACGGGGCGCTCGGCCTCGGACAGTGCGCGGATCATAGTGCGGGCCAGAAGCAGGTAGTTGGCGTCGTCAAGCCCATCGCGGGCGCCTTCCCAGGCAGCGGAGGAAACCGGTCCGGCCTCTTCGGGATAGATGATGGCCTCGCTCTGCCGCCAGCGGTAGTAAACCTGGATCCAGCAGGCGTCCAGATCGAAGTAGCCCGCGTACAGCCCGCACTGCCCGCGGGTGTTCGTGTAGGGTCGCCAGTGGTTGGCGGAGGAGTGGTAGGTGGTGACCCAATCGGTGAGACGGATCAAGCCCTGCTTGCGGCGAAGGTCCATCACGTGCTTCTCCATCGTCCCGATGACCCAGTAGTTCATAAAGGGCGAAATCATGTTCATGAGGCTGTCGTCACGAATGGTTTTGGCCGACTGCGTGACGGTGGGTTCGAGTCCCATTTGCTGACATCGGTAGGCGTGCTGGACCCACCAGGCAAGCTTCTCGGCGGGGATCTCGTCGTCGATGGAGCACAAGCACCGGAAGCCTTTGTCTTCGAGATAACGCACCAGCTCACGGTAGTACCATTCCATGATGATCTGCCGGCGGGCGTCTCCGGGGGGCAACGTTTTGCCGTAGACCGTACTGCTCAGGCGGGAGTGGCCCGTCATGAACCGCTCGCCGCATCCGCCCATCGGCCACTTGGTGTGCGTCTGTCCGTGCTCGAGCATCCGATCGCACAGCCAATCCCACTCGGAGAAATCGAGGGCGGGCAACTCGGTGGTTCGGAAACGCTCGGGGGCGGCCTTCATTGCATCCACGAGCGGCTCGCCCGTCTCGCGGAGCTTGACCTTGTTGTGCCAGTAATGCGAGTTCGGGGCGTTGACACCGACCAACGTTTGACCGCGAACCGCGTGACGGGCCATGTCGCCGAGGAAGTTCTTGGCCCGCTCGGCGTCCCAATCGTAGTCCTGGCCATTCCGCTCCGCGCAAAGGTAGTTGACGACGTTGTTGACGTCGAAAACCATCAGCGGCTGGTTCGGGATGCGAAGGGGATGGATCGTCACGTTCACGGCAATCGTGACAGGCCTAGCCGTTTCGGGAGTGAAGGTGATCTTGGCGATGTGGTGACCCGGCTTCGCCTCGCCTGCGGTGAGGCGGAAGTACAGCGTGCGGTCCTCGTCTGGTCTCATTTCGAAGGTCGTACCGGGCCGGAGCTTGAGGCCGATGTACTCCTTCTGCCAGATAAGCTGCGGGACTGACTCCGGGACGAAGGTCTCAAGGGCCAAGCCCTCCGGGGCTTCCGCATTCATCTCAACCTTGCCCGAGAGCCCGAGCGAGTGAACGTGCAGGGGAAAGCCTTCCGGTTCGTTCTGGGCCAACTCGAAGGCGACGTTCTCGACGTGCTTACCGCGGTCTGGGCCGGTCTCCTCGAAGACCATGTACTCGCGAGCCCGGTCGGCGTCAGTCGGCTGGATGACGTACATGACCTCCTTTTCCCAACCGGGGATCGGCTTCTGCTCAACAGGTTCGCCCAGCCAGCGGACCGGGCGGCGGTAGTCGGCCAGAAGCTTCTCGTCTCCGCCGGCGGGGAAGGCCTTCTCGACCACGATGGGCTCGGGGCCGAGGACCTGAGACTTGAGCTTTAGGAGCAGGATGACGTACTTGTGCTCGGCCAGCCCGCCCGCCTGGCAGGGGCGATTGACGACCGTATCGAGATCCAATACGGGCCAGCGCTGATCGGCCCCGGCGGAGATCACCTTGCGATCCGGGCCGAGGACTTCGCTCGTGACGGCGAGGTCCGGCATGGGCGACCAGGTGCCTACCAAGTCGACCTCGGCCGAGAGCCGGCCCGACTCGTACCTGCCCTCGATCTGACAGACGAAGGCGCGGTGGGCGTAATCCACAGCCGTTAGTCCGTGGGCCAACATCCAGTAGTACCGCACATCGTAGGTGTGGCCGGCTTCCAGGTTCGGAAACATGAACTCATAGGTCGGAGCCACCTTGCTCCCCCGCCACGTATACAGTCGGGACAGCACGTCGCCCTCGAAGGAATTCGCCACCACTACTTGGCTCGCCGGATCGACCAGGGCGCACCAAGGGTCCGCCTGATCGTCGGTCCGCGGCATGCCAGGTTCACGCTGAAGCCCGGCCACGCGCGAAAAGCAGTACAGCTCGCGACCCGTGAAGGCCTGCCCGCTCGGACGGACGACGTTGCGGAAGAGCAGACGGTTGGCGTCTTGTGTTGGGTTTTCGATGTGATAGTCGATCTGGAGCACGGGCCGGTCGGCAAAGAAACGGACGGTTTTGACGTACTTGATCTCCTCCGGCAGGGTCAAACGCAAGGCGGCGGTTTCAGGGCTCTTCTCAACCCACTCGGCTTGATAAGGCAAATGGATCCGGGATCCGTGGTCATCGAGCAGCCCGCCGTAGATCTGATCAAAGACAATGTTGCGGTCCGTCGATTTATCGACCCACTCGACGATCCGCCCGCCCATCTCCGGACAGATCACGGCGCGGTAGTAGCGATTCTCGACCACGATCGCAGCGGCCGAAGTCTTGCCCCGCACGTACCGCGTCTGCCCGACGGACAACCCGTCACCGCTCGCCGCCGCCGTGACCACGGTCCCCGCCAAGAGAGTCAGCGAGCAGAGTGCCCGTGCGATTCCCACGGAAGGCGTTGCTGACATGTCATGTTCCTTTCCAGCCGTGGGGCAGGTTACCAACTTACCAACCTGCCAGTCTCGGCCAAGGAATTTCCGACAGGCTGGAAACCTGCCCTACGTCGAAATTCCTTGGGAGCTTTGTCGAAATAGCGAAGACTAACAGGAATTCTTCTAATCCCCCGACCCCTGCGATACAAGGGGCCGAGAGCCCGTGTCGGCGGTCTTGATTCGGTCCGCAACTTGACCTCCTGGACGGAAACCGTTAACACCATTGGCGCATGGCCTTCATTCGAGATCGTACCGTTCTTGTGACAAAACCTGCGAACTGCAGAGTTGCAACAAGAGGCTAGGATATGGCGAAGTCAGCCTACATCGCGTGT
>CAZURK010000233.1:0-24740 GCA_964623055.1 uncultured Pirellulaceae bacterium
CATCGCCGCACCGGGGCTCGCCGCACCTTGCCAGCGAGAACCGGACACGCCGCCGAGGATTCCCCCTTTCCAACCCGAGCCGAACCCGCGGTTTCAGATCTACCGACCCGAGGGCCAGGTGCGGGCCGTCGCGTTGCTGGACGATACAGCCATCGTTGCCGCCGGCAGCGCTGGCATCTGCGTTGTTCGGCTATCGCCCGAGCCTGAAGAACTGGGCCGCTATCCCACACAAGGCTTCGCCATGGAAGTCAAGACGCTCGTCGATTTGGTGTACGTGGCGGAAGAGAAGGGTGGACTGTCGATCTGGCGTCACGCAGGCGACGGCGTTCTGTCGCCCGTGGGGCGTTATGCGCCGCGAGGCCAAATTGTCAAGGACGTGGTTGTTCCCGCCCCAGGCAAGTATGCCGTGCTGCAAGTCGACATGTCCACACTGGACATCGTTGATGTCTCCGTTCCCGCCGAGCCAAAACGCGTGTTCCGCGACAAGGGGCACGGCTTCGTCTACCACCTCAGCCAAGACCTAATTGACGGCCGGCGCGTTTGTGTCCTTTTCCAACTCGGCGGTCTTCGCTGGTACGATCTGTATGGCAAATCCCAGCCCAGCTTCGCCGGCGTTGAATACGCCCATCGCCTTGGCGGCGCGGGTTCGGTCCCCATGGGCTACAGACGGCTGGTCGTCTACGGACGCGGCCTGCTACTGGTGGCCCCGGGCGAACCCCGACCACCAGCGGAAGTCGGCGTCCTCCATATCCCCGGTAAGCGTCTTAGGGGCAAACCGGTCCTAGACGGCAACAAGCTGTACCTGTCCGACCGCTGTTTCGGCGACATCCACGTCGTCGATATCTCGGATATCAACAGTCCTGTCCTCGTGGAACACTTCAACGTGTCGGGCAATCCCGGAAGACTCGTCCTTCGCTACGGCGCACTCGTGATCCCCAACGGCTACGAAGGCCTTTGGATTGAACGAAAGCGTGATCTCGACAACTGACTACATTCGCCTTCATACGATTTGCCGATTGGCATTTCGCAACCAAGGGAGACAACAGATGAGTCGGAAGCTCACCAGAAGAGACTTGATGCGAGTCTTAGGTGCCTCGGGAGTGGCAACGGGACTGGGCCATACGATGCCGGCGTGGGCTGACCCCGTCGGCCGAAAAGACGCCTTGCCCGGCATCAAGGTCGCGCATGGCGGCGTTTCGCCGGCGGTGATCGTCGATGGCAAGATTATCCAACCGCAACGGGAACTGCCGTTGTTGCACAAGACGGATGTCCTGGTCGTCGGCGGTGGGCCGGCGGGCGTGACGGCGGCTATCGCGGCCAAGCGGGCCGGTGCGGAGGTGGCTTTGGTCGAGCGGTACGGTCATTTCGGTGGACTCTGGACCGGTGGGCTTGTGGTGCTGGTCATTGGACACTTCGTCACCGGGAAGAAACAGGTCTGCCAGGGCATCGGCGAAAAGATGCTCAAGCGGCTGGACAAGCTGGACCGCGGGATCGTGAATCGGCGGCCGGGCGTGAACCCGACCGTCGACGCCGAGGCGCTAAAGTATGTGATGGTCGAGATGACCGTCGAGGCCGAGATCGACATCTTTCTGCATTGCTGGGGCGTCGATGCCATCATGGAGGGCAACTCGGTCAAAGGGGCGGTCTTTGAAAGCAAATCGGGCCGTCAGGCGATCCTGGCGGAGAACGTGGTCGACGCGACTGGTGACGGCGACATGTTTGCCGCGGCCGGCGCCGAACACGACCGACGCAAGTACAGGATCGGTCTGCCGTGCCGTATTGGGAACCTCGACAAAGT
Source organism: uncultured Pirellulaceae bacterium (assembly GCA_964623055.1). Taxonomy (GTDB): domain Bacteria; phylum Planctomycetota; class Planctomycetia; order Pirellulales; family Pirellulaceae; genus JADHUC01. Next base: position 1,799 of record CAZURK010000233.1, read on the forward strand.
GGACCGTGCCAAAGCCGGCAAGGCGAAACCACCGCGTCACTTGGGCAAAGTCACGCCGATCGAAGGCGTCAACTGGGTCAACATGGGTGGGCCTGACGCGGACGGTCTTGACGTGGTCGAGCTGACTCGATTGGAGCTGAACCACCGTCGACAGATCTGGAAACAGGTGCAGGAGATTCGGGCAACGCCAGGCTACGAGAAGGTCTACCTGATGGAGACAGCGCCGCAGTTGGGCGTCCGGATCACAAGGGTGCTGTCCGGCATAGAGACGCTGACGTACGAGGGCGTAAAGGCCGGAAGGCGATTCCCGGACTGCATCGCCGTCGGCGGGGCTTGGGCCAGCGACCATCAGGAATGGCAGATTCCATACGGCGCCCTGTTGCCCAAGAAGATCGACAACCTCCTGGCCGCCGGTCGGTGTATTTCGGGCGAGCCGCGCATGTCGGACCTGATCCGGGTGATCCCAAACTGCTGGATCACGGGGCACGCTGCAGGATGTGCTGCCGCATTGGCCTGCTTGGACGGCTGCCGGCCGCGCGACGTGGACGTGCCGAAACTCCAGAAGCTGCTGCGGGACCAGAACGCCTATCTGGGATAGCCCGATCATTTTCACGCCCCCTGGGAATTGCGTGACAGACTGTCGTAGCCACGTTCGCCAGAAGGTCACATTGAACGAGCCGAACACAAAATCGCGATCACACAACTGGCAGTTTTCTCTTCAGTCGCTGCTCGCTGCTACTGTGTTCGCGGCGTTGGGGCTCTGGGCTTGGCGTTCATCTGGATTTCTGGGCGTCGTCAGTCTTCTCGCGTTCATCGGCATTGTCGTGGCGAATCTTGGCATCGCGTGGTGGGGCGCGAAGTTGCGATGCCCAATCTGGGCCGGAGTCCTAGGCGGCGTTTTTCTATGGTCTATCGTCGCTGTCGTCCTGGGCATCCTTGATGATGGAGTTTTCTGGCTTGAGAATTCGGTAGGGCTTGCAGTCTTTGGCGTACTAGCTGGCCTCGTGTGTGGCGGGCATGCAAGGCTGAAACGTCCGAAAGTGGAAGGCGGCGGACGCAGAGGGATGATCTTCTGCCTTGCGTTGTTCGTCGCCTTTGCCACTGTGTTTGGCCTGGGGCGATTCCTCGCGCACTGGAGGGTCGTACAACCGGATTTTAGCCGGACGATCTCGTACGAACCTGACGCAGACGGCACATACGTGCTGGAATTCTGGGGAAAGGGCTTTGGCGACGAGACGCTGAGCTACCAACTCGGCGAGATTCCGAAGAACCGTAAACTCGTTCTCTGCTTTCGGCACACACAAGTGACCGATGTTGGGATTCGAGTTCTGGGCGACTACCCGAATCTCGTGAGTGTAGACTTGCGCGGGACCGCCGTTTCGGAGAATGGGGAGAGATGGTTGCGTTCCAGACTGCCCGGTTGTGCCGTTCGCCGCTAACACCGCCAACACAGATGCGTTGTTGCACGCGCCGAGGACGTGATAGACTATGAGACGGTTCCAGGATGGAATCGGGCAGATGCGGAACCAGACCACGCACGCAAGCGGGAATGGCGTTCGCGCGGCAAGGCAAGATCAGTCACTCGGCGCCATTCCCGCCGCGTCATCGCGATCGCTCGCTGCGGAGCTCAGACACCATATCTCCGCAGGAATGTGTGATTCACGGGATGACATCGAGCGGCTAAGTCGGCCGTGGGCGTTCTATTCGTCCGAAGTCGCCTGGGGCCTGTTATTCCTCGCCTCAATGGCTGTCCTCTTCACAACGTCCATGGTCTCCTTCTGCCGTTTGTGCACGAAGCCCATCGCCTTTTCCACTTTCCCAAGCGCGGCGGCGTAGTCGTCGTGGATGGCGAGCAGTGAAGCGGTGACCTCGTCGGCCGGGTCTTTGTCGAGGTCAAAAAGCCACTCTTCGATGCCCAGATCGCGGAGCATCCAGGCTTTGCGGCCGGCTTCGGCGAAGCGGGGGTGCAGAGTCGGTGTGCCCGCGGCTAGGCCGAGGATGATCGAATGCATCTCCATGCTGACGATTGTGTGGGCCCGGGCATAAACGGAGAATGCTTCGTCGGGCAGCCAGAAGTCTTCCTTGATGCGCACGTGCTTGCGGACATCGGCGGGCAGCGGGTCGTAGATCAGCCGTCGGGCCGGTTCGATTTCATGCTTCACCTCGGGGCAGATCAAGACGTGGAGCCCCGTCTTCTTCACCCACGTCTCGACAAGCTGTCGCATCTTGGCGGCGTGGACCTGCTCGCGTTTCTCGTCGATGAAGCCTTGACAGGACGTGCGGATCGTCAGTGTGATGAACTTGCGGGGCTGGAGGTTGTGACGCTTCATGAAATCGTCGGCCGCGGCCTCGTCGCGCAGATCGAAAGCGAACGTGGCGTCCGGACCGTACTCCATGATCGGCGGGGCGATGCCGAGACTTCGCAGGTATTCCAGCGAGTTCCCGTCTCGCACGAAGACGAAGGCAGCGTCGGACAGCAGCGGGCGGAACATGATGTCGCTGGGCCATTGGAAGCGCTCGAACGACTGGCAGTAGATTCCATACGGCTTGCCGGCCTCGCGAGCCATCACCAACGGCATCGCCAGCGGCATCGTGCGATCCCAGTTGCGTTCCCATCGTCCGTACGAGAGGGTGGTTCCCGAGTTATACAGGATCAAGTCAGCCCGATCGAACGCCTCGCGAAACTCAGGCGTCAGCTTCGTGCCGCGGAACGGCGTCGCCACGACTCTGCACTTCGGGAAGCGTCTGGTGAGATACTCCCTGGTCGCCTCGGCCCGAGAGTTGGCGCAAATCGTCACCTCGACCCCCGGCACATTCTGCTCGAGCAGCCGAAGCATACCCGGAGTGATCCCGATATCGCCGATGTTCGAATGGCTCCATGAGAAGAAGACGAGTATCGAACAGAAAATCGGTTTTGCAGCAACGGCTTCCATTTCTTACTCCTATTGTCATTCTCGAAAAAGCAAGGAAGGTCTTTCTAGTTGAGGGCCTTCCTAGAAGCATAGAAAACACTGCTCTTATAGAAAGGTGGGCAACACTCCATTTTCGACGCTCCGGCGAAATCGGTAATGACTTTCATCAAAGACAGACTAAACGATCAGTTCCTGACGGATTACCCCCACCGCTTTCTTGTTTGGGGTGTTCCGCCTCTTGTGGAACGATACCAGGCCGTGCGAAATGCCACGAGGCAAATCGACACAACGCAGCCGACGAACGGCAGCTAAGCACTGGCCAAACAGTAGGTGTCGTAGCCGAGGTCGTGAGACTTCGGACGGAAGCGGCAAGAACCGAAGTCTCACGACTCCGGCTACACTCAAATGCGACAGTAATTCATTGGCCGATGCTAAGCAATGCGATACCGAAGGGCGAACGTCCCTGACGGCGCAATCTGCCCGAGGGGCTTTACTTTCGACGCGTCGACCGTTCTATTCTCACAATTGAGATAGGCCTAGTATCGTGTACCTATTGCACGTTCGGTCGTTTTTTCGATCAACCCCATGATGTAAGGAGCTTTGAGATGTCCAGGACTTGCATGCAGTTGTTGGTGATGGTGGTCGCCGCGTTGTTGGTGACCGGGAACTTGTGGGCGGGCGACGAGCCAGCCGCAAAAAAAGCCGCGGCCGACAAGCGAAAGGCGGCCAAAGAAAAAATGGCAAAAATGGCCGAGGAGCAGTTCAAGAAGCTGGACAAGGATGGCAGTGGGCAATTGACCGTTGACGAATTCAAAGGAAGAAGACGAGGTGATAAAGCCGAGGAGTTGTTCAAGCTGTTGGACAAGAACGGCGACGGCAATGTGTGCATCGAGGAGTTCAAGAACAAGCCCCCCGAATTCCGCTTCAAGATGATGGACAAGGATGGCGACGGCCAATTGACCTTCGACGAATTCAAAGGGCGCCGAACCAAGCCGGAGGACATCGAGCGGGCCGAGCAGAGTTTCAAAAGGATGGACAAGGACGGTGACAAGAAGGTGAGTTGCAAGGAGTTCATCGAAGGGCAAAAGAGGCCCGCAAAGAAACCTGCCAGGAAGGGTGGACGCAAGAAGGCGAAGAAGCCGGCGGAGTAGTGCGCTGCATCGGCTGCAAGCCCGGCTTCTGGCAACGTACCGGCTTGCTGTACGATCGGCCAAACTTCCGTGATCCAATCAGCACGCCGCTGGGGATAAACTCAGCGGCGTGTTGCGTCTTTCCCTCTGTCATTGAAGGCCGTCATGGTGTGGTGGTTCCTGACGAACATGCCCGGCCGCAGCTTCCGCGGCGAACTGCCGCCGGCAGACGACGCGTTGAAGTCGCTTACCGCCGAACTGCGCCGCGACGTTGCCTACCTGGCCGAGGAGATTGGCGAACGGAACGTCCAGAATCGACCGCACGAATTGTCCGTGGCGGCCGACTACATCGAATCGGAATTCGTGGCGGCAGGCTATGCGGTGAATCCCCAAGAGTACGAAGTAGACGGCCGCAACTGCCGCAATCTGGAGGTCGAGATTCGAGGCTCCACCCTTCCGGAAGAGATCGTCATCGTCGGGGCGCACTACGACACGGTAGTCGCCACGGCGGGTGCAAACGATAACACCAGCGGTGTCGCAGCAATGCTCGCTCTGGCCAGACGGTTCTCCGGACGCACCATCCACCGCACGCTGCGCTTCGTGGCCTTCGTGAACGAAGAGAAGCCGTACGCACACACCGACGTGATGGGCTCGCGTGTCTACTCGCGGCGTTGCGCCGAGCGGGGCGAGAAAGTCACGGCCATGCTGAGCCTGGAGACGATCGGCTACTACGACGATACTCCCGGCAGCCAGAAGTATCCCCGGCCGTTTGGGCTCCTGTATCCATCGGAAGGCAACTTCATCGCCTTTGTCGGCAATATCAAGTCGCGCAGCCTTGTCCGCCGAGTTGTCGCTGCATTCCGCCGAAATGAGGAATTTCCATCCGAAGGCGCTGCGCTGCCAGCGGCCGTGTACGGCGTTGGTTTCTCGGACCATTGGTCATTTTGGCAGGAAGGGTATCCGGCCCTGATGGTGACCGACACCGCAATGTTTCGGTATCCCCACTATCACCAGCCGGAAGATACAACCGACAAAGTCGACTTTGACCGATTGGCGCGAGTGGTCCGAGGGCTTGAGAAGGTGGTGGCCGCCTTGGTCGGTGCTTAGCCTGTATCGCGCATCAATTTGTAGGCCGGACCAAGCAAACCGTGCAACTGCCGGAACTTCGGCCTCTTCTACTGGCGTTGTTGGCGGTACAGGGTCAAAGCAATTAAGCTGGTTTGCGCCGTTCCGGCAAGGGTTCGGCCTCGGTTCGGCCCACGCGGTGCGCAAATGCGGCTAGGCGTCACGGTGATTGGTGTGGGGGCGACTGTTTCTCCGTCCTCTTCGTCACCGTCTGCTCGGCGAGGTCCGGCGCGAGGTAACGGCAGTACAGCAGGTACGAAGTGGGGACCAGAATCAAGATGAGAAGCGTGGCGAACAGGAGCCCGAACGCCAAACTGGTCGCCATCGGTATGACCACTTGGGCCTGGAAAGACCTTTCTACCAGGATCGGCAGCAGGGCAGCGACAGTGGTCACGGAAGTCAGCAACACGGGGCGGCAGCGTCGACGCCCGGCATCCTGAATCGCTTCGGTAAGCGGCACGCCGGCGCGTACGCGTTTGTTGATAAAGTCGATAAGTACGATCGAATCGTTCACCACCACGCCCGTAAGCGCGACCATCCCGAACAAGCTGAACAGCGACAGGGGAATGCCGAGCAACCAGTGCCCGGCCACGGCCCCGACGACTCCGAACGGGATCACACCCAGGATTAACAAAGGTTGCAGGTACGTGCGGAACTCGAGTGTTAGCAAGGCGAACATGAAAACCAGAGCTATGGCAAGTCCATTGAAAAGGCCCGTGGTCGATTCCACTCGCTGTTCCTGTTGCCCTTCCCAACGCACGCGGATCCCTCGATATTCGGCCAGGAGACCTGGGAGGAAATTATCTCGCAAATCGTTGCTGATCTCTTGCGCGTTGCCCTCGGCCTCTTCTACATCGGCGGTGACGGTGATCGAGCGGAGTTGGTCGAGCCGGTTGATGGTCGAATACCCGCGGTTGACTGCGACATCGGACAATTCCGTCAGCGGGCGTTCCGCGCCGCCGCCGGTTCGGATTCGGATGTCATCGAAGTTTGCCAGGCTGCGACGTTCCTCGCGCGGATACCGGACCATCAGCTTGACCTCGTGACGGCCTCGCTGCAATCGCATTACCTCCTCGCCGTAGTACGCCGCCCGAACCGTGCCGGCCAGATCCGACAGCGGCACGCCCATGGCCTTGGCATCGTCTTTGACGGCAAGCTGGAACTCCCACTTGCCGGGCCGGGAGTCGTCCACGATATCGAATACGCCCGGATACTCTTTCAGCTTCTGCTTACAGCGTTCGACCGCTTCTTCCAGCTCGCCCATGCGCTCGGGCGCCGCCAACAATCTGAACTCGATCGGCGCGCCGCCCGGCCCGATTCCGGCGGTGCCGAACGTGAGACCTTCGTAGCCTGCAGTCAAGCGTTTCTGCTCGTCCGGCTTCGCCTTGGCCAATCCATCGAGAACGCGCTCCCGCCACCGAGAGACAACCTCCATGCTCGTGACGTCGCCTCGGTCTTCCGTTGCCTTCAGTTCCACAGCAACTTGGCCAATATGACTGCCGCCGCCAGTCGACACTGCGCCGCTTACCATATCAGCCGCTATTTGCTGGCCCACGATCCGGTGAGTGAGCAGAACGACCGGATTGCCTGCCGCCCTGTACTCTTCGTTTATTTCCCAGATGGCCTTTTCCAGCAATCGTGTCGCCTCGTCGGTAATGCCGACCGATGTACCATCTGGATATTGGATCGAAGCGGTGATGTTATTGCCGTCAAGTTTTGGGAACACATTGAATGGGACAATCCCTCCCATAATCAGACCAACACTGATCATCAGAAAGGCCGCAGCCGAAGTGAGCACGATCGAAGGATGCCGTAGGGACCATCGAATAATCGATATATACGTTCGATTAATCAACAGGTTTAGAAGGCGGCTCGTCTGATTGTTCAACAGGTGGCTAACACGAACGAACGGGTAAAGAAAGAACCATACGACGGATACCACACCCAGCCACGCCAGCCCAAACGTCCAGCGAATCACGCCAGGAAAACGCGAAATGAATCGCCGCACGCGACGGACGGGGCTCTTGGCGGCATCCGTCCCGTTCCCTTCATCGCGTTCGCCGCTATGAGCCAGATGGCACGGCAGGATAAACGTGCTCTCGACCAGCGAGATAACCAGCATCGCGATGACCACCATCGGCATCACGGCGATAAACTTGCCCATGATTCCGGGTACCAGCATGAGCGGAACAAAGGCGATGATCGTGGTGGTCACGGAAGCCAAGACCGACGGCAGCACCTCGACCGTGCCATCGATGGCCGCGGGAACGAACTGCTTGCCCATCTGGCGGTGCGAGTAGATGTTCTCGCCGATAACGATGGCGTCGTCTACCACGATGCCCAGCGCCATCAGAAACGCGAACATCGAGAGCATGTTGAGCGTTTGTCCCGTGTACAGCATGATCGCGCACGCCCCAAGAACCGCAATGGGAATCCCCAAGGCGACCCAGAATGCCAGCCGAATCTCGAGGAACGCCGCCAACACGAAGAACACCAAGGCCAACCCCTGCAGCCCGTTGCGGGCCAGGAGGCTCAGGCGGTCTCTGACCACGACTGACATGTCTCCCCAATAGGTCAGTTCGTACCCCGGAGGCAGCTTGAATCCATCGGGCGTGCCAGCGCGCTTGACGAAATCGCTGACCTCGTCGGTAATGGCCAGCAGATCTTCCTTGGCCGTCTTCTCGACCTTGATGATCAGTCCCGGCTTTCCGTCGATGCGATGCCGGGATACTTCGTCGAATTCGCCGTCCCCCAAGTTCTCGGTCTCGTTTTTGGCGACTGCGATGCGGTGCTGGGCGGCCACGTCCTCGAATTCGTCGCGCACCTCGCCCAGGTCGTCAACGGTCAATACGACGCCATTGGCATCCGTGACCAGTGGAATTTTGGCGATCTCGTGACCGATCTCATGCTTGTTCTTGCCGCGCAGAAGGACTTCCTGCAAGTCCGTCTTCATCGTGCCACCGGGAACCTCGATGTTCTCCTGACGGACGACGCGCGCAACATCCTGTAACGTCAGCCCGAATTTGCGTAGCGTCGCCTCGGGGATTTCAATGTCGATTTGATATTGCTTCGTACCGAGCAACTCGGCCTGAGAGACCGACGAGAGGTGAAGCAACTCGGTGCGAACTCGCTCGGCAAGGTCTCGCAACGCCACCTCGGCCTCGGGGCTGTCGTCATCCGGCCCGATTACCCCTACCTGGATCGCTTCGCGGCGGAGAGTGATCTGTTTGATCTCCGGGTCTTCCGCCAAATCCGGCAAACTAGGAATGCGATCTACCTCGGAACGGATTTCGTTCAGGACCTTTTGCACGTCGGGAACATCGGCCTCCAGTTCCAGTATCACGTTGCCCACACCCTCGCGGGCCACCGCATGCAAGTTCTTGATGCCGTCGATCGTTTGCACTGCCTCTTCGAGCTTCTGGCAGATCCCTTCTTCGACCTCTTCCGGACTTGCACCCGGATAGGGGACCGCTACCAGAATGATCTCCAATTCGAACTCCGGAAACACCTCGCGGTGCAGAAAGTGCAGACTGACCGCCCCAACCAACAGAATGGCGGCCATCAACGTATTCATCGCCGGAGTGTTGTCGATCGCCCACTTGATGAGAGACTTCATTTCGTTTCACCCTCCGGCGCAGAGGCCGTCCTCTGTGGTTTAGCCGCGCTGTCAGTCTCTCCCTCCTTGACCGCCATGCCTTCGGTGGTCTCGGCCAAGGGGCTCACCACGACCTTGTCGCCGGTACGAAGATCATCGGGTGCGGCTCGCAAGACGGCTACCTGGTTGGCGATAGTCACGACCTGGACGTCAAGCGTGTGGAGTTTCTTGTCGCGTACTCGCCAAACCTTATTGCCCGGTCGCACAGCTATCTCGGGCACCTGGAGCAAATTTGCCTTTGGCCGTGCATGGATTTCCAGCGCGACGTACATGCCTCGTACCAACGCCGGCGGCCCGGCGGTTGGTTTGACCACTTCGTCCGTTGTGCGAAGTCGTACATCTCGGGGCATATCGACCCGAATGCGGCAAGGAACCGTTCGTGTTCTCTGGTCGACGCCGATGCCGTCATAGCGCCACAAGACGCCTCGCCAGACATACTCTTCATTTGCCAGACGGTAGACGACCGTGACAGGTGTCTCCGGAATCTGGTAGTCGGCAATTGGCGCCGTCCGATCAGCCATGGGGAATGCCTCAGAGTCCTGGCTCCAAATCCAATACAGTTGGTCCATCCGGAGATGACACTTCACTTCGACCGTCGATGTGCTTTCGAGAGTCACCAGCAACGTACCCTTCTGCACGTACGAGTCCTTCTCGACTGATTCTGAGACTACCATGCCATCGATGGGCGAAATGACCCGCGCACGCTTCAAATCCGCCTCGGCCTGCTCCAACCGTATCGAACTTAGTCTTTGTCCGCTCTCAAGCCGGGCCTTGCGCGTCTCCAACAGGTTCAGTTGACTTTTCAGGGTAACTCGCGAGTTGTCTGCCTGCAGGACGCCGCGTTGGGCCTGCTCGATCGCGCCCTTGGTAGACACGCCTCGGGCCATCAGTTCCTGTTCTCGGTCAAGTTCATCCTTTCGTAACTGACACTCCTGCTCGGCCAGCCCTTTCAACTCTTCCGTGCTTTCGATCTCTGCCACGAGTTCCTCGATCATCACGTCGGCTTGTTCCACCTCCTCTTCCAGTCGTCTTTTCTCGCGTTCGTAGTCGTCGGGGTCGATTTGCAGCAGCAACTGGTCCTTCTGCACGAACTTCCCAGCGCGACAAAACTCCGTCTTGGAGACGATTCGCCCGCCGACCTCGGCCGAAAGCGACACTTCCAGGAAAGGAACGACTTCACCGTCGACCTTCATCGTCAGCGCATCGGTGTGAGGCACCACGGGCGCCGTGTCGACAACGGGGTCGTCCTCCTTTTCACCAGACTCACGCGGCATCTCCGACTTTGTTTTGAGCAGGAAAAAGCCGCCGGCCCCGATAGCCAGAATCAACAGGGGCACGGCAATGCGCGCCGTTTCTTGGACCGAACGATGACCGTTTGGCATGTCATTGTCTCTCTTGTCGAGGAAGTTCTTCCATCTGTTTGCAGGTCGAAGGGAGATGCGGGGCGTGGGTCAAGAACCCCGGGCGCGCATCCTGTCAATCGCAGCCTGACTCGGTGGTGACGGTGCCTTTCTAATACCGCGCTGGTGCCAACGATGGGGCCAGCCCCATTGCGGCCAGACTGAATTGAGTAATGTGTTCGACCAGTTGGTTTATCTGGTAGTGCGCCCCGAGTTCCTCTTCCCCCACCAACACTGTGACCAGAGCGTTGGCAACGTGATAGTGCATCGCTTGCCCTACTATGCTGAAGGCGATCTGGTGACGCCTGTGGGCTGGAGAATCTGCGGGTAGTATTTCGTCGAGGGTTTCGAGCAACTGCCCTAATCTGGCGCGAATGTGGACCTCCACTATTTCGCGACAGGCGAAGGTTGGGTTGAGGATCTCGCGGTTCATAAGCTGCCGCTGCCAAGGTGTCCGCTCGCTGAGCATCCGCCTCAGCATCGCTTCGATATGGTCGCGAAGCTTTACCTCGGGCGGCGTGCCGGGTGGCCATTCAAGCAACTCGTAGTGATCGCCGCTGGGAAGATGGGCTAGCTTGACTGCCTCGACGTACAGCCGTTCTTTGTCGCCAAAGTGGTAGTTCACGGCCGCTACGTTCACATTTGCCCGACGACAGATCTCGCGAACGGTCGCTGCTTGAAAGCCTTTCTCGGCGAAAACAGGCCCCGCAGCGTCCAGGATTCGGCTTCGCGCATCGTCTTGCGTCATGACACACAACCCCATGTTCCCATCGCCAACGTCCGATTAAAACCATTGTATTAAACGGCCGTTTGAATTCAAGGCGGATGCAGGAAAGGGCGGTTTTTGGGAAAATGTGCCGGTTGTAACGATTTTCTTGATTTTGCCGGTTTTGCGGACGATATGTGTTCCTGACGTTCCGCTGATGGAAATGTGTTGTTGCTGGGAACCAGAAAGGAAATAGACCATGTTGAAGCGTATTGCGCCCCTGTGCATTGCGGCAGCCGTCCTGATGCTCGCCAATGGTTGCTGCTGCACGCAACCTCAGATGTGCGGCGACGTTGGCGTGTGTGGTTCGTGCGAGGGTGGCGGCTGCGGGTCAACTGGAATGGCGGTCGGAGCCTGTCCCAAACGTGGCTTGGCCGACTGTGTGACACGGGCGCTTACGTGCGGGTCTGGCTGCGGCGAGGTCTACTGGGGTGAGTGGTATAACGATCCCCCTCCCGGCTGCGATCCATGCGACGACCACGGCAATTGGACGGGCGCCACTTGCTGCCCACCGCGTCGCAGGCCGTTTAGCGGATTGCGTCACCTGTGGGGGTATCGTTTTGCCCCGGCCGAATGTGACGTGGCATGCGATTCCGTCGTAGAGACCATGCCGGAACTGTTAGAGTTTGAAGAAGGGACGGAACAACAACTGATTCCGGAGAAACCGGAACCCGAACCGACGCCAGCCAAGAAGGCATCGGCGGGGCGTCGCGTCAGGCATGCTACCTACAATCGGACTCTATTGCAGTAGGCGTGGGGTCGTCGGTCTCGCGCGATTCGACGACGGAGCCGAGCCGGCAGATCCCGGCTCGGCCCTTTGCGTTTCTTGGCCTACAGAATCAGCATCGCGTCTCCGTAGCTGAAGAGACGATAGTTTTCCTTGAGCGCCTCTTCGTATGCGCGTTCCATCAACTTGTCGCCGCCAAACGTGCGCACCAACACCAACAGCGTGCTCTTCGGCCAATGGAAATTGGTCATCAGCGCGTCCACTGCCTTGAACAGATAGGGCGGCCGGATGAACAGGTCCGTTTCTCCTTCCCACGCCTGCAAATCGCCGCTGGCGGCTGCGGTCTCGAGCGTGCGCACGACCGTCGTACCCACCGCCACGATGCGCCCGCCCACGGCGCGTCGGTGTTTCAGGCGGTCAACCGTGTCCGAATCGATTTGCCCCCGTTCGGTGTGCATGTGGTGATCGCCGAGACGCTCGGTCGAAACGGGCCGAAACGTGCCAAGCCCCACATGCAGAGTGACCCGGCACACCTCGACCCCTTCGGTTTCCAGACGCTCGAGCAAATCGTCTGTCAAGTGAAGGCCCGCAGTGGGCGCCGCGACCGCGCCGGGCTTCTTGGCATAGACGGTCTGGTATCTCTGCCGGTCGGCATCGGTCATCTCGCCGTCGCGTATGTACGGAGGTAATGGCACTCGCCCGACGCGTTCCAGGAGTTTCAAGGGGGGCTCGTCCGTTTCGGGCCGGGCCGCCCAAGCGCCGTCGTCCAGCTTTGTCAGGAGCATCAACCTGCAGGAATCTTGCCCACCGCGATCTTCCAGCGTGATGGTTTCGCCCGGCGACAGCCGGCCGCGTGTCTTGGATATGAGCCTCCAATTACCGGAATCGTCCGTTTCCAGGTAAAGTCCCTCCCAACGTCCGCCTGTGTTGGTGCGGTACCCGACCAAGCGTGCCGGAATCACTTGCGTGTCGTTCAGCACGAGGCAATCGCCGGGGCTGAGCAGTTCGGGCAAATCGCGCACATAAGAATGCTCCAGCGATCCGCTATCGCGGCGAACGACCAGCAGCCGGGCGTCGCTTCGCTGGGCGAGCGGCGTCTGGGCGATCAACTCGCGCGGCACTTCGTAATCGTATTGGTCGATCTCGGACATCTCGCCCGAAGTATAGGGCGGTATGCCGCTGGTGGGAATGCGTGTTCACGGTTCTCGGTCACGCATTGACAAACGCCCGTCGTTCGTGTCAAGCTTTCGGCATTATGAACCAGTACGAAATCATCGCCCGTTGGCTGGACGAAGCAACATCGGCCGTTGCCTTTACGGGCGCCGGTATCAGCACCGAAAGCGGAATCCCCGATTTCCGTTCGCCAGGCGGAATTTGGGCTCAGTCGCAGCCCGTGTACTACGATGATTTTCTTGCCCGCGCCGAAGCTCGCTACGAGTACTGGCGGCAGAAGGCCGCCTCGCACCAGGATTTCGCGACCAGCCAGCCGAATGCGGGCCATCAAGTGCTGGGCAAATGGGAGAACAAAGGCCGTTTGCGGGCAGTCATCACTCAAAACATAGACGGGCTGCATCAAGATGCAGGCAGTCAGGACGTGATAGAACTGCACGGCACGGCACGATACGTCGGTTGTCTGGAATGCGGAAGACGCTACGACGCGGATCCTCTGGTGCGACAGTTCCTCGAAACGGACGAGGTGCCTGCGTGTCCCGAATGCGACGGGATCATGAAGCACGCCACAATATCATTCGGCCAAGCCCTGGATCCTGATGTCCTGGCACGAGCGTCGGAATTGAGTGGGGAAGCCGATCTGTTCTTCGCTATGGGCTCGTCGTTGGTGGTGCATCCAGCGGCAGGTCTGCCGCCGATGGCCAAGCGAAACGGTGCGCGTCTGGTGATCATCAACCGCGACCCCACAGAACAAGACGGTTTAGCCGACATCGTGATCCACGCATCGATCGGCGAGACCTTGACGGCAATCGATCAATGCTTGACCGGCTAGGTCAGTTGGACTCGGGACCGGCTTCCGGCCAGTGAAGATTGAGGTTTCGAGTTACGGTATTCAGGTTTCAGGACAGATGAATCGGTTTTGTTTCCAGGCTCAGAACGAAGACGACACGCGACGTTTGGGCGCGGCGCTGGCCAACGTCTTGCCGGCGGGAACGCCCGTCGCGCTGATGGGAACGCTTGGCGCAGGCAAAACGCGACTGGTGCAAGCGATCGCACAAGGGCTCGGCGTTCCGCCGGACACGGTCGTCAGCCCCACGTTTGTCTTATGCCAGGAATACCAAGGCCGCCGCCGAATGCTGTATCACATGGACGCCTATCGCCTGAAGGACGACGACGAGTTCCTTCAGTTGGGGCCCGAGGAGTACTTCGAATCCGACGGGATCACGCTCGTCGAATGGGCCGATCGTGTGATCGACTGTCTTCCACCGGATCGGATCGAGATCCACATCGAAGTTGCGGGCGAGACGGTGCGACGCTTCGAAGTCGTTGGCGTAGGGGGAGGCTTGTCGGCCGTGCTGAAAGACCTTGAGGATTCGCTCGGCGGCTAGTACGTCGCGTCTCTTGTCTTCGTAGGTTGGGCATTCCTGCCCGACCCCCGAAGCAGACGGGCAGGAATGCCCATCCCACTGACGATTCCGAAGGAACTGCGGTACTACAGCCCATACTCCTCCCGGAATCGGGCGATGTCTTCGGTGTGGCCCATGAAAATCACCACGTCGCCGGACTTGAACGTGTATTCGGCGTCCGGATTCAATACCATGTTGCCGTCTTTCTCTTTGACGGCTACGACCAGCAAACGATGGCGGCGATGGGCCTCGGTTTCGCGGACCGTAACGCGGGCCAGCTTGCTGTCGTCCGGTACGGCGATCTCGTCCAATTCGTAGTCCAGGAAGCTTGTTTCCGCCACCAATTCCATCAGGTCGGCGGTCGAGGGCCGCGTGATCAGCCGCGCCATCTGCCGAGCTCCGACAAGGGCCGGCATCACCACGCGGTCGGCTCCGGCCTGGCGTAGCTTCTTCTCGGTCGAAGGGTGCTCGGCCCGCGCAATGATCTGAAGATTCGGATTCAGATTCCGTGAGGTCAGCGTAATGAAGACGCTGGCTGCGTCGTTTGGCAGCCCAGTGACGAGCGATCTGGCGCGCTCAATCCCGACCTGTCGCAACGTCTCTTCTTCCGTGGCGTCGCCACTCAGGCAGAGGTAACGGTGCGATTCGGCGTCGGCGATTCGGTCCAAGTCGTTGTCCACGATGACAAACAGACGTCGCATACTCTTCAGGTCGCGGGCGAGCATCTCGCCCATGCGACCAAACCCGCATATGACCACGTGGTCCTTCAACCTCTCGATGTCGCGTGTCATCCTGCGGTGGCCCAAGGCACGTTCCAGTTCACCTTCGGTTATCATTTGTAGCAAACCTCCGATCGTATAGGCGGCGGCCGAAAGGCCGAAAACGATCACAGCGATCGACAGGATCTTTATGGCAGGATCCTCGAAGACGCTCTTCTCTCCGTAGCCCACGCTGGAAACCGTGATGACAACCATCCAAATCGCGTCCAGCCAGCCATAGCCCAGCGCATGGTAGCCCAGCACTGCCGCCACGAAAATGACCGCCAGCACAATGGCACCGAGTCGGATTCGATGCAGCGGGGCTCTCATGTGTGATAGTCCGCGTTAAACCTCACATAGTCCACCGTCAGGTCGCTGGTCCAGAAGCGGGCCGACCCGTCGCCTTCTGCCAATTCCAGCAGGATGTGAACCTCGCGGTCCTCCTGCATCGAACGTGAAACCGACGCAGCATCAAACTCGACCGGCGCGCCGTCGCAATACAGCAATGTTCCGTTCAGTTTCAGGCTCAAGCGATCTGGATCGAAACTGGCGCCCGAGTATCCGGCTGCGCACACGATACGTCCCCAATTGGGATCGTTCCCGGCAATGCCCGTCTTCACCAAGTTGCTGTTGGCAACGGTTTTGGCGATCGAGAACGCGTCGTCGCGGGAAACCGCGCCGCACACGTCGATAGTGATCAGATGCGAAGCCCCTTCGCCATCGTCGGGTATCTGCCGAGCCAATTCGACGCAGACCTCGCAAAGGGCCGTTCGAAACGTGCACAAAGCACCGTCGGCAAGGGGCTCGGCACAAACCGCGCCGCTGGCCAGCAGCAGCACTGTGTCGTTCGTGCTCATGTGGCCTTCCACGCTGATGCAATTGAAGCTGTCGTCGACCGCCGCGACCAGTGCGGCTTGTGCGTCGGCTGGCGTCAATGCGGCATCGGTCATCACGGCAGCCAACATGGTCGCCATTCTTGGACCGATCATCCCTGCGCCCTTCGCAATGCCGGAGACCTGAATCGTCTGTCCTGCCACTTCGATCGAACGACTGGCGATCTTGTGGGACTTGTCCGTGGTGATAATGCCACGAGCTGCCGACAGAAAAGCCTCTTCGTCGTCGTCCAATCGCGCCGCTGCATCCTGGATCCCGGCCGCTATCTTATCCATGGGCAGGAACTCGCCAATAACGCCCGTGGACATGACAAGCGCCTGGTCCGGTTCGGCATCGCAAGAGTTTGCGGCCAGTTCGGCCATCCGGACAGCGTCTTCCATTCCGCGCTGACCGGTGCACGCGTTGGCGTTGCCCGAATTGACCACGACCACGCGCATCCGGTCCGAGGGCGTCCTTTCGCGATCGACGGCAACCGGCGCTGCATACACCAGATTCTGCGTGTACACGCCCGCGGCCACAGAGGGCGCGTCCATCACGATCAGCGTCAGGTCCTCGCTGGAGGAGTCTTGCTTGATCCCACAACTGACGCCTGCCAGACGAAATCCACGGGGAACGGGAGTGTTCATGATCAAGTGTCTTCCTCGGACAACACCGTACACAGGAAGTCGTGGGCATCGCGGCCAATGCCGGGCGAGGAGCTTTCGCGCGGTCCTGCCACATTCATAACCGCGATTGAATGGTCGGCGATCCATTGCCGCACGCTACGCATGTCACCGCCCTGCCCAAAATCCACCAGACAGCAGGGCTTGTTGTGCTTGAGAGCCAGACGCCTCGTCAATTCGGTTCCCCCGAAAAGGCGGTCGCGGTAGAGAATCAGCGTGCCGTCCGAGTCAATCACGTTCCGCTCGGTGCGCACCGGGTATTCAGCCGACTCAGTCTCACGCAGCTCGTAACGTGTTGCGATGCGGCCATCTTCTGCCAGACGTCCCCTCGGGCACCACCCACCATGCTTCAAGCCCATAGTGATGGCGGCGTCCAGCGCTGCTCGGTCCACTCCGGTTTGACCACCAGAGACGATGCATCGCACTCCGTAGCGATTGTCCGTGCCCATGACGAAACATCGTAGCACATCGACGCGATAGGACGCTACTGCCGCTCGGGGACGTCAAGTGATGGTATGGGCAGAAAATCGGCCGGCGATGCGTCTCGCAGCGTCGGGTTTTCGTCGTCGCTGACATAATCGTGGAAACTGGACGGCGCAGGCGAGGCCTGCGGCTGGTCGTCCACTGGCGGGGCCGAGGCTGCGTCGGCTCTCAGAATCGTGGGCTGGTGCGTCATATAGGGCGAGACGGGCTTCTCGCTTGGCGAATCCTGAGAATCGGAGATAGACGTGGCTGGCACTTCGCCGTGGCCAGTAAGAGACCTGCCCGCCAGCACACACAGAATCGCCCCAACGCCGATCAGAGTAGTGGTACAGTAGATCTTGGCCTGTGTGGACATTCCCTACGATTCCTCCCTCCCCCCAAGCTGCTAGCGTACCTCTTATGCTCGGAAACCTGTCTTCCTCTTAGCTCTATCGGCAACTCGGCCAGCAGACTCCTACGAAGACCGCAAATCACTTGGTCCAACAGCGGTTTTTCTGTGTTGGTGATAGCACGTTCACCAGTCGCACGGGCTAGTGCTCCGCGAACCTTGAATCCAGCTACCACGAACTGAAATCCATTTCGGCATGGCTTTCAGGGCGGCGAGTCGCTCATATGGAGGGTGTGCTGTTCCATCAGTCGGGCTTCCGCCGAGCAGCTCGCAGTCTGGCGCTACGGCTCCGCGGGTTCTGCTGGAGTTCCGTTTCGCTCGGCCGGATCGGCTTTTTCGTTAGACTCTCAAGCCGTGGGTCCGAGCGAAACGTCTGCTTCACCCGTCGGTCTTCCAGTGAATGGAAGCTGATGACAACAAAACGCCCTTGTGGTCTCAAGCAGGCTGGAATCCGTTGCAGGGCTGTGTCCAATGCCGTCATTTCGTTGTTCACCGCGATTCGAAGCGCCTGGAATGTGCGGGTCGCTGGGTCGATTCTGTGTCCGCGACTTCGAGGCACGCAGCTTCGAACCAAGTGGGCCAGTTGAGAGGAGGTGGTTATGGGCGATGAGCGTCTGGTTTGAACGATCTTCCGTGCGATCCGCCGGCTGTAGCGCTCCTCGCCGTATTCGTAGATCAGGTTGGCTAGATCATCGGCTGCCAGTCGTTCAATCAGTCTCGACGCCGGTTCGCCTTCGTTCGGATCGAACCTCAGGTCCAGCGGTCCGTCCGTATCGAAACTGAATCCGCGCTCGCGATCCGCGAGTTGGTCGCTGGATAGCCCCAAGTCCAATAGCACACCATCGACAGCGTCGATCCGGATCTCCGTGAGGAGATCCCGCAGATCACAGAAACTGGCTTGCGCCACCTTCACTGGCAGACCGGCCAAATTCCTTTCAGCCTCCGCAATTGCAGCAGGATCCCTGTCCGTTGCCAGAACGAATCCGTCCGGGCCGACACGTTCTGCCAACAAACGTGTGTGTCCGCCACCGCCCAGAGTCCCATCCACCACGACGTGGCCCGGTTGCGGTGCGAGCAACTGAAGCACCTCATCGGCCAAGACGGGGACGTGAATAGAATCAGACATGATCATTAGGAATAGCAAACGACCCGGGGAGCATCCATGCCCCCCTTGTGGGCCGAGCCGGCGACCCGTTCATCCCCGAAGAACAGATGAACAGGTCGCCTATTCGCAGCCGAGAGCCTCTTTCTCCCATACCCGTGGACACCGTCGCTGGGTCAGGCGGACAGCGAGCGGGGCAGTTCGTGGCCGGGAACTGCCCCGCCTTTTTCCACGCATGGCGAATTTCTTGACGTAGCGGACAATGTGACGGGACACTAGCGCGGTTGGACCGGGCGAGTGTCAGCGTCGGACGGTTGCGTGGCCGGCGGCTCCTGCCGCGCGGCTATCAACTCCGGAAAAGTCCTCCCTGTGAATGCGTTTTCCGCGAGTTCGTCATAATGCGGTTGTGTATCGGAAAGATATCCCTCCCAACGTGTGCGGTCCCAAATCTCCAAGTGATCGCGCACACCCACCAACACGATTTCCTTCTGGACGGCCGCCAGTCGGGCCAACTCGGCCGGCAGTCTCACGCGGCCCTGCTTGTCGATTTCCACTCGCTGGACTTGCGCGTAGAATAGTCGGCTAAAGGCTCTTACATCTCGGCCGTTCGGTGATCCTTGCTCAAGGCGGCCAGCTAGACGCTCGAAGGCGTCTTCGGTATACAGGGCCAGTGATCCCTCGGTACCAGGGGCCAAATAGAGCACCGAGTTGCTGGGGTGTCCTATCGCATCCCGCAGCGGCTTGGGGATAGCGAAACGGAGTTTTTCGTCAAGTGATCGGTGAAACGAGCCTGTCAGCAACACTGTCTACCACCTCTCACCACTTCGCACCATTTCCGCCCAAGCATACCCACGACACGCCATCCGTCAACACTCGTTCGGCCGTGCCAAATCCTGATTTTCTTGGCAGTTTGTCGTAGGTGATGTCTACCAGAAGACTTCGGGCAAACGGCGGGTCGGAAGAATTCCAGAACTTTTTTTCGGGCGTTTTTTCGGGCCCAGAAAAGACTTGACAAGAGTTCACAGATGGGCCCGCTCGAAGGCAGTTCAGCCGGAGTGCAGCGATTCGTACAGCCGTTCGTAGGCGGCGATCATGGCCACGAGCGAGAAGTGTTCGCCAGCGCGTCGGCGGTTCTGTTGCCCGGTCTCTTTGGCTTTGGATGGGTCCCCGGCCAATCGCAGCACCGCTTCCACGAGGCCTTCGGCGTCCTCAACGTTGACGGTCTGGCTGTCCGACAGCGGTCCGAGCAATTCCACCACACCAGCGGCCCGTGTACTGACGACCGGCAACCCGGTCGCCATCGCTTCGAGTATGACGTTGGGCATGCCTTCCCACCGGGACGGAAGCACCAGCAGGGACGAGGCAGCGAGGATTTCGGGCACGTCCGGCCTCCAACCGGCGAAATGGACACGGTCGGCGATGCCAAGCGAGGCAGTTAGATCCTGTAAGGTCGTCCGCTCGGGTCCATCGCCTACCAGCAGCAAATCGTGCGAAGGAAGTTGGGCGAGCATTCGAGGGGCGAGCCGAAGCATCCAGTCGATGCCTTTCTGTGCGTGAAGCCGTCCAATGCTAGCAATGGCCTGACGATCCGCGGGGAACCCGAAGAGGGTCAGATCTGCTGCAGACTGAGCCGGATACTGGTCCAGCTCGATTCCGTTGGGTATGACCACGAGCTTCTGTCGAGGGATCGGTTCCTGACCGCTGCAGAAGACGGCTACCGATTGGCTGACACAGACAATCTTGTCCACTCGCCGGCTCACCCACCGTTCCAGTCGCTGACGCCAGCGTGAAGGATCCGCCACTCGGACGCCGGTGACGATCCGCGGGCGCGGCCGCTGGCGAGCACCCGCAAGCGCGCCGACCACGTTGGCGTGGAATAGGAAAGTCTGAACAATGTGAGGCTGCTGTTCCGCAAGCAGCCGCCGCAGCCTGCGAATCGCCGAGACGACCTGCCACGATGACGAAATACCAACGAACCGCACAGGGATACTGGCCTGTTCCAACCGCTGCACCAGCGACTCCCTGTCAGGCGCCGGTCGAGAGTCCAGCGAATACACAACCGGCTCGAATCGTTCCCGATCCAACCCGGTCGCCAGGTTTGCCAAGCAGCGTTCGGCACCACCGACATTCAACTCGGTGATGACAAACGCGATTCGAACGGGTAGCGACCTGGCGGAACTGCTCATATTGGACGGCTGGCACCAATTGATCAGAGGCTACAAGTGTCCGTAATGCTAGCAACCCTCGCAGAGACGTTCAATGTTGCTCGATTTAGCTGGTGTCGTCATGCCGCCCGAGGTTTGGCTTGTCAGGTAGGTCCCGCTTGCCGAGCGGGACCTTCTTCTGTGATGGATAGCCGACTCTCGAACGCAGGTCCCGTCCGGCAGCCGGGACCTACCAACTCGCAATCTCGGCCGGGATCGCAATACCGCGTCTCTCTCGACCCTACGGAACCGCTTCGATGATCAAACCGTTCGTGCGATCGGGCGAGCCGATGGGGTGACCGGCGACGACGATGATGTTGTCGCCTGACGTCGCAAGTCCGAGTTCCTTGCACATGGCACCGGCGATGCCAATCAACTCGTGGGAGTCGTTTGGGCATTCGACCAGGCGTGGAACGACGCCGTAGTACAGACAGCAACGGCGCACGATGTGCTCGTCCGAAGACAGCGCCAAGACCGGGCATGGCGGCCGGTTTTTCGAGATCAAACGGGCGGTCGTACCCGATGCCGTGAAGACTGCGACAGCGGCCACCTGCTGCACCTTGGTCACCTGGCGGATTGCTCCCGCCAACGCGGCGACCGTGAGGCGGTCGCGGACCTCGATTCTGACGGGCCTCCCGTGTTCCTCCAAGTAGTCCTGGGCCGCCTTCAACGTTTCGTTCATCATCTTAACCGTTTCCACCGGATAGGAGCCGATCGCCGATTCGCCGGACAGCATCACCGCGTCGGTATGGTCGAACACGGCATTCGCCACATCCGACACCTCGGCCCGCGTGGGCGTCGGCGACTGGATCATGCTCTCCAGCATTTCGGTCGCAATGATACACGGCTTCGAGGCCAATTGGCATTTTGCGGCGATGGCCTTCTGGGCCACGGGAACGGCCGGGAAGTCCATCTCGACGCCCAAGTCGCCTCGGGCGACCATCGCCGCATCAGTTGCCTTGATGATCTCGTCCACGCGGTCCAGCGCCTGCGGCTTTTCGATTTTCGCGACGATGCGGACATCGCTTCCGGCTTCTTCCAGCAAGCCACGGAGTTCGTGGATATCGTCAGCGCGTTGGACAAACGACAAGGCGACGTAGTCGAAATCCCGCTCAGCGATCCAGTCAACGTCGCGACGGTCCTTTTCGGTCAAAGGCGACGTAGGGATATGCGTATCGGGCAGGTTCACTCCTTTGCCATTCGACAGCTTGCCGCCCACGACAACGCGACACGTGAACTCGTCCGGCGGCGATGCCTGGATGACCTCCAAACGCAAGCGTCCATCCGCCAGGAAGACCCTATCGCCAACTGAAACGTAGTCGACCAATTCCTCGAATGTCGTCGAGACGCGTTCGGCGGTTCCTTCGATCGGAGCCCGCTGAACCACGATTTCGCGCCCCGGCTCCAGGAACACCGCACCTTCCTCGAGCATGCCGACGCGGATCTTCGGCCCGCACAGGTCGCCGCATACAGCCATGGGATGGTCCAGTTCTGCCTCGACCTGCCGCACGTTGGCAAGCGCCTCGTCGCGCTGTCCAGGCGTTCCATGCGAGAAGTTGATGCGAAATACGTCCACACCGGCTTCGATCAAGGCCCGGATTTTCTCTTTGGCGAAGCTGGAAGGACCGAGCGTGGCCACAATCTTGGTGCGTGTGTACATAGCAGGTTACGTCTTCCTCGTTTAACCGCCGTGCCCAACGGGCCGCGCGTCGGCGAGGACGCAGCGTGGCGTTTTTCCACTGGCGCCACGAGGAAAGCCAGTCCGAGCCCAACTCCCGCGCGGGCCGCTGGCCCTGCGGTTAAACGATCTGATGGCACGCCAAACACGTGCGCAGTCACAGCTTGCCCTACGAGCAGGGGCCTTGTCAAGCGTGGATGTAGCGTGGGCCGCGCACGCCGAAGAACTGTATGCCTACTCCACGCTCAGCTTGACACTCTCCGAATGGCTGTTGAACTCCGGGGCGTACATGCACTGGATTTGGGCGATGCCGGTCTGGTACTGGCCCTTGTGGACGACACGCGTTGAGTACTCGAACACGTAGGTCCCCTTGGGCAGGTAGTCGATGAAGAAGTGGCTGGCTGTGTCGCGTGTGGATTCGTAGTAAGCCAAGCCGTCCTGGTACTTGTACCGCGACAAGACGTTCACCGGTTCGGTGCCGC
>CAZURK010000234.1:0-24729 GCA_964623055.1 uncultured Pirellulaceae bacterium
TCCGCTCGACACTCAAGTGTGCCACGCAATTCCTCGGAGACCTTTATTAGTATCACCGCATGCCCGTACAGATCCGGCCTCCATGCCGGATACGCCTTCGGATTCCCCTCTGGCCGCCGGTGTGTCACAATGTTCTTTGGTTGCTCGACGTTCTTCCGCTTCGTTCGGGGCGGCGTCGGGCATGCCACCCGTTAGCGGCCCCAAGTTCATCATGGCGTCGAATCCGTATCGCTCGCCGAAAGAGCCTGACTTCCCGAAGGGTCAAGCCCGTGCCGTGACACCTTCCTTGCCCTTTGGCACAATCTCACTCATCTGCGGCGGTCTGACCGCCATCTTCGGCCTCGCATCAATGTGGGCTTCTTCGTTCCTTGCGCACGACGACTTTGACTTCTTCTTCATGATCTACCTTGGTGGGTCGTGTTTGGTCTGGCCGATTGCGCTTTGTGCAGTTGTGTTCGGACTGATTGCGGGATCACGTGGCTGTGGATGGAAGCAACCGGTCGTTGCCATCGTTCTTTCCTGCCTTGGCATCGTCATGATTGTTCTCGAATGGGGCCGCTAACACCGCATGCCCGCAGAGATCCGGCCTCCATGCCGGATACGCCGTTGCCCCTGAAGGTCTGCGAAGTAACAATGCTGTTTACGCATGTCCGGGAGACCTGACGGATGGTCCGTCGGCGTCGGGCGTGCGAACCCGTCGGACGGTTGATATGCACAGCGAAACTGAAGGTAGCGACGACGAAGCCTGGGCTCGCCCTAAGAGAATGTCGCCGATCCAATTCAGAATCCGCTCGGTACTTGGAATCACTGCTGGTCTTGCTTTCGTGGCGGCTGTGGTTCGTTGGTTCTCGGATTTCGGCGTCACAAACGCAGTGTTGGCGGGTCTGATCATTCCCTGGGCCGTTGGATCATTTGCCGGAATCGGATGCATGCACAAACTGGAAAGGAGCACGCTTCTGGGCAGCATACTTGGAGGCGTGCTCGGTCTGCTTGCATGGTATGGTGGGTGCGCGTTGGTCTGGTATCCGCCGACCCATGAATTCCTGCTGCTATTGGCGTTTGGCGTGTGCGGCAGTGGTATCGTCGCCGGGTTGACCAGTATCGTTGCGGAAGGACTCTCAATCCGACGTGATTCGTAGTCGGGGCGCTGACTTTCCGTTGTCCGCGATCAGACTTTGTCGAGGGGCCAGCAAGATGCAATTGAAGAAGCCGGAGGGTGGTATTGCCTGGCATAGTGCGCTGTGTCGTATGCAACCCTTGAGCGCAACAATCGCTAGATCTCTTGCTTTGGTCGCGTTCTGCCTCTCTCCGGTGGTAGGCACGGCGGGTGCACAAAACAAGACACCTTTGCCAGTATGGAAGCCCAATGCGGATATCGTGGAACAGTTGGACGAGGTGTTCGTCGACTCACGAATAAGCATCAGGCCGCCGCGTAGCCTTCAAAAGGCAGATCGACCCAATCCGCCGGAAATGACAGAAATCGGCGTTTACAACTACGGGTGGACGCCGGGCGGCGCCTTTCCGAGTCTTAGAAACCTCTCGATCGTTCTGACACCTTTCGCCCGGCCGTCTTCCGATGCACTGGACAAGACCGTTGCCGGCATGAAGAAGTCTATCCAAGAGAAACTGAAGCAAGTTGAGTTCAGAGAGGTTGAGCAAGGCGAATTCCAAGGCATCGAAGCACGCGCGGGTAGCTACACCGCAGCCATAGAGGGTGTAAAGGTCATCGCTTTCTATCTAGTCGGCATCGACAAGACTGGATCGTTCGCCGTGACGGCGATGTTGCCTCAATCGGAGGCGACACTTGAAGAAATCAGGGTGTTGAAGGCTTCGATTCTAACGTTCAAGCGAGCAAAGTAGTTCCATCAATCAACGGCCTCGGAGGGCCATTGTACGACGAAAGGGATTCTGTCGGCACGGGCCATGCCAATCATTGGGAGGCATTCCATTGAAGACTATCTTTGGATCCGTCATCGTCCTCTTCTCGGTTGCATACTGCCTGCAGGTAAAGGGCCAATCATCGGAAGCGCTTCGTGTCTTGACGATCGAAGAGCGTTTCGGGGTGTCACACCCACTTCAGGTGATTGACTTCGATTTGGACCGGCCTGTTACCAAAGACGAAGTCCACGTGCTGGGGCCGAATGGTGCGCCTGTCGCGTTTCAGGTGCTCGAGGGCGGCTGGCGAATGGCTGTGTTGACCGACTTGCCGGCGGGAGGAAAACGAACTTGGCGGCTGATGTCTGGCCGGGGGACGGGTCATATGGATACGGGGCTGCATGTGGCGGAGAAAGAGGGGTGCTTCGAGATCGCGAACCGTTTTGTCGGTATCCGCGTGCCGCGAGAGGGTCTACCACTGGATCCTGCGCCGGCACCGATTCAGGCGGTTCGGCTTGCAGATGGGCGGTGGACCAGTTCGACGCCTGTTCCCCTGTTGCGAGGGCAACCAAGAGAGATGTCCGTGCGTTTGATCGAGCGAGGTCCACTGCTCGTGCGCGTTGAAGTCGCCTATCGTTTCGATCGGCCCGACCTGACATACGGTCAGAAATTGCTGATTCCCGGCGGCGAAGGGCGTTATGCGGCTCAGATCACTGTGACGGCCGACCAGCCTTCGATTTTGATCGAAGAGGATACGGATACGGATATTGCGTACGAGTTGGACGTCTATCAGGCGGTCAGACCCGATCAGGCTCGCTACCAGGGCCACCACTCGTCGTCCGAGCGGGCCGGATATGAACAGGACGGCCGGCAATATCGGATGTGGCACACTCGACGGAACTGCGATGCCTTCGTCGATTTCCAGTATGACACGCCCTGGGAAACACGGTTTCTGGCTCGATGGGACCCGTGGATCTACGACAGCGGGTGGTATTGGCAGATGTACAACTCGCACGATGCGGAAACAGGGCCACTGTTCGGGATCTTTCCGGGGCGCGCTTCGCGCGTAATTGGGGCCGCGTGGAGCGGCGTTCGCGTTGTTACTCGGCCTGGCGCAGAAGGAAGATCGCCGTTTGCCGGAATCCGTGTCGAGTGCAACCGACGCTGCCCTGACGCAAGGGTCTTTCCGCGCGTGCGTTTCCAATGGGGCCTGTTCGTCGGCTCCCGATCGGATCTCGCTCCGCCGGACCAGGTCCAGAAGATCTGCCGCCAGATGAATCTGCACGGTGGATTCAATCTGAACAAGATCCACCGCTACCGACTCCAGTATCCCGATCCACCGCAGGGATACGGTGCGATGTTCATGCCGCGTAAGGCTCTGGATCGCACGATCGAGAAGCTGCGGGCCGACACGCAGGGTGTCCACGGCAAGGGGTATCACAACTACCTGTACAGCAAGGAGCCATACGCGCGGCCTTTGGTAGATTTCTGGTTCGATCCTTCGGCGGATCGAGTTCAGCGAGTCTCGGATGACGTCGCGACTCTCGCCCGTGATATCCTCGATGCCTTTGTCAACGGCCAGGGCGTCATGGACTTCCGATTCCACTACTGGCACGGCGGTTTGAGGATGAGCAGCATGGCCACGTGGGTCGACCAGTTGCTTGCCAGCGATGCCGCCTCGGCCGAGCAACGGGCCACGGCTAAGGCTGCGGCTGCCATGTTCGGCTATGCCCTTTGGGACAACGATTTCGTGCCGCTGTTTGAAGGACACGGCCTGAACCTGGGCAACCCCAACATGCCCGTCAATCAGGGCAATGCGCGCGCCATGATTGCTTTGCTGCTCTCAGGGCATCCCGACATGAAGTCCTACGTTGAAACCGTCGAGCAACGTGCCCGCGCGGATCTCAACAGCACGGTCAACCCGCACGGGGCTCACATGGGCTCGGTGCATTACGTCGGCGCTGCCGCCTATCCGCTTCTGACCACATTCCAGCAATTGAAGATGAGTGGGCGCTATGACGCGTTTGCCAAAGAAGAACGTCTCGCTCGATTCGCTGAATTCTACATGAACTTCCTCACGCCGCCGGACGTGCGATTCGGCGGGCTCGGCAAGATCGTGGCCATCGGAGACGGCTCGACCGAAGGCAGCGCGATGTACGGACAACTCGCCACAGGGTTCGCGGACGCAAGGCCCGATCTGAGCGCCCGTCTGATGGGCGCATGGCAAGCTGGCGGAAACGTGCACGGCCGGTTTCAGGGTAGCAGCTACCTGAAGATCGACGAAGAACTGCCGTTCAAGGATCCCGCACTCGGTAGCGCCACGTTTCCCGGCTGGTACTCGGTCTTGCGCTACGGCTGGAACACGCCGAACGAAACAGCGGTTTGGCTGACAGGCGGCGAGGACTACCGAGACCATCGTCACAGCGACAACGGCAGCGTCGTGATCTATGCGCTCGGAGCCCCGCTGTCGATCGACTGGGGCCCGATTTACTATCCTCATGTCCACGGTGGATTCATGCACAGCCTGATATTGCCCGAGTCGGCAATCGGGCACTCGTGGGACGCGGACGACGTGCCGTTGGACGTTGGCGAGCGCTGGTTCGCCGTGGGTCAAGAGAGGTTTTCGACCGATGCACACTCCGCCTATGTCAGGTGTAGGTATCGCATGGGCGACGATCTGGAATGGTTGCGATCTGTACGGTTGATTCATGCGTTGCCGGACTTGCCGATTCTCGCCATCCACGACGAGTTCACGGGCCAGCGAGCCGATTCGCCGAAGATACTGACGTTCAACTTGATGGCCACGGGACCCGTGGTTACGCCAGCGGGCGCTGTCACGCCGCCCGAGCGGACCCACGCTCGCGAAACGCACAGCCCTAGCAAAGCGGGCCACGAGTTGCCGTCGGCCGGCCAAGTGATCGCATTGCCTGCTGGCGTCAGCCGGCTTGGGTTCACGGGGCAGGCGTGGCGAGCGCATCCGGCAGGGGGCATCGACTTCGATTTGTACGTTGCCAGCGATAGCGCCGCCCAGGCGCATGTGGGCAACTGGGCCCATCTCTGGCACCCCAGCACAGAACAGGCTCAATTCCTGGCTGCCAACAATGCCGAACGATTCGAAGAACGCCAGCACATTCTCCGGATCCGCGGTGACGGAGCGTTCACCACGCTGATAGTCCCGTGGCGAAAAGGCCACCGGCCCGACGGCATGAATGTGACGCAGGACGGCGACACGTTGATCGTCGAGACCTCACGGGGAACCTACCGCTTGGAGAAGGAGTCGGTCGGATACCGGCCAGTCGAGTGCAGTCGCTAGGTCGCGGCGAGTTCGGCGTTGATGTGCTCAACTGCCGGTATCTCGACCCGCGCGACCTGAACACCCGCTCGCTGTGCGTCCGATATCGCTTGGCGAACCGTCGCCTCTAGGTCGGAGGTATCGCGATCGTCGATGATCACGCAAGGACGTCCCCCCGATTTGGACAGATGAGCATCGTCAAAACCGGCTTCGTACAAATTGTCCGCTAGGTCGTCCGTAAACTCGTCGATGGCAAGGATCAGGCGAAATTCCTGTTTCATATTCTCATCCCCCGTTGTCAGCGGGCTGCCCTGGACATGAATCCACAAGTCTCCGAATCCTGCGGGCGTGGTTCTCGGGTGTCCGCGGAGTGTTCCAGACCATCATCCAACAGTCCGCATGGCCGTGAGGGCAGAAGATTTTCCCCCATGCATGGCCGCCACCTTGAACAACGCTCCATCCGTTCCGTGCCGCGTACTTCAGAGCCTCGCGGATGTGCTTATTTGGGTGGGCCATGCGACTTGTCTCTCCCTCCCGTCAATTCAGTATACCGCAAAGACCGACCAGCAGGAACAATTCTTGGATGGGCGCACGCTTGCCGGCGTCCTGCAATGAGGGCTTCCCGAGGGTCTGACCGTGATATGGAGAGATGACGCTCTGACCGTCGAAACTCCACGAGCGGGCTTTCAGTTCGGAAAGGACTCGCAGAATGCGGGCCAGTTCAGCTACCATAGAACTCGCGTGGGTTTACGAACACAGCCGGAAATGACGACAATGATGCCAAAGTGAACATCGCCGACCCGAAACGGTCGGAAGGGAAACAAACACTGCCCTGATAGTCGCGAGTGCCCATCATGAATCCAGACGCACGAACCGATCGGGAAGAACGTACTGGCGAGATCGTCATCAAATCGATTGCGTTTGTCGGCGGTGCTCTGATAGGCGCGCTGATCGGCGGACTCTTCCTTTCTCATTTCGTCAATGCGTTCGTGGGCGACGTGAAACATCTTGGGCTGTATTGCGCTTTGGGCGGCGGGCTCATTGGGGGCCTGTCGACCTATAGCAAGGCTGCCGCGCAGATCCGCAGGCGGAAGCGAATGGGCGAAGTGGCCGAACAACTTGGCCTCGAGCGTTCTGAGGACGGCGGCGACGAGTTGGAGGAACACCTTCAGGAGATGTTCTCGGGGACCGGTGACGTATCCGTGGCAAACGTCGTCCGCAGGCAGATCGGGTCGGCCCAGTTGATGATTGGTGATCTTACGCGGACCAGCCGACGTACCGGAAGCTCATCGAGCCGATCACGCTCGACCACACGGACCTTTGCGTATTTCGAGTCCCCCGATTTGCGTTGGCCAACGTTCACGCTTCAGCCCGAGGGGATGTTGGTCAGTCTGTTTTCGGATCTGCTCGGCGCTCAAGACATCGACTTCGATGAATTCCCTGTGTTTTCACAGAAGTACCACCTGTCCGGTCGTCGTCCCCAACGCGTACGGCGTTTTTTTACGCCCGATTTGCTTCAGTACTTCACCGAGAACACCGGCTTGGAGGTACGGGCTGACGGAAATCGTGTTGCGCTGGTTCGCCCCGGGGATCCGTGCGAACCGGAGGAATTGGAGGCGTTTATCGAGCGGGCGACGGAGGTGTTTACGCAACTGACAACCGCATTTGTTGCCAGCAAAGCAGCGTTGGATGCCGCCGCGCCTGAGCAGACGGATCCGCAAACGGAGGCGGCGCAACTGCCTGGCCTGGCCGG
Organism: uncultured Pirellulaceae bacterium; assembly: GCA_964623055.1. GTDB lineage: Bacteria > Planctomycetota > Planctomycetia > Pirellulales > Pirellulaceae > JADHUC01. The sequence continues at coordinate 6,921 of CAZURK010000234.1, forward strand.
AATGGCTGCCCGACGCGTGCTGGCCCAACGTGTGCTGGTCACCTCGGAGGAACTGGAGGCGTTCCTGACAGCGGCCCCGCCCCGCCAGATTCCTGCCAACATCAAGCGACAACGACTCGGAGGGGGCAGCGTAGTGGCTGGCGTCCTTGGAACGGTATTCCTCGTCGTCGGCTCGGCTCTCGCCGTGTACTCCGCGTTTTATGCGGGCGGCCCGTGGAACGACCAGCGCATCGTTCCCCTGATCCTTGGCATTGTGCTCCCGTTGATCGGTCTTCCGATGTGCATCTTTTCGATTCGCTATCGGCACATCAACGGCCGGTTACTGCGCCACGGCATAGTGGTAAACGCCATCGTCGAGGACGTCGAGAAGACTGACGTCCGGATCAATGACCAGCAGCAGTATCGGATGCGACTTCGTTTTGAAACGAACGCCGGTAGCCAAGTGGCTTCGTGTAACGTCTACGGACAGCGCGGACGGGAGGCTCGTAGCTTGGCCGAGGCGAACGAAGCGGTTCGAGTCCTCTACGACCCGCGCAATTCTCGGCGCATACTGTGGGCGGAGTCGCTGTTGACCGAATAGCCCACCTCCGGCGTGTGATGAACCACCATCATGGCGTATCACCGTGGGCGCGCTGTCGCCGGAACGCTTCTGTTTGCTTCTTCAGTAGACCAGCAGACGCGGAAACCTTCTGCTTCAAGCCAGTCAGCAACTCCGGAGGGCGAACGGTCGTCGATTACGGGGAATTGCTCGCCGATGTCCTCGCCGCTTGCCTGGTAGCCGCCCGGCGCCGTTGAACTGCCGGCACTCATCTGCGTAATGCAGATCTTGGCCAGACGGTTGCGCAGTTCGACGGGCTCACGAGTGGACAGTACCAATTCGGAATCCGGAAACGCGAGCCGCAAAGCGCAATACAGGCGGACCAGTTGGTCGTCAGAAACAGGGCAGGGGATCTCGAACTCTTCCGGCGTCTCGTGAATGCGAGGAAGGCTGAAGGCCAACGTCCGGTCGGGGAAGCGGTCCTTTAAATACGCCGCGTGACGCATCATGGCCACGAGATCGTCCCGCGCATCGGCCAGTCCCAGCAATATACCAAATCCCAGGCGTGGCATTCCGGCTTCGGCGGCGCGGTCGTGTGACTCCAGCCGCCAATGGTAAGACGACTTGGGACCACGAATGTGATACTGGGCATACAGTTCTTCGTTGTAGGTTTCCTGATACAGCGTCAGTCCGCAGGCCCCTGCATCGACCAGTTCTGCGTAGGACTCGGTGCTTTGCGGCGCGATCTCGATCGCCGGCTCGATCCCTTCCTGGACAAGGTCGCGGAGGATCTCGGCGTAGAAGTCGGTCGTCGTTCGACTCGGAAAGTCGCCGCCGACGACCAACAGATGCTGGAAGCCTCGGTCGCGCAGGATGCGTGTTTGAGTGGCCGCTTCCTCTACGCTCAAGTGTTTTCGGGCAATATCCCGCGGGTAACGGAAACCGCAATAGCGGCAGTAGTTGATGCACTCGCTGGAGACATACAAAGGGGCGTACAGCAGCACGCGCTGTCGCTCGAGGCCAGCGAATTTCGATATATTAGGCGCCCCAAACTTCTCCAACGTCAGTTTGCTTGCCCGATCCGCCAAATGGCCCAGTGGGAAACTGCCCTCAAGTGCCCCAATGGCTTGCTGGATTCTGTCCGTGTCAAACGACGGATCGTCTATCGCACGTCGCGTCGAACGTGGCGCACGTTCGGGGCGTCCGGCCAGTTGATAAGCCACCAGATCCAAGGCGTCCACGAACGAGTGGTCCTGAGCGGTCAACTCACGAGCGTGTTCGTTCAGATGCTGGTATCGCCATCGTTCCAGTTGCCGTGCCAGCGACCGACGTTCGTTCGGAGGAATCTCATCCGGGGCCCCGAGCGCGCGGTCCGTCCTTTCCAGCAGGGCCAAATGGTGCGCCGCATGGTCGTCGGTGTCGCGAATCCAATCCGCGAATGAATTGAGCGAAGGTAGGAAATCGACTGTCATGGTGGGGTTATGGTTCTTCCCGCATTCAGAGTTGATCCTACCGTTCCTGCCAATCTCCCACCAGGGGTACTGCCACTTCGCCCGCAGACTAGTATCGTGGTCGGAGTGAACAAAACCGTCGACCAGAATGGCATGCCCCGATGACGCGTTTGATGATCGCGAAGGGAATGGAGGCAGGGCTCGACGACGTATTCGAACTGCTTTCGGGCATTCCCAAGACACTCAGTTGGCTCATGTTGGGGGCCGCCAAAAGGTGCGTGGATCAAAATTTGGAGGATTTGAAGGCGTTTATCGAGTCGCGTGGTGAAATCCGGCTTTGCGGAGAGGGCGATTCCTAGTTATCTTATAGCGATTGGTGGCATCCCGTATCAGTAGCGTTGTAGGGGAGGACAGCAAGTTGGGGAATTCAATCAAGACCATCCTCACCATCTGGATTGTCGTCGCCTTCGTCGTAGCTCCAGTCCATGGGCAGGGCAAGCTGGGTACGTTCTTCAAGAAAAGGTACACGTTGAGATCCGTCACATGTAATGCCTGCCACGTCAAGGATGAAGAAAAGGATGTTCTCAATCCGTTCGGCAAGAAGGTTGCCAAGGTGCTGGAAGGCAAGAACGTGACCGAGCGTATCGAGGCCGCTAGGGAACTAGAGTATGAGGAAGATCGAGAAGAAGCCGAAGACCAAATCGCAAAGGTGGTCTTCGAGGCGTTGAAGAAGCTCGACATCATGAAGGCCCCCAGCGGCAAGACTTACGCCAAGGCCATCCGGGCTGGTGAAGTCGAGGGCACCAAGTTGCCCAAGTGACGCTCGAACGGTGAAGCTACGCCGCGCATCCGTTCATCTTTCGTCAACCAGTACAGCCGCGCTACGATTTGCAGAATCCCGATTTCTCTGTAGCCTCGGTGCGTAGGCGCACCAGGTCGTAGCGTTAGAATTCTCGCTGGTTCGAGCGTCGTACATGCGCGTCTCTGCCGCTCGAATTCGTTTTCTTACCTGAGCACTGGTCCGAGGATGGTCGTCACCAACGCGGACAATCCGCAAAACCGCGTCAATCAAGCGACGATTGGGCACGTCCGTTGCGAGATGATGATCCACAGACTTCGCCGCGACGCGTTTATTACGCTCTTACCGCTTTTAACCCCCGCGCCGAAGTTTCGCATCGTAAGCGCCAGGTAAACCTCAACGCTACCCACGCGGAAATTGGCCGCCTTGCGCTGGCATTGACGAATAGACAATTCAGAGAAGGACGGAATTGACTCGTCGCATGGATGCGCCCACGGCCAAACGTCGTTTGGTCCAGTTACGGGATGTGATGTTCGTGGTCTGGCAGAGCCAATGTTTACGAACCGCAATCTAGTATCCGATCTGATCGCACTCGCCCTGTTGGTGGTTGTGGTCTTCTTGGGCATCGCGTTGGCGACCTACGAGCCAACCGACCCGGTCGGTGATCCAGGCAAACCGCTGGGCGCGATCTATCAGCCGGATCTCCTCGTTCATCCGGCTGGCGAGACGATCACAAACGCTTGCGGACGTTTGGGCGCCCTGACCGCCGACGTGTTGCTGACGGCGCTAGGAGTTGGGGCGTACTACCTGGTCTTCTCGCTGGCTGTGCTGGACTTTTTCCTCTTGCGCCGCCATCAGATCGACACACCCATCATCCGTACCGTGGGGTGGATCGCTACGCTGTTTGGCGTTACTTCGATTGTGACAATCCTGATGCCAAGTCTGTCGCCAGGGCCGGTCATAGGACCGGGAGGGTACCTGGGAGCGCTCGGCAAAGGGCTGCTGGAAATGCACTTCGCCACCGCCGGGAGTCTGATTCTGGCTGGCAGTTTGATCTTGGGCGGCCTGCTGCTTTGCACCGACTACGTTCTGTTGCGAATTCTCGTCGCCTCCGTGGTGGCCGTCTTTGCTGGTGCAGGGAAGTCTCGGAGGCTGTGGCCGTCGCGACGCCGGATCGCATCCGACGAAAACGAGGAATACGACGAAGAGGAATACGACGAAGAGATCGACGAGGTCGTGTCAGTCAAGTTCCGCGGCAGGACCGTCGGGGACGTGGCCGATGAGGAACTCGACTATTTGGACGAGAACGAAGATGCCGAGGCGTTCGAGGAGGAAGAAGAAGCGTACGAACAGCCCTTGGTAGTCAAGCGTCGCCGCAATGCCAGGTCAGACAAGCGTCACAAGTCGGGAGGGCTCCGTTTTGGCAAGCGAGCGGAGAGTAAGGAGCGCGAAGAAGTGATGGACCGGTTGGACGCCGCCAGCCGCACCGACGATGACGACTACGAATACGAACTGCCCGAGATAGACCTGCTGATAGCGGGTGACGATTTTTGCTTCGACGAACAAGAGCGAGAAGTTCGCCGCAAAGCGAAGATCCTGGAAAAGACCTTTGCCGATTTCGGGTTTCGGGTTCGAGTCGTCGAGGTCGAGACAGGCCCGGTGATCGCTCAGTACGAAGTGGAATTGGAGTCTGGGCTGAGGCTTTCCAAGATCATGGGATTGGCCGACGATTTGGCCATCGCCCTGCGCGTTCCCAGCGTGCGCATTGTGGCCCCGATTCCCGGCAAAAATACGGTCGGCGTCGAAGTGCCCAACGAACAACGTCACATCGTGCGTCTACGCGAGGTGATTGAAGAGGGCGCCAGCAAGACGCGAAAAATGCGCGTGCCGCTGTTTCTGGGGAAAGACGTGTCCGGCAAGCCTCTCACGGTCGATCTATCGACTTTGCCACACCTGCTGATCGCCGGACGTACCGGCACGGGCAAGAGCGTCTGCCTGAACGCAATCATCTCGTCCATCCTGATGACCCGCCGTCCGGACGAAGTGCGCATGCTGATGATCGACCCGAAGATGGTCGAATTGAGCGGATACGGCCGCCTGCCGCACCTGATGCACCCTGTGGTGACGGACATGCGAAAGGCGGAGGCCATCCTGGCTTGGGCCGTGGAAAAAATGGAAGAGCGGTACTCGCTGCTGGCCAGGGCGGGTGTTCGCCACATTAGCAGCTATAATCAGCTTGACGAAGGGGAATTGATGACCCGGCTCGAGCCGGAAACCGACGAAGAGCGTGCATCGATTCCGCTGCATTTGCCGTTCATTGTGATCGTCGCGGACGAAATCGCGGACTTGATGATGACAGCGGGCAAGGAAGTGGAACAGCACATCATTCGTCTTGCACAGAAAAGCCGTGCAGTCGGCATTCACCTGATTCTGGCCACCCAGAAACCGACCGTGGACGTCATCACCGGTCTGATCAAATCGAATCTGCCAGCCCGCATTTCGTTCCAGGTGGCCAGCCGCACCGACAGTCGTGTGGTATTGGACGAAATGGGCGCCGAGCGTTTGCTGGGCAATGGGGACATGCTCTTCTTGTGGCCTGGAACGAGCACTCTACTTCGCGGCCAGGGTACCTATTTGGATGATGAAGAGATCGACCGCGTTGTCGATTGCGCAAGCACCGGCGAGCAGAACTTCGTCCACGAGTTGGTCAACTTGAAGCTGGACGATGGCGATGAGACGGAGCCGGGGCAACTGAAGAAGCGAGACGAGTTGTACGAAAACGCCGTTGACGTTGTTGTCCGAGAGGGACGCGGTAGTGTGTCGCTGCTACAACGTGTGTTGGGCATTGGCTACGGACGGGCTGCCCGGCTGATCGATTACATGGCCGAAGATGGAATCGTGGGGCCTTACGCCGGATCACAGGCTCGCGAGGTGTTGCTTAGTCTTGCCGACTGGGAACGCATGCAGGGATATGATCCCGAAGACGATGACGATGGACCGTCGAAACGACGTTCCAACAAAGTCCGGCTGCACGACGACGATGAAGAGGAGAGCGAGGAAGAGTACGAAGACGAAATAGACTTCGAGGACGACGATACCGGAGGCTACGTGGCTCGCTTCTCTTAATGCCTCCGCGACCGCAACCGCGAAGACTTGGCCCACCCTACAAGACTCGTAACTCATCACAAGCCTTGCCCTTCCGCTTTCCGGATCAAGTCTACTGTTGTGTCCGGCCAGACCAGCGGTTACGCTACTTCGTTGTCGGATTTCACCGGACGAGTGTCTCGCTAAAATACATGGTGGCAACGATCATGGCAGAACCAACTCCGCAGTCGGTCGAAGCGCTCGAAGAACAGCTCAGCCGTCCAAGCCAGCAAGCGACGGGAACGTTGAGCCAACTGGATGGCGATATTCTCGTCCTGGGTGTCGGCGGCAAGATGGGGCCCACTCTAGCCAGGATGGCAAAGCGTGCCTCGGAGCAAGGCGGCGTGGCGCGGCGCGTGATCGGCGTGTCTCGGTTTTCAGATGCCAGTGTGCGTCAGCGTCTGGAGGACTGGGGGGTCGAAACGGTCGTTTGCGATCTGTTGCAGGAAGATCAGGTCCAGGCTTTGCCCGCCGCACCGAACGTGGTTTTCATGGCGGGCATGAAGTTTGGATCAAGCGGCAATCCGTCCATGACGTGGGCGATGAACTGCTACGTTCCGGCTCTGGCGTGTCGCAAGTACCACGATAGCCGCATTGCCGTCTTTTCCAGTGGCAACGTGTATCCACTCGTCCCGTCCGACAGCCAGGGCTCCACCGAGGACGATGCGACCGGCCCCATCGGCGAATACGCGATTACCGTCTTGGGCCGCGAACGCATCTTTCAGCATTTCAGTCAGTCGGCCGGGACACGCGCAGCGCTGCTCCGGCTGAACTACGCGATGGAGATGCGATATGGCGTATTGGTTGACGTTGCCCGGGACGTCTTCGAGGGACGTGCCGTCGATCTGTCCATGGCCAAGGTGAATGTGATCTGGCAGGCGGACGCAAACGCAATGGCGCTGACGTCGCTGGCCCACGCCACTGCCCCTGCAAGAGTAATCAACATCGCTGGTCCCGAGATCCTTCGCGTGCGCGATGTGGCGGAACAGTTTGGCCGCCTGATGGACAAGCCGGTCCAATTCACCGGCGAAGAAGGGACGGTTGCCTTTCTAAACAACGGCCACGCGGGACACGCGTTGCTGGGCAATGTAAGCGTGGATGCCGACCGGATGATCCGGTGGGCCGCAGAGTGGGTGGCGCGAGGCGGCGAGAGCCTGAGCAGGCCAACCCACTTCCAGGTTCAAGACGGCAAGTTCTAGGAGCCGGTCCTCCAATACGTGGTGGTGGCTTCCAGCCGCCATTGGATCCGTAGGTTAACCGAACAGCATCCCCGCATAGCCGACAACGCTGCTCTTGTCGCCGGTAACCTCCGCGCTGGTCGCATAGCCGACGCGTTCGCATTTCTTCAAGAGATCCAGCTTACGCAGGGTCTCCATAACAATCACTGTCGGGAGCACACCGCACATGCTGATATCATGGCGTGCAACAACCGTCTCGTACACCGTCGCGGGGTCCAACGTCTCGACGGCCGACAAGGCGATCTCGTCCAGACGCCGCGTCTTGTCATCGTTGGCGCCGTGGTTCATGTCGCTGGAGACGACCAAGAGCGGCTTCTTCTCCATTTCACGCAGCACGTCGGCCAGGTCTGCCGCAAAAGAGAAGCACTGCTCCAATTCGCACCGCGCTACGACGATCCCCACGACTCGCGTCTTAGGAGCCAACCTAGCCAGGAAGGGTAACTGTACTTCGAGACAGTGCTCCTTCTGATGTGCCACCGAGTCCAGTTCTAGACCGGGGATTCGGTCGGCCAGCAGTTGCGCCATTTCGGGATTGGCCCTCATCTCGCATCCAGGCAGCGACCAACTTTCGTAAGGCATCACTGCGAAATCGCGGCCGATCGGCCAGTGCCTCGGGCCGATCAGAATGACGGTCTCGGGGAGAATGACTCGCTGAAGCGTGGCTGCGGCAAGGCGACCGGAGTAAATGAGCCCTGCGTGCGGGACCATCACCGCGGGCCACTCTTGCGGAGTGACGTCGCCATCGGTAAGCATGCCGTCGACCATTTTCGAAAGCTCGCCCGCGTTGGCCGGATAGTAGGAACCGGCAGCGGCTGCGTGACGTGTTCGAGGTACGTTGGACAGTCGCACGGCAGCCTCGCTGGAAAGAGCCGCAAGGCTGAACACCGACGCAGATTCGGGATTGGCGACCCGAGCGTCACGTGAGGCTTGGTCGAGCAACTGTTCGGCGGACTTGGCCGGATCGAACGCCCAGGCGCTTCGGTCCCCTTCAAGCACCAGGATGGCACGTCGGCCGGCGTCGACGCCCGCCAAGTCGGCCTGGGCCGCCGTGCCGTGCATGGCCGGGTCGTACAACACAGTGAGACCAACGTGAATCCGCTCGATCGCATCCTTGCCGAGCCCCTGACGTCTGCCGGCCGAAGCCGCAGCTTCTGCAAGTTTCACCAGGGTGGCCTGCAGTGGAATACCGGGGCGCAACGACATCTGCGACAGCAGGAGCGGCTCCTGGTCCTCGGCAAGTCGTACCGTCAGAGCCGCGACGACGACGGTTCCATCGGGACAGTCAGGTAGGTAGTAGTTGGGCGTCGCGCCTTGTGCGAGGACCGCGATATTGTTGAGACAGTGGTCGCGCAGTTGACTCAACTCCGCATCGGTGAACATCGGCGGCTGCTCGCCGTCGTTGCCACCAAGTGCTGTGGGATCGAAGTCAGCCGGGATCATATGCCCTTCGAATTTCAGCAATTGAGCGTCGTCCGCCAGCCAAGAGGTGGTTGGCAGTCCTGCCTTGCGACACACTTGCTGCAGGAACGTCTCCGCATCCCAACCGTGCTCGATGGGCACGCTCGGCAGCAGTAGCCCAGACGAACCGCCACGTTGGATCTGCAGGCCATGGCGGCCCACTTCCACCTCGTCTACCCGGTCCTTCCCCTTGGCCTTGATGGGTTGAAAACCGAACAGCAAGGTGACATCCACGTGCAAGTGTTCAAGTTCGGTCGGCGAGATCGTTGGAAAACGCGCGTCTTCGGTTGCCGTTCGCATCGCTGCGTATTCGACAGCTTCTGCCACTGGCACTGGTTGTCCCAACATGCCGCAGCAGGCGCGGAGTTTCCCTTTCCGTTTCAGCGTAACGAAGGCCCCCATCACCGTCTGCTCGGCACATCCGGCCAACGTCTGGTCCGTAAGACTCGGCTTGATGCCTCGGACTCCCGCCGAGACAACTTCGCACGCCGCTCGATGAATCGCAGATTCCTGCTGCTCGCTCAGTTGCGGGCTGTGCGGCACCTTTCCCGCGTCACCCGTGCCTTCCGACTGCGTTTCTGTGGCCATGTCATTTTCCTTGTCGTCTGCCCCGGGCGATTGCTGCTGCGGACGGGCGAACTGCGAGATCCGCACCGGCCGGCGTTTACTACCCCATGTGCCAGGCGTCTGTTCGAATCGCCCCGCAATCCGGCCGTCGCAATGTCCGCAGCGATCGCCGCCAAGATTGTAAGCGCCCAGTTCGTACCAGTTCCTCTCGATTAGTAGCTCGCCGCAGTGCGGGCAATACGTGCTCTGGTTCGTCACGTCGTCCACATTGCCGACGTAAGCGTATTTCACGCCTCGGCGGAGCGCGATTTCCCTGGCCGCCAGCAGGGTCTCGATCGGCGTCCGCGGCTTGTCTCGCATGCGAAAGTCCGGATGAAACGCGCTGAAGTGCAACGGCACCTCGTCGCCGACGGCCTCAAGCACCCAGTCGCACATGTTGTTCAGCTCTTCGGCCGAATCATTCTCGTCAGGAATAACCAAGTTGGTAATCTCGAACCACACGTCGGTTTCGCGTTTCAGCCACGCCAATGTGTCCAACACCGGCTGAAGATGAGCGTAGCTGAGCTTGTGGTAAAACCGCTCGGTGAATGCTTTCAGATCCACGTTGGCCGCGTCCATTTGCGCAAAAAAAGCTTCCCGTGCCGCAGGCATAATGTAGCCAGCGGTGACCGCGACGGACCTGACACCTACGGCCCGGCAGGCTTTGGCCACGTCAATGGCGTACTCCGCGAAAATGACCGGATCGTTGTACGTGTACGCGACGCTGTGGCAACCGAGTTCCGCAGCGGCTGCAGCGATCGTTTCCGGCGTTGCGTGCTCACTAAGTCGCGAGACCTCTCGCGACTTGGAACTCTCCCAATTCTGGCAGAACTTGCATCCCAGATTACAGCCCGCCGTCCCAAACGAAAGGATGCTGGTGCCCGGATAGAAGTGATTCAGCGGTTTCTTCTCGATCGGATCGATGCAGAAACCGGTGCTGCGCCCGTACGTGGTCAGTACCATCCGCCCATCGCGGTTTTCACGCACAAAACAGAAACCACGGTCGCCTGGTTTCAAGCTACACGCCCGCGGGCACAGATCGCAGACGACGCGTTCCGTCTTTTCCTCGTCGTGCCACCAGCCACCGACCTTGGCACCGTCGGCCAGCAGTTCTGCATCAGGAGGTTGAATAACGACTCGTGACATGCTCCGAATTCCGAAATCCAAACAAGGACCGTACGAGGAATAACTGTCACGTTGCTCGCTCGGGGCAGTGGCCCCAAGCTACGTAGGATGGGGCCATTGCCCCGTCCTTCGACAGTCATTTCTCGAACGATGCTAAGCTATCGGTTGGTCCCCGGAGGGTCCTGCCGGCGGCGGCGGATCCTGCCCTTGCTGTGCGTCACGCTGCTGTTGGACCCGCTGCTGGAATTGCTTGTACGTGCCCTGCAATGAATCCAATAATCTCGGCACCTGTGGTGCTGACAAGAACACACGTGCCGACACCGCCGAATGAGGGAAGAGATTCGTCAAGAAGTCAAACTTGAATTCCGACGGCGTGTGCCCGATCATCACTCCGTTGGCATACGCGCCGCTGAGCATATCGTCCGGCAGCTTCAAATCGTCATAGATTTCTTGGGCACTGGGCTGCTTGGGCGGCGTCGGGTTGCGCGGCAGCGCCGGCGGATCGCCAAAACGCTGCTTGTAGATATCCAGGTTTTTGCGCAACGCCTCGATGAACTGTGGCATCGACGCGTGCGGCATTACGACCCGCGACGCAACGCACGCAGGCGTGCCCAGGTTCTGTATAAAGTCAATAATGAACTCGTTCCCGCCGGTCATCACGATCGCGCCGGTGCTAAACGCCCCTCGGCTGACTTGATCGGGGACTCGTGCGCTGACGTGCTGGACGCGGACCTGTTCGCTACGCTGCCCGCCTTCTTCGCCGGGATTCTCCGGTGTTTGCCCCGTTTCGCTCATCGTCCTCTCAACCCTCCCTAGTCTGAGTTTATGGTGATCTACTTCAACGGGCCAGATATCCTCTCTAATCAGTCTAGCAGGTTTCTCGGAAACCGACACCCGACTGCACGCCAGCGGCCATCACATTTTGTCAACGACGCTAATCCCGAGGAGGTCGAGCCCTTGCTTGATCGTACGGCCTGTCAAATCACAAAGCAGCAAGCGACTATGGCGCAAAGGATCGGATTCCGCCTTCAGCACCGGGCACTCCTGAAAGAAGCCGGAAAAGCGTTTTGCCAGTTCGAACAAGTAGCTGGTCAGTTGGTTTGGCCGGTAGTCCGTAACCGTTTCGTCCAAGCCCTCGGCAAGCCGCATAAGTTCCAATGCCAATGCCCGCTCCATCGGGTGATCCAGCGTGATCGTGGCCGACGATTCGCGAAGGGCGTCCACATTCACCTGCCCCTTGGCAAAAATGCTCTGCGTGCGTGCGTACGAGTACTGCATGTACGTCGCCGTGTTGCCTTCCAGAGCCACCATCTTGTCGTAGCTGAAGACGTAGTCGCTCTCGCGGTTCTGCGACAGATCGGCGTACTTGATCGCGGCGTGGCCGACCACACTGGCGATGTGTTTTCGCTCCTCGTCACTCAACTCCGCCCCGGTTGGCTTGGCATCGTCGTTGGCGCAGACGACGCCGTGTGCCTTGTTGACCGCTTCGTCCAGCAACCCGGCCAGCCCCACTGCGTCGCCCGCGCGTGCCTTGAACGGCTTGCCATCCTCGCCCAGCACGGTCCCGAAGCTGATGTGCTGCAGTTCCACGTCGGTGTATCCCCACAACCGCACGGCGGCAAACAGTTTTTCGAAATGTTCGCTTTGGCGATGATCGACTACGTACAAAATCGCGGCCGGTTTCCATGTGTTCATCCGGTACTGGATCGCTGCCAGGTCTGTCGTGGCGTACAGGTAGGCTCCGTCCTTCTTCTGAATGATCATCGGCGTGTCGAAGCCATCCAGGAAGACGCACATTGCCCCTTCGCTTTCTCGGGCAAGGTCCTTGTCGCCAAGCTGTGCTACGACATCCGGCAGTTGGTGATGGTAAAAGCTCTCGCCGTACTCGTAGTCGAAACGAATGTCCAAGCGGTCGTAAATGCGCTGGATGTCCTCGCGACACTTTGGCAGAAACTCATTCCAAAGTGTCAGGTTCTCCTCGTCGTCCGCGTGCAGCTTCGCCGTTTCCTGCAGCACGATTTCATCGATTCCCGGATGCTGCGCTGCCAAGGCAGACAAGTGCGGATCGTCGCCCACGGCTTGGATCTTGCCTAGCGCCGCGTCCAATTCGGATTTGGCCTCATCCAACTGCGACTGTAGTTTTCGCAGCGCCTTCTTCGCTTTCTTCTTGGACGCTTTGTCAGCCGAGGCAACTGCGTCTTGCCGACCACCGACGGCCTCTTCTCGCTGCTCAACTTGACGCTCCAAGTCGGGTAACGATCTCTGACAGTTCTTGTAGTTGACCAACTGATTGACCAGTTTGTACAGCCGTCCCAGTTCCTTGACGGGCTGCTTCTGGTACGCCTCGTCGTCTTTGAAGTGCTTGAAGCCGTAGATGATCATGCCGAACTGGGTGCCCCAGTCGCCCAAGTGGTTGTCGCTGATCACCTGATGCCCCAGGAAGCGCAACGTTCGCGCGAGCGAATCGCCAATCACCGTGGAACGAACGTGTCCCACGTGCATCTCCTTGGCCACGTTCGGCGACGAGTAGTCGATGACGTACGTCCGTGGTTGCTCGACTTCCGGTACGCCTAGTCGCGAGTCGGCCAAAGCACCCGCCAGTTGCTCCGTCAGCCATTGGTCTTTCAAACGCAAATTGATGAAACCGGGCCCAGCGATCTCAGGCGGGTGGCACATGTCATCGACATCAAGCCTACCGACAATCTCCGCCGCGACGTCGCGTGGCGGCTTGCCCAACCGTTTCCCCAGCGGCATGGCACAATTCGCTTGATAATCGCCAAACCGGGCGTCCTGGGCCGGGCGTACCATATCCAAGAGATCCGTCGGATCGTCGACTATTCCGTCCAGCGCCAAATGAAAGCGGCTTCGCAGTTCCGTCAGAATGTTCATAGTAGTTGGTGAAGGTGGTGTCTTGAAACTATTACCGGGCCTCAGGAGTCTGGAGTGGGCACCCTTTCCTGGCACCCAAAACCTGAAACGTCGATCACGGGACTACAAAGATACCGTTGCTTCGGCTTTTGTATAAGCCCCAAGAAACGGCCCAGGAACGGAAAGAACGTTAGATGCCCGCCAGAACCTTGCTCAAATCCACTGGCTTCGCTTCGGCCCAGAGGTTTTCCAGGTCATAGTATTGGCGAGTCTCTTCGTCAAACAGATGAATTACGACTGTCCCGTAGTCCAGTACGATCCATCGGCTCTCCGTGTAGCCCTCGATGCCGTACCGATGGTCTCCGAGATCGTCCTCCAACGTGTGATCGATCTCCTCGCTCATCGCGTGCAACTGGCGGCGGCTCGTTCCGGTGGCGATGACAAAATAGTCGAAGATCTGCGTCAGTTCGCGCATGTCCAAGACGACGACGTCTTGGCCGCGATTTTCTGCCGCGGTTCGTGCCGCAGCCATGGCGAGTTGGAGGCTCCGTTGCGAATTGTCCGGAGAAACCTTGGGTGAGCCGGCGGTAGAGCTTGACACAAAAACTCCTTTGTGGAGACCTAGTAAGTCGCACGCAGACACCATTCTAACCTTAAGAGACCCTCACGTCACCCGGCAGGTTCGCCCAGCTCCCGGCTTTGGAGAATGCATGGCCGGCCATGACAATAGGTTTGAACGATGGGGCCGGAAGTGCCCAGTAGCAACTCGTAAGGATCGTCCGAAACCGCGTCGGGCAACTGAACGACCGTCAAGTCGGCGCGTTTTCCTGTGACCAACACACCAATTTCGCCGTCCAATCCGAGCGATTTTGCGCCATTGGCTGTCCCCAACCGGAGGATTTCGTCTGGGGGCACCGCTCCGAAGCGGCGATAGATGTATCGCATCTCCTCAAGGATGCTCAGGTCCGGATTCGAGGCCCGCGAATCCGTGCCCAAGGCGACGTTGACGCCCGCCGACAGCATCTCGGAAAGGGGATACTCCTTGTGACCGAAGTATGCATGCGTCCGCGGGCAGAAAACGACCGACATCTGTTCATTTCGAGCGGCTAAGAACTCGATCTCTGTTCGGTCGAGGTAGTTGCCGTGAACGACCAATGCACGATGCGACGTCGATAGAATCTCCAAATAGTCCAGCGTCGTAGCGTCGCGAGCGATGGCAGATGGGTGCCATGCCTCGAGACCTTCGAGCAAGCGGACGAACGGCCCGGTGCCGGAGCGCAACAGTTCCAATTCCTCCTCGGATTCAGCCAAGTGCATTGCCAGCGGTATTTGGGCTTCGTTGGACACTTGGGCCGCGCGTCGCAGTAAGCCAGGATGTATGGTATACGGGGCATGAGGACTGACGCCGGCGTGCCACGTGGCATCCACGGCCCCAGCGATGTGGTTCCGAGCTTGTCCGATTAGCGGCTCAATTCTGTCAGCAGATAAGCCGAGAAGTTCCAGAAACACGGACGTGTCGAGGGGAAACGACCGGATCGCCTGCTCGGGCCACCCCGGCGTGGCGACCTCCGCCAGCGTGGTCGAACCACAACGAAGGCTGTCCGCCAATCCCTGTGCGACAGCGGCCGCTCGCTCTTCGGCAATGTCAGCCGACGCTGATTCGCGGCTACGCCGATGCGCGACAACGGCAGCGATCCAATCAGTGAACGGCATACCCGGCTGGCCAATCGGAGTCGAAAAGTCGCTGAATTCCAGGTGTGTGTGCGCATTGACCAGCCCTGGGAGAATCGCGGCGTTACCCAGGTCGACTGGCGGATGCCCCGACAAGTTCTCCCCGATCGCAACGATTCGGCCCTTGGCGATAGTCAATACCCCTTCTGCAACCGGAGGTACGTCCACCGGAAACAGATAGCGTGCTTTCAAAGCAAACATGGGAGTCGATTGGCTCATTGACGTACCCGGCGCATCGGCTGCCATCGCAGATAGCTGAGCGTGCGCCACAACCATTCAAACGGCCCGAAGCGAAAACATCTCATCCAGATCGGCGAGACAACCAGTTGAAGTGTCCAGACCGCAATCACAATACCCAACTGCCCAACGCGTTCTACGGTACCGAACCAGCCCAGCCCGTGGCCGTAGAAAATCGTCGTACAGATGATCGTCTGGAACAAGTAGTTGGACAAGGCAGTCTCGCCCACCGCGGCGAGCACTCGTTGCGCTCCCATCGCGAGTCGGCTGCGACAGACGAGCATCACCAGTCCGACATACCCGAGACTGACCAGAATACTGGCCCAGTAGTTGTAGAGTGGCCCGAAGAAAAACGAGTAGCGCACCTCCCAATTGGCCGCAGAGTTCTGTCTTACGCCGTACAGGATTGTGGGAACGCCTATCAATACGGCGGCAGCGCCCCAAAGCAGATAAGAGCGTCTTGATCGTTGAGCGCTGAAAACGCCCATCTTGAACAGGGCCATACCGAGTAGCATCATTCCGCCAGCCCGCCAGAATCCCCAAACGAGCAGAATCAGCGTCTCGAACTCGATGGCCGCCGGCACTCGATGCGCCACCTGCTGAAGCCAATCGCCGCGGTAAGCGGCCACCTCGGCCTCGATCACATCCGGCGACGGTTCCCAGTCCATGCTGATTTCCGCCAACTGTTGTTCGGGCCAGTACGGCATTGACCAGCCGGACAGAAGCGAGATTCCCGTTCCCACACCAAGAGATACGAATCCCGCGACGAACAAAAGGGCTGGCCTCAGTTTTCGAAGCCAGTAAACCGCGAGCCCGCAGACGCCATACAGGAACAGAATGTCGCCGTACCACAGGAGATGAGCGTGCAGCAGGCCGAACAGCATCAGCCAAAACATTCGTCGGAAGTGCAATCCCATTCCCGAACGACCGGCGGCTTCAGCTCGTCCCGCCATCGAAACGATGCCGGCCCCGAACAGCATCGAAAAAATGCTCATGAACTTCGTGTCGACAAGAACGTGAGTCAGCAACCAGACCCAGTAGTTGGCACCGCTCAAATCGCCCTGAGCCGTCGGATTCAGGTACACGGCCGAAATCATCGAGAACGAGACGACGTTGACCACCAGAATGCCCAACAGCGCAAAGCCGCGCAACACATCAAGCGACACGATTCGTTCCGCCTGCCCAACAGGGCCCGACAACGTGGATGACGCACAAGTGGCTGTTACTGGATCAGTGGTCATTTTGGGAGGCCATCCTCGTAGCGACCAATACGGTTGCGATCGTTCTCCATCCCGCACGGATCGGCTTTTTTCAAGGAACGATGTAGTCTCCGCGATCATGCGTCGGGGATTCTACCAGACAGCGACCGGAAAGCCACGCTCGCCATTTGACCGCAGCGTCGCCGAACCAGATCCCCCGATAAAAACAAGAAAATACTAATCATGACGGTTCAATTGCCCGCCACTTGAACGTAAAATGGGCCAAGCGTATCTTATTGTCTGCAGTTGGCAATGTTCGGAACTTTGTATCCCTTGAGGTTCTTTTGGGGCAGGATCACGATGGGAGACAGCCTGCGTGCTCGCATTGTCTGAGACGGCCCCACTGAACCGCTACGCCCCTACTTCGCCGCTGGGCGGTATGCCAGCGGCCTTCTCTGCCGGCGCACTGACGATCCACAATCGCGCCGATCTATCGAGACGCGGCCCGCCGCCATCGTAACGCTCACGTCTCCAAGTCGATGACCGCACCCTTCCCAAACGCGAACCGCTTCTCAAGAAAGGCACATCGCGATGTTCACCGGTAAGTGGCGATCAAGACGCCTCATAAACACATCTCGTCGCCAGAGTACTCAGCGCCGCGCGAGATTCACTCGCCAACTTGGCCTAGGCCTAGAGCGACTCGAAGAACGCGCGCTGCTTGCGACCATCTCATTTGGCCCGGCGATGACAGTCCAGGCGGGCGGCGCGGATATTCACGTGGCCAGCTATTCGGTCCCATCACTAGCCGACTGGAACAGTGACGGCCTGACGGATCTGATCGTCGGTGAGAAAACAGCCACTCTCGAAGGCAAGATACGCGTGTATCTGAATTCCGGCACGAATGCTGCCCCAGCATACGGCCCGTTCTCATACGCACAAACCGCGGTGGGTGACTTGTCGGTACCCGGCGCTGGTTGCCTTGGCGTGTTTCCACGTGTGTTTGACTGGAACCAGGACGGCATGAAGGACTTGGTGATGGGGCTCGCCGACGGCACAGTCCAGGTGGCGTTGAACGAGCACAACGATACCGAGCCGATCTTTGCATCACCTTTTCCCGTTCAGGTTGGGCAGCCGGGGGCGAAGGGCAACGTTGACGTTGGCGTCCGAACTACCCTGGCCATCGTCGATTGGAACAACGATCAACGGTACGATTTGGCTATGGGCGATTTCGAAGGGAACGTGCGGGTCTTGCTGAACGAGGCCGACTCGGGGCCGGCGGACTTTCGTACTGAAGTGATTGTCCTTGATGCTACCGTCGGGCAGGGCGTACCGACCGGCCGAGCGAGCATATCGGTAGTGGATCTGGACGGCGACGGGCGCAAGGACTTGGTGGTTGGTAATACCGAAGGACAAGT